>JAHEFI010000014.1 GCA_024640255.1 Bacteroidota bacterium | reverse complement strand
CTTTTTTTTATTTGAATCTTTCCGAAGAAAGAAATGTTGTTAAGTGCTACTATTTAGAATACAATTCAACGATTAATTGTTCTTTGATATTCTCTGGAACTGCTTCACGCTCTGGCATTGCGATGAATGTACCAGTGTTCGTGTTTGGATTCCAATCTACCCAGCTAAACTTCGTGCTAGAAGGACGTTGCTTGCTTACGATAGAAGTATTGTGTGCACTCTTAGAACGGTAAGTGATTACATCACCTGGCTTACAAGTGTAAGAAGGTACATTAGTTACTTCACCGTTTACTGCGATATGCTTATGAGCTACCAACTGACGTGCTTCTGGACGGCTAGCTGCTAAACCCATTCTGAAAATGGTATTGTCTAAACGTGCTTCCAACAATTTGATCAAGTTTTCACCTTTAACACCTTTTAAACGAGATGCTTCTTCAAATGTTTTACGGAATTGACGCTCTAATACACCATAAGTGTATTTTGCTTTTTGCTTTTCTCTTAATTGCAATGCATACTCTCCTAATTGCTTACGCTTTCTTTGCGCACCGTGTTGACCTGGAGGGTTGCTGTTTTTACCCAACCATTTAGCGTTTCCTAAGATAGGTTCGCCGAAAATGCGGGAAATCTTTGTTTTGGGACCTGTGTAACGTGCCATAATTATTGTTTTTGATTTTTTGGTGACGGTAAAGCATCAGTAAAAATCTAAAATGAATGCAATACCCGGTTTAAATAATATTGTTAGTGTTATACTCTTCTTTGTTTTGGAGGACGACAACCGTTATGTGGCATTGGAGTCACGTCACGGATAGAAGTTACTTCGATACCTGATTGAGAAATAGAACGAATAGCTCCTTCACGACCAGAACCTGGACCTTTTACAAATACATCTACTCTCTTCACACCAGCGTCTAATGCAACTTTTGCTGCGTCAGCTGCTGCCATTTGAGCTGCATATGGAGTGTTCTTCTTAGAACCTCTGAAGCCCATTTTACCAGCACTGCTCCAGCTAATTACTTGACCAGCTTTGTTAGTGAATGCGATAATTAAATTGTTGAAACTTGCGTTGATACGCACTTCGCCTGCTGCGTCGATTTTAACGACTCTCTTTTTTGCAGCTGCTTTTGCACTGTTTTGTGCTTTTTGTGGTTTAGCCATTTTACTTGAGGTGTGCTCTATTTTTTATCAAAACAGAGCGGGTTATTTAATAGAAAATTCCGCCGAGGCGGAAACCGTATCAAATCTCCCCTGTTGGTTGAACAGGATCCAATTCTGATAGGGATTTTTATAGCAAAGGGTAATATTAGTTTCCCAATATTACCCTAGGTTATTATTTTTTAGCTACTTTCTTCTTACCAGCAACTGTCTTACGCTTACCCTTACGAGTACGAGAGTTAGTCTTAGTTCTTTGACCACGAACAGGTAAACCTTTTCTGTGACGTAAACCACGGTAACAAGCGATATCTAATAAACGCTTAATACTCATAGACACTTCACTTCTCAAAGCACCTTCTACTTTAAACTCAGCGTTGATGATATTACGAATTGCAGTTTGCTCTTCGTCATTCCACTCATTTACTTTTTTATCGTAACTGATGTTTGCTTTTTCTAAGATATAACGAGCAGTTGAATGACCAATACCGAAAATGTATTGTAATCCAATTTCTCCTCTTTTGTTTTTTGGTAAGTCTATACCGGCAATACGAGCCATATTTTAAAACTTGTTTTTATTTACTTAAATGGTTACTATCCTTGTCTTTGCTTAAAGCGAGGATTCTTTTTGTTGATTACGTATAATTTACCTTTACGCTTCACGATCTTACAATCGGCACTACGTTTTTTGATAGATGCTCTAACTTTCATCTTTTTGTTTTTAAAATATTATTCTACTTATTCTTTTAATTTTTTTGAGAATTATTTATGTCTAAAAATAATTCTTCCCCTTGTTAAGTCATATGGACTCATCTCTACTCCCACTTTATCTCCAGGCAAAATTCTGATATAGTGCATGCGCATTTTTCCAGAAATTGTTGCTAAGATTTCGTGACCATTTTCAAGCTTTACTCTGAACATAGCATTGCTCAGTGCTTCAATAATAACTCCATCTTGTTTAATCAGCGGTTGTTTTGACATACTTATTTTGGGGTTGCAAAGATATGGAAATGAATGGAATTAAGAAAAAATACCGATTAATTCTTCTAAAAAGCCCAAAATAAAAGGAGAAGACAGGCTTCTCCTTTTCAAATAAATCACAATATATTGTAAATCAATATGTTACATTCTAATGAGCCATCCCTGGAAACCAAGGTCTTCCAATTCCCTCTCTAAAAGGCCATGGCATCGCCAAAACGATCAATAAAAGGGCAATTACATAAAAAATGGTGGTTTTGGATCCATTTTGAGTCTTTTTGTAGCTAATATGACCAATAGTGATCAACACTATGGCAATTAACATTGAACTGATATGCTCCACCGCCCAGAAACGAGTAGTCGCGTCTTTCATGGCTACTCCCATGCCAGCTGCTTGAATCATCTTTAAACCCACTGGACCAAAAAAGTACTGATATAAACCCAATAACAAAGTTGTATGAGAGGAAATTAATAAAATCTTGCTGGTTTTCAAAGCGTCTTTCTTAGCATATAATTGATAGATGCTTACTAATAAAGAAATTAAAATCAACCATCTTAGGGCATTATGTAAATGTAATAAACCTGTATTCATATAATATGTTTTGTTATTCTAAAATAAACTATTCTACCCAATCTGCTACAAATAAATTGGTATCTCTTGTGCCTCCATTGTTTCTGTTGGAAGCAAAAATAATTTTCTTGCCATCAAAACTAAACATCGGGAAAGCATCAAATCCTTTATCTCTGCTAATTTTCTCAATATTATTTCCTTCTAAATCCATTAGGTACATATTAAAAGGGAATCCTCTTTTGTATTCGTGGTTGCTACAAAAAATAATATGCTTTCCGTCTGGTGTAAAATTAGGCGCCCAGTTGGCTTGACCTAAATGAGTAATTTGTTTTGCATCAGAACCATCTGCATTGGCAATCCAAACTTCCATTTTTGTTGGAGCCACCATACCCTCTGCTAATAAAGATTTATATTCTTCAATTTCTTCTGGAGTGCTTGGTCTGCTTGCTCTCCATACAATCTTCTTTCCATCAGGACTAAACCATGCACCACCATCATAACCCAAAGTATGGGTGATTCTTTTTTCTTTTCCAGTAGCTAAATCCATTACATATAATTCTAAATCACCTTCCTTATCACTACAATAAATCATTTTCTTTCCATCATAAGATAAAGTTGCTTCTGCATCATACCCTTTTGCATTGGTTAATTGTTTGATCACTTTGCCAGAAGTATCAGCCATGTAAATATCATAGCTATTATATAAAGGCCAAATATATTTATTACCATACTTTGCTCTATCTACTGCTGGAGGGCAATCAACACCACCTCCGATAGTAGATGCATATATAATATGTTTCCCATCTGGTAAAAAATAAGAACAAGTAGTTCTTCCCTTTCCTCCACTAATTGACTTGTAAGTAAATGGAGTGTTATTATTGGTAGGTACTAAACCCATAAAAATTTGATCGCAATTAATACCTTCTTTAGGATTGGTTCTTTGAAAAGTAATTCGCTTACTATCATAGCTCCAATAAGCTTCTGCATTATCTCCCCCATTGGTTAATTGAATAATGTTTTTAAAATGATGCTCACCTGCAAATAAAACAGAATCTTGTTGACTAAAAACTGTTGAAAAGCTTAATATAGCTGCAAAAAATAGGGTTAACTTATTCATATACTTTTTTAATTGAGTGCAAAAGTACTTAATTTTGTAAGAAATAAAGACCATGCCAATCATTGCACCTTCCTTATTAGCAGCCGACTTTTTAAAATTAAGCGAAGCTTGTAAAATGTTAAATGAATCTGAGGCCGAATATTTTCACTTAGATGTAATGGATGGTAGTTTTGTTCCCAATATTAGTTACGGTTTACCTATCATTGAACAAATCAAAACTGCTACAACAAAAGTTTTGGATGTGCATTTAATGATTGTGTCTCCTGAAAAATATATTGCAGATTTTAAAAAAGCAGGTGCAGATATATTAACAGTACATTACGAAGCTTGTCCTCATTTACATAGCACTTTACAACAAATCAAAGCGCATGGGATGAAAGCAGGTGTAGCCATTAATCCACATACCTCAGTTGAATTATTAAAAGAGGTAATTAAAGATATAGACTTGGTTTGTGTAATGAGCGTGAATCCTGGTTTCGGTGGACAGAAATTTATTGAGCACACTTACGAAAAAGTGAAAGTTTTGAAGCAAATAATTACTACAGCTGGAGCTACTACCCTTATTGAAATTGATGGTGGCGTTACAGAAAATAATGCTGCCAAATTAGTGGCTGCCGGTGCAGATGTATTAGTTGCAGGCACTACTGTTTTCAAAGCTGCAGACCCCAAACAAATGATCGCTACATTAAAAGCAATTAGATAGTCCCAGCGTTTTTCTATTTCTATAAAATACTAAAATGAACTGAATGTTATCATTTTAGTAATCCACAAATGTGCGTATTTAATACTTGCATTTTTGATTTCCGTATTTTAAATTGTGTAGGTAGATTTAATCCCACACTAACCCTTTAAATTAAATCCCTTGACTGACACTATTATCAATCTAGAGACAGTTAATCCCATTGAATTCTTTGGCGTTAACAATAACAAATTCGACATCTTAAAAAAGAAATTTCCATTATTAAAAATTTTATCAAGAGGCACACAAATAAAACTAAGTGGTGCACCAGAACAAATTGAAGCAGCAAAAGAAAAAATAGATTTAATCATTCAATACATGGAGCGCAACGGCCATTTGAGTGAAAATTATTTTGAACAAATTTTAGGAGGTGATGATGCAGAAGTGATAGACAATTTTGTAGATAAAAACCCCAACGAAGTATTGGTGTTTGGACCTAATGGAAAAACAGTTAGAGCCAGAACTGCCAATCAAAAAAAGATGGTAACTGCTGCAGACAAAAATGATATTGTGTTTGCCATTGGACCAGCAGGTACAGGTAAAACTTATACTGCTGTTGCATTAGCTGTAAGAGCATTAAAAAATAAATTGGTTAAAAAAATTATTTTAACAAGACCTGCTGTGGAAGCAGGAGAAAGTTTAGGTTTTTTACCTGGAGATTTAAAAGAAAAAATTGATCCGTATTTAAGACCTTTATATGATGCGTTAGATGATATGATACCTGCAGATAAATTAGGCTATTACATGTCTACACGCACCATTGAAATTGCACCACTTGCCTACATGAGAGGTAGAACTTTGGATAATGCATTTATCATTTTGGATGAATCGCAAAATGCCAATGATTTACAAATCAAAATGTTTTTAACACGTATTGGTGCCAATGCAAAAGCCATTATCACAGGGGACCCCACTCAGGTGGATTTACCAAGAAATCAAAGAAGTGGTTTAGAAAAAGCTTCCCGAATTTTAAGAGATATTGATGGTATTGCCCATATTGAATTAGATGAGGAGGATGTGGTAAGACATAAATTGGTGAAAGCCATCATCAAAGCTTATGACAGGGAAAGAGAAAACGAAACCGAGAATTCCTACCATCGATAAATTAATATAATATTTTTATATTATATATAAGTCGCTGATAAATTCATTTTGCTACTATTTGTTAATAAAAACTTAAAAGCACATATCTTATTATACAGTTTCTTTTAGTTTCTTTGCATCACTAAAACAAACAACAATCAGGTATGAAAACAATCGGGAAATTTCTCCTTTCGTTATTGATGGTTACATCAATTTCTTTCGGAGCAAAAGCTCAAGAAACTACTTCTGAGATCCAGGGTACAGTTTTGAGCGGTAAGACTGCAATTGCTGGTGCTACCGTTGTAGCTATCCATGAACCAACAGGTACGAAGTATACAACTTCTACTCGTCAGGATGGTCGTTACAACTTAGCTAACTTGAAAATTGGTGGTCCTTATTCAATTAGTGCATCTTTTGTAGGTTTCAAAACTGAAACAACAAATGATATCACTTTGACTTTAGGTCAAGCTCACAGACAAAACTTTACTTTAGTTGAAACTTCTAATACTTTGAAAGAAGTAGTAGTAAGATCAGGTTCTGACAAAGTTTTCAGTGCGAACAGAACAGGTGGTCAAGAAACAATCAACAGAAGATTAATTGAAGGTACTCCTACTACAACAAGAAGCTGGAAAGATGTAACTAAATTAGTTCCATCTGCAAACGGTACTTCTTTCCAAGGTATCAGTTCTCAATTAAACAATATCACTATTGATGGTGCTAACTTTAATAACTCATTTGGTTTAGCTTCTGATATCGGTGGTCAAGCAGGTGCGCAAGCGATCTCTTTAGATGCGATTGAGCAAATTCAAGTAAACACTTCTCCTTTCGATGTAAAGTATGGTGGATTTAACGGTGCTGGTATCAACTCTGTAACAAGATCAGGTAAGAACCAAACTTTTGGATCAGTTTACCAATACTTTAAAAACAAAGATTGGCAAGGTTATGATATCGGTTCTACTCACTTTGCAAAAGCTCCTTTTGAATATGATTTAAAAGGTTTCACTGCAGGTGGTGCGATTGTTAAAAATAAATTATTCTTCTTCCTTAACGGAGAACAAGAAAGCAATACAGTTCCAGGTACATCTTGGGTTGCTGCTGATGCTAGTAATGTACCAAACGGTACTACTGTATCTCAAGCAAAAGCTGCTGATTTAGATGCATTAGCTTCTTTCTTAAAGTCTAAGTATAGTTTTGATCCAGGTCCTTACCAAGGATACACTTATGCTTCAGCTTCAAAGCGTTTAACTGCTAAGATTGACTGGAACATTAACGCTAACAATACTTTCACTATTAAGTATAACTATTTAAAGTCTTATGCCGAAATTCCACCATCTAACTCAGGTGCTGCGAATACTTCAATCGGTAGAAGACCAGGTAACACTGCAATGCCTTATTATGGTGCAGGTTATGTAATTAATAACAACGCTAAAGTAGTAATTGCCGAGTTAAACACTCGTTTCTCTAACAGCGCTAACAATAAATTACAAATTGGTTACACTCAATTAAGAGACTATCGTTCTTCTTTATCTTCTAAGACTGATTTCCCATTAGTGGATATCTTAGATGGTAATGGTAACCCTTATACTTCTTTTGGTTACGAGCAATATACTTACGGTAACAAATTGAATACAGATATTTATCAATTGAATGATGTATTTACTAAATACGTTGGTGGTCACGAGATTACTATCGGTACTCAAAACTCATTCAAGAAATATGCTAACGGTTTCTCTCCTTCATACCAAGGGGTGTATCGTTTTGCTAGCTTAGCTGATTTCTATGCTTCTGCTGCTGGTACTAAAGCTGCTTTAAGATATGATTTATCATATACTTTAGGTGGTGGTGAGTTCCCATTAGTAGGACCAAAAGATTTAGAGTTAGGTGTATTCTTACAAGACAAATGGAAGATCAGAGATAATTTCACTTTCACTTATGGTGTAAGAGCAGACTATACTCAATTCTACAATACTTTCTTATATAACCCAGTTGTAGATACTTTAACTCAGTTCTATAACGGCATTCATGCGAACACTGGTGCAGCTCCTAACCAAGCAGTTCAAATTTCTCCAAGAATTGGTTATAACTGGGATGTATTCTCTGACCAATCTTTACAATTTAGAGGTGGTACTGGTTTATTCCAAGGTGCTCCACCATTTGTATGGATTTCTAACCAAGCTTCTAACTCTGGTATGGCATTATTCGGATCTATCAGTGGTGGTACTGGATACATGTTCTCTCCAGATGTAAACGCATACAGACCAACTGTAACAGCAGGTTTATCTAAGTCTTATAGCATTAACGTAGCTGATCCAAATTATAAGTTCCCTCAAGTTTGGAAAACTACTTTAGCTGCAGATAAGAAAGTATTAGGTTTCACAGTAACTGTGGAAGCTACTCATATCAGAAACATCAATGCTACTGTTTTCCAAAACATTGCATTGCCATCTACTGGTTTAATTACTTTAGCTGATGGTCGTGTTCGTTTCCCTTACACTTCAGTTTACCCAATTGGTGGTTCTGCTAAAGCAGCAATCAACAACCCTTCTATTGGTAACGCTATTTATATGACTAACGCGAACGTTGGTTATGTAAACACTTTATTTGTTCAAGTTCAAAGAACTTTCAAGAACTTATATGTAAGTGCAGCGTATAACTACCAAGAAGCTAAAGATGCAACTGTAAACGGTTCTACAGCATCTACCATGTGGGGATCTAAGCCAGTGTTCGGAAACTCAAACATTCCTACACAAAGCTATTCTAACAACTATTTACCTCACAGATTTATTGCTCAAGCAATTTATAAGAAAGAATACTTAAAGCATTTTGCTACTTCAGTGGGTGTATTTGCAGAGATTGCTCCTAACTATGTTACTTCATACATCTACAATGGTGACGTGAATGGTGATGGTTTCAGCAACGACTTAATGTACATTCCTAGAAATGCAAATGAAATTGCTTTAACAACAATTTCTGGTGATTCTAGAACATTACAAGAATTATGGCCTCAATTAAGCCAGTTCATTGACAATCATCCTTATTTGTCTAAGCACAGAGGTGAGTATGCACAAAGAAATGCTGCTATCTTACCTTGGACTGGTAGATTAGATTTGAATGTAACTCAAGACGTAACTTTCAATGTAAAAGGTAGAAAACAAACTTTACGTTTTACAGCGGACGTTTACAACTTCACTAATATGTTGAATAAGAACTGGGGTGTGTACGATGTACCAACAACTACAACTCCTTTAACATTCACAGGTACTTTCAAAGGAAATATGCCAGTGTTCACTTTCCCTTATTACAACACAGCAACAAAAACTCCATTACAACAAGCTTGGAAGCATGATGCAAGTACAACTTCAGCATCTCGTTACCAAATTCAATTGGGAGTTCGTTATATCTTCTAGTATTCAATTTGAATATCAAAAAACCCTCACCATTTGGTGGGGGTTTTTTATTGTAGTAAATTAGCATATGTCCAAAGATTACTTGCAACAATTTACCATTGGTGTGGAAGAAGAGTACATGGTACTAGATCCTACTTCCAAAGAATTGAAGAGCCATCAACAAACTATTGTGAATGAGGGCCAATTGTTGTTTAAAGAAAAGATTAAGGCCGAAATGCACCAGGCCGTGGTAGAAGTAGGCACTGCTATTTGTCAAAATACAGATGAAGCATATCAAGAAATTAAATCATTAAGAACAGGTGTTGCAAAAATTGCGGGCGAACTAGGTTATAGTATTGGTGCATCTGGTACCCACCCTTTTAGTTTATGGGAAAAACAATTGGTATCAGATCAAACCAGGTACCAAGAATTATTAAATGAATTACAGCAAGCAGCAAGAAGTAATTTAATCTTTGGACTCCATGTGCATGTTGGTGTAGAAGATCGAAGAATGGCTATTCATATTGCCAACACAGCTAGGTATTTCCTACCCCATGTATATGCATTAAGCACCAATTCCCCTTTTTGGGAAACCAGAAACACAGGTTATAAATCTTATAGATCTAAGGTATTTGATAAATTCCCAAGAACGGGTATTCCAGATTATTTTGATAGCATTGAAGCCTATGAAAGTTTTGTGCAATTATTAATCAAAACCAATTGTATTGATAATGCTAAAAAGATATGGTGGGATTTAAGAGTACACCCAATTTATAATACCATTGAATTCAGAATTTGTGATATCCCGATGACTATTCAGGAAACAATCACTATTACCGCTATCTTCCAAGCCATTTGTGCTAAGATATATACCTTAAGACGCCAGAATATCAATTTCATTAATTACCAAAGAGCTTTAATCAATGAAAATAAATGGAGAGCTAGTAGATATGGTATTGATGGTAAACTAATCGATTTTGGAAAAGAAAAAGAGATACCTACCAAAGACCTTATTATGGAATTGCTAGACTTTATAGATGATGTGGTAGATGATTTAGGTAGCAGACATCATGTAGAAAAAGTACAAAATATATTTGCGAGTGGCACTGGGGCAGATAGACAACTTCGTGTATTTAATGAAACTGGAAGTTTAGTAGAAGTAGTGAAATATATTGAACAAAGCTTCTTATCAGAATAAGCTAGCGCATTCAACTAAAATTATTGTGCTTCTTTAAAGTCAAATAAGGTAGCAGTAAAGATACCCTTCTCTCTTTTCTTAAACACCACATCCCAATTACCCTTGTATCTTAAAATTTTAGGAACCAATTGTCCATTGAAATAAGTCAATTCTACTTCCATTTGAACATTAAAATCATAAGCACCTGCATTATAACTTAATGCATAATTACGCCCTAATACTTCTAAGGTTTTAGGATTAAACCAAGTAGTCATTTGATCTACCACTACATTGTTCTTGGAGAAGAACCCAAGGTCTTCCTTAGGCTTCACTTCAAACATATATACTAATTGACCATGATAGTCTACATAATCTAATTTGTAATCATATAATTCATGTGCTGCTTCGTCATACAAATCCAATTTGTTGCCAATAAAAGGAATACCAGGAATTTTTTTACCTGGATTAAAGAATAACATTTTTAATTGATCTTTTGCCTTGCTTAAGCCAGAACCGCTCACTGTTCTAACCTTTCCTTTAACAATATTGGTTTCCCCACAAATTTGTCCCTTCGTAAAAAACAAGCTAGCGTATAAAGCTGGTGTTGTATAATTATACTCACCATTAGCATCTTTCATATTACCAGATACCTTTTCTTCCAATACATCCATGGTTCTACAACCACCTACTTTATTTTGTCTGGTTTTACTATTTAAAGTAGCAATTACTTGATCATTCTTATCCCTCATTTGAATATAGTTATAAGAGCTATAACCAATGGTTCTTAAGGTTTTAAATGCTTTATAAAAACTAGTATCTTCTTTAATTCTTTGCAAGATGGCTTTGTAGTCAAAATTATTTCTAACAATAGCATCTGTTAAAGTAAATGAGCCATTATCAATATTCAAAGTAGTATCCTGCGCTTTAGAAGCAAAGCTTGCTATGATATAAATAAGTACAAAGAATATTTTACGCATGTAGTGTTTTTTTGAAAAAATTATTTTCCTAAAGTCATTTTATAATCCACTCTCATTTTCCCTTTAGAAATATCGTTTAATTTACCTTGTAACATTTTCTTTTTTAAAGGCTTGATATAATCAATGAATAATTTGCCTTCAATATGATCATATTCGTGCATGATAATTCTAGCAGTGATACCATGAAAAGTTTCTGTCTGTTCTTTAAACTGCTCATCCATATAAGAAAGGGTCACTGACTCTGGTCTGGAAACATCTTCTCTGATTTTTGGGATACTCAAACAACCTTCATTATATATCCACTCCTTTCCTCCGGTTTCTATAATCTGTGGATTGATGAAAGCTCTTTTTATGCCTGGTGCGTCTGAGTAAGCTTCATCTTCAGGCTCGCTATTGGCAAATATTTGGGCACTATCCATTACAAATAAACGAATATCTCTATTAATCTGTGGCGCAGCCAATCCCACCCCATTGCTTTCATACATGGTTTCCCACATATCTTCAATCAGCTTTGCCAAGCCTTCATAATTGGCTTCAATAGGCTTACAAACCTTTCTTAATACCGTTGCTCCATAGGCAACAATAGGTAAAATCATACTAATCACTTATTAGACCACAAAGGTAGAAATAAATAGGCAGTTTATGCCTTGTTCTGGAGATATTCCTGCAGAAGAATGGTAGCTGCAATTTGATCAATGGTTTTCTTATTTCTTCTGTCTTTTTTCTTCATACCCATTTCTACCATGGCCCTTACCGCATTTTTAGAGCTGTAACGCTCATCTACGGTTTGAATAGGGATGGCAGGGAATTTCTTTTTGAGTTGTTCAATGGCTTTTAATACCAAGGGGGTTGCATGGGTGGGAGTATCATCTAAATTCATGGGCTCTCCTATTAAAATCAACTCTACGGGCTCTGCTTTAAAATAAGCTTCCAAATAAGAAAATAAATCTTTGGTATCCACCGTGGTTAATCCAGTAGCAATAATTTGCAAAGGATCGGTTACTGCTATACCCGATCTTTTTCCACCATAATCAATACAAAGTATTCTAGCCACTTCTTATAAATAAATTTGAATAAAGATAGATGCAATAACAATAACTCCAAATACCACGCTCGCAATTCCATTAGCCGTCATAAAGGCAATATTCACTTTGCTCAAATCATTGGGCTTTACAATACTATGCTGATACAAAAGCATACCAATAAATACTGTCAATCCCAATAAATATACAATGTGAAATCCCCCAATATAAAAAGCAATAATTACAAAGAGTGCAGAAAATACATGCAGTACTCTTGCAATATTTAATGCCTTTTCTAAACCCCAATAACTTGGAATAGAATACAAAGATTGAGATTGATCAAAATCAATGTCTTGTAAAGCATAAATCACATCAAAACCACTTACCCAAAATATTACTGCTAAAGAAAATAATAAAGGCAATACAGCAAAGCTGCCTGTTACTGCTAAATAAGCCCCTATGGGTGCTAAGGATAAGCCAATACCTAGTACCAAATGACATAAATAAGTAAAACGCT
Source organism: Bacteroidota bacterium (assembly GCA_024640255.1). GTDB lineage: Bacteria > Bacteroidota > Bacteroidia > Chitinophagales > Chitinophagaceae > Sediminibacterium. The sequence continues at coordinate 28,585 of JAHEFI010000014.1, read as the reverse complement.
TGGTATAACTATAAAATAAAATAACGAATAAAGCAACAGGTGATAAATAAAAACAAATGGTATTAATAAAATAAGTCGCTACAATAAAGATGGCCATATTCATAACAATAAACACCAATGCTTTTTCTGCTTTAATAATTCCAGCAGGAATTTCTCTGATGGCAGTTCTTGGATTTAATTTATCAAAATGTCTATCTAAGTATCTATTAAAAGCCATCGCAGTGGATCTTGCAGTAACCATACAAATAATCACTAAAAAGAATTTTAGCCAAACTTGTTCAAATGCTTGATGATTGATCCAATTATATCTTAATCCCAAAACAAAACCAATTAATGCAAAAGGCATTGCAAAAATGGTATGCGAGAACTTTACTAAACTTAAATAATTTTTTATTGGATTCATTTTACTTTTTTATGATCTCACCAATTCCCATAATACAACAGCTGCTGCTACAGAAATGTTTAAAGAATGTTTCATTCCCCATTGAGGAATTTCAATTACGCCATCACAAAGTTCAATTACGGATTGGTCTACCCCATCCACTTCATTGCCAAAAACAAAAGCAATGGGTGCTTCCGTTTTCTTAAATTGATTTAGTGGAATACTGCCTTCTGTTTGTTCAATAGCATACACTTTATACCCCTGATTTTTTAAAGCTATTACTGCATCCGTAGTTTGTTCGTAATACATCCAATCCACCGATTCAGTGGCTCCTAAAGCTGTTTTATGAATATCTCTATGAGGTGGTAGTGGGGTAAATCCACAAAGACAAATACCATTAATCAGAAAGGCATCTGCAGTTCTAAAAACACTACCCACATTGTGCATGCTTCTAATTTGGTCCATCACTACTACAATAGGCTTTTTGGGCGCTACTTTAAAGTCGGCAACAGACATCCTACCCAATTCATCCATGCTCAATTTACGCATACGCAAAAGTACGCTTTTTATGAAAAATTATGTAGGTTTGTCACCCATGGCAAAATCCAGTTCCGATACCCCTCTAATGCAGCAACATAGGGCTATTAAGCAAAAATACCCTGATGCCATCTTATTATTTAGAGTTGGTGATTTTTATGAGACTTTTGGTGAAGATGCAGTGATTGCTTCCAAGGTATTGGGCATTACTTTAACTAAACGAAATAATGGTGCAGCATCCAGCAGTGAACTAGCAGGCTTTCCACATCACTCACTAGATACGTATTTACATAAACTAGTAAAAGCCGGACATAGAGTGGCTATTTGTGATCAATTGGAAGATCCTAAATCGGTGAAAGGTATTGTGAAAAGAGGTGTCACCGATATGTTAACACCAGGTATTGCCACTAATGATAAATTACTCGCGCATAAAGAGAATAATTTTTTAGCTGGCATTTATTTTGAAAATGAAATAGGCGCATTGGCCTTTTTAGATATTACTACGGGAGAATTTTTAACGGCGGAAGGTAATTTTGAATACTTAGATAAGTTATTACAAAGTTTACAACCTGCAGAAATCTTATTCTCTAAAAAAGACCAAGCTGTTTTTAAAGAACATTTTGGTCAAGGATTTTATTCTTATGGATTAGATAGTTGGATTTTTGATGCACCCTATGCCAATGATTTATTGTTAAAACAATTTCAAACCCAAACCTTGAAAGGTTTTGGCATGGAAGGACAAAACAAATCTGTGATTGCTGCTGGTGCAATTTTACATTATCTAAAAGAAACAGAGCATCCGCATTTACAACATATTCATTCCATTAGCCCCATTCAGAGAGAAGATATTTTATGGATGGACAAATTCACCATTCGTAATTTAGAATTGATAGGCAATGGTGCAGATAAAAAAGGCTTATTAGATATCTTGGATCAAACCAAGAGTCCTATGGGTGCAAGGTTGTTAAAAAGATGGTTGATCTTCCCATTACAATCCATTGCACAGATTAATGCGAGATTAAATGCAGTTGATTATCTAATTCAATCTACTGAAGAAAGAACTCAAAGCAGCGCATTGATTGAATCTTGTGGAGACTTGGAAAGATTAGCAAGTAAATTGGCTAGTAGAAAAATACAACCCAGAGAATTACAACAATTAGGAAAATCATTAGAAACAGTTGCTTCTGTGAAAGCCCTATTTGCTGGATGTACAAATGCGTATTTACAACAATTAAGCAGCCAATTAGCTAATTGCGAAATAGCTAAAGAAAAAATTAGTACTACCCTTTTAGATCAGCCACCTGCAACCACGGCGAAAGGAGGATTTATTAGAGATGGTATACATTCCGAATTAGATGAACTAAGAAATATTTCCAGCGGTGGTAAAGAATATTTAGCCCAATTACAAAACAAAGAAGCACTTCAAACAGGCATCAGTTCTTTAAAAATTGGCTACAATAATGTGTATGGCTATTATTTAGAAGTAACCCATGCTCATAAAGACAAAGTGCCAGCAGATTGGATTCGTAAACAAACTTTAACCACTGCAGAAAGATATATCACTCCAGAATTAAAAGTGTACGAAGAAAAAATATTGGGTGCAGAAGATAAAATATTGGTATTAGAACAACAACTATACCAACAATTACTAGACGAGGTTTTACAATCATTGAATGCCATTCAACAAAATGGACAGTTATTGGCCATCATTGATTGCTTGATTTGTTTTGCACAGAATGCGATTGATTACAAGTATTGCAAGCCTATTATTAAAGAAGATTTAATATTAGATATTAAAGATGGAAGACACCCAGTGATTGAACAAAGCTTACCTATTGATCAACCTTATGTGTCGAATGATTTAATCTTAGATCCTAATCAACAACAGATTATTATTTTAACAGGGCCCAATATGAGTGGTAAGAGTGCAGTGCTTAGACAAACTGCTTTAATAACTCTAATGGCCCATATGGGATCTTATGTTCCCGCTAGGGCAGCTGATATTCCATTAACCGATAAGATTTTTACCAGAGTAGGTGCCAATGATAATTTAAGTGCAGGTGAATCTACATTCATGGTTGAAATGATAGAGACGGCTAGTATCTTAAATAATATTAGTAGTAGAAGTTTAATTCTACTAGATGAGATCGGAAGAGGTACTTCTACCTATGATGGTATTAGTATTGCATGGAGTATTGTAGAGTTCTTAAATCAATCCAAAGAAAAACCTAAGACACTGTTTGCAACACACTATCATGAATTAAATGATTTGGAAGCACAATTGAATCATGTACACAATTACCATGTAAGTCATAAAGAAGTGGGCAATAAAATTATTTTCTTAAGAAAATTAACCAAGGGCGGCAGTACACATAGCTTTGGTATACATGTAGCGAAGATGGCCGGCATGCCTAATAATTTAGTAACAAGAGCCAATGCGATCTTACATGAAATGGAATTGAAAAATCAGGGCTCTCAAAAAATAGCTACACCTACTGCATCAAGTCCTGAATCAAAATTTCAGTTATCCATTTTTGATGCACATACAGAAACATTTGAATCTATTCGTAAAGAATTAGATAGCATAGATATCAATAACCTCACACCAGTTGAGGCATTAATGAAACTACAAGCGATTAAGCAGAAGTTAAATTAGTCAGCAAACTTTTGTAAGTACTTGTGGATTTTTGCTTGTAAAGGTTCTGATACAGGAACCAAAGGCAATCTCAATACATTTTCAATCACGCCTTGTTCAGCTAAATAAGCTTTGATACCAGCAGGGTTATTTTCTTCATACATATAACTATACCCTTCTACCATTAAATCATTTAATCTTTTAGCCATGCTAAAATCTCCAGACATGCTATAACGAATCATATCACTAAATGGTTTAGGGAATGCATTCGCAGCAACACTGATCACACCATCCATTCCACAAGCAATTTGTGCCATCACAATTTCATCATCTCCACTTACTACTAAGAAATCTTTTGGTCTATCTTTTAATAAATCAATAGTCTGAGCCATTTCTGGGCCTGCTTCTTTAATACCAGCAATATTAGGATGCGCTGCTAATCTTAAAGAAGTAGCTGCTGTCATATTACGACCCGTTCTTCCTGGAACATTGTATAAAATAATGGGCTTAGGTGCTACATTCGCTAATGCAGTGTAGTGTTGAAACAAACCTTCTTGAGTAGGTTTATTATAATAAGGAGTAACACTTAAAATGGCTACTACTTTAGTTAAATCAAATTTACCAAATGCTTCAATCACTGAGGCAGTATTGTTACCACCAATACCAATTACAATAGGAATTCTTCCATTTACCTTCTCTACAGTGAAATTAAATACTTCCACTTTTTCTTTCTCTGTCAAAGTCACAGACTCTCCAGTAGTACCTAATGTTACAATATAATCGATACCCCCTTTGATTTGGATTTCAATTAAATTTTCTAATGCTGCAAAATCAATGGATTGATCTTTTTTGAAGGGAGTTACTAATGCAACGCCGGTTCCTTTAAGGGTATCTCTTAACATAGTAGGGTTTGGATATAAATTTACATAGTTGAATTAAGCTTCTTCCCAGAAGCCCATTTTGCTATATTTCTCAATTCTATTTTCAACACGGGTTGCAGGAGCAATATCTTTTACTTCCGCTAAAGCTTCAGAAATTTTTGCTTTTAATGAAGCAGCGGCTGCATCATAATCCCAATGAGCTCCTCCAAATGGTTCTGGAACAATATCATCAATTAAGCCAAAACCTTTCATATCTAAAGAAGTCAATTTTAATTGCTCGGCAGCCAGCTCTTTCTTATCCCAGCTTCTCCATAAAATAGAACTACAACTCTCAGGAGAAATTACTGTATACCAGGTATTTTCCATCATTAAAGTCTTATCTCCCACTCCAATACCTAATGCACCTCCACTAGCGCCTTCTCCAATGATACAAACAATAATTGGTACTTGTAAACGCACCATTTCATAGATATTTCTCGCAATAGCTTCTCCTTGGCCCCTTTCTTCTGCTTCTAAGCCTGGGAATGCCCCTGGAGTATCTATCAAACAAATTACCGGTTTATTGAATTTTTCGGCCAATTTCATCAATCTAAGGGCCTTTCTGTACCCTTCAGGGTTAGCCATCCCGAAATTTCTTAGTTGGCGAGCCTTAGTATTGCTTCCTTTTTGCTGACCAATTACCATAACCGTATGACCATTTAATTCAGCAAATCCACCCACCATTGCTTTATCATCTTTCACATTACGATCACCATGTAATTCAACAAATTTGTCAAACATAAGGTTGATGTACTTTAAAGTATAAGGTCGGTCTGGATGTCTACTTAATTGAACCCTCTGCCATGGTGAAAGGCTTTCTGTGATTGCTTTTCGCTTGTCTACAATAGTTTGTTCTAATTGCTTCACCGTAGCTGATAAATCAATTTTTGGATTCTTTTCGGCTAGTTTTTTAGTAGCATCAATCTGCTCGTATAAGTCCTTGATAGGTTGCTCAAAATCTAAAAACTGTCTATTAGGGTATTCAGGCATATGTATATGATTGGGCTGTAAAAATAATACATCATTTTTTAATAAAAGATTTGTTTAAAAAACTTCTTTCCCCTTATCTTTGCAACCCGGAAACGGAAAAGTTCTTGGATCGGTAGTTCAGTTGGTTAGAATGCCGCCCTGTCACGGCGGAGGTCGCGGGTTCGAGTCCCGTCCGGTCCGCAGTAAAACAATTAACCCCTTGATAATCAAGGGGTTTTTTTATGTCTGTAGCAAAACGGGTTGTTTCTAGCTTATTTCTTGATAAATTTAGATCCGTTCCACTCCCATCTTATATTATCCTTTTTTTCACCTGAAAAAATATCTAAAAGACCATTTCTATCTATGTCTTGAACTCTAATGTGATAAAATCTATTTGCAGTATTATTTTCAATATACTGACTTGTTTTGTCAATAAATGTTTTTCCTTTATCGTCGGATTTGTAAAATGATATATAATATACTGGCGCACCAGTTGAACTTGAGTAATTCCCGCTTGGTATTATTTCTTTGATCCCATCTCCATCAATATCTGCAAAGTCTAAATTTTGTAAAAACTTATCTCCAGTTAGATTTAGAGATGTAGAATTATTAATACTAAATGTTTTTCCATTACCCCATAAAATCCTAAAGTCATTTATTCGACTTACTCCATTTGGATGAAAATTTATTACTAAATCAAGAAAACCATCATTATTTACATCAACTAATTCTGATTGATCTACTACTGGTATATCTCCTATTCCGTTAAAATCAATTGAAAAATTAGCTTTACCATCATTCCACATTATTCTACTTTTAACTCCGTTTGTTTGGTTATGAAAATTGAAAGCTATTATATCTAAATCACCATCATTATCAATATCACCTGAACATCCAGAATACCAAAATCCTTGATCGGTATACTCTTTTACTTTACTAAATCCAGAAGCAGAATTTAAAAGTAAATTACATATATCAAACGTATTTAAAAATCCAGCAGGTGAATTATTTGGAGGATCTACCGCTACTAATGAAAATAAGTCAGGCAATGAATCATTATTAAAATCTCCAATAAGAATTTTTGTTCCATGCGGCTCTTTAAGACTAGCACCTGTCCATGGTGTTTGTTTTAAATTGATACCATTATTCATAAAAACAGAGGGTGGCGGATTAGGTGTTGGACTGATATTTAAATCATACCCTTCGTAATAAAATAAATCCTCTTGGCCATCGCCATCAATATCAAGCTGAGTAGATTGTTCATCAATGAAAGGATTATTTGTATACCTAGAACCATCAGCTTTAATTAATTGTAAAGATGAAAACCAGGTATCGAAATTTGATAATTCGTATGATGACCTTAAGTAATTTTTATAAATTCTACTTCTATTAATGACTAAAGTCTGAGCTTGAGAATTAGTTGAAGTTGATTTGGAAGTAACTGTAATTTTTGCAGTATAATTTGCTTTTATTGTAAACCCAGAAGCCTTTATACTGATTGTACTTTGAGTAATTGATGTATCTATTTTGAAAATTGTTAATGATGTATCATTTCTTTTAACTTCCATTGATAAAAGTATCCCTGATGAAGGTATTTTTGAACTTACACCTATATTTAAATTTAATGTATCACTACTTAAATTTAAAGTGCCGCTGGAAATATCAGGTGTAACTGAAAATTTAATAGCTTCTTCCTGAACTAATGGCGAAGTAGGTGTTGGAGTTACAGAAACTTCTGTTTTACTACATGCAAATACAAATAGAATACCAAAAGAATAGATTAATTTTTTCATAAATTTAAGTTTAGAGCGCTCGGATTACGTAAAAGTTATATAATCTTTAAGAGACTCATTAACAAGATTGGTCTTTCTTATTTATAATATTTGTCTTTTAGGCTTTTTGCATAGGGATCAAATTGATAGTAGTCCTTTTCCACAAACTTATTACCTACTCTAATAAATACAGACTTTGTTAAAAGTTCATTATTCTGAAGTATATAATATGGAGTTATGGCAGAATTTACATAGCTAATATCTTTTAGGCCATCTCCATTTATATCGCTATACACTAATCTAGTTTTATATTGTGGCCTTGAAGTGGTGTTTATATTATATTCCACCAAACTGTTATCAATTACAAAACTACCATCAGCTTGCTGCATATAAATTACAATATTCCACTGACTATATTTTACTGAATTAACGGCAATTATATCTAATCTACCATCCCCATTTAAATCATCTACTTTATAATCAAACTGGTTGATTCCAGAATTTATTTCATTTGAATATAAAGGTAATTTTATAACACTTGTTTCGTTAAATCTACCCTTGCCTTTATTTAGAAGCACCCTTTGTTGATTTTTAATTCCATCAGGTTGACCTTCACCAACAGCTAATAATAAATCTTTTTGTCCATCATTATTTACATCCAAAAATACGCCTCCATATGCAGCACCTGCTCCCGATGGCACCACTTCACCGAATCCATTATCTGAAGCAAAGTTTTTTGTATCAGATGAAAAATGGGCAAAATTGATATTTGTGAAATACGGGAATGTGCTAATTCCCCAAAAAATATAGGTATGTGAATTTGCTGAAACAAATAAATCAGGCAAACCATCTCCAGTAACATCTTCAACATCACCCCATTCGTGTCCAAATTGCTTGGCTAATGATTTTGGTTCTAAATCTAATTTTGTAATATCATACCCACCTCTACCATCGCTTAAGCAAATTGAAACAGGTTCATTAGGATTTAAATCACTTGCTTCGTCTCTCATACCGTGAATTACCAAATCAACATAATTATCTGAATTAAGATATACTGGTGTTACTAACCTAGGGTGACCTATGTTATTTGTTTTATCATTAATTAGGTTTTTTTCTTCAAAAATTTTTGTTGTTGGATTCCAAATTAAGAAAGTAAGTGTTGCTTTTATTTGACCACCAAATGCAGTACCAGCATTAAATACATCCATATAACCATCATTATTAAAATCACCATTACAAATAGCTTCTGTCCAAACAGCATAAGCACCTGAAGGGTGTATATTTTCGTAATTTTTCTGAAAAACAGCAACAATTAAGTCTGAGGGCAGTGTGGAATTTTCCCAATAGTCTGTACCTAGTTGCCTAGCATTAGCTGCTACTTTATACCCCATAAATCTTCCTAAAGGATTATTAACAACTGAAATAGATTTATTTAATGTATTGGACGAAGTCGATTTAGAAGTAACAGTAACTGACAATGAATAATTTCCAGTCTTCTTCAAACCAGAAATATTCAAACTTAAACTTGAGTTTGACAAACTAGTATCAAGCTTGAATACTTGTTTAGAGCTGTCTGTCCAATTAACCAATATTGAATAAAGAAACCCTGTAGCTGGAAGTTTTGAACTCACCGTTACAATTAGCGGCAATGTATCAGCAACATTATAAGTCCCAGTATCAAGATTAGTGGTGAATTTGATAGCTTCTTCCTGAACAACAACTGCTGGTGGAGTTGCAGGAATTTCAGTTTTACTACAGGCAAATACAAATAGAATACCCAAAGCAAAGATCACTCTTTTCATAGTTTAAATTTTAATCTTTCCTTTGGGGGTATTGTAAATATATATTAAGCCCTTGTAAAAGTATGATTTACAAGGGCTTAATATTTTATATTCTTTTTTGTTTAACTATTTCTAACTTTTGCTAAACAAAATGAACCCATTCTTTGTTATTTATGCGTAATTCATTTAAAACCTGAAAAACGCATCCATCATGAAAGACTGGGAAACATTTATAAACGAATTGGAATTCGAATAAATCTATGGCTTGCCGTCTATTAATTCAAAATAGCTAGCAACAAATTTATTGTTCACAATGGACCCCTGCACTTTAGCTTTTCTTATAGCATTGCAGAACCCTTGGTCATTGTGTGCATCTCCAAATGCATCAATATCTGCTTTCTCTACAAAATAAGATTTACCATTTATTCTGACTGCTAGCGTACAACCCTTCCCTGCCATTTTAAATTGACATTGTCCACAAGATGCTTCTACAATTTGAACCTTTTTGGAAGGATCAAGATGTAATCTAGTTGAATCTTGTGCAAAAGAAAATTGCACAAACAATAAAAATAAAATGGAGTAAAAACTTTTTTTCATCAATGGTCTATTTAATTATTTTTCTTTTCTAGGCAATTTTGCATCTGCTTGTGCAGTATTATATGCAAAAGCTGCAACCACAGTAGCAATTTGTTTTAAATCATCTTCACTTAAATGCTCGTATACATCCATATTGCTATGATGCGTTCTTGTATCATACTCTATTGGATCTTGGATGAATTGAAAACCTGGTAATCCAATCGCATCAAATGCTAAGTGATCAGTACCACCAGTATTGCTAATAGTAACAGTAGTAGCACCCAAGTCGTTGAATGGTGCTAACCATTTTGTGAAGATAGGTTTACAAGCATCATTACCTTGTAAATAAATACCTCTTACTTTACCAGTACCATTATCTATATTGAAATAGCCTGCAAATTTTTGGTGTGCTTCATTTGGTTTTCCATTAGCATCTAAGAAAGTATTTTTCACATAGCCTCTTGAACCTAGTAAACCTTGCTCTTCTCCACTCCATAATCCTATGCGAATAGTTCTCTTTGGTTGAACACCAATGGTTTTAATAATTCTCATTACTTCCATCATTACAGAAGAACCAGCAGCATTGTCTGTTGCACCATTTCCTGCTTGCCAAGAATCTAAATGTGCGCCAATCATTACCACCTCATCTTTCAATACTGGATCAGTTCCTGGAATTTCTGCAATCACATTATATCCTTGCATATCTTTTTCTTGAAACTTCGTTTTCACATCAGCTTCCATGCTCACTTCTGTACCTGACTTAACCAATCTTAATAACATATTATAATCTTCAATACCCAAAGCCATATCTAAGAAATTAGCAGCATCTGCAGCTTTATATGCACCACCACCTTGAGAAAAAATAGTTCCATCATGATTTCTAACACCTGATGTAACCATACCAATTGCGCCTTCTTCTTTTGCTAAATTTTTCAATATAGTCATAGCACGCATATTGCCATTTCTTGCCATGGCTTCTCTCATTCTTCTTTGTTGTGCAGTATCCATTGCTTGACCACCTCTTGCACCTGCTGGCATAGTTGCTGCAGCCATCTTAGCAAGATCTTCTTCTGTAAAACGAATCGCATCTGCTTTGAAACTTTGCTTATAAGCATTGGTTTGATCTATAATAATCAACTTACCTTTTAATTGACCAGCATATCCCATCACTGTTGCAGAATCTTTTGCATCCACAACAATTAATCCACCTTTCTTTAAACCTTTGGTCCCCTCTGTCCAAGTTTTAGGCCAAGCTAATAATGGTTTATAATAAGGAGCAGTCATTGCTAGATACATTTTTTGTAAATCCCAACCTTTACCAAATTCTCCCCAAGGTTCTACTCTTGCATTTTGCAAACCCCAACCTGCTAAAGTTTCTTTTGCATAATTAGCAGCGCGCGCATAACCTTCAGAATTGGTTAAACGATTGCCATTCTTGTCTGTTAAATTAAAAGCAATCTCCATCACTTTTGATTTTTGCAAACCCTCTTCTCTAATTTTTTGCATGATAGTCGCATCCACTTCTTGTGCACTTGTTGTAAAGGGCATCAATAAAAACAAACTACCAATGATTGATAATACTGATTTCATATGTTCTGTTTTAAAATAAATAATAAAGTAATATAAAGATTTACCATGATTTAATTTCAATTATTACATCAATGGGATATTAAGCATGTCCTCCTTCAATTAATCTTGCAATACCAAATGCGGCACCTGCTGCTACAGCGCCAATCATCATCACTTTCAATCCGCCTAGCCATGGATTAATGCCTGTCAATTTACTTTTAAAATACCCAAAGACAAATAAACAAACCAAAGTAATCATGGCAGAAAGTTCCAAGCCTTTAAGGGCATTGTCTACGAAAAAATAAGGTGTCAAGGGAATCAATCCTCCAACCACATAACTCACGCCAATATTAAATGCACTTCTAGACGCTCTTTTAGGATCAGGCTTGGTTAAGCCTAGTTCATGTTTCATCATAAAATCCACCCAACGATCATCGTCTTTGATAATTTCTTGAGTAGCTTCTTCGGCAACTGTTTTACTTAAGCCCCAATCCAAAAATACTTTTCTCACTTCCTCTATCTCCACTTCTCGTTTATGTTCTAATTCCCAATATTCTTGTTTTAGTTCACTAGCATAATGGTCTTGCTCCGTTTTTCCAGCTAAATAGCCACCCAATCCCATAGCAATAGAACCCGCACAAATTTCTGCAATACCTGCAATCCATATTAAACTTACATTACCACTCACCGCTCCGCTCAAGCCTGCAGCTAATGCAAAAGGGACTGTTAAACCATCACTCATTCCAATAACAATATCTGAAAGCATATCACTGCTTTCCAAATGCTCTTCTAAATGTAAATGCATGTCGCTCATAGTATTAGAATTTTTCTACCCTAAATGTATTTAAGTTTATTTTGATATGCGCCAAAAAAGTAGGAAATTAACTCCCAATATGAAAAAACTCATCCAATCTATTGGCCTTTTTAGCATGGCCATTTTATTACTAACTGCTTGCAGTAATAAAAGAAGTTCCAAACCAACCATTTTAGTATTTTCAAAAACAGCAGCCTTTCACCATGATGCTATTCCAACTGGCGTGAAAGCATTGCAAGACTTAGGTGCTAAAAATGGATTTGATGTAGATACAACCACCAGCGCTGCTTATTTTCAAGAAGATAGTTTGAAAAAATATGCAGCCATAGTGTTTTTACAAACTACTGGAGATATTTTAAGTGGCAATGAAGAAATAGCATTAGAAAGATATATTCAATCAGGTGGAGGATTTGTAGGTATTCATGCAGCATCCGATGCAGAATACGATTGGAGATGGTATGGAAAAATGGTTGGTGCATATTTTGAAAGTCATCCTGCACAACAAGATGCCAAATTAGTAGTAACAGATGCAACACATCCTTCAACTAAAGCATTACCAAAAGAATGGGTAAGAAAAGACGAATGGTATAATTTTAAAAATATTAGTTCGGATATTAAAGTATTATTAAACATAGATGAAAGTTCTTATGAGGGCGGCAAGAATGGAAAGAATCATCCAATGGCTTGGTTTCATGAGTTTGACGGAGGACGAGTATTCTATACAGAATTAGGTCATACCATTGAATCTTATGCAGATCCATTATACTTAGGACATATCTTAGGAGGTATTCAATATGCCATGGGAGACAATACAGGTAACTATAACAAAGCACATAGTGTATTTGCACCTGAAGAAAAAGGTTTCACTAAAACAGATTTAGTAACGGGTACTTTCTTTGAACCAACTGAATTAACAGTGCTTCCTAATTTAGATATTTTAGTAGCGCAAAGAAGAGGTGAAATTTATTATTACAATAATGAATCCAAGAAAATAAAACAAGCAGGTTTTTTAAATGTATATTATAAAACAGAAGCTCCTGGCGTTAATGCAGAAGAAGGATTATTAGGTATGCAAGCAGATCCTGATTTTGCAAAGAATCACCATGTATTTATTTTTTATAGCCCAGCTGATAAATCAGTAAACAGACTTTCTAGATTCACATTTGAAAATGACACTATTGTAAATAGTTCAGAAAAAGTGGTTTTAGAATTTTATTCTCAAAGAGATATTTGTTGTCATACAGGTGGCTCTATTGCATTTGGACCAGGTAAAACTTTATTTGTTTCAACGGGTGATAACACTACCCCATTTGATGAACCTAATCAAAAATATGCAAGTCATGGTTATGCACCATTAGACGATAGACCAGGACATTTACAATATGATGAACAAAGAGGTTCAGGCAATACCAATGATTTAAGAGGAAAAGTATTGCGTATTAAAGTAAAAGAAGATGGTACTTATGAAATTCCAGATGGCAATTTATTCCCTAAAGGAACACCTAATACAAGACCAGAAATTTATACCATGGGACATCGCAACCCATATAGAATTTCTGTAGATCAAAAGAATGGTTATTTATATTGGGGTGAAGTGGGACCTGATGCACCAAATGATAGTTTGGATATTAGAGGACCGCAGGGTTATGATGAAGTAAACCAAGCAAAAAAACCAGGTAATTTTGGATGGCCTTATTTTATTGGAAATAATTATGCTTATCATATGTATGATTATGCAACTGGAAAAACGGGGCCTACACAGGATCCAAAAAAGCCTATCAATAATTCAAGAAACAATACCGGATTAAAAGAATTACCTCCAGCACAACCAGCCTTTATTTATTATCCATACGGTATAGGCACCGATTTTCCAAGTATGGGAAGTGGCAGTAGAACAGCCATGGCAGGGCCAGTATACTACAGTGATTTATATCCTGCAGCAACACGCTACCCTTCTTATTATGATGGCAAGTTTTTCTTGTACGAATGGATGAGAGGATATATCAAAGCAGTAACCATGGATGGCAAAGGAGATTTTGTTAGAATGGAACCATTTATGGGATCACATAGATGGAATGGTGCTATTGATATAGAACTTGGACCTGATGGAAGATTCTATGTATTGGAATATGGAAAAGGTTGGTTCTCTAAAAACGAAGACGCAGGACTTTCAAGAATTGATTATAAAAAATAATGGCCATGCATAAAAGACAATTTATCAAGAATGTATTAATGACATCAGTGGGTGCCCCTTTGGGCTTTAGTGCTTTAGCAAAAAGCTTTGAAGCAAAAGCTGCTGTGCCTGCAACTATTTTAGCAAAAGATGATGCCTTCTGGGAAGAGATTAGAAAACAATATTTATTAAAGCCTGACTATATTAATTTAGAAAACGGCTATTATAATTTTTTACCTCAACCCTTATTAGAAAAATATATTGAGCATATTAAAGAAGTTAATTATCAAGGTTCTTATTATATGCGCACTGTTCAATGGGATAATAAAAACAAAGCGGCAGCAAGATTGGCTGCCCTAGCTGGATGTAGTGCAGATGAATTAATTATCACCAGAAACACTACAGAATCATTAGACTTAGCAATTGGCGGACAAAATTGGAACGCAGGTGATGAAGCTATTATGGCTGAACAAGATTATGGGGCTATGTTGGATATGTTTGTTCAAGTAAAAGATAGATATGGTGTGGTGAATAAAATTATCTCCGTACCTAATCATCCAAAAGACGATGAAGAAATTGTTGATATTTATAGAAAAGCCATTACACCAAAAACTAAAATGATTTTAGTGAGTCATATGATTAATATTTCTGGTCAAATCTTACCGATCAGAAAAATCTGTGACATGGCTCATCAACACGGCGTTCAAGTAATGGTGGATGGAGCACATGCATTTGCACATATTCAATATCGCATTGAAGATTTACATTGTGATTATTATGCAGCATCCTTACACAAATGGTTAAGTGTTCCATTAGGTGCAGGTATTTTATACGTAAATAAAACGCGTATTGAAAATGTATGGCCATTACTTGCTGATGGTGAAAAACAAAAAAATAAAATCAAAAGATTAAACCATGTGGGTACCCACCCTGTTCATACCGATTTAACTATTAACGATTCTATTGATTACTATGAAATGGTTGGACATGAACGCAAGGAAGCAAGATTAAGATACTTGCAATTATACTGGTCAGAAAAAGTGCGTAATATTCCAAAGATTATAGTGAATACGCCTGCAGATGCTTCAAGAAGTTGCGGTATTGCCAATGTAGGTATAGAAGGTATTGCTCCTGGCGATTTAGCACAAAGATTAATGAAGGAGTTTAAGATATTCACTGTTGCCATAGACTACGCCAATATTCGTGGCTGTAGAATTACGCCTAATGTGTATACCACTACCCAAGAATTAGACCAATTTGTAAAAGCATTGAAGACTTTAGCGGGGGCTTAAAGGCAGAATTGCACATTTTAACCCTATTTATTAACAGATGTTCGTATTTGCGGTATTTTGCATAATTTGAATTGTTAAAACCGCAAAATGCTTAAGCAAGAACGTCAGGAATACATATTGCATCAGTTAAATCTGCATAATAAAGTATTATGTGCGGATTTAAGCAGCAAGATGAGTGTATCTGATGATACTGTTAGAAGAGACTTACAAGAACTCTCTCAAGAAGGTAAATTAATCAAAGTACATGGTGGCGCATTAAGCAAATCCTTTCATACTGCTTTTGATAGAGAGATGGTATATAATATTGAACACAAAAATATTATTGCTAAAAAAACCGCAGCCTTAGTTCAAAACGGAATGTACATTTTAACATCAGGCGGTACTTCCATTTTAGAATTTGCAAAATCCTTGGATCAACATTTAAACGCCACTTTTTTTACTTGTAGTTTAAATGCTGCTATTGAATTTGCACATCACCCTAGCATTGAAGTGGTAATGATTGGAGATAAGATTGCCAAAGAATCAATGTTAGCAACGGGAGCAAGCGCTGTGCAAGCTATTGAATCTATACAAGCTGATTTATGTATTATGGGTATTAACTCTATGGATACACAATTTGGATTAAGTGAAAACGATTGGGAAGTAGTGCAAATCAAAAAAGCGATGATTAAAGCATCCAAGAAAACAGTTTGTATTGGTATCTCTGAGAAATTAAACTCTCAACAAAAAATCAAAGTTGCCAATTTAGATGAGATAGATATTCTCATCACAGAATTGGATCCGAATGATCCCCTATTGGCTCCTTATAAACAACACGGAATTATCATCTATTAATAATTAAAACACAGTTATGAAACTACAAAAAACAAAAAAGCCTTTGCTAACAAGGCTTATGATGGTTTTAACACTGTTGTCGGCATTTGGATTTTCAAGTATAGCACAGGTTGCCATTACTGGTAAAGTCACGAATCAAAAAGACAATAGTGCCATTGAGGGAATTTCTATTGTTATCAAGGGTACGAAAAAAGGTACCAATACGGATAATAATGGTAATTTCTCTTTAACACATAATGCTAATAGTGCATTCACTATTACTGCATCAGGTGTTGGCTTTAAAAGCCAAGATATTTTAGTAGATCCAAAAGGAACTACTAAAGGAATTTCTATTGTTTTAACAGAGCAATATTCCAAATTAGACGAAGTAGTGGTAACAGGTACATCTGCCGGTACTACCAAAAGACAATTAGGAAGTTATGTTAGTTCTGTGAATGCAGAAGATTTAAACAAAGGTGCTACAAGTAATATCTTAGCTGCATTACAAGGTAAAACTGCGGGTGCGCAAATTAGTCAAAACAGTGGTGACCCTGCAGGTGGTATCTCTGTAAGATTAAGAGGTATTAGTTCTGTATTATCTTCATCAGAACCTTTATACATTGTAGATGGTGTTATCATTAACAACGCTACAAACAGAGTAACCAATACTTCAGCAAACTATGATGGTGGAAACTTTGTAGGAACTATCGGTCAAAGTAGAATGGTGGATATTAACCCAGCAGATATTGAAAGAGTGGAGGTATTGAATGGTGCTGCAGCTGCTGCTACTTATGGTAGTAGAGCCAATGCGGGTGTTATTCAAATCTTTACTAAAAGAGGTAAAACTGGTGCTGCTAAAGTATCTTTCTCTTCTACATACACAAGTAGTTCATTAAGAAAGAAATTAGAGGTAAACCAATCACCTGTTAAATTTGGTGGCCCTACAGATGGTGTTGGTGCTTTAACACAGGATATCATTACTGCTCCTTTTGCTACAACCACCACTGCAGTAACAAGATATGATTATCAAGATTATATTTTCAGAACTGCAGCAGGTACAGATAATACTATCTCTATTAGCGGTGGTACAGATAAAACCAAATACTATTTTGGTGGTTCTTATTTTATGAACCAAGGTATTATCAAGAATACAGATTTCCAAAGATTTAGCTTTAGATCAAATATTGATCAAACTATTAACAAATGGTTAAGCATGAGCTTAGGTTTGAATTACACTAACTCAAGTGCTAATGAAAAACCTGATGGACAATCTTTCTTCTCTCCTACTAACTCTGTAACTATCATTGGTAACTTCCATGATATATGGACAAGAGATGCGAATGGTAATATCAAAGCAGTGGGTGAAAGAGGTAGAATTAACCCAGTATCTGTAATTGAAGATATTAAGCAAAAACAATCAACTAGTCGTATCATTTCCAACTTTGGTGTAAAAATGAAGCCTATCAAAAATCTTACTGTAGATTATGTAATGGGTATTGATAACTACGCTCAAAATGGTACTACTTATATTCCTCCTTATGCATACAATGCAAACCCTGCATTCTATGGTGGTGGTTTAACATTAGATCCTACACAAAATGGTTATGCGAGTGCTTCTACAAATAGCTTCTTCCAAATTAACCACGATGTAAGTGCTAACTATAATGTAAATATTACAAACGATTTAGTATCTACTACACAAGTGGGATTCTCTCAACAATATGAGAAAAACAATTATGTATTGTTACAAGGAAGAGGTTTCGCTCCTTTTATTCAAACAGTAAACGGTGCTAGTACTGTTTTACCTGGCGTTGATGATAGAAGTGAAATTTCTGTAACGGGTACTTATGTTCAACAAAATTTCAAATACAGAAATAACTTCTTCTTGACTGGTGCAGTTAGAAGAGATGGTTCTAGTGTGTTTGGTAAAAATCAAAGAAACCAAACCTATTCTAAAGCTAGTGCCAGCTATGTAATTTCTAGTACTGAATTCTTTAATAGCTTAGGCATTAAAAAGTTTGTTGACTTATTAAAAGTTCGTGTTGCATATGGTGAAAGTGGAAACTTAACTGGTATTGGTGCATACTCTAGATTCAACTCTTATTCTTCTAACTCTTTCTTGAGCAGAAGTGCATTGAACTCTAGTTCAGTATTAGCCAATGAGAATGTAAAACCAGAAAGACAAGCTGAAACAGAATATGGTATGGATTTAGGTATGTTTAATAATAGAGTGAATGTTACTTTAAACGTTTATAACAAAAAAGTAACTGACTTATTAATTAACAGACAATTAGCTCCTACTAATGGTTTTAGTAGCTTATTAGACAACTTTGGTTCATTAGAAAACAAAGGTTATGAAGTAATGTTAAGTTTAGTTCCTGTTCAAACGAAGAATTTGAAATGGGAAATGACAACAATCTATAACCACAATGAAAATAAAGCATTGAAGATTGGTCAAGCATTGACTTTATTAAGTACCAATGCGGGAGCTCCAGTAGCAATTATTGAAGGACAACCAATTGGTGTTTTCTATGGTACTTATTTTGCTAGAAATGCTGATGGCAGCTTATTAACTAATGCTGCAGGTATTCCACAAACTGCAAAAGGTACACAAGGTTCTGTAACAGCACCAACTGAAACAAAAGATGCAGCAGGTTTACCAACTGGAACAGTATTAAGAAAAGTTATTGGTAATCCAAATCCTAAATACACAGCAAACTGGGTAAATGAAGTTTCTTATAAAAAATGGTCATTTAGAGCACAAATTGATATGGTTCATGGAGTAGATGTATTTAATGCAGACTTCAGAACACGTCAAGGTGTAGGTAATGGTAAAGTTGCTCAACAAGAACAACAAGGTTTCCTTCCTAGAGGATATATTAGCGGTGTTTACGCCATTGAAGAATGGAGAGTGGACAAAGGTGACTATGTTAAATTGCGTGAATTATCACTTAGCTATAACTTAGGTAAAGTTGCATTTGCAAATAACTTAAGCATCAACTTCAGTGGAAGAAATCTTATTTCATGGGATAAGTACAACGGATATGATCCAGAAGTAAACTCTGGTGGACAAAGCACTATTTTAAGAGGAATCGATTTTGGTGCAACTCCTATCCCACGTACATTCAGTTTTGGTATCAAAGCTGATTTCTAATCCATCATTAAAAAAATAATTGACTATGAAAAAGATTCAATATATCATTCAAAGCGCTTTCTTGCTGGGGATAGTAAGTTTGACCAGCTGTAAGAAAGAATTCGTCAACCCCAATGCCCCAACTACAGATCAAGTATTTAGTTCTGCAAGAGGCTTAGTGGGAGTAAACATAGGCAACCAAAGAACATTTGCTTTGGGAGGTGCTAGTGTTGTATATGGTGTAGTAACAGCTAATGCTTTTACTACCAATGAAGTAATACTTATGAACTCTGGTAACACTGCAGAGTTTCAATTTAGTAAAGGAGGATCTAGTGTGGATGCAACCAATACAGTATTGGGTAATATCTGGACTAACTCCAATAAAGTTATCTATGATGCCAATTCTGTAATTACTGCAGCTGAAGCATTAAACGATAAAGCCTATGCAAGTGGTTTAATTGCACATGCTTCTATTTTAAAAGCTATGGCCATTGGAAGTATGAGCATGTTATGGGAAAAAGTTCCTGGAACTGTTGGTACTAATGCAACTTTTATTGACAGAGCTGATGGTTTTGCAAAAGCAATTGCAACAATCGATTATGCTTTAGGTAAAATTAGTGCTAATGCCATTAGTGCAAGCTATGTATCTGATGCTGTTGCAGGTATTGATTATGTAAATACTTTGTATGCATTAAAAGCTAGATACTTATTGTTCTCTGGTAAAAATGCGGATGCTTTAACTGCAGCTAATTTAGTAGACCTTACTAAGAAGTCTACTTTCAACTACGATGCAGTAAGTACCAATCCTATTTTTACTGTAGCAACTGCAACCAACAACGTTTACCAACCTAAGGATTCTACTTTTGGTTTACCAGCAGATTTAGCACCAGTAGCTGCTGATGGTCGTATAGCTTTTTATACTTCTATCAATGCAACGGTAGCGCCAAGATTTAGAATCAATGGTTTCTACAATGCAACAACTGCAGCTATTCCTTTGTATTTGCCAAGTGAGATTACTTTAATCAAAGCGGAAGCCAATGCAAGAACAGGAAATTTAACTGCTGCTTTAACTGAATTAAACAAAGTAATAACTAAAACTGCTGCTGCTGATCCATTTAAAGTGGGTGCAAATTTAACTGCATCAACTGCTTCTACTGCTGATGCTATTTTAACAGAGATATACAGAAATAGATGTATTGAATTGTTTATGTCTGGTTTAAAATTAGAAGACATGCGTAGATTTGGAAGAGCAACAACAGAAAGAAAGCGTAATTTCTTCCCTTATCCATTTAAGGAAAGAGATGGTAATCCAAATACGCCAGCAGACCCAAGCTTCTAATTAAATTAATCATTGAGTATTATGAGTAACACTTTTAAAAGAACTACTGAAGAATCCTCTTTATACAATGATATTGAGCACTTCTCTACTGAAGAGATATTGTCCAATATTAATAAAGAAGATCAAAAAGTAGCATACGAGGTGGAGAAAGTGATTCCCAATATTCATTTATTAGTAGACGCAGTAACTGAGAAACTAAAAAATGGTGGACGCTTATTTTATATAGGTGCAGGCACAAGCGGAAGACTAGGATTAGTAGATGCGAGTGAATGCCCTCCTACTTTTGGCGTTCCAAACGATTTAGTAATTGGTATCATTGCGGGAGGTCATCAAGCCATGTTTCAAGCAGTAGAGAATGCCGAAGACGATCTAGAGCAAGCTTGGCTAGATTTACAAGTTTATAAAATTTCTAATCAAGACGTAGTGGTGGGTATCGCAGCTAGCGGTACCACTCCCTACGTGATTGGAGGATTAAGAAAATGTAGAGCTGCCGGTATTGCAACAGGTAGTATAAGCTGCAATAAGAATAGCCCAGTTTCTGACGAAGCTGATTTTCCCATTGAAGTAGTAGTAGGTCCAGAATTCATAACAGGTAGTACCCGAATGAAAAGTGGTACTGCACAAAAAATGGTTTTGAATATGCTTTCTACTTCTGTGATGATTAAGCTAGGAAGAATTAAGGGTAATAAAATGGTGAACATGCAACTCACTAATCAAAAACTCTTCGAGAGAGGCGTTAAAATGATTATGGATGAACTTCACACCAGTGATGAACAAAAAGCTGCTGATTTATTGACCAAATACGGAAGCGTAAAGAAATCGATAGAAATGGCAGAGAAAGAATAAATTTCAAGAAGGGTCTCCCAAAGGGGACCCTTCTTTTTTAAAAGCTTATTTAGGAAAACTAATCTTCCCCATTGTTACTGGTATTTTAGTGGCATTGCCTCCAGCATACATTGGCTCCCCTGCTACGCATTCATTGGCTAATATGGCAAATAAAATGGCTTCCTTAGCATCTGGATGAATTCCAATGGCTTGAGAACTTTTGATAACAATTTGAGGTAATAAAGCTTGAATATGTTCCACCACTAATTGATTATGCATTCCACCTCCACTTGTATAAAGCGTGTAATGATCTGAAGTAGGAACATGCTTATGAATGGCATCCACAATGGTTTCTGCTGTTAATCTATTTAAAGTGGCCATAACATCTTCTTTGGCTATATGTGTGGTACCTGAAGCCAATTGAGCCTTTTCAATAAATGCTACATTGAATAATTCAGGACCAATAGTTTTAGGTAATGGCACATTAAAAAAAGAATTGGCTTTCATTGCTTTTAATAATGCTTCATTAATGCTTCCTTTTTTAGCCACCAATCCATCCTTATCGTACTCAGCATTAAAATGCGCTCTCATAAAAGCATCCATCATAGTATTGCCAGGTCCTGTATCAGAAGAAAATACTTGATCCAACCTGCCATTAGCTGGCAGATAGGTATAGTTAGCAATACCTCCAATATTTAATAACAATCTATTTTCAATAGTATCTGTGCAAAGTAAATAATCCCCATACACAGCAAGTGGCGCACCCTCTCCTCCTGCAGCAATATGTTTTTGTCTAAAATCACTTATAGTAATAATACCGGTATGTACAGCCAAATGATCCCCATCTCCAATTTGTAAAGTAGCTGGACCAAATGCATCATTAGGATGCAAAGATTTGGGTGCATGGTAAATAGTTTGTCCATGACTTGCTATTAAATCAATCTCAGCTGCTTTAATTCCCCAACTTGCTAATGTTTGATTAATCATTTGAGCATTTTGCAAAGCAATCCATGGATTCATTAATGTTAACTTCTCTAGAGAAACAGAAGCTTTTGAAAAAATAGATAAAATTTCTTCTTTCATGGCATTGTCATAAGACACCGTGGCGAAATTCAATAAGCTTAATTTGGTTTCCTTGCCTGCACCTTCTAATTCACAAAGCGCAATATCCAAGCCATCCAAAGAAGTGCCACTCATAAGGCCTAAAACCTTTCTACTGGGCTTTTTGGCTATATCGTATAGTTGTTGAATACTCTGATGCATACTTAAAGATACAAAATATCCACACCCATTCAAATACATTACAAT
This sequence comes from Bacteroidota bacterium, assembly GCA_024640255.1. Taxonomy (GTDB): domain Bacteria; phylum Bacteroidota; class Bacteroidia; order Chitinophagales; family Chitinophagaceae; genus Sediminibacterium. Next base: position 5,747 of record JAHEFI010000014.1, on the reverse strand, counting down.
TCAATAACTTATACTTTACCTTTACCAAAATTTACAAGGCATATGCTTAAAGTGGGCATTTTTGGAGTGGGTCATTTAGGGAAATTTCATTTGAATAATTGGAAGCAAATTCCGGATGTGGAAATTATTGGATTTTTCGATCCCAATAACGATAATGCAAAAGCTGTTGAAGCCGAGTATGGTTTAAAAAGATACATGGATGAGGAAGCTTTAATTAAAGCGGTGGATATAATAGATGTAGTGACCCCTACCCATTTGCATTTCCCGGTTTGTGAGATGGCTATCAAAATGGGTAAACATGTCTTTGTAGAAAAACCAATGGCCAATACCATTGAAGAAGGTAAAGCCATTATGGAAATGGTTAAGGAAGCTGGGGTAAAATTACAAGTGGGACATGTAGAGCGATTTAATCCTGCATTCACTGCATTAAAAGGTATTACTTTAAATCCTTCCTTTATTGAAGTACACAGATTGGCGCAGTTTAATCCAAGAGGTACAGAAGTAAGTGTGATATTGGATTTAATGATACATGATATTGATATTATCTTAAGCATTGTAAAAAGTGGTGTTAAACAAATATCAGCTAGCGGCGTAGCGGTATTAACAGATACTCCTGATATTGCCAATGTTAGAATTGAATTTAATAATGGCTGCGTAGCGAATTTAACCAGTAGTAGAATTAGCATGAAGAAAATGCGTAAGATTCGTTTATTCCAAAAAGATGCTTATATAGGAATAGATTTTTTAGAGAAGAATACAGAAATCATTAAGTTGAAAAAGCCGGATGAAGAAGATGCATTCTCTTTTGATATAGAAACCCACCAAGGCACTAAAACAATTTCTATTGCTAACCCAGTAGTAGAGAATGGTAATGCGATACTTGCTGAATTAACCAGCTTTGTAAAAGCTATTCAGAATGACGAACCTACAGTGGTAAGTGAAATTGACGGTTTCTTAGCCATGGAAGTGGCTCACCAAATCTTAGATAAGATTGGTTCCTTAAAAGCTTAATACCTAAAAAGAGACTGGATTAACTAAATCTTTTTGCCAGGATATGTTCAGCAATGGCTAAGTCCAATGGACGCGTGATTTTGATATTTTCAAATTCGCCATCAACTAAATATACTTTCTGACCATTGGCTTCTACTACATTGGCTTCGTCAGTAAACAAAGCAGTATAAGCTTGTTTAAAAGCATCTAATAATATATCAGACTGAAATGTTTGAGGCGTTTGAATAAGCATTACTTGCTCTCTATCTAAAACACTGTTGTTTTCTCCATTCACTATTCTTACAGAATCAGTAGCGCTCACTGCTGGAATAGCAGAGCCTTTTTCTAATGCTTGCTGATAACATCTTTGTACTAATGCAGGGGTTAATAAACATCTTACTGCATCGTGAACAAATACAATGGAAGATTCAGTCACTTTGGATAAGCCATTCTTAACAGATTGGAATCTAGTTTCTCCTCCTTCTACTAATTGTATATGTTGAGTGTACCCATTTTTTTGTAATAAGTTCTTTCCTTCTTCAATATAAGCAGCAGGTAAAACAATCACTAATTCGATATCAGAAAAAGCAGCAGTAAATTGATCAATAGTATGTAATAAAATAGCTTTGCCTTGAATATCTAAAAACTGTTTAGGAATGACCGATCCCATACGCTGACCAGTACCACCAGCTACTATAATGGCTATTTTTTTTGAATACATATATTAAATTAACTAACTAATAATTTCTTGACTTCAGAAGCGAATACTTCTTTATTGATAGGTGCAGTACCCACTAATTCACAAACCAAACCTCCTGCTATATTGGCCATCTCAGCTGCCAATACCATATCTTTTGATGCAGCGTATACTAAAGAAGCCACTGCAATCACTGTATCCCCTGCACCACTTACATCTGCAATATTGCGAATATGTGTAGGAATTAATTTATGATCTTTATTCCCTGCAATAAATACGCCGTGTTCAGACAAAGTAATGAAAGAAATAGCATGTGCCATTTGCTCATACAATGCATTGTGCACTTTTAATAATTCAGCAGCATTAATTTGAGGAATATCCATTTTCAAACCCTCTTTCACTTCTTTTAAATTAGGCTTAAACAATGTACAACCTTTAAATGCTAAAAAATTCTTCTGCTTTGGATCTACTGCAGTAGAAATACCTTTTTGATTACAAAAATCAATGACTGATTTAATTAAACTAGCTGTTAATACACCCTTATTATAATCTTCTAAAATAATTAAAGAAGGCTTTTCGGTTTCTACATACGCACAAAAATTCTTAAACAACTGTGCTTCTTCAGTAGCATTAATATCGTTGGTATGTTCATGATCTAAACGCATCATTTGTTGATTGCGTCCCATCACCCTTACTTTATTGGTTGTTACTCTATCAGCACTGGTATGTATATACTTTGTTTGGATTCCTTCCGCCTCTAAAAGCCCCATTAAGTCTTTCCCTTCCATGTCATTGCCAATAACGGCAAAAACGGTTGTTGGCGCTCCTAAGGCCCTTAAATTAAGTGCTACATTCGCTGCCCCACCTACCCTAATTTCCTTACGCTTTAAATTAACAATGGGCACGGGTGCTTCAGGTGAAATACGATCCACATTACCCCACCAATAAGTATCTAGCATAATATCCCCCACCACACCAATTTTAGTGTGATTGAATCCCTCAAATAAGTCTTTGAATGCTTTTTCCTGCAACATCTCTATGCCTGCGTTTTTTTATTTCTTAATGCGATATAATACAAAGGTATTCCTATTAAAGTAATCACCAAACCCCATAATGAATAGAAAGGCTTAGTGTATACAAGACCAATACAGAAAACGGTTGCCATTACAATATAGATTGCTGGCAACACAGGATACCCAAATGCCTTATAAGGTCTTGGAGTATTAGGTTCTTTCTTTCTTAATATGAAAATACCAATGATGGTTAAAATATAAAATATCACCACAATAAAACTTACCATGGTTAATAAGTCGCCATACTTGCCGCTTAAACACAATAAGCTTGCTACCAAACACTGAATCCATAAACCATAAGCAGGTACTTCGTTCTTATTTAACTCTGCAGTCTTCTTAAAAAACAAACCATCTTTCGCCATAGTATAATATACTCTTGATCCTGCTAAGATTAATCCATTATTACAACCAAAAGTTGAAATCATAATCATCACTGCAATCACAATAGTACCAGCATTACCCAGTACTGCATTGGCAGCCGTAATCGCTACTCTATCGTTTTCAGCAAATGCAATTTCTTGCATAGGCAACACATGCAAATACATAAGGTTGGCACTGATATAAATTAAAGTAACAATACTAGTTCCTAAGAATAAACTTAAGCCAATATTTTTTTGTGGGTTCTTAATCTCCCCTGCAATAAAAGTTACATTGTTCCAAGAATCACTACTAAAAATAGATCCCACCATCGCTGCCGCCATGGCACCAATTAATACTGTTCCACCAATTGGCATCCAGCTATGGCTTGTTGTACCATCTGCCGCTGTAGTAACTACATCTTGTTGTGCAGCAAAAGCATTAGCCCAATTGGCACTCCAATAACTTGTTTTAGCAAATAAGAAACCTACAATGATTAAACCAAATAATGAAATCAATTTGGTAAAAGTGAAAGTGTTTTGAATAATCTTTCCTTCTTTTACACCTCTAGTATTGGTATACGTTAAAAATATAATTAAAGCAATAGCTAGTAACTGCGCTGCAGAAATTTGTATAAAGCCAAGGTCTGCAATAATATGGTGCTCCCCTACTGCAGGAATTAAATAAGCCGTAAACTTACTAAATGCCACTGCCACAGCAGCAATGGTAGCTGTTTGTATAACAGAGAAGAAACTCCATCCAAATAAGAAACTCACTAAAGGATTATAGGCTTTTTGCAAGTATACATATTGACCACCTGCTTTTGGATACATGGCACTTAATTCACCATAACTCACCGCAGCAGTAATAGTCATAAATCCAGTAATCAACCAAGCAGTGATTAACCATCCTGCACTTCCTACATATCTTGTAATTTCACTACTCACAATAAATATACCAGAGCCAATCATTCCACCCGCCACAATCATGGTTGCATCTAATGCACTTAACCTTGGTTTAAATTCTGAAGTTTCTGTAGACATAGCTAATTGTTGTATTTAAAAAAAATCCTCCCCTATTAATTGGGGAGGAAATGATTGGTAGTTTAATTTTTTGGCTTGTACTCCGCATTCAGCCCTTTCACGATATCTGCTGTGATATCATAAGCGGTGTCTTTGTAATACATTAAATCTGGATTACTAGAGAAGATATAAGCAAACTCTTTGTTTTTATTATAGCTTACTAAGAAAGATTCTATTTTTTGTTTTACTTCTTGTAAACGCTTGAAACTTTCTTCTTGCATTTCTGCAGCTAATTGTTGTTCTCTATTAGTATAATTTTTTTCTAATTGTGCTAATTCTTGTTGTCTTGCACCAATCTCTGCTTGAGATAAGTACTGACCATTTTTTTGCAAATCTTGATACTTAATTGCGAATGCATTTTTTAATGCTGTTAATTGCTTTGCATTTTCTACATCCTTAGCTTGTAAAGCTGCTTTCACATCTTTGAAGAAAGTATAGCTGTTTTGAATAGAATCAATTTCAAAATACGCCACTTTCACTCCACCAGCTGCCAAAGCAGATGATTTAATAGGAGTTGAATTGCTGTTAAAATGCAATACAAATAATACAATTATGGCTACAGCCATCACTCCGTTTACAATCCAAGAATTCGGTTTCATCAAGTTTTAATTTGAATTAAAAATAAGCAAAAAACAGGTATATAAAAAAGTAAAAAGCAGGAAATATTACTACTTCCTGCTTTTTAACAATTTATAAAATTAAAGGACTACTCTTCTTCGTCGAAGCTCATTGCTTCACGAGTAGTTGCCAATACTTCATATTCTTCCTTGCTACCTACGATCAATTTCTCGAACTCTTTTTGACCAGTACCAGCAGGGATTAAGTGACCAGTAATTACGTTCTCTTTCAAGCCCAACATCATATCTACCTTGCCTTGAATTGCGGCTTGGCTTAATACTTTAGTTGTTTCTTGGAATGAAGCAGCTGAGATCCAGCTTTGAACGCCTAATGAAGCCTTAGTGATACCTAATAATACTGGACGAGCTGTAGCAGGTTTTGCATCACGCACTTCTACTACTTTCTTATCAGAACGCTTTAAGATAGAATTCTCTTCTCTTAATTCACGAACCGTTACGATTTGTCCAGCTCTTAATTTAGAACTTTCACCAGCATCCACTACTACTTTCTTATCATAGATACGATCGTTCTCTTCGATAAAGTCAAAACGATCTTCTAAATCTTCTTCTAAGAACTTAGTATCACCAGCATCCACAATCTCTACTTTCTTCATCATTTGACGCACAATTACTTCAATATGCTTGTCATTGATTTTTACACCTTGTAAACGATAAACCTCTTGGATTTCATTTACAACGTATTCTTGTACAGCGTGTGGACCTTTGATAGATAAGATATCCGCTGGAGCAATTTGACCATCAGATAATGGAGAACCTGCTTTTACGAAATCGCTATCTTGAACTAAGATCTGACGAGTTAATGGTACTAAGTATTTCTTCACCATTCCGTCTTTAGACTCAACGATGATTTCTCTGTTACCACGCTTGATATTACCAAATGTAACCACACCATCAATTTCACAAACAATCG
>JAHEFI010000011.1 GCA_024640255.1 Bacteroidota bacterium | reverse complement strand
TAGTTCTTGTACAAGCGGAAGTAGCTCATTTGGTAGAGCACGACCTTGCCAAGGTCGGGGTGGCCAGTTCGAGCCTGGTCTTCCGCTCAAAATCCCGAATTTCGGTTCGGGATTTTTTTTAAGTCTGTGAAAGACGCCTTGGTGGTGGAACTGGTAGACACGCAGGACTTAAAATCCTGTGGGCCGCAACGCCCGTGCGGGTTCGATTCCCGCCTGAGGCACAAAGCCTCTCAACGAAAGTTGAGAGGCTTTTTTTATGCGAGTGCGTCAAGAGCTCGCTCTTGTAAGCAAACGAGCATAAAAAAAGCCAAATAAACGCTTCGCGTTTATTTGAAAGGCTTTGAGTAAGACCGAAAAATTAGGAAGACGTTTTGAGCAAAGCGAAAAACGACAGTCCCGTTAAATTAGTATCTTAGCAATCCCATGTCTCATTTAAAAGAAAGAATAGAAAAAGACTGTCTTAACTGTGGTGCAACAGTTCAAGGAAGATTCTGCCAACAATGTGGCCAAGAGAATGTGGAAGTAAAAGAAAGCTTCGCTCATTTATTGCTGCATTTTGTAGAAGACCTTACTCATTTTGATGGGAAACTTTGGAAAACCTTAAAGCAGTTATTATTCAAGCCAGGTAATCTAACGCAGCTTTACATGGATGGGAAGCGTGCTACTTATATTCATCCAATAAGAATGTATTTATTTATCTCTGCTGTATTCTTTTTATTCATGTTTACAGGGGATGTGCCGGATAAGCCCAAAGATTTAAATAACAGTGCCATTGCTAAAAAAGATGTTGCTTCAGGATTAAGTGACGGATTTGATTTGAAACTAGGAGCAGATTCGGTAAAATTTAAAACTGTTGCTGATTATAATGCCTCACAGCAAAAATTGCCAGTATCAAAAAGGGATAATTGGTTTGAATCAACAATGGAAAAGAAATCCATTGAGATTAATCAAAAATACAATCACGATAAGTTTAAGATAGGAAAGGCATTGATAGAACAATTTGAGCACTATTTCTCTAGAATGTTATATATCTCTTTACCCATTTTTGCATTCTTTCTTTGGATATTATATAGGAGAAATAAAAATCATTTTTTTGTAGATCATTTAATTTTCAGCATTCATATTTATTGCGCATTTTTTATTTTCTTATTTGCAGTTAAATTGATTAACCTAGCTACAGAATTTGTATTTCATAAAACTTTTGGAATCTTAACAGCGGTTACTCCATTTATCTTATTTTTTTATTTATATAAATCTTTGAGAAATCATTTTCAACAATCAAGGTGGAAAACCTTTCTTAAATTTTTTATTCTCAATATCTGGACCATCTTATTAATGGCGGTATTAATGACTGCCTTCATTTTACTATCTCTATTTAATATTTAATATATGTCTCAAGAAAATCTCTCTAAAGCCTTCTTAGATTTGGTGGAAATCATGGATACCCTGAGAGAGAAGTGCCCTTGGGATAAAAAACAAACTATTCAAAGTTTAAGATCTAATACAATTGAAGAATTATATGAATTATTAGATGCTATTATTGAAGAAGATTGGCAAGGTATTAAAGAAGAACTAGGGGATATCTTATTACATGTATTGTTTTACGCAAAAATTGGTACAGAGCAAGGACAATTTACTTTGCAAGATTCTATCGAAGGGATTTCCAAAAAATTAATTCATAGACATCCGCATATTTATGGTGATGTAAAAGCAGATGACGAAGAGACGGTGAAGAAAAACTGGGAACAATTGAAATTACAAGAAGGGAAGAAGTCTTTATTAGAAGGCGTGCCCAATAGTTTGCCAGCTATGGTAAAAGCTTTTAGAATTCAACAGAAAGTAAAACAGGTAGGTTTTGAATGGGAGAATATCAAGCAGGTTTGGGATAAGGTAGAAGAAGAAATTGAAGAATTAAAAGTTGAAATAGATGCCAAGAATCAGGATAAAATGGAAGCAGAATTTGGAGATGTATTGTTTAGCTTGATTAACTATGCTCGTTTTTTAAACATTGACCCAGAGACCGCATTGGAAAGAACAAATAAGAAATTCAAGCATCGTTTTGAATTGATGGAAACCTATGCAAAAGATAATGGACTGGATTTGGCTAGTTTAAGTTTGGCCGAAAAAGATGCTATATGGAATAGAATCAAGACCCAATAACCTAATTAATTTTCATCTTGTTTGAAGAAGTTTGTTAAATTGTATGACAAACAAATAACATGAAAAGAATACTTCTTGCTTTTTTGATGCAAATGATACTTATTGGTTCATTTGCCCAGATAAAGGTTGTTTCAACACTTACAGATAATCAAATCAATCCAATTGGAGTGGGGAATAGACATCCAAGATTTACTTGGATCATGTCTGCTAATAAAAGAAATACTTTCCAAAAAGCATATCAAGTTCAAGTTTTTGAGGGTAAAAGCATGGTTTGGAATTCAGGTAAAACAATTTCAGACCAATCTGTATTTGTCCAATACAATGGATCGCCTTTGCAGTCTAATAAAAAATATACCTGGAGGGTTAAAGTATGGGAGGATGATAAGAATGCGTCAGAATGGAGTAGTTTGTCGAAATTTCAAACAGCTTTGTTAGATAGCTCAGATTGGCATGCAAAATGGGTAAGCCCTGGATTTATGGAAACTAAAGAAAGACCTAGTCCACTTTTTAGAAAAGCATTTTCTTCTAAGAAAAAAATTGTTCAAGCTACAGCATTTATCACATCTCATGGTATGTATGAAGCCAGAATTAATGGAGAAAGAATTGGAGATGCATTTTTAACACCAGGTTGGACCTCCTACAACAAAAGATTACAGTATCAGTCGTATGATGTAACAAATCTTTTAAATAATGGAAATAATGCTATAGGTGTGATTTTAGGCAGTGGATGGTATAGAGGTATTATTGGGTTTTCAAACAATAATAATTCTTACGGAACCGATATCTCCTTATTATTTCAATTGAATATACAATATAGTGATGGAACAGAGGAAATTATTGCTTCCGATGATAGTTGGAAATCTTCCACAGGAGCTATTCAATATTCAGAAATATATAATGGGGAAACCATTGATAATAGATTAGAACAAAAAGGTTGGGATAATGTTGGATTTAATGATTCCAAGTGGGATAAAGTTATTGTTCAGTCATTCCCAATGAAAAATTTAGTATACACAGAAAATGAATTAGTGAAGAAACAGGAGAGGCTCAAACCTTTAAAATTAATTCATACTCCCAAGGGAGAAACGGTTATTGACTTTGGACAAAATTTATCTGGATGGGTTCATATGAAAGTAAAAGGTCAGAAAGGAGACAAAGTAACCATATCACATGCAGAAGTTTTAGATAAATTTGGCAATTTTTATACAGAAAATTTAAGAGAAGCAAAGGCTCAAAATAATTATGTATTAAATGGGGAAGGAATAGAAGAATTTGAGCCACATTTTACTTGGCAAGGTTTTAGATATATTAAAATTGAAGGTTATCCTGGGGATATTCAATTAGATAATTTTGAAGCTCATGTGCTGAATTCGAATATGACCAAAACTGGTGAGTTTACAAGTTCTAATCAATTAGTAAATCAATTGCAACATAATATACTTTGGGGTCAAAAAGGTAATTTTATAGATGTGCCAACAGATTGCCCACAAAGAGATGAAAGATTAGGATGGACGGGTGACGCTCAAGTATTTTCAAGAACTGCTACATTTAATTTGAATGTTCATAATTTCTTTCTAAAGTGGTTAAAAGATCTTGAAGCGGATCAAGTTGATGGTAAAGTTCCTTTTGTGATCCCTAATATTTTAGGACCTGGAGCTACAAATAGTTCAGGTTGGTCTGATGTTGCTACTATTATTCCATGGAATCTATATTTAGCTTATGGTGATAAAAAAGTATTAGCAGATCAGTACAACAGTATTGTAAATTATGTTGAGAGTATTGGCAAGGTCGCTCAAAATGATTTATGGAATTCAGGATGGCATTTTGGGGATTGGTTATTTTTTAGGCCTGCTGATGATAATGATGGACAATCTGCAGTTACCGACAAAGGTTTGATTGCGACAAGCTTTTATGCACATTCAACACAACTACTTATTAACGCTGCTACCATTTTAGATAAAAAAGAAGATGTTATAAAGTATACTAGTTTGTTGAATAAAATAAAAAATGCATTTTTAAAAGAATATGTTACCCCAAATGGAAGATTATTGTCAAGCACACAGACTGCTTATGTCTTGGCTTTAAATTTTGATTTATTGCCTGAGCAATTTAGACAAGCAACTGCTGATAGATTAGTTGATAATATTAAAAGTTATGGCAACCATCTTACTACTGGTTTTTTAGGTACACCTTATTTATGTAATGTATTAACAAGGTTTGGTTATTCTAATATGGCGTATACATTGTTATTGCAACCAACTTATCCATCTTGGTTATATCCAGTAAAAATGGGTGCAACAACAATTTGGGAAAGATGGGATGGACAGAAAACGGATAGTACTTTCCAAAGTGTAGGAATGAATTCTTTTAACCATTATTCATATGGTGCTATTGGTGATTGGATGTATAGAAAGATGGTTGGCATAGATACTTATGAAGATGGAGTAGGATATAAACACAGTAAAATTCAACCTCATATTGGGGGTGATTTTACAAATGCTAGTGCTAGTTTAGCAACTTATTATGGGGACATAAGCAATAGCTGGAAAATTGATGGGAAGCAATTAAAGATGGAGGTGAATATTCCTGTAAATACAAGCGCTAATATTTTTATACCCTCATATCATGTTGAACAAATAACAGAAAATGGTCAAAGTTTGAACGATGTAAAGGGTTTAAAAATTATAGATTCAAAAGAAGGATATATTCAGGTGCAAGTTGGATCGGGTAATTATCATTTCATTATAAATCAATAAAGAGTTATTTATAAAAAAGGGCCACCGATCGGTGGCCCTTTCTATGTTATGCTAATATTTTATTAATCATTCAAATTCAAGATAAAAGCATAGTTGCCAAAATATCCAGGATATACACCAGATATCTTAACTGAATTACCTGTAATCTTTTTTAATGCTTCATAGAATTCCTCTACTGAATTTACTGGAGTATCGTTTACTTGAGTAATTACAAATCCTTTTTCAATTCTACTCTTTCCAATAATGCCATCACCTAATTCTTTGATAATAACACCACCTTCAAGGTCGTTCTTTTCAGCAGTAGCTTTATCTAAGGTTTCTAATTTGCCACCTAATTTAGTGCCAATCTTACTAGTTGTTGCTAAATCGGAAGTACCTAGTTTACCTTTTAATACAACATCCAAGCTAATATCTTTTCCTGCTCTTCTTACTACTACATTTATTTTATCACTAGGCTTGTACTTAGCTACTTGTTCTTGCAATTCGCCAGATGATTTGATACTTACTCCATTAAACTTAGTAAGAATATCGCCTTTTTTAATACCTGCAGCTTTTGCAGCACCACCTTCTAATACATCTGTAATGATAATTCCATCTCCGTCTTTATACTTCACATCTAATTCATCCGTTAATTTTTTTAATTCTTCTTCTGCAATGCCTTCTTTAGGATAACTAATACCCAAGTAAGCTCTTTGTACAGTTCCGAATTTTACAATATCAGTTACTACTTTTTTCACAATATTCACAGGAATGGCATAAGAATAACCAGCATATGCACCAGTTGGAGACATGATGGCTGAATTAATACCAATCAGTTCACCATTGGTATTTACTAAAGCACCACCGCTGTTTCCTTGGTTTACTGCAGCGTCTGTTTGAATAAATGATTCAATAGGTTTATCACTTTGTCTAGAATTGATATCTATATTTCTGTTTTTTGCACTAATAATGCCAGCAGTAATTGTTACATCCAATGATAAAGGATAGCCAATTGCTAATACCCATTGGCCTAATTTTAAATCATCGCTATTGCCATAAACTAAATAAGGCAATGAAGAAGCTTCAATTTTAATAACAGCTAAATCTGAACTTGGATCAGTTCCAATCACTTTAGCTTTATAGGTTTTTTTATTAGTCAATGTAACACTGATCTCATCAGCGCCATTCACTACGTGGTTATTGGTAACGATATATCCATCTCCTGTAATTAATACTCCACTTCCACTTGCTCTTTGCTCAGGGATAATTCTTGGACCACCAAATGCATCACCAAACATATCATCACCAAAGAAATCAAAGAAGGGATTTCTTTGTCTTGGTTGATTGCCTTGTTCTACTTTTTTTGCATTGGTCTTTGTTTTAATATGCACTACAGCAGGAGAGGCTGCACTTGCAGCTGGGGTAAAGTCTACTGTCGCAGATGGCGCCGTACCATTTAAAAAACTTGCATAGTTGGCAGGAAGTCTACCATCACTGTAGAAAGAATCATTGGATTTCATCCATTTACTATAGCCCCAAATACTAGCTAAAGTGGTCATTGCACTGATTCCAATAATGGTTAATACATTTTTTAAATTTAAGTTCATAGCTAAAAATGGTTGTTTAAGTTCTGTAAATTCAAATTTTGTGCCATTGAGCAATCAAAAGTACAAAGCTGAAACCTTGTCACCAATAGATGACAACTTGTTTAACAAAATATTTACGAAAATGTTCGTTTATGGATTAATTTAACCCTGCTAAAAAGGCCAAAGTATCCACCCCGTCGGCATATTGATCTAATCTTGGGGCTTGTAAACTTCCAAAATCCAAACCGCCTTTTCCAACGATACATTGAATTTCCTCCAGATTAAAAGTAGGGGTATTCCCAGGTTCATAAAATTGGTAATGTACCTGTGAAATGGCTGCAAAAGGAGAGGGATTCTCGCTTAAAAGTATTGCGCCAGTATTCATGTAAAATTGTCGGGTCATCATTAATAAGGCCAACTGATAATCATAATTATGTTTGTACTTATGATTTTCTAAAATGAAGTCATATTTTTTTAAGGCGGCTAATAAAGGTTCAAATGCATATCCAGTGGGTACCCAAAGCTGGGTAACATTTCTACATCCCATGCCAAAATACAACATCATGTCATCCGCTAATAAATCCAATGTTTCAGCAGATTCATTACCCTCTAATAAAGCAATGCTGGTTTTATTTTTACGTATAATATGCGGGAATTTGCCAAAATAATATTCAAAATATTGACTGGTATTATTACTGCCAGTGGCTATATAGGCATCGCAGTTTTTTAATTGATCTTGTATAATTATTTGATCTTTCCAAAGGGGCTGAATCTTTATTAATGTCTCTATAACAAATTGCATCAATACTTTGTCTTTGGAAGATAACTTAACTACTGCTATATGACCTGCCATTAGGGTACTTAATAAATCATGGAATCCTACCAATGGTATATTCCCAGCCATTACAATACCTATTTTTTTAAGGGTAAAATTTGCTGAAATATTGGGGTATAAGCTTGCCCAATCCTTTAATGCAGATTCTTGTAAAAACTGCTGACTTATCTGTGTTAGGGACGCGTCAATAAAAGTGGGTAGAAACCAGGCATTTTCGCTTTGGGCCCTTTGTTTAACTTCTTCTAAAGCTGGGTTATTTTGCTTCATCAATTCTTGTCCTAATGCCACAAAACCAGCTATCCTTGCTTGAATTTCCATGTTTTTGTTTACCTTTATTCCACGAAAGTACGTTACTAATTTTTAAATTTTTTTTATGGCACTTAAAATAACGGATGAATGTATTAATTGTGGAGCTTGTGAACCAGAATGTCCAAATAATGCAATTTATGAAGGTGGTGTAGAATGGGCGATGGCTGATGGAACCACAGTAAAAGGTTCTTTTACTTTAATGGATGGTTCTTCAGTAGACGCAGGTCATAGAAATGCACCTATTGCTGCTGACACTTATTATATTACTGCTAATAAATGTACAGAATGTCAAGGCTTTCATGAAGAGCCACAATGTGCAGCAGTTTGTCCGGTAGACTGTTGTGTGAATGATGAATTGTACCAAGAAACAATTGATCAGCTACTAGCAAAAAAAGAAAAGTTACATTTGTAATAATCGAATAAAAAAAGGGAATTTGATTCCCTTTTTTTATTTTTAAGTATTAAAATTTAGACAGACGATACATGAAAAAGAAAGTTGCTTTAGTTACTGGAGGATTAAGCTCGGAAGCGCAAATAAGTTATAAAAGTGCAAAGACAGTAATGAATGCTTTGGACAAAGACAAATATGATGTTTACTTAATTGATATTCATCCAACAGGTTGGTGGTATGAAAATACTGCCGGAGAAGAAGTGGCAGTAGATAAAGCAGATTTTAGCATTGTAGAGGCTGGACAAAAAATTAATTTTGATGTTGCCTTAATGTGTATTCATGGTACTCCAGGAGAAGATGGAAAAATGCAAGGCTATTTTGATTTGATTGGACTTCCTTATACAAGTTGTGATACTTCTACTTCTGCTTTAACTTTTAATAAAAGATATACTGTGGCAGTTGCTGGCTTTGGTGGAGTAGGTGTGGCAAAATCACTTCATTTATTTATTGAATCACCTACTAGCCCTGAAAATATTTTAGCACAATTAAGTTTACCTGTATTTGTGAAGCCTAACAATGGCGGTAGTAGTTTGGGTATAAGTAAAGTAAATACTCCAGATGAATTAGCACCAGCTTTAGCAAAAGCATTTAAAGAAGATACTCAAGTATTGGTAGAAGAATTTATTAGTGGTAGAGAATTTACCATTGGTGTATTTAAATCTAAAGGGGTTACTACCGTTCTTCCTATCACAGAGATTATTACTGAAAATGAGTTTTTCGATTTTGAAGCTAAGTATCAAGGAAAAAGTAAAGAAATTACTCCAGCTCAAATCACAGATACTATGTTTGCTGACTTAACTGCTGCAGCAAAAAAAGTATATGCCACATTAAATTGCAGAGGAGTAGTGAGAATAGATTTTATCTATGATGAAATACAATCTAAAGCATTTATGTTGGAAGTAAATACAGTGCCTGGTCAAAGTGAAGCGAGTGTAATTCCACAACAAGTGAGCGCACTTGGTTGGACATTGACTGATTTTTATGGAACTATTATTGAAGACACATTGGCTGCTAAATAAATAAAAAAAGATACATTGGAAGCTATTGATAAATTATTAAAAAAGCCTTTATGGGTGAATATCTTAACTGGTATTGGTGCCATATTGTTTTTGTTAATTATATTTTTCTTTTCCTTAGGCTGGATTACTGGAAATGGTAAAACGGAGAAAGTGCCAGCAGTTGTGGGATTAGATGCAGCGGCTGCAGAGAAAAATTTAACCTCTTTAGGTTTTGATGTGGTGCTTCAAGATTCTATCTATGTAGATACTTTAGCAAGAAATTCTGTTCTAAGACAAACACCAGATGCAGACGAAGTGGTGAAAAAAGGAAGGACAGTTTATTTAACTATCAACAGAACAGTGGCTCCTCAAGTAGATATGCCTAACCTAATTGGGTTCTCACTTAAAAGTGCAGAAACTTATTTAAAAGTATTGGGTTTAAGAATGGGTACTATAAGTTTAGTGGCTGATAGAAATAAGAATGTGATCTTAGATCAATTAGTTGGAGGAAAGCCAATTGCTCCTGGAGCAAAAATTGCTTCTGGAACGGTGGTGAATTTTTTAGTGGGTGATGGAGGAGCAGCGGCTGGTTTTGAAGTGCCAGATTTAGTAGGTTTAACAGTAAATATGGCTAAAAATAAATTAGCATCAATGGGATTATTAATTGGAATAATAAGTTCTAATACTGCTATCAATGATACTGCTAATGCATTTATCATTCAACAAAGTCCTAGTCCATTCACTGGACAATTAGATTCTTTGGGTATGCCTATGAAAAACTTGACTATGCAAGGTGGTTCAATTGATATAGTTGTGGATAGAGTAGCACCTGTTATTTCTAAAGATTCAATTAAGTAAAAGTTTAAATAAAAGGTTTATGAAAACAATTTCAGTAGAAGATTTAAAAGCAAAAATAGATGCTGGCGAAAAAATTAATTTAGTAGATGTACGCGAACCCCATGAACATGAAGCGTATAATATAGGTGGAATATTATTGCCTTTGGGAAAAGTACAAGGCTTAGAGACAGACGATATAGATCATTTGAAAGAAGAAACTGTATATGTTTATTGCAGAAGCGGCAATAGAAGCGGTCAAGCATGTTTAATGTTAGAACCTTATGGTTTTAAAGACATTATTAATGTAAGTGGTGGCATGTTGGCTTGGCAAGAAAAATTTCCTGGATAATTTTAGGAATATTAGCTTAAGTTTATTGTCTAAATTTAATTAGATGAAAAAACTTTCGCTTAGCTTTTCTTTAATACTGATTACTTGTGTTATTTATTTAACAGCCTGTCAAGCACCGGCTTCTAATACACAAAATAATTATCATGATACTACAGGTAGAAAAGATATTCTATCTGGAGGCGTTCAGTTAATTCCTATTCAAACAGACAAAGGGGTTTTTAATGTTTGGACTAAAAGAGTAGGGAACAATCCCAAAATCAAAGTATTATTATTACATGGTGGCCCAGGTGCTACGCATGAATATTTCGAGTGTTTTGATTCTTTCTTACCTGCTGAAGGAATAGAGTACTATTATTATGATCAATTAGGATCTGCTTATTCAGATAATCCTAATGATAGTTCATTGTGGAATTTACCAAGATTCGTGGAAGAAGTAGAAACAGTGAGAAAGGCATTGGGTATGGATTCAACCAATTTCTTCTTATTAGGTCATTCTTGGGGAGGTATTTTAGCAACTGAGTATGCATTGAAGTATCAACAAAATATGAAGGGTATTATTATCTCTAATATGGTTCCTTCTATTCCAGATTATATTAAATATGCCAATGATGTTTTGGGCCCTAAATTACCAAAAGAAGTGTTGGCAAAAATTAGAGCATTTGAAGCCAAAGGAGATTATACCAATCCTGAGTATTTAAAAATTGTTGAAGATTATTATTATCCTGAACATGTCTTAAGAATGCCACCGGCAACATGGCCAGATCCAGTGAAGAGAGCTTTTGCAAAAATGAATTATCCATTATATCTAAGAATGCAAGGTCCTTCAGAATTTGGTGTTGTAGGTGATGCAGTTTTGAAAAACTGGGATAGAAAGGCAGACTTACATAAAATTTACCGTCCATTATTAAGTATTGGAGGGGAATTTGACACAATGGATCCAAAAGCCATGGAAGCTTTATCTAAAGCAGTACAAAAAGGGCAATATCTCTATTGCCCTAAAGGTTCACATATGTCTATGTATGATGATCAACAAACTTATTTCAAGGGACTAATAAAGTTCCTAAAAGAAAATGGCCAATAATTTTAAAGGTCAATTTTCAAACTCAACCAATAATTTCTGCCCGCCATTGGGTAGAAATTATTGGAAGTAGTTACGCTTCCTCCATATAAGTAGCTATAAGTATAGCCATTAGGTTCATATTTCTGATCAAACATATTGTTTAAATGGAATTGTACAACTGCAGTCCATTGTTGTTTTTTTACTAATTGATATTGAGTCATTAAGTCGTTTAATAAATAAGCTTTTAATACCCTTGATTCATTTTCTGTATTATCTAGATATTGCTTGGAAGCATATCTAGTATTTACATTAAACTGCCATTTTTTATTAGGGGTAAAAGATAAATTATGTCCAGCAGTGAATGCAGGGGATAAACTAATGGAAGTATTTCTGTGTTCGATTGTTAACTGACCTCCATTATCATAATCATCAATATATTCTGTAAATGTTTTGATTTTATTTTGACTAAAAGTAAAATTACTTGAACTACTTAATGTTGGAAGTATTTTCCAACTTGTTTCCAACTCTATACCTGCTCTGTAGCTTTTTGGTGTATTGGTTCTTGTATAAGCACCTATATCATTGATCTTGCCTGTTAATACTAACTGATCTTTATAATTCATAAAAAACAAATTAGCACTCCAATTAAACTTGTTCAATTTTTTAGAGATACCTGCTTCCCAATCAAATAATACTTCTTGCTTAGGTTGTTCTTGTTTGCTTGCCTCAAAATCATCTCTATTAGGTTCTTTGTGGGCTACTGCAAAACTTGCATAGTATGTGTATTTGTTTTTTGTATAACTCAATCCAGCTTTAGGGTTAAAGAAATCAAATTTTCTACCTATTAATACACTTGGATTTTTATCATATCCGTTGATAGTATGTTGTACATTTCTATATTGAAGGTCTACAAATGTTTTCAAGTTTGTATTAACAGCATGTTCCCATTTGATATACAAATTTTTGTCTTGCTTTAAAGCATTATTGAAATAATAATTATAAGGCTGTATAACATTTTTCAAATAGGGTAATGTGCCATAATGTAAACCATCGTAGGTTGTCCATCCGCCACCTGCAGTTAAAGTGTTTTTATCTTTACTATAAGATATAGCTGCAATTTGTCCATAGAAATTATTATCCAACCATTTTCTTCTTACCAAATCTGTTGGATTTCCACTTGTTAAACCATATTCAGCAAGGTCTACACCGGCTTTGTATTCTTCATAATAGCCAATGCCTCTTGTTAAAAACAAAGCGGTATTCCATTTTAGGTATTGATTAATGGTCTTATTATAAAATGCTTGATAATGGGTTTGTTGATAATTATCTGTTTGGTTAGGATAAGGGCTATCCGCTTTTTCCATACCTGCAGGATTATAGGTTCTTTGAGTTGCAAGAAGTTCTTCAGGAACACCATACCAAGCTTGATAGGTTTTTTCCCATCCAGAAAAAACATTTAATCTTAGAGATTCATTATTGCCCCAATAAGTACCACTTACATAAAAAGATTTTAGGTTACTTTTTGCACGATCTATATAACCATCACTTTTGATATTACTAATTCTTCCATCAAGGGTGAATTTATTGTTGATTAATCCAGTTCCTAACTGTAAAGTATTCTTCATTGAATTAAAAGAACCTATGCTAGAAGATAATTGAGTATATTTCTTAGGACGATAATCATTGGTAGCTAAATTAATGGTGGCTCCAAAAGCACTTGCTCCATTTGTAGAACTTCCTACACCTCTTTGAATTTGAACACTATTAATGCTAGATCCAAAATCGGGAAGATCAACAAAATAAGTTGCCATGCTTTCCGCATCATTGTAAGGAATACCGTTCAAGGTTACATTAATTCTTGTGGCATCGGTTCCTCTAATTCTGATACCTGTATATCCAATGCCCATTCCAGCATCTGAATGCACAATTACACTTGGGGTATTTTGCAATAAGAAGGGTATGTCTTGTCCAATATTTTGTTGCTCTATAGCAGCTTTGGTTAAATTGGTTTTTGCAAAGGGGCTATTCTCCGCTACTCTAGTAGCTAATACTTCCAATGGGGGAAGGTTTCTGATACTATCAGAAAATTTGTTAGTACTGTCTTTTTGTTGCTTGATTTGGGTATGGCTAATACTGCATACCATCAAAAAAGTGAATGTTCCCAATAATTTTTTCATTACTCGTTTTTTAAAGTTAAAATATGGGAACAGGAATAACGAGCTATGAGAAGTGCACGAGTAGTGCGGTACCTTCCCTTCGCAGGAATTACCCTGTTCAGGTTCAACGGGTTTTATCTCAGCTTTTTACAGCACCCCGAGGACGGGGCAAAATTAAATAGATTTTATGAATATGTCAGCTGTAACTTTATGATTTGTTTTTCGTTATACAGAAATAAACCTATTTAGTATGAAAAAAATTCTTTGTTTGCTTTTATTGGGCGTTGGTATTAGCGCAATGGCTCAAAAATCTGGATTAATTTATGACGCACATGCTCAAAAAAGATCGGTGCCTGAATTCAATGCCATTAAAGTGTCTAGTGCGATTGATTTGTATTTAACCCAATCCAATGTGAACGAAGTAGCGGTGAGTGCTACAGAAGATGATATAAGAGATCATATCATCACAGAAGTGGTAGGAGGAACTTTAATTATAAGATTAGGGGAGAATGGAACTTGGTTTTCATGGAAAAAATGGGGTAATTATCAAACCAAAGCTTATGTGAGTATAAAAGACATCAATGCTTTGTCTGCTTCAGGTGCATCTAATGTTCATATAGTTGGTACCATTGAATCTCCAAGAATGAGAATCAAAATGTCTGGAGCTAGTGATTTGAAGAATGCTAATTTGAATATTGGCACTTTGAATATGGAAGTATCTGGGGCTTCTAATTTTAAAGCAAATGCTCAGGTAACTAATTTGACCATTGATTGTTCTGGTGCTAGCGATATTACTTTAACAGGTACTGGGGATGATTTAGCCGTAGAATGTTCAGGAGCTAGTAATGCTAAATTAGCTGGATTTAAAGTGAAGGGTGCACAGGTAAAATCTTCTGGATCAAGCGATGTGTCAGTGAGTGCTTCTCAGTTATTAAAATTAGCTGCGTCTGGTGCAAGTTCTATTCATTATAGTGGTGAGGCTAAAATTGCCGAAATCAATTCTTCAGGGGCGTCCACCATTAAGCGTAGAAATGACTAATTGTTGAGGTTTTTGACAGCATTAATCAAAAAAATTATTTAAATTAACGTTGTCAAAAACCAAAACCAACGATTATGTCAAAAAACATTGAAACCAACAAGCTATTTGTTGCCAGCTGTCTGGCACTTTTAGTGACATCACTTTCCTTTGGAATTAGAGCAGGGGTGCTTAGCCAACAAGGGATTGATTTTAATTTAGATTCAGCACAATTAGGAACAATTGCAGCAACAGCTTTTTGGGGATTCCCTTTAGCTATTTTAGTAGGTGGTACTATTGTTGATTTTATTGGAATGAAAAGATTACTTGTAGTAGCTTTTCTATTTCATGCTGCAGGTATTGCTTTAACCATTTTTGCAACAGGCTATTGGACTTTATTTATATCTACTTTATGTGTAGGTATTGCCAATGGTTTAGTGGAGGCATCTTGTAATCCTTTGGTTACTTCTTTGTATCCTGAAAACAAGACAACTAAATTAAATCACTTCCATTTATGGTTCCCTGGAGGTATTGTAATTGGTACATTAATAGTTTATTTATTTAATAAGATTGGTTTAGGAATGCAAATTCAAGTGGGTATCATGTTGATCCCAACTATCTTATATGGTTATTTATTCTCTAAGTTGGAGTTCCCTGTGACTGAGCGTGTATCTAGTGGGGTTTCTGCTTCTACTATGTATAAATCATTATTAAATCCTTTGTTCATATTTATGTTCATCTGTATGTTTGGTACTGCCATTACGGAATTATTTACTGGACAATGGATTGATGTATTATTGAAAAATGTTAGTGAGAATGCCATTTTATTATTAACCATCGAGACAGGTATTATGGTTTTAGGTAGAGGCTTTGCAGGTCCAGTAGTTCATAGATTCTCTCCACAAGGTGTATTATTAATTTCTACTATTTTGGCTGCTGCTGGTTTATATATTTTAGGACATAGTACCGGCAATATGTTATTTGTAGGCGCTATTGTTTTTGGAATTGGTGTATGTTATTTCTGGCCAACCATGTTAGGCTTTGTATCTGAAAACCTTCCAGAAACAGGAGCAGTAGGTATTAATTTAATGGGTGGGGCAGGTATGTTTGCTGTATCCATTTATATGATCTTCATGAGTGATTTCTATGATAAATTGGTAGCTGCTAAAATACCAGCTGATACTGCTGCTGCCGATTTAGCTGCTGTGACTAATGAAGCTAAGAAATTAGCAGGTCCAGAAATCATTAATGCAACCTTAACTATTCCATTGATTTTAATTGTTGCATTTACTGGCTTATACTTCTATATGAAGCGTAGAAAGGCGGTGGCTTAAAATCGCTGTAAATATCTTTAGAGAAGCCTCTCAAGCAATTGAGGGGCTTTTTCTTTCCCATAAACTTGGTTTAGAAGGAATATTGACCTACCTTTGCCCTCCAAACATCGCGAGGTAGAGCAGCGGTAGCTCGTCGGGCTCATAACGGGTAATTTAAGTAGATAAAGTAGTTATTAAAATATTGAAATAGAACCACTTGGATAATCACCAAGTGGTTTTTTTATGTCTGTGCTAAATCTCTGCGCTAACTTTTTAACCAAAGATTTTAACCTCTAATGCTGCTTTATCAAGGTTCGTTAAAATAGTAGGGTCAAGGTAATGGTCATTCAATACTTTTTCACTTGAATTAGAGGTAATCATACCTGTGTCTTTTCCCAACACTTGGTTAGTCCAAGATATGTAGGTCTTTCTCAAATTCTTTAAGGTAAATGGCCCTTTTATACCAGCACCTTTTTTATAGTGGGTGAATGCCATTGTTATTCTCTCCATCATGGTATTGGAGCTAAACTCTTCCGTAGGGTCAATGATCCTTTCATTTGAGTGTTTCTTGTCCTTAAACCCTAATTCATTTAACATGGATTCAAGGTCTGCACCGATAGGAATGTATTTAACATATTCGTCTGACTTTTGTATTCTATTAGCTTTTAAGTTCCCTATCATAAAGAACTTGGTACCATTTTTTGAGTAAATGTCGCACCATCTCAAATTGATTATTTCTTCTCTACGACCACCAGAAAGTAGGAATAATCTAAAAGCATTCTTCATCCATGGATAATACACTTGAACCTTCTTCCCGTTATTTTGGGTAAATGATGGGGCGTAAGTATCAACTGCATTAAGGATCATATCAAATTCATCTTTGTTTAGGGTATAGATTACTTTTTTGGGTACTGGCAAACTGGCACACTCCTTAAAAAAGTTCTTCAAGACAATATCTTCTTTGTCTATTAGGAAATCAAAGAAGGTTGTTAGGGACTGGATGATGTTATTTACTGATTTGGGGTGGTATTTTTCCTTTAACTTCCCAAAAAAGTATGATACATCAGCACGATTGATTTGAGTGGGTTTAATCCACTCTATTTTACGATTTTCTCTAACACTATCATGGAATTTTACTAAAAAGCCAATTGTCTCTTTGATATACTTGGGGGTAAGGACTTTATTGTACTGCTGATACTCACTATCTCCTTGTAGGTACAATTGGTACTTTAAGATCCCGTCAGCCAATGCATAATCATTTCCCATTGAACTTACAGGTGCTTGCTTTTGTGTTGCCAGACCTTTCTTGAAATTGATTGCCTCTACCTGTGCATCGTCATATTCAGTTGCTTCAAGTATTTTACTTTTGTGTTTGCCAGTTATACGATCAATTACATTAACTCGGTATGAATGGTACTCATAGTGTCTGCACCCAGTATTGTTCTGTCTGCATTTTCTACACCAAACTTTAATACCATTTCGGGTGTTCTTTGGGGTTTTTATTTTACTCATCTGTAAATTCGTTTTAATAGTTCTTCTTGTTGTTGATTTCTTGGTTTAACTCTTGTTGATGGGGCTGCTAATGATATTGTATTGTCCATTTCTAAAAGGAATAGATCATACAGATTGGTATTACCATCACAAAGGATTTTTAGTTTCTCTTTCCACACGTGTGGGTAGTTGTTTTTACAATCCAAGATCAATGGTTTTAAGTTTTGGTACTCAACCTGCAACTTATAGACATAGGGTTGTTTATCATAGTGAATTGTAATTCTATTATCAATCAGCCATGATATAATTGTATCTCTGTCTCTACGATTGATTACATCACCAACTTCCATTATGGAAATACGCGATTGTTTTTTCATCTTTTTCTATTTTAATGTTATAGTGAAAGACACCAGCTTCAAAAGCTAATAATTGAGAGCTTTATTGCATTTGGAGCTACTGCCAAATTCACAAATAATTTTGATACTGCCTTGTATTTTAATATTGTAAATCCAAATTGTACATTGCAGATGGCTCAAAATATTTACCTGTGTTTTTATGTCTAACAATTACATGTACCATTTCTGCTGGCAACATCTTATAACAATAGAATACACTTGTGAATGGTGGACTTTTAATGCCATCAAAACTTACATTTTTATCTGGCACAAGTAGTTGAATCCCATTTTCTCTAACAATCTTTTTCACTCCTGCATAATTCATACAACTCATGTTCAATAACATGGCAAATGGTTTGCCAATCATAAGCAGTCGTTCAAGCACCTCCATCTTCAAGGAAAATGGAGGATTAGATATTACATAATCAAACTTGGGAGGTTGATAGTTAAAAAAATCAAATCCCTGCCAAATATGTGATTGAATAGTTAAATGACCGGCACCATCAAGCACTTTTACGAACTCACTTTGGTTTGTATCAAATGGACACCATATTACTGAATTGGGTTTGATAAATGGTAATACAACATCAACTAAAAGTGCAGGAGTGTAGTACTCGTCTTTTTCTGTAAGGTTATAGTACGCACTATTTGATTTATTACTCATTGGAATTGATTTTATGCTGCAACCCCGATCTCTATATCAGGGTTGTTTAATATTTTTTGTAATCGTTTTTCACAGAATTCAATAGATAAGGGATCAATGTCGTAGCCAATTGCATTTCGTCCATTGGATAGGGCAACATCTAAACCTTGTCCGCTACCACAGAAAATATCCAAAAAAGTATCCGATGGGTTTGAGTAGGTCTCAATAAAAATCTCGTATAATTTTTTAGGTGAAGGTGCGTCGTGCTTAAATGACGGGTCAATATCCTTATACTCATTATGATTGAAAACAGGTGTCGTAATCACATTGGTGATAGATGTGCCATCACCACCTATATAGTAGTTGGACTTTCCATTTTTACCATCTCTACTCCTTTTTAGTTCAATTTCACCACCACCTGCTTCTAATGGCTTCAAGGTTGGGTGAAATGTTGGTTTCCCTCCAATTTTTTTACAGACGATAATTTTTTCATCCGCTGGTTGGAAAAACTCCTTCAATTTTACTGGAGTTGGATTTTCTTTAATCCATGGGCAAACCCCAATAATATCAAAACCAATCTCTCTTAATGCCAATTCGTATCGGCTAACAACACTATTGTATGAACCCTTGTAAGATTCACCGATGATAATGAATACCACTGCGTCCATGTGCAATTTCGGCAACAATGCTTTGAGGAACTCCATACCATTTTTAATATACTCTTCGGTTGTTTTTTCCTGTCCGTGTTTTAATTCATCTTGGTGTCTGTACGATCTCATTGAACCTTCATAAGGTGGTGAGAAACCAGTAATTTTGATACTGCCATCTTCAAGATCACTTAAATCTAATGATGACTTGTTGAATAACTTGTACCAACCTTTTGTACTCTTACCTTCGTAATCTCTTTTTTCGCGTTCCTCTTTATCCTTGATTTTCTTATCTCTTTTCATCAAGTGCTTGTGTGCCTTATCAACAGACAATTCGCCACGATCAATGAACTCCAATAATTCCAATTTAGCCACCTTTTCATCTTCCTTTTCAAGCCAGTAAATTTTCATCAACTTTCTTAATGTGGATGGCCCAAAATCCAATCCTGTATAATGACATGCAATTTCGTATCGGTCTTTACCAGCCAAACCGAATTCTTCCTCATCATTAAATTTGCCAAAACCCATCAACTCGTGTTTTTTACCTTGACTTTTACCAATCAATCCCAACATGTGCTCCAAGTAATAACAGGTTTCTTTTATGTGTGTCTTGCTTTTTTGGTTTAGTCGTAATCGTTGGTCTATTACTTGATTATCGGGAATATCAAGTACGATACAATCAAGAAACTCCATTGGTATTTCTTGTGCAGCCACTAAACGAACAACACCTTCCACTACGTAGAATTTATCCTTTCGTTTAACTACATAGATTGGATTTTCTTGACCTGTTAATTTCATCGTGTATTTGATGAATTCAACTTTTTTCTTTTGCCAAATTTCTTTGACTGCTGGGTGAATTTCTAATTCACTTACTTTGATTGGGTCTACTTTTTTGCTCATTTGATTTATTTTAAGCGTTATTAAATACAAGTTTTTATATTGGATATACCGACGAGGCAAAAAAAATCCCCCTACCTTTTTCAAGGCACTTCCAAAAACCATTATAATTTTTGGATATACGAAGCTGGGGTAAAAAAATGCCCCATAGGACATTCTTTTTATTCATGTAGCATATCTATTTCAGTTCTCCATTGTTATATCGTTCTAAAAGGGTTTCCTTCATTTTCTGTTTTGCAAGTATCCTCACATGAATTTTTTTATGGTCTGGATATTCACTCTCTTTGCCAATGTAAATTCTAATTTCCTTTCTCCTTCCGTTCATCATAGGCCAAAATGTTTTTGCCGTTAAAGAATTGGTTGGTGCTTCTGCATTTCTTGAATCTTTGATTGTTGCTAAATAAACAGATGGATTTTCAAGAGTATATAATTGCTGGTACTTTACCATTTTCTGCTCCAATTCTAACATGACTGCTTTATTTTTTTCCATGGTGGTTATTATGTCGTCCCTGACCATTTTCATTTCAGCGGTTTCGGGATCTTCTGCCCAAGGAATATCATTCTTTTTCTTAAACCTCCTTAAACCATTTTCATCAAATTCATCATCACCTACAAAGCCCATCTTAAATAGGTCTAACCAATCTTCGTAGCAAAGTATTTGCGGAAATTTAATTCTCATGGTTGTGTTGTTTAGATTGCAAAGATAAGGGTGGCTAATTAAAAAACAAAATTATTTTTTGGATATACGACATCCTGTATTTTTAAAGGAAGTTTGGGGTTAGGTAGTGGGGCAGGAGGGACTATTTTAACTGCCGTATCCGTTCTTTTTTGCCCCTGCCCCCCTGAATACCACCTAATAAGGTCAAATCCGTTTCTAAAATTTCCAGTAAAATCTGCTCCAATTTGAAAGACCCTGAAAACTGAATTAAAAATTTTGGCATTTTTTTTCAGTAGGGGGCTTGACTTTCTAAAACCTAATATTTATATTATACAAGTGTGATAATATATGTGGAGTATATTATCGTTAAGCACATAAGATATTTTTAGAAGCCCCAAACAAAGCACCTCCACTGCTGACCTTTGGGGTCTTTTATTTTAATGATACCTATATATGAAAAAGGAATCAAGAGCACCACTCCAAACAGGAAGATTGATTTTCAGGAACTTTACCAATTAATCCTAAACGGATCCCACAGGGGTCAAATAGAAACTATCCGTCATCTAAAACAAGCAGGTGATGGCTATTACAAAACCTTCAAGGAGCAACTACCTTATATTACTCCGCAGGTAGATGTAAAGAAGAGAAATTTAAGTGATGACCATTTTACGGAAAACTTTATCTGCTTTACAGGTTTCTTATATTTTGATTTAGATAATGTAAAAAATGTTTTACAAGAAAAGCAAAGGATAATAGACCAATATGGTAATAATGTTGCATTAGTTTGTTTATCTCCGTCAGGTGCTGGTCTAACCATATTAGTTAGAGTAAGCAACGAGATAACAAAAGGCACCTTCCCTTTTATATGGAACAAAGTAAGAACTACCTTATTGAAACATGAAAAAGTAGATCCCAAAGCTACTGGCATCGGTAGGGCAATGTTTATTTCATATGATCCTGATGTGTTCGTAAATAACGATAGTGTGGTTGATGTAGATATAAATGATGTAGAAATTGGAATTCAACCAAGTTCATATTCTTCTTCTTTTTATAATTCATTGGATTCCGATTTATCTAAAAGTAATAATCATGAAAAGTACAAGTGGTATCATGTCTATAATTTAGACGAGATACTGGCTAACATAAAAACTAAAACTATTGTACCTGTTTCTAATCCTGTTGTTGAATTTAAGGAGGTAGAGGTGTTAGATGAAATAAGGATTATGTTTAAGATACGAGATGATTACAAGCACGCTTTCTTTTATAGAATAATACACCAGCTTTACTACTTGAATAAGGAGGTGGATTTGGATTATATATACTCTTACTTATTCTTCATCAACAATAATAAAACAACTGAAAGGATGAGAACGAAGGAGTTGGTTAGGTTCTTTAATAGCGTTATTGATAATATCAATAGGACAGGAGAGTATCATATTGAAACAAGGATTAAACGGGTTCATTTTAATCCCGATAATAAAGAACTTTCGGGTGATGAAAAGAAAACGATAGCAAGTGTAATCAATGGTGCATTTACAAGATGGGAAACGCGTAAGAAAATTGATAGTGCAATTGATTTATTGAATGTACAGAACATAAAACCTACCAACAGAGCAGTAGCGAAATTGATTGGGATGAGTGTAGATACAATCGGTGATAGAAAAAAGGATCCACCAATAGACATGGACTATGAGGTGTCATTGTTTAACTAATTCCAAGTACTTAATTTGTTCTTTGAGGAACCTTTTTGTCGTAAAGACATGGTTATTATATAATTGGTTGGTTTCCTATTTTTTTCAGGCGGGAGTATTCCAATACAGAATTTACTTTGAGTTGTTCCTACCTGTGGGATGTATTAGATATACTCCCTTTTGTGAAATGACCACTGCATTATCAAAATAAGAAGAAATAAGGGGTCTTATTAGCTTTTTTGGAGGTATTTATAGTAAAGAAATATACTATGAAATT
Organism: Bacteroidota bacterium; assembly: GCA_024640255.1. Taxonomy (GTDB): domain Bacteria; phylum Bacteroidota; class Bacteroidia; order Chitinophagales; family Chitinophagaceae; genus Sediminibacterium. Next base: position 19,439 of record JAHEFI010000011.1, on the reverse strand, counting down.
AACGACACTTGTAAGTGAAACACCGAGAAAAAGGATAAAATTATTGATTAGTGAGCAGCAACTAAAAACCTTAGCCTCTAATATAATCCGCGAACAGGAAGAAGGTGCCATAAAGAAGACATACTTGATAAAACAAAACACTAATGGCAAGAAGAAATAAGAACCAAATTGAAATAAAGTACCCTGAAATAGCAGTATTTGCTTTGAGTAAGGGTTCTCAAATGAATGCAGAAATAATAAACAGCCAAAGTTATCGTCATGTATTAAGGATAATTGAAAATACGATGAGGTTAAATAATGTAGTGAGTGATAAGATTGGGATTTCAGGATATAAGGAAGATGTTGTAGCCTATATTGTAATGATGATAAATTTATGTATGTATAAGGATATGGAAATTGACCTATTGGAAGATACAAATGAATACGACCCTGACTATTTGCCAAAGAACATTGGGAACAGATCAAAATTTAGATATTGATTGGCAATTACAACCAAATCAATTACTTGTAATTGCCAATCAACTTGTGTAATTAATTTTATTTTTTTAAATAAAATATAAAATTGACTTCCTTTTAATTTACAGGATGTTATTTCTTGGTAGTTCCCTTTTATACAAAGAAGGAGCTAACAAAACGCTAAAAATCAATTCATTTCAACTTTCTTTATTGCCAGTAGTGCCAAAAGCCGTAGCATAGCACAAAAAAGGAACTATGACTACAAAAATCAAATCCGCAGAACATTTAGAAGAAATTGAACTAAACAAACTCTTAAAGTACCTTTATCAAAACCAATTATGGGTCTATTACCTCTTTGTAAGGTTGGGAGTATCAGTTGCACTAAGATACTCTGATTTATCCCAAATCACTTGGAACATGGTATTAGGAAAGTCCAACCTTATATTGAAGGAGAAAAAGACGGGTAAGGTTAGAGAAATTCCTTTACATATTGAACTGACTGATACGATTGCAAAGGTATATTCTCAAATGGGGTGTCCTGAAAGGAGCAGTTGTATTATTCCATTACACATCCGTACAATCAATAAACAAATCAAGTTATATGCCGCAAAAGCTGGTATTCGTGGTAAGAGGATAAGTAGCCACACAATGAGAAAGACATTTGGGAGGTTGTGCTGGGACAGAAATAACCAAAGTGAGGCATGTTTAGTCCGTTTATCTTCATTATTCAATCACTCATCTGTACAGACAACAAGGATATACCTTTCGCTGCGTCAGGAGGAGATACAGAATCTATATATGTTGCAGGATATGTTTGTTTATTAGACCGAAATTATAGATAGTTTTATCTTGATTTATTATATCTTTGCCTACGTCATGTACAATAAAATAATCATATTATTACTATTAGTAATTGGGGTGAATCTATACTCCAACAATGTATATGCGTGTAACAAGCCACACAATTCTACTAAGGCAACGTCTTTTTTAAACATGACCAAGGCTAAAGCTAAGTCTGATTGTTGCAAGTCGCATAGTAAGGATATGGGTCACGATTGTAATCAAAAATGTACCCATCACAACTGCGCTTGTACTTCTGTTTGTATAAATAGTTATGTCTATAAAAAAGAAGTTATTGTAGAAACTATATTCTTTTCTACTATCCAAAGGAAGTATAATACATATAAACCTTCCTTCTACAACGATGTATATATTTCAATTTGGCATCCTCCTAAAATAGCATAAGCTATATTTCTCTTTAGTCAAGTTGAACAACTTGAAAATTTACATTTACTAAAAATTGAAAAAATGAAATCAATAAAACTATTGATGGCTACTGCCATTATATTATTTGCTACTATAGCAAATGGACAAACAAATACAGGTATCAACAAGGTTTTAAATGCATATATCCAACTTAAAGACGCACTTGTGAAAAGTGATGGTACAAGTTCTTCTGGTGCTTCAAAAACACTTTTAAGTGCTATACAAGAAGTAAACATGAGCGAACTTAACACAGAAACGCATACGCAGTGGATGAAGGTTGTTAATGATTTAAAGGAAGACGCTGAACATATCAGTGAAACAAAAGAAATCACACACCAAAGAGACCATTTTATGAGTTTGTCTAAAAACCTTTATGCTGTAATAAAAGTCTCTAAATCTGAAATGCCTATTTACTATCAATTTTGTCCTATGGCGAATAAAGGTAAAGGGGCGAACTGGTTGAGTTTAGAAAACAAGATTAAGAATCCCTATTATGGCAATCAAATGTTGATCTGCGGTAAAGTAGTTGAGACCATACAATAATAAAAAAATGAAATTAAATAATATATCGATTTACCTTGTTGTAATTGCTTTGTTATGCGCATCAGTTAATCTATCTGCTCAAAAGGTGGTTAGATATGATTTATACGTAAGAGATACTTTGGTGAATTTTACAGGGAAAACCAAAAGAGCAATTGCTGTTAATGGACAAATTCCCATGCCAACAATGACTTTTACACAAGGTGATACAGCAGAAATTCACGTATACAATGAGTTGAAGGAATCTACTTCTTTACATTGGCACGGACTAATTTTGCCTAATAAAGAGGATGGCGTTCCTTATTTAACACAAATGCCAATCGAACCGGGTACCACACATGTGTATCGTTTTCCTATTGCACAAAATGGGACACATTGGTATCATAGTCATTCAGGTTTGCAAGAGCAAATTGGGATGTATGGTTCAATGATTTTAAATAAAAGACAGGATGACCCAACATTTAGAAAAGGTATTGATGATTTACCTACTATACCAGTAGTTATTAGTGAGTGGACGGACTACAATCCAAATAATATCCACCGAATGTTGCATAATGCAACTGATTGGTTCGCAATTAAAAAGGGAACTACTCAAAGTTATGCAGAAGCGATAAAAGAAGGTCACTTCACAACCAAAGTCAAAAATGAATTTATGAGAATGTTGGCAATGGATGTAAGTGATGTGTATTATGACAAGTTCTTATTGAATGGAAGCCAAGAAAGTCAATTATCACAATTCAAAGCTGGAGATAAAGTAAGGTTGAGAATATCTAACGGTGGAGCATCCACCTATTTTTGGTTAAACTATGGTGGTGGTAAGTTTCAAGTTGTTGCTAATGATGGAAATGATGTTGAGCCAGTTGAAGTAGATAGGTTAATCATTGCTGTTTCTGAGACCTATGACGTTGTTTTGACTGTTCCTGAAAAGAATAAATCATTCGCGTTTCAAGCTACTTCAGAAGATAGAATTAATAGAGCATTAATGTATGTGGGTGAAGGTGAAAAACAAACAATGGTACCCGTTCCTAGATTGAAATATTTTGAAGGAATGAAGATGATGAACTCTATGATGAAAATGAATGGGGACTTAGATGATATGGGAATGCAAATGAGTTTAAATCAAATGGATATGAATGTAGTGATGTATCCAGAAATCACCGGCCCAAGTAATGCTCAAAAAAAGGAGGATAAAGAAAATCAATACAATAGTAACGCACTTTCTGATATTGTTACTTTGAATTACTCCATGCTCAAGTCTCCTCATAACACTTCACTACCAAAAGAAGCTCCAACTAAGGTCATTAAGTTTGAATTGTCAGGCAATATGAACAGATATGTCTGGAGTATGGATAATAAAGTTGTTTCTGAATCTGATAAAATCTTGATTAAAAAAGGTGAAAATGTCAAAATGATTATCTACAATGGTTCTATGATGAGACACCCCATGCATTTACATGGACACGATTTTAGAGTTCTAAATGGACAGGGAGATAATGCACCGTTAAAGAATATTATTGACATTATGCCAATGGAAACAGATACGCTTGAGTTTAATGCTAATATGGAAGGTGATTGGTTTTTTCATTGCCATATATTATACCACATGATGAGTGGTATGGGAAGGATTTTTAGTTATGAAAACCAAGCGACCAATCCTTTAATTCCAAATCCAAAATTAGCCCAAAGGAAGTTATTTGGAGAAGACAGGAAATTCCATGCGATGGCTGAAAACGACTTTGCAAGTAATGGGAATGATGGGATGGCAATGATGCAGAATACAAGATGGAGTATTGGTTCTGAATGGAGATTAGGATATAATAATATGCATGGTTATGAATCTGAAACTCACATTGGAAGGTATATAGGTAAAATGCAATGGTTAATGCCTTTTATTGGATTTGACTGGCGTTATAGGAAAATGGAAATGGGAGAATCTGAGAAAAACCTATTTGGTCAAATTAATACCAAAGATGAAAGAAGACAAATAAGTATTGGTGTTGCATATGTTTTACCAATGTTGATTACTTTTCAAACTGAAGTATATCAAGATGGAAATCTTAGACTGCAGCTTATGAGAGAAGACATCCCATTATCTAAGAGATTAAGAGGTGAATTCATGGTCAATACTGATAAAGAGTTTATGTTTGGTGCACGATACATCTTCAATAAAAATATGGGATTAAGAACACACTACGATAGTGATATGGGATATGGTATAGGTTTATATTTAAATTATTAAAAAATCAATTTTATGAAAAAATGTTTATTGTTACTTGTTATGATGGTTTCTTTTTCGTTGACTTATGCACAAGACACTACTAAGAAAAAATTAGTATACAATCCAAAGAATCCTATTTATGAAGTGGAAGCTACTTGTGGAACTTGTATGTTTAAAATGGAGGGAAAGGGTTGTCTTTTAGCAATTAAATTTAAAGGCAAGAATTACTTCGTAGATGGAACTGATTTAGACGACCATGGTGATGCTCATGATACAGAGGGTTTCTGTAATGCAATCAAGAAAGCAAAGGTGCAGGGAACCATTGTAAAGGATAGATTTGAGGTTACCTATTTTGAGTTAATCAAAAAGTAAGTTTGAAATAACCTCTTGTGTGAGGAATTCACCTCTTAAAACGGGAGGCTACTGGTTTATCTAAACTCTACTTAATTCAAATCAAGGACTTACGTTAAATCGTAAGTCCTTTTTATTTTTGCGTGATTTTTTGTCAAATTTCTTATTAAGAGAACAGCTTAGTAAAAAACCCTTTTTTATTTTCTGGAAAACCCAATGCAGTAAGTTCCTCTATGATATTTGAGTTAACTAAACCTTCCCCCTTAATTGTAACGGCACCAGTTTCTTTTACCACATTCACCTCTTGTATATTAGTATGCTTTTCCAACGCTGTTTTGATTGATTTTACACACCCTTCGCATCTAATATTTTTTAAACTCAATCTAATTGTACTCATGATTATTTCTCTTTATTAATAGGATACAAATTTACTACTTAAACAATGAATCCACTAATGAGCTAAAATTCAAGTAATTTTTGAAACATCCCTTTGCGTGAGGAAAACACCCCGTGAAATCTGGCATTCATAAATTAACTGTGTTAAATCTTGCGCTAGATAATCCTTCAAATACCCCATTTTTTCCGTTCCTGCGCTAATTTCAATTTCTTACCTATAAAGTTGTTCAAGAACTAATAAACGCCTACCTTTGCCCTCCAAACATCGCGAGGTAGAGCAGCGGTAGCTCGTCGGGCTCATAACCCGAAGGTCGGAGGTTCGATCCCTTCCCTCGCAACTAAAGTAACCCGCTCCCGATTCCTATCGAGAGCGGATTTTTTTTCTAGTAACTTTGTGTAGAATGCACATGTATGAAAGTCGGATTTGTAAACATATTTGGGAAACCTAATGCCGGTAAAAGCACTTTACTGAACGCCTTAATGGGCGAGAAGATGGCTATTGTTTCTTCCAAAGTACAGACCACAAGACATAGAATTAAGGCATTTTTGAACAAAGAGGACGAGTACCAAATTATCTTTTCTGATACCCCAGGCATTATTGATCCCAAATACAAGCTTCATGAGAAAATGATGGGAGCAGTTAAGTCTGCCTTAGAAGATGCCGATTTGGGTTTATTAATGGTAGATATCAGGGATAATCTAGAAGAAGTGGACGCTATATTTAGTGGATTAAGGCTAAAAGTGCCTTGTATTGTTGTTTTGAATAAGTCCGATTTAGCTACTGGTCAGCAAGTTAAAGAGGCACAGACTTTCTTTAAAGAAAAGAAGTATTGTACTAATTTAATTACACTTAGTGCATTGAATAAGAGTGATATAGAAAGGTTATTGAAAGTTATTTTAGAATATGTTCCTGAAGGATTTCCTTTTTATAGCCAAGAAGATTTAAGTGACTTGCCAACCAAGTTCTTTGTGAGTGAGATTATACGTGAGAAGATTTATAGTTTGTTTGGGGAAGAGATACCTTATCATACTGCAGTATTGGTGAACTCATATAAAGAACAGCCTTTATTAATTAAGATTCAGGCGGATATTGTGGTGAATAGAGAGACCCAGAAGGCAATTATCATTGGGGAAAAGGGTAAGATGATTAAAGAGATTGGTGTTCAGGCAAGAAAAGACATTGAGGAGTTTATTGGATCTAAGGTATACCTTGAGCTTTTTGTGAAAGTGAAGCCTAAGTGGAGAGACAATGATTTGAAGTTAAAGGAATACGGTTATCAATAAAATAAATATTATTAAATTATTGATTATCAATATTTAATAATAGTATATATAAATATTTAAATGAAATTAATATGAGCTATACTGTAGCCATTGTAGGAAGACCCAACGTAGGAAAAAGTACTTTGTTCAATCGTTTCTTGGAAGAAAGAAAAGCGATTGTGGACGATATAAGTGGGGTAACTAGAGACCGTCAATATGGTGTAACGGATTGGAATGGTAAATCTTTCAATGTGATTGATACGGGTGGATTTGTGCCAGATTCAAGTGATATGTTTGAAACGGAGATCAGAAAGCAGGTTAGAATTGCCATTGATGAGGCCAATGCCATCATTTTTATGGTGGATTCGGCTACTGGTTTAACCGATTTAGATGATTCTATGGCAGATATGCTTAGAAGAACAACCAAGCCAGTATATGTGACGGTGAATAAAGTAGACAATTCAACCCGAGCTTTAGAAGGAACTGAGTTTTACTCTATGGGATTTGAGCATAATTTCTTTATTAGTTCTATTTCTGGTAGCGGAACGGGTGAATTATTGGATGCTATTACGGCAGACATTAAGGAAGAGCCGAAGCCAGCTGCCACCGAAGAATTGCCAGAAGGTGCAGAGCCAGAAGAAGCACCCTCTATCCCAAAAATTGCTATAGTTGGACAACCCAATGCAGGTAAGTCCAGTTTATTAAATGCGATGATTGGTCAGGAGAGAACTATTGTGAGCGAAATAGCAGGTACCACACGTGATACCATTCATACTCATTACAATATGTTCCAAAAAGAGTTCATGTTAATTGATACTGCAGGTATCAGAAGAAAGAATAAAGAGAAGGATGATTTAGAGTTTTACTCTGTGATTCGTGCTATCAAGGCAATGGATGAGGCAGATGTTTGTTTATTGGTTTTAGACGCTGAAAAAGGGGTGACTGCCCAGGACCTGAGTATTTTTAGCTTAGCTATTAGAAAGGGTAAGGGAATTGTGGTATTGGTAAACAAATGGGACTTAATTCCAAAAGAAACCAATACGGCTAGAGATTATGAAAAGAAGCTAAAAGACAAACTGGCACCTTTTACTGATGTGCCCATTTTATTTATATCTGCTACAGAAAAGACCAGGATTTTCAAAGCCATAGAAATTGCCTTGGACGTATTTGATAATAAACATAGAAAGATAGCTACTTCTAAGTTGAATGAAATTATGTTGAAAGTGATTGAGAAATACCAGGCTCCAGTAGTTAGAGGTCATGTGATCAAGATTAAATTTGTGCAACAATTACCTACAAGGGTTCCAAGTTTTGCCTTTTTTACCAATTTCCCAGATGACATTAAGACCCCTTATAGAAATTATTTGGAGAACCAGGTGAGGGCTAATTTTAAATTTACAGGGGTGCCTATTCGTATTTACTTCAGAAAGAAGTAGTTATGAAGCTTTTAACTAAGTTTTTCAGCTTTTTTTCTAAAAAATTATAAAAAAATTAGTTAAAATTTGGACATTATTCAGTCTATCGATATATTTGCACACGTATTTTTAATACCAAACTTAAAAAAACCTGAAAATGAAAAAAGTATTCGCAATCTTCGCTATCGCTGCATTAGCTGCTTGTGGTGGCGCTTCTACTGAAGCAACAACTGATACTGCTGCTGCAACTGTTGATACAGCTGCTGTTGCTGTTGATTCTACTGCTGTAGCTGCTGATTCTACTGCTGTAGATACTGCTGCTAAAAAGTAATTAGAAGTATAAAACTTCTTGCAAGAAGGTCCCTCCGCATGCGGAGGGATTTTTTTTTGCCCCTAATCCCCAATTTGGCACATATATTGCATATATAGTAAACTCATAAATGAATCCGCTTTGACCAATAAATATGTCAAATTGGCTATGTCATTTATACCACCTACTAAATTGATTGACAGTGAATAATATACTTTTTAAGTCAGAAGAAGAGAATGAGTTCATCCCGCTTTTTTCATTTAACGAGCAGGATATGGAAAATGAGCCAGCATTGGAAGTAGAAGAGATCATTCCTATTTTACCATTAAGAAATACCGTTTTATTTCCAGGGGTAGTAATACCTATTACTGTTGGAAGAGACAAAAGCATTCAAGCAGTTAAAGCCGCTTTTGGAAAAGACAAATTAATTGGGGTGGTTTCTCAAATGGATGGGAATATTGAAGATCCAAGTCCAGCCGATTTATGTAAGATAGGAACAGTTGCAAAAGTGATCAAGATGATCAAGATGCAAGATGGAGGAACTACAATTATCATTCAAGGAAAGAAGCGTTTTGAATTATTAGAGATGGTAGAGGTGGATCCTTATTTTCAAGCAAAAGTATCCATCTTAGAAGAAGAGAAGATGGCTAAAGAAGATCAAAATTTTCAAGCTTTATTGGCAACCATTAAAGATTTAGCCACTCAAATTATTCAGCTATCTCCAAATTTTCCTTCAGAAGCTGCCATGATTTTAAAGAACATTGAGAGTCCATTGTTCTTAATCAATTTTGTGAGTAGCAATTTGAATGTGGCCATTAATGAGAAGCAAGCTTTGTTGGAACAAAATAATATAGTTGCTAGAGCTGAAAAATTAATTCATTTTTTACAACAGGAATTACAATTTGTTGAATTAAAAAATAAAGTAGCTAATAAAACTAGAACTGAATTAGACAAGCAACAGAGAGATTATTTTTTACAACAACAATTAAAGAGTATTAAGGATGAGTTAGGGGGTGATCCCAACGAGCGTGAGATTGTTGAAATGAAAAAGAAGGCCGAGAATAAGAAATGGCCAGATGCTGCTAAAAAATTATTTCAAACAGGTTTGGAAAAATTGGAGCGTATGCATCCAAGTACACCAGATTACTCTGTTGTATACAATCATCTAGATTTATTATTGGATTTGCCATGGTTAGAGTACACAGATGATAATTATGATTTAAAGAATGCTAAAAAGGTTTTAGACAATGATCATTATGGCATGTCTAAAATTAAAAATAGAATTATTGAGTATTTGGCGGTACTAAAATTAAAAGGGGATATGAAAAGCCCAATCCTATGTTTCTTGGGCCCTCCGGGTATTGGTAAAACTTCATTAGGCAGATCTATTGCACATGCCATTGGAAGAAAATATACTAGAGTAAGCTTAGGTGGATTGCATGACGAAAGTGAAATTAGAGGACATCGTAAAACCTATATTGGTGCAATGCCAGGAAGAATTATTCAAAGTATTAGAAAGGTAAAAACTTCTAATCCGGTAATGATTTTGGATGAGATAGATAAAATAGGCAAAGATTTAAGAGGGGATCCTTCGAGTGCTTTATTGGAAGTATTAGATCCAGAACAAAATCATAGTTTCTATGACAATTACTTAGAGTCCGAATATGATTTAAGTAAAACATTATTTATTGCAACAGCCAATGATATCAGTCAAATTCAACCGGCTTTGAGAGATCGTTTAGAGATTATCGATTTAAGTGGGTATGCAGTAGAAGAGAAAATTGAAATTGCTAAAAGACATTTGTTGCCGAAGCAAAAAGAAGCACATGGATTAGATAAAATCAATTTCAAAATTCAAGATAGCGTTCTTGAAAAAGTAATCGAAGATTATACTAGAGAAAGTGGAGTGAGAGAGTTGGATAGACAATTGGCTTCCATAATGCGTTACCAAGCAAAAGAATTAGCGTATAAGCATAAAGTGAAACCAACGGTTAGTAAGGCGGACTTAATTAAAATTCTAGGCCAATCAAGATATAGTAATGATTTGTATAAAACAGTAAACATGCCAGGTGTGGCTGTTGGACTAGCATGGACTTATGTTGGAGGTGATATTTTATTTATTGAAACTTTATTAGCAGAAGGTAAAGGGGAATTAAAATTGACGGGGAACTTAGGGAATGTGATGAAAGAAAGTGCGACAACTGCTTTGACTTATTTACAAGCTAATTATAAAAAAATTGGTGTAGATCCTGACTTATTTAAAAACAAATCAATCCATGTACATGTTCCTGAAGGAGCAGTACCCAAGGATGGTCCAAGTGCTGGTATAACCATGTTAACTGCATTAAGCTCGGCCTTTACTGGTAGAAAAGTAAAACCTTATTTAGCCATGACCGGAGAAATTACTTTAAGAGGTCAGGTATTACCTGTAGGAGGGATCAAGGAAAAAATCTTAGCAGCTAAAAGAGCGGGCATGAAAGAAATTATTTTATGCTGGCAAAATGAAAAAGATGTCAATGAAATTGATCAAAATTTTATCAAAGGCGTTCAATTTCATTATGTAAAAACCATGCAACAAGTTTTAGACCTTGCCTTAGTATAAACAAATAGTGTAGATTTGTTATATGTTTAAAAGAAGGCAAAGAAATTTATTGACTTATGGGTTAGGATTCATTTGCCTTATTTTATCTGCTAATCCAATTGCTGGACAGGCAGTTGGAGGGAATGCTGTTTTTAATTTCATTAGCTTATCACCTTCAGCAAAAACAACCGCATTAGGGGGAATAAATATTAGTCATCTAGAGGGAGACCTTGGCATGGCTTTTACGCAACCTGCTTTTTTAAATAGTGAGATGGATGGGCAATTACATTTAAGTATCAAACCCTATCTAGCATCTATTAATCAGTATAATTTTATGGGGGCTCAATATGTAAATAAATACAAAACAAGTGTTGGGTGGGGTATACAGTATATGGACTATGGAACCATCCCCATGACAGATATTGCTGGTAATGAGTTGGGAAGTTTTAGGCCCAATGAATATGCCATACAAATAAGTGCTGCACATACTTATCAATCTAATTTTAATGTAGGGGCAAGTGTAAAGTTTTTACAATCTAGTTATGGCATCTATCGTTCTAGTGGTATTGCAGCCGATCTGGGTATTTTGTATACCCCTTATAGTGGTTTAACTCAGTGGGCTTTATTAGTTAATAATGTAGGAATTCAATTAACTAAGTTTAACCAAAAAGAAAATTTACCATTTAATATTACTGCTGGTGTGTCCAAAAAATTAGCAGATGCTCCATTTCAATTCTCTTTAACTGCACAAAGGTTAACAGTATGGGATAATACTTATAATGATACTATTTTTAATAGTATAGAAGGATTAAGCAGTCCCAATAAATACCAAAATATATTCAATCATTTAATATTCGCCACAGAAGTTAATCTTGGTCCCTCCGTTAATCTAACAATGGGGTATAATTTTTTAAGAAGATTTGATCTAAATGTGCAGAATCAAAAAAACAGTTTAAATGGTTTTAGTGCAGGCTGTAGTTTTTTAGTCAATAATGTACAAGTGCAATATGCCAATGCCTTTTTTCAAAACAATTTAAACCATCATTTTACTATTTTATACAAACTAAATAGAAGGCGTTAACCTTTCTTCTTAGGTAAAATAGCTTTTGGTTTCTGTGCTTCTTTATTGGCAGCTTGTTTTTTTGTTGCAACAGGTGTGTTGGATACTGGAGGAGTAGCTATAGCAGTGGAAGGAGTATTGGCCACTTGATCAGGCAATACATAATCTGACTCAGCTTTTATATCATCAGTCTCTACTGGAATATCTGTAGCAATGGTATCTTGTCCAACAAAATTGATATTTAAATCTCCCATACCATTTGGCTTATCAAAGCTTGCATTAGGGTCTAAATTACAAGCAGGGTCATTGGCCACTTTTGCCATAAAATATGCCCATATTGGAAGAGCGCCATGAGCACCCTGGCCAAAATAATTATCAGTAAATCGAATATATCGATCATCTGCACCTACCCAAGCGCCAGCTAATATTTGAGGAGTGTATCCCATAAACCATAAGTCACTATTGTCGTTGGTAGTTCCTGTCTTACCAGCAATAGATTGAGCATTAATACCAAATGAGTACATACTTCTACCAGTACCTTTAGAAATAACACCTTGCATCATACTCACAACTGAATAAGCGGTTACTTCGTTGATCACTTTTCTTCTTTGAGGAGAGAAGCTTTCTAATACATTGCCATTTTTATCTTCAATACGATTAATAAAGAATGGTTGTGCATTGTATCCACCACCTGGGAACATTGTATATGCCTGAACCATTTCAAATAAAGAAATTTCTGCAGATCCTAATGCAATACTAGGGTAGGCAGGAATCTCTGTTTGAATATTACATTTCTTTAAATAGTCCACAAATTCTTTAGCCGCTTCATTGCCTTTGGGATTAATCTGTTTCATGATAAATCCAGAAGCGCAGTTTCTAGATTCTGCTAAAGCCTGTGCCATTGGCATAGACAAACCTGTACAAGATTTTGGGGTATTTGGTACCATTCCATATCCATCAAAATTTTGTTGTTGGTCTTGTACAATACTAAATGGCGTAAAACCAGCTTTTTCAATGGCTAAAGAATAGAGTAAGGGTTTCATTGTAGAACCTACCTGTCTTTTTGTATTTTGATTAACGTGGTCATACTTAAATGTTTTGAAATCTACACCACCCACCCAAGCCTTCACTTCTCCAGTAAATGGATCTACTGCCAAGAAACCAGTTTGTAAAATTTGTTTATGGTATTTTAATGAATCCAAAGGACTCATTGTGGTATCAATAAACCTGTTTTTATTATAAGCGAATATGCGCATATTCACAGGTTCGTCAAAAGATTTACGAATCTCTGTTTCATCAATATCTTCCGTTTTCATTTTCTTCCAACGATCTGTTTGTTTAATAGCCAACTCTAATAAATTATTAAAGTCTTTCCAAATAGTTCCGTTTTTAATATTGTTCTGTTCGTTAAAAGCTTTTTGTAAATAGGACATATGTCTTGCAACCGCTTCTTCAGCATAGTATTGCATTCTTGGATTAATGGTGGTATAAATTTTTAATCCGTCTCTATATAAATTGTAATTATCGCCATTATTCTTTTTGTGTTCCTTACACCATTTCTTCATAAACTCGCCCAGGTTCATTCTAAAATAGGGTCCAAGGCCATTGTTTTCATCTAGCTTCTTAAAATTGGTAACCACCGGAAGTGCCTTTAATTGGTCGGCTTGTTCCTGAGTAATATATTTTTGAGTAGCCATTCTATTCAATACCAAATTCCTTCTTTCTAAGGCTAGTTTAGGATTTCTATTAGGATTGTACTTAGTAGGGGCATTGATCATGCCAATTAATAACGCAGCTTCCTCAATATTTAATCTATCTGGTTCTTTTTGGAAGAATGATCTTGATGCATTACTTACACCAAAAAGGTTCTCACTAAAGGGAACGGTATTAAGGTATAATGTTAGAATTTCTTGTTTAGTAAAATTGCGCTCTAATTTAATGGCAATGATACTTTCTTTAATTTTTTGAATAACACGGAGTAATTTATTCTTTGTGCTCCAATTATCCGTAAATAGGTTTTTTGCAGTTTGCATGGTAATAGTAGATGCACCACCCTGGCTTCCTAAAAAGGCAACCGCTCTTAATAAACCTTCTCCATCAACTCCATAATGATCATAAAATCTTTTATCCTCTGTAGCAACTAATGCTTGAATTAAATAAGGGCTTAGGTCTCTATATTTAACACTAATTCGGTCTTCTAAATAAAATTTTCCCATGGGTGTTCCGTCCTGGGCATATACCTGAGAAGCTAGAGAGGCAGTTGGATTTTCGATATCATCTAAATCTGGCATATCTCCAATCCATCCAAAATTAAGCAGTAGTAAGAATAACATAAAAACTCCGGCGCTGATAAAATACCATTTCCAGAATTTTCTAGTTCGTCCAGTGCTTTGATCGGTTTTTTGGCTCACGAAGTTTCTTTTTTATTTATAAATATTTTTTAACATGAAGTCTTTGTATTGTAACAAGTCTTCATCATTATTAATCTGTAAGATGTTTGACTTCCCAAAAATAAATATTTCATATTGTTTTGTGGGTATAAAGGAGATAATTTCTGTCTTTAATCTAGGCTTTATTTTTTGAGCATATTGGATACTTTCTTGTTGGCGATTAAATGGCCCAACCCAAACTATATAAGTGTCTTGATTAAACTGTACATAAGTTACGTCTAATTGTAATTTCTTGAACTCGTCCTCATTTACATTGTCTAAAGCAGTTTGGGCTTCTTTTACAAAAACCTCTTTGCTGCCTTTAATAACCATGGCCATATAATGCTCTTCGGTACTATCATTGGTAAATTGAATCGATGATTTGACAGTTTTGTTGGCGATACCCTGGTTTTGATTTTCAGATAGGATAGGCTTTTCCGCTTTGACAAGCTCTTTTTCAACAGGAGTTATGTTATTTTCTTCAACAACAGTTGTATTAACTGGAATAATATTCACTAGTTGGCTTAAATAGGTCTCTGTTTTCTTTCTATTTTTTAATTCTGTTATAATGTTCTTAGCTCTTTCTCTAATCAGCTCATTTTGGTTTTGTAAAATGATAGAATCTAAAACTATAATGGCCAAGCTATCTTTTCTTTGTTGAGCATACATTTTTACTCTGATGAATTGATAGGGGGTATTCCATTTTGTTTTTAGTACGGTTTGACTAATTACTGGATGGGCTTTTGCTAAACTATCCCATTTTCCAATTTTTGATAAGAAATAAGCTGTTTTATAATTATCTAAAGAAGCAGTGCTTAATTGTTTTTTTGTATTGGCCTCTCTCTGCTTTGTTACATAAAATCCATTGGGATATTTTTTGATGACATTCTGAATAATCGCATCAGACTTTTCCTTCTGGTTATCGTGAATATATTGACTTGCTAAATCCAATAAAGCTCTCTCGGTTATGATTGGATCAATATCTCTTTCTATAATTTTTCTATAAATGGGTAGTGCTTTTTCAAAATCATTTAATTCTAATAAAAATAATTGAGCGTTTTTAATAGCAGCCTCATTCCATTTTTTCAATGAGTTATCAAGATCTTGATTATCATTAATGGCCAAAATAGTAGCACTTATTGAATTTTGTTCTTTTTTAGTACTGTCTTTAGTAATAACAATATCAGTATTAGTTTTAGTTAAGCTAGTATTGGCATAGGCAATTGTTCCACTGGTTTTTCTTCTCCATTGATCCACATTTGGTCTTTCACCCCATTTTTGTACAAACTGTTGTTTACCATTAGCCACTGAATTTTTATTTTGAAAATAAAAATCGTTCAAGGGTTTATTAAAATTATTCTCAGGTAAAGGATTAATATAAACTTTAGCAATTTCTTTTTTAGGATCGGCAATAAATAATTGGGTTAATTCAGACGCTCTTGTATTCATTCTTTTAGTCCAATTATCAAAAAGGGTCTTTCTTACTTCTTCCGGTTGTTTGTATATATACAATAAACTATCCTCTAATTGCATGGCAATTTGATTATTGCTTATTGGCAACATCCATTTTTTTCTAGCAACAATAGTCTCAAAGTTAGGGTTGGTTTTTAGTACCCCAGTTAAACTATCATAGGCAATTTTTGCAATTGCATATTGATCCATATTGTAATGGATGCTTCCTAATAATTCAAATGCTTTTTGTCTTTGTTCCAAACTGTTACTATTTTTCTTTACAGACTGAATTAACCAATCGCTAGCCTGCATAGGGTCTTTATTTTGAATGGCTAATTTGGCCATTTCAAAATAAATGATATCAGCATAGGGGATATACCTGTCTTTTTTGGTTAATCGTTCTAGACTTTCTGTAAGCACTCTCCAATTGGCATTGCCTTTTTCTAATTCATATTGAATCATGTTTATTTTGGCATACACTCCTAAAATAGGATTGATGGCTAATTGACTTGCTTTTTGATACCAAGGATAGGCGGCAGCTTTTTGATCTACTTTATCAAACATTTGTGCAATCAAAAAATACCATCTTGCTTTAACACTTGCATCAGGAGCATTAGGAAGCGCTTTAATCAAATAATTAGCAGCATTTTCATAGGATTCACTCAAATAATATCCATAGGCTAATTGTTCATATAAGAAAGGGTATAACCTTTTTGGAAAGTAAGCATCAGATTTTAATAATTCCAATAAGCTAAGTCCCTCATTAATTTGATTGGTTTCAAAATAATTTCTTGCCTGCCAAATCATACTTTCATTTCTTACATTTTCATTCTCCCAAATTCTATTGGTTTCGGCAGTAGCAATACTAAATTTTCCTTTGGTATTTCTAATATTACTTCCAATAGGCAAATCGGCTCCATTTTCCTTTTCATCAAATGAATAATTGATAAATTGCAGGATGCTACCTGCCGTATCAAAATCTTTGTGAAAAAGATACGCTTTGGCCATAAGTAAGTAGGCGTCGTCAACCCAGTTGTTTCTTAAATCGTGTAAAACAATATTAGCATTGCATCTGTAGACGATAGAGTCAATACTATATTTTGCTATATCATTTAAATCATAATCATAAAAGCCAAGTAATTTAGTATAATCGTCTTGGTATTGATTTCTTGTCTTTAAAATAATTTCGTTTAGCTCTTCTTGACCATTAAAAAAGTAATTGTATTGAGCAACTGTATTTTGATAGGCTCTTCTTCCAAGGGTGTATTTTTTATTTAA
This sequence comes from Bacteroidota bacterium, assembly GCA_024640255.1. Taxonomy (GTDB): domain Bacteria; phylum Bacteroidota; class Bacteroidia; order Chitinophagales; family Chitinophagaceae; genus Sediminibacterium. The sequence continues at coordinate 2,424 of JAHEFI010000011.1, read as the reverse complement.
CAATCTTTCATAAGGGAGTGGCTTCTCCACTTCTTTTGGTAAAGCATTGCTTACTGATCTGTTTAATTTAGATTTAACAGAATCTGCTTTATTGAAAATAAATTTGTTTATTTTTTTCTGATTGGTATCTAAAAGAGCATTTACCTTTTTTACTATTTTAGAATTATTGATGTCTAATATAGATTTGCTGGTGTCTTGGGCAATTGCGCCATAATTTAATCCAATGCATCCAATAAGGATACAAACAAGACGGAGGCTTTTTGAGGGTATGAATTTTATAGCTTTATTCATGGATCTAAGACATCTTAAAAATACAGTTAATTTGCTTTATTTACCGTAGAATCAGCCATTTTTTGCATTATTGTTTTATCTTTAGCTAGCATTTATACCTATGGCAAAATTCGACATCAATAATACCTTTAAAAGGCGCAGTAATACCTATCGATTGGTCATTACGAATGATGACACTTATGATGAGATTTTGGCCTTTAGATTATCTAGAAAGTCTGTTTATTTAGCTTTCAGTATTAGCTTCATTTTATTAGTTGGATTAACTGTTGCATTAATTGCTTTCACTCCATTGAAATATTATATCCCAGGCTATGGTACAAAAGAAAGTAGAACTGCATTGCAATTGCTTAAAATAAGAACAGACTCTTTAGAGCAGTCTATTCATTACAAAGAACAATACCTTGAAGGACTTAAGAAAGTGCTTTCAGAAGGGAATTCAAATCAATTAGATACTATTCCTTTACAATTACCAGAAGGACAACCCTCTAATGACTAAAATACCATCCAATTTTCAATGGTCAAAATTTGCAGGATTAGCTAGCCAATGGGCGGTAGCATTAATTATTTTAATGTACGTAGGGAGGTATTTTGACCAACATTGGTTAAGCCCCAATGCAAAGCCTATGTTTATATGGATACTACCTTTTTTGTTTATACTATTATCTTTGTTTAAAATTATTAGAGATACCCAATCTAAAAAATAAGTATGTTAAAAAAGTTTTTACCCATATTGGCTTTATTTATGTGTATGAATGCCATTGGATTGTATTGCATCAATTTTTTTCCTATTGAGGGAGTTAAATTTTCTTTCATTCTAGTGGTTAATCTAATGTTATTTGCTTTGTCTTTATTCAATTTTTGGAGAATTCAAAAGATGGATGCTAGCAAGCCCAATCAAATGGTACAATCAGTGATGATGGGTACCTTGATCAAAATGATGATTTTCGCTATAGCAGCTTTGATTTATTCTAGACAGCATCTTGGGCCTGTGGGTTTCACTACATTATTAATTTCTATGGGGATTTATTTGATATATACCTTTTTGGAAATTCAGTGGTCATTAAAGAAGTAATTATTTATTTTGGCAAAAGTTGAACATCCATTAGCAGCATTGAGGCAGTTCTTGCCTGAGGGAGCTTTTGAGCCAGTGGTTCAATTAATTAATGAGTATAAAGTACATCTTACAGTTACTAAAGCAAGAAAGTCTGTTTTGGGAGACTATCGGCATCCATTCATGGGAGCAAATCATAAGATTTCGGTTAATGGAAATTTAAATCCATTTGAATTCTTAATTACGCTGTTACATGAATTAGCGCATTTGCTTTGTTATGAAGCACATAAAAATAGGGTGGAAGCGCATGGGCAAGAATGGAAACAAATTTATGGTCAATTATTGTATCAATTTATTCAGATGGAAATTTTCCCTGCTGATATTAAGAAGTGTTTATTAAAGACCATTAAAAATCCTGCAGCCACTGCAAATGGAGAAACCCAGTTATTATTGGTTTTAAGAAAGTATAATGCCATTCAAAGAGAAGGCTTTCAATTGGTTGCTAATATCCCCGAGGGGGCTGTATTTGAAGCTATGAAGGGAAAGGTTTTTAAAAGAGGGAAGAAGCGAAGGATAAGAATTGAATGTGTAGAAATAGCTACAGGGCATGTATATTCTTTTAGTGCATTAACTGAAGTGAAATTGATTGGCGTATAAAACAAAAATGCCTCGAAAGTTCGAGGCATTTTTAAAAATCATAAGAGAGTTTTTATAGCCATTATTTTTTCAAAAATGGCGTATAAAAACTAAGCAACGGCCTTCTTTACTAAGTCAGCTGCTTCACTTAATTGAATAGCAGATTGTACTTTCAATCCACTCTCATCTATTAATTTCTTTGCTTCTACAGCATTTGTACCTTGTAATCTTACAATGATTGGGATATTGATATTGCCTAATTTATTGAAGGCTTCAATCACACCAGCTGCAACACGATCACAACGTACAATACCACCGAAAATATTAATTAAGATCGCTTTTACATTTGGATCTTTCATGATAATTCTAAATCCAGCTTCTACTGTTTGTGCATTTGCAGTACCACCTACGTCTAAGAAGTTTGCTGGCTCACCACCACTTAACTT
>JAHEFI010000008.1 GCA_024640255.1 Bacteroidota bacterium | reverse complement strand
AGTTAAGATAGCTTTTGCTTCAGCATATTTCTTTTCGAACATATATACTTTACCTAAGTATGCAGCTGCAGCCCACTTGTTAGCACGGCCAACACCTGTAGAAGATGTTTCTGGTAAATTATCATAAGCATATTTGAAGTCTGCTTCAATTTTAGCTAAAGCAGCAGCAACACCAGCGTTAGCAACCATATAGTTACCAGCAGCATAAGTTACTGTTTCATCAATGTAAGGGATATTACCAAAGAACTTAGCTAAATCAAAATGGTAGTGTCCACGTAAGAATCTAGCTTCAGCAGTGATACGAGTAACATCAGCAGCAGAAATATCTTTTGCTAATTTCATTACTCTCATTGTTTCGTTAGCTCTTTGAACACCATCATAGCGTTGTTGCCATAATTGGTCTAAATAACCATTAGAAGCAGTAGCGCTCCATTTTTCAATTGGAGTGATTAAGTTTTGGTCACCTGGGTCAGAACCTTTGTGAGCGTCACCACCCGCAACTGAACCATAAACCCAGTTACTTGATGAAGTTGCCCAAGGACCGTTACCAGTACCTGCAGAGCTACCCTCACCATCTAATAATGAATAAGCACCTACTAATAGGGCTTCAACCCCTACTTTGTTAGCCAACACGTCCTGGCTTAAGGCGCCAGCCGCTGGTACTTCCAAGTAAGATTTATTACAAGCATATAAAATCACCAGAGAAGAAAGCGCCACTGGGATTATATGTTTAAAATTATATTTTTTCATAGTGTAATTAGTTTTCAATTAAATAATTTAGAAAGTAAGGCTTACCCCAACATTGATTTGTTTTGATGGAGGATAAACACCATAATCAACACCAAATGATACAGAGCTACCAGCAACTTCTGGATCTAAACCAGAGTACTTAGTGAATGTAAATAAGTTCGCACCTTGTAAATAGATACGAGCCTTATCAATTCCGTAACGCTTTAATGTTGCAGGATCAATTGTGTAACCAATACTTAATTGTTTAACTCTTACATAAGAACCGTCTTCCATATAGAAGTCGTTGATAACACCGTTTGTACTAAACCAAGAATCGTTTTCTGCGATTGGATATTTAGCATTAGGGTTAACAGCAGTCCACTCAGCTCTTGGCTTAGATCTATCAGCAGGTAACCATGATTGAGTTAACACTGGGATACTCTTAGAGTTTTGGAATTGAGGAACGAAATCTTGGAAGTAACGTGTTTCATTCAATACATCATTACCGAATGAACCATAAACTACAGCAGATACGTCAAACTTCTTGTAAGTCACACCTAAGTTTAAACCTAAAGTGAATTTAGGATTTGGGTTACCGAAGAAAGTTCTATCAGCATCGTTGATTTTACCATCTTTGTTAACATCTACATATTTGAAACGACCTGGAGCAGCGTCTGTTTCTTTAGCCCAACCAGCTACATCAGCAGCATCTTTGAAGATACCAGCGATTTTGTAACCGAAGAAAGAACCTACTGGATGACCGATAGCGTTTCTTACTTGATTACCTGTATTGTGTGTACCAGCAGCTTCGAAGAAACCTGCCGCACCTGGGATATTTACGATAGTAGATTTGTAAGCACCGATATTAGCACCTACTGTATAACTTAAATCGTTATTGATTTTACCACGATAGTTCAAACCTAAGTCAATACCAGTGTTTTTCATATCACCGATGTTAACCTGAGGTAATTGAGAACCTACACCCACAACAGCAGGAGCTTGGTCTTGGAACAATAAACCATCGATTGATTTTTGATACCAGTCAAAAGAGATGTCTAACTTGTTGTTTAAAACAGTCGCATCAAAACCGATATCTAAGATTCTGTCTCTCTCCCATCCAGTAGAAGTGTTACCTAAGTTAGTAGCATAGAAGCCCATCACTGTAGAGTTACTTGTACCGAATAAGTCATAGTAAGAAGATCCACCAGAACCACCATATAATGTATATTGGTTCAATGCACTTACGTTAGAGATAGATCCTAAGATACCATAGCTACCACGTAATTTCAATGAGTTGATAGATTTAACATTCTTGAAGAATTCTTCTTGAGAAATCATCCAACCAGCAGAAGCTGACCAGAAATTACCATAACGCTTATCTGGACCAAATACAGAGCTACCATCACGACGACCATTCAAGCCAATTAAATATTTGTCTTTGAAAGCGTAATCGATCTTAGCTAAGATAGAAGTACCAGTTTGCTTATAGTAATTAGAATAGTTGTTTTGACCAATTGGAGAACCAGTGTTCAAGCTCAAGTAATCAGTGTTATCAGAGAAATAGTTTACTCTAGAACCACCAACTTGACGACCAGCCACTTTTAACATCTCATAACCAGCCATTAACTTAACACTGTGATTTTGTTTGAATACATTAGAGTAGTTCAAAGTATTAGTCCAGTTGTAGTTATTGTTGTATCCACCATATTCACCATATCCGTTAGAAGAACCATTTTCTGCATTCTCATAAGAACGGTAGTTATGATAGAAACCATAATAGTTATCGATACGACCTCCAAATACAGTTTTAGCAGTAAAGTGTTTTGCGAAATCAATTTCAGCAAACACGTTACCTTGTACTTGCCAGTTATGGTTTTTGTTATCCTTAGCACGCATACGATTTGCATACGGGTTAGAAGAGTTACCTAACTGAGATCCAGCAGTACCACCAAATCCACCACCTGCATCAATTGCAGGGATAATTGGTTGTTCCCAAGCTGTGTTGTTGATATCGTTACCTTCTTGGTTATTACCAATTCTTGGGTTGTCTTTGTAGAAAACAGTCATGTTTTCACCAATACGAATATTGTTTTTGATGTTCCAAGTAGTATTAACTCTAGCAGTATAACGCTTTAAGTATGTATTTAATAAAGTACCTGTTTGATCTAAATAGTTTAATGAATATAAATAGGTAGATTTTTCAGCAGCACCAGATGCAGTGATTGTATGACTTTGCATTGGAGCATTACTCATTAATAAATTCCACCAATCAGTACCAGTCTTGTTAGCTGGAACGATTAAGAAGATATCACCTTTAGAGTAGTTGTTGTTATATTTAGTTAAATCCACAGGTCCAGTATAACCAGACTTAGAACCATACTTAATATAATCAGGGATAACTGGAGAAGTACCAGTACCATATTGTCCTGAAGTTACAACACCATTTTTATCTTGTTGAGAGTTCTTAGCAGCTAACCAAAATAAGTCTGCCATACCTTTAGTATCTAACTTATTCCAAACGTTACCAGTCTTAGGCATTTGAACACCGTAGTAAGATTCGTAAGTGATACTTGGCTTACCTCTACCTTTTCTTGTAGTTACGATGATAACACCCGCAGAACCTCTAGCACCGTAGATAGCCGCTTGACCATCTTTCAATACTTGAACAGATTCGATATCACTTGCAGATAAATCACGGAACAAGCTCAAGTCACCAGGAGCTGATTGTACTCCATCCACGATTACCAATGGAGTTGAGTTACCGAAAGAAGTGATACCACGTACGAATACGTTAGAAGGTTCACCTGGGCTACCAGAACCAATAATAGTTACACCAGATGCTTGACCTTGTAACATTTGTTCTGCAGTACCAGAAGGAACTGACTTCATGTCTTTTACGTTAACAACAGAAACCGCACCAGTGATTTCTTTTCTCTTTTGTGCAGTATAACCTGTTACAACGATCTCAGATAACTGAGATGCTTCTTCAGTAAGAGATACTCTTACTGTGTTTTGAGATCCTGATACAGCAACAGCTCTATCAGCAAATCCAACAGAAGTTACTCTTAAAGTAACATTACCTGTTGCATTAACTGCAAATGAACCATCGTCTCCAGAAAGTGCAGAGACTTGTTGTCCATTCACAGAAATTGTAGCACCAGCAACGGCTTTACCGTCTTTAGCTGAAACTACTTGTCCTTTAATTGTTCTTGTTTGTGCGTTAGCAACAAGACCCAATAACAGCAAAGGAACCGTAATTAAACGTAGGAATTTTCGCATAGTGTTCGGGTTTGATTTTTAAATTTTAATACAATCGTGTACCAATAATATAACAGTTTGTTAACTTATGCAAACCTTTGCGCCATTTTTTTTAAAAAATTTCAAACGTTTGTGTAATAATTACACTAATGAAAATTAGTTATTGTGTACTTCTTACACATAATTTGTAGAACTAATTCAAAAAAAGGCTGAAACAAAGCCCCTACTTTTGATAAATCAATGAAAATTAACGAGAACGATAAAAAATCATCCTGGCAAATTCATCTTTTAGGAGATCATGCCATTTTATTTTCATTAAAAGAAATAATTGATACAGCAATTAATGCTGAAGTGCATGCATTCAATTATTTTATTCAATCAAAAAATATCCATGCAATCAAAGACTTCATTCCAGCTTATCATAGTTTAACTATTGTGTATGATATTATTGCATTGCAAAAATTATTGCAACAAAGTATTCATGAATTTGCTCAAAGTTTAGTGAATGAATTTGAACAATTTAAAAAAGAAAATAATTCATTCGCTTTAACAACCAATCATATTAAAGTTCCAGTATGTTATGAATTAGATTTTGGAATTGATTTAGAAAAAATAGCCAAAGAAAAAAATTGTTCTGTCAAAGAAATTATTGAAATACATACTTCAAAAACTTATCAAGTATTTTGTGTAGGTTTCCTACCAGGTTTTGCCTACATGGGTAAAGTGGATGAAAAAATTCAAGTGCCAAGACATGCTAAACCAAGACCATTGGTATCTGCTGGAAGTGTTGGTATTGCTGGCGCACAAACTGGCATCTATCCAAAAAATTCACCTGGTGGTTGGCAAATTATTGGAAGAACTCCTATAACCATTTTTGATCCAGTTCAATTAGCTTTATTTGCTCCTGGCGATATGGTTTCTTTTTATCCAATTAGTTTGGATGAATTTAATTCACTTCAAAAAGAAACAAACCATGTCATTTAAAATAATAAAAAAAGGAATAGCAGATAGTTGGCAAGATGCAGGTAATTATGGTCAACAACATTTGGGTATTCAAGTGGGTGGATACATGGATTTTTTATCTGCACAATTAGCCAATAAAATTCTTGGTAATGCAATTGATCAACAAGTTTTCGAAATTCATTTTCCAGCAAGTACAATTGAATTTGAAGAAGCTATTTTTATTGCTATCACTGGTGCAAATTTTATTCCAGTGTTGAATGAAAAAAGTATTTCGATAAATGAATGCATCAAAATAAATAAAGGAGATCAATTACAATTTTTACAGCCCATTCATGGTAGAATTGCTTATTTGGCTATCTCTAAAAAGGGACCAAAAGAGCAAGTGAACCCTGAATTAATAGAGCATATTGAATCTTCCCTATTCAATACCTCTCCTATTCGATTTATTCCAGGTCCCGCTTGGAACGACTTAACTGCTGGTTCTATCCAACATATCATGGAAACTAGCTTCCAAACTACTTTACAATCTAATAGAATGGGATTTCAATTAGCTGGCCCCCATCTATCCACTATAGAACCAAAGTCATATCTATCAAGTGGGGTTACCAAAGGCACCATGCAATTATTACCCAGTGGACAAATCATCATTTTAATGGCAGATCATCAAACCATTGGAGGCTACCCTAATCTAGGTCAAATAATTTTGGTAGATTTACCTAGGCTAGCACAAATGGCGCACCAAACGCCTATTCATTTTAGATTATGTAATCTAACCACTGCACATGAACAATTTCAATTCATACAAACACAGTTTACAAATTGATCTGAATTGTGATATGGGTGAAGGCATGGACAATGAAGCCGAAATAATGCCTTATATCAGTAGTGCTAATATTGCTTGCGGATTTCATGCAGGAAATGAATACACTATTAAAAAAACGATTGAAATAGCATTGGAACATGGAGTAGCCATTGGCGCGCATCCAGGATATGATGATCCAGAAAATTTTGGAAGGCTTTCTCAACCCATCTCTGTATTGGATTTAGCAGAGTTAATTAACGATCAAATTTACTTGTTTGAAAAAATTGCGACACCCATGGGTGCAACTATTCATCATGTAAAACTACATGGTGCTTTGTACAATGATTGTGCAAAAGATCCAACCCTTAGTAAAATATTTGTACAAACTATTCAAGCCATTTATCCAGACACTTATATCTATGGATTAAGTGAGAGTAATACTATCCAACAAGCTATTTTATTTGGTCAACCTTATATGCAAGAAGTATTTGCTGATAGAACATACCAAAAAGATGGAACACTCACTCCAAGACATATGCAGAGTGCATTAATCTATGATATTGATACAGCCTGTGCACAAGCAGTAGAATTAGTACTGCATAAAAAAGTAAGAACACTGCAAGATGAAATAATTAAATTACCAGCAGATACTATTTGTATTCACGGAGACGGGCAGCATGCAATAGAAATGGCTAAAGCAATTTATACCACTTTAAAAGACAAAGCAATTGAAATCAAGTATCCCCAGTAAAAATAATATTGGTATTAGTTTAGGCGCTGCATTTTTAATGGCTAACTCTTCCATAGGTCCAGGTTTCTTAACACAAACATCTTTTTATACAGAACAACTACTCACCAGTTTTGGGTTTGTGATTATCATTTCTATCTTACTAGATTTTGGTGCACAGATTAATATTTGGAGAGCAATTACTTTAAGTGGAATGAGAGCGCAAGAAATTGCCAATGAAGTTTTACCTGGCTTAGGATCTATATTAAGTTTTTTAGTAGTACTTGGCGGATTTGCTTTTAATATTGGCAATATTGCTGGTTGCGGATTGGCCTTAAATATTTTAACGGGCATAACTTTTGCAAAAGGTGCCATCATTAGTGGTATTGTTGCGATTATTATTTTTTGGTTACAAGAAGTAGGGAAAATGCTAGATCAGTTAACTAAATTTTTAGGGATATTTAAAATTGGGCTAACCTTGATTATTGTTTATGCTGCACATCCTCCTCTTTTAGAGGCAGTGCATCATAGTTTTGTGCCCGAAAAAATTTCTTGGATTGCTATTGTGACTATTGTTGGTGGCACTGTGGGTGGATACATCACTTTCTCTGGTGCACATAGATTAATTGATGCTGGTATTAGTGGACCTGATCAAATAGGATTTGTAACCAAGAGTGCAAGTAGAGGAATTTTAATTTCATCTACCATGCGTTTCATTTTATTTTTAGCTGCAGTGGGCGTGGTTTCTAAAGGAATTAAATTAGACGCCAATAATCCTGCTGCCACTGTGTTTGAAACAGCTGGAGGAAGATGGGGTTTATTTATTTTTGGAATGGTTTTATGGAGTGCTGCTATTAGTTCAGTGGTAGGTGCTTCCTATACTTCTTATACTTTTATCAAACACATTCAGAATAAATGGATACAAAAAGAAAGATGGATGATTAGTGCTTTTATTATTGCTTCTACTGGCATTTTTGTAACCATTGGGAAACCAAAAGATCTTTTATTAATGGCAGGATTAGTAAATGGATTTATTTTACCCATTGCTTTAGCCGTCATGTTAATCGCTGGAAGAAAACTCACTGCCTTAAAACAATTTAAGTATCCATTATGGATGGAAACTGCAGGATGGATGGTGGTTTTGTTAATGGGAGGAATGAGTGTATTTGCACTCATTGATAAATTTGCCTAATCCTTGTAACTATTTATCTACTGGATCATTTTCTAGTATGTCTAATTTTTTCTCCTTGGGTTTGAAGCCGAAATTGTAACGAAGATTGATACCATATCTTCTAGTATCGTTTTCTCTATATCCATTGGATCTTATACTACCCTGATTTAAAACAAAATGATTGTTATTGGTAAAGAACATATCATTCGCACTTAAAGTAACCGTTAATTTTCTATTCAAAAACTGTCTATTAATAGTTGCATTTAATTGACCAAAATTGTCTAACTCATAAAATTGTTGTTGCCCATTGGTTCGCCAAAAACCATTGATAGCAATGGTAGACCTAGTGTCTAATTTATAAGATTGAAAAGTAAAAAATGTATAAGTTGCTTTATCAAAATTGAAAGGCATGCGTTCATACAAGCCATCATAAATATTTCTATTGTATTGAACCCCTACTACTGCAAAATATTTTTTTCCCGGAGGCACTACGGCAATGGCTCTAAAGTAAATTTCTTTGTTCTTCCCTAAATTATCATAGGTTCTGTAAGAAATTTGTTTATTTAAAGCCGATGGATACACTACACTTGAAAAAATATCCTTGGTCTCATTAATACCATAAGCGAAAATAGGTTTGTCATCCACACTAATATTCGCTTCATAATTAGAAGTGAACTGTGGTTTCAAATTAGGATTACCTATTTCATAAGTATAAGGATCAATGTATTTAGCAAAAGGATTTAAAAAATCATAACTAGGTCTGCTAATTGTTTTTCTATACACCAAATAACCTCTTAACTCATAGCCCATGATAGAAATAATTTTTCTACTTAGGTATACATAAGGGAATGCGTCCGTTCTATTCACCGAGAAATTAGTGTCTTTAGGAATAAACTGCCTTCCCTCCATAATGGTTTGTTCTAGTCTTGATCCCAATTTTAAAATAACCGAACCCCAGGTTTTAGAGGCTTGTAAATAAGCAGCGTTCACTTGTTCTTTAAAACTATAATTACTTGTTCTAAAAAGATCAGGCAATGTAGTACCAGCAATAGTTTTAGTGTACTTAGCATGGTTATCAAATTGCATTAGAGAGGTTTTTAAACCTGTCTCCCAACTAAATCCTATCCATTTCTTTTTTAGATCTGTTTGTGCAATAAAACTAGTTCGGTAATTTCCAAAATTTCCTTCCCCACTAGATCCAATAACAGCGCCAAATTGATTGCTATAATTTTGATGCGTAGAAGCTTCAGAATAATTCACTGATACATCTGTTACCCACTCTCCGCTTAGAGTATCCAATTTATATTTAGATCTAAAAGACTGATTAATATTATAATTATTGCCCTTGTTATTAATAATTGATTGATTTAATACAGGTATAGCAGTTGGATTATTAGAAACCAGGCCTGCTTTATTATTGGTTGTATTATTATATACATTATTACTTATTCTACCATCATAATTAAGCTCCCATTTTTCTTTATAGGTTTTACCTATGCCATAACCCACATAAAAAGAATTACTTGGGCTTTGTGTTCTGGCCTTTTGCATGATCAAAGAATCTGCACTCAAAAATCTATTGGTATTGTTAATACTATACCCATTATTATTATTGTATTGAGTATTTAAATAGGCATTGTATTTATCATTGGTGTTATTTAAATTCACCCCTAAGAACTGATTGCCATATTGCCCTTGATTCAAGCCAGTATTAATAGATCCATTTAAGCCCAACTTGACTCCTTTTTTTAAAACTATATTCACCACACCTCCACCACCTGATGCATCATATTTTGCAGAAGGTGTTCTGATCAATTCAATTTTTTGAATCACATTAGGAGGTAAACTTTTTAATAAAGTAGCTAAATCAGAAGGACTCATTTTTAAATCTCTGCCATTAATTTGAACACCAGCTGGTGACAAACCATTTAAGTATATATTCCCATCACTATCAATGAATATACCAGGTGTTTTTTCAATGGTCTCCATGGCGTTAGTAGATCCTGCAGCCAAAGGTTCTGGATCTACCACTGATTTATCATCCTCTTGTTTTACCAATGCTTTTGAAGAGGTAACTACTACCTGGTTTAATTGAGTAGGATCTTCCAATAATTTAATGGTGATGATGGAACTATTTTCAAAGGCGATAGTCTTGGTATATTTTTTATATCCAATCGCATTCACTAAAACTGTATAGTTTTTATTGGTAGAGATATTCGCAGTAGCAATACCATTAGAATCTGCAATCAATGCATATTGCTTTAAAGTATCTAAAACAGATTTTACTTTAATGGAAGCAAATGGAATGCTATTATTCTTTACATCCATTACCTTGAAGGTATAGTTCTTCGTTTGGCCTAAACCAATGGTTAGCCAACAACAGCCAATAAAAACAAACAGTAAATGTTTCAATTAAAACTAAATTTCTCCTTTGCCATCTAACCAAAGCTTAACCGCTTCTGTTGTTACAGATTTTGGTCGCTCTAATGGGAATCCTAAAGCACGATCCCAAGTTAAACTAGCTAATACGCCTAATGCACGGCTTACTGCAAACAATACGGTATAGAATTCATATTCAACAATACCATAGTGTACTAATAATGCACCACTATGCGCATCCACATTTGGCCAAGGGTTTTTCACCTTACCTAAAGATTCTAAAATTGGAGGTACAGTTTCATAAATCTTCCAAACTGTATTTACTAATTTATCATCTGCTAAATGCTTCTTACCAAATTCCATTTGAGCAGTAAAACGAGGATCTGTTTTTCTTAATACTGCATGACCATATCCTGGAACTACTTTACCAGAAGCTAAAGTTTTTTGTACATATTCTGCAATTTGTTCAGCAGTTGGATTGTCTGTACCAATAGCTTCTTGCATTTCAAAAATCCATTTGATTACTTCTTGATTCGCTAATCCATGTAAAGGACCTGCTAAGCCATTCATACCAGCAGCATAACTTAAATAAGGATCACTTAAAGCAGAACCTACTAAGTGTGTTGTATGTGCAGATACATTACCCCCTTCATGGTCTGCATGAATAGTCATATATAAACGCATCAACTCTTTAGTGCTCTCATCTTCAAAGCCCATCATGTAAGCTAAGTTACCAGCCCAGTCTAATAATCCGTTTGGATGAATATGTTCGCTATTCTTGTATTTTCTTCTGTAGATATAGGCAGCGATTCTTGGCAATCTTGCGATTAAATCCATTGAATCGTCATAAGTGAATTGCCAATAATCTTTTTTATTCATTCCCTTAGCATATTCTTGAGAGAACTTGCTTTCTGTTTGTAATGCCATCACTGCAGCAACATACATCGTCATTGGATGTGTACTAATGGGTAATGCATCAATCACATCAAATACATGTGTAGGAACATGACTTCTTCTTTGCCAATTGCTGGTAATTTCTTTTACATCTTCTTCTGTTGGAATTTCTCCCACCATCATTAAATAAAACAATCCTTCTGGTAATGGCTCATCACCATCTTTCGCCTTTGGTAATTTTGCTTGTAATTCTGGAATGGAATATCCTCTAAAACGAATTCCTTCTTGTGCATCCAATAAACTAGTTTCAGTAACTAAACCTGTCATACCACGCATACCTTGATACACTTGTGCTAAGGTAATCTCCCCTATTTTTTTCTCACCGTGTTGTTTGATTAGGTCTTTGATTTCAGCTGCAGCAGCAGTTGCTTTGGCACTGAATAAGTCTTTGATTGCTTCCATAAAAAAAGTATATAAATTAGGAACCTTTAATTTGGGGGCAAAGTTAGTTAAGATTAGCTTATTTAGGCGCTTTTTTGTACAAATAATATACCACCCATATAAAAATTAAATTGGGTATCCAGGCTGCCAACAAGGGAGGTAAATTTCCCTTTGTCGAAAAGATGGTGGAAAAACGATCGGTTAATATGAAAACTGCAGCAATTACAAAGCCCAATGCCAAATGGGAGCCACTTCCACCCCTTACTTTTCTACCAGCTATAATGGCACCAATAAGGGTCAACAAAAGCACTGTTACGGGGGTGGCATCCCTTCTATATCTTTCAATCTTTAATTCATTCAAACCTTCTGCACCTCTTAAGCTTGCCAAATTGATTTGACGAATTAATTGAGGCGTGGTTAATTTATCCTTGGTGTATTTGTCTTTCTCTAAATCTGCGGGTTTGAAAGGGAATTTTTTATCTAAAAAGGCATGATAAGTCACTACCTCTTTGTCATCCAAAACTTTTCTCTCAATCACCTCCGTTAATTGCCATAATTTTTTTGCAGTATCCCATAAAATAGTTTCTGCTCGTAAATTCCCCACCACTTTATCATTCTTTGTAGTAAAAGAGAAAAAATTACCCCCTCTATTGTTGGCAGTATCATACATATATATGCCAGCGTAAGTGAAAGAATCAATTCTGAAATACAAATCTGAAGAACCCCTTACCAAAGCATCGTAGCTCGAATTTTTATCAATATATGCTGCTTCAAAACTTCCTCTAATATTATTGGCTTTAGGGACTGTCCATTGATTGGCTATCCATAAAACCAATGCTAAGAAAGTTCCTCCAATCCAATAAGGTCTAAGCCATCTATTATAGGTTGTTCCACTTGCTAAAATCGCTACAATCTCGGTTTGTCCAGCCATTTTAGAAGTAAAGAAAATTACTGATATAAAAACGAATAAAGGGAATAATAAAGCAATGATATGAGGAACAAATCCAATGTAATAATGAGTGATAATTTCATCTGCACTTAAACCCGTTCTTACAAAATCATCTGTCTTCTCACTTAAATCAATCACCACTGCGATTACTGCAAAGAAAAAGATGGCATAAAAAAATACCGATAAAAATTTTTTAATAATATACCAATCTAATTTTTTCAAAGCTGTAGTGTTTATAATCGCTTACTAATTTGTTGAATCATGCTGGTTTTCCAACTACTGTAATCTCCTGCAATAATATGTTCCCTAGCTTGACCAACTAACCAAAGATAGAAAGATAGATTTTGAATACTTGCCAATTGTAAGCCTAAAATTTCATCTGCAACAAATAAATGACGCATATATGCTTTGGTGTAGTATTGACTTAACTCATTTGGAATACCTGGATCAATGGGTGAAAAATCATTTGCCCATTGTTTGTTTTTAATATTGATGACTCCTTGACTTGTAAAGATCATTCCATTACGACCATTACGAGTAGGCATCACACAATCAAACATATCTATACCTAAATCAATCGCTTCTAAAATATTCCATGGAGTACCCACTCCCATTAAATACCTTGGTTTATCTTTTGGAAGATGCTCGCAACAGAGTGCTGTAAACTCATACATTTCTTCTTCTGTTTCACCCACACTCAAACCACCAATGGCATTACCCACTGCATTTTTTGAACTAATATATTCACAAGAGGCTTTTCTTAAATCCTTGTATAACCCACCTTGCACAATAGGAAATAAATTTTGCGTATACCCATATTTATCTGGGGTCTCTGCCAATCTATTCACACATTTATCCAACCATACATGTGTTAGATCCATACTTTTTCTTACATATTCATAAGTACTTGGAATGGGTGGGCATTCATCAAAAGCCATAATGATATCTGCTCCAATAGTTCTTTGAATATCCATTACTTTCTCTGGACTAAACAAATGTTTGCTTCCATCAATATGAGATTGAAAAACTACTCCCTCTGGTTTGATTTTTCTATTATTGGCTAATGAGAATACTTGGTAGCCTCCACTATCAGTTAAGATGGGTCTATCCCATCCCATAAATTGATGCAAACCCCCTGCAGCTTCCAACACTTCTAATCCTGGTCTTAAATACAAATGATAAGTATTTCCTAAAATTATTTGTGCTTGTATATCTTGCTTTAATTGCTGTTGTGTTACCGCTTTTACAGAACCGATGGTACCCACTGGCATGAAGATGGGAGTTTGAATACTTCCATGATCTGTGGTAATTGTACCTGCCCTTGAGGAACCCTGGTTACTTTCTTTTACTAATTCAAATTGTAATGCCGCCATATGGCAAAGGTAAGGTCAAAAACTTTACTTTTGCAGCATGATTAGCCTATCCGTTTTAAGCCCTTATTTAATGATCGCATTTATTGCGGTTATTGCTATTCAAGTGTTTTATTACATGTTTTTCTTTTTAAGATTAGCCATCTATAAAAAACCTAGTAAAACCTTTAATGTGGAGCACCCTATTTCTGTGGTAATCTGTGCAAGAGACGAGGCAGAAAATCTAGCTAATAATTTACCTGGGGTTTTGGTGCAACAATATAGTACCACTCATGAAATTGTTTTAGTGAATGATAATTCTGAAGACGAATCAAAATATTTAATTGAAGAGTTTAAGAAGTCTTTCAAAAACTTAAATCCGGTTACCCTAACACAGGAAGCCAAAATGATTAGTGGAAAAAAATTCCCCTTATCTATTGGTATTAAATCTGCCAAAAACGAAACCTTATTATTGACTGATGCAGATTGTGTACCAGCTAGTGAGAACTGGATGAAATTAATGCAGGATGGTTATAATGATGGTATTGAAATTGTATTGGGCTACGGCGCATATAAAAAGAAGCCAGGCTTGCTGAATAAATTAATTCGTTTTGAAACCTTCCAAACTGCCTTACAATATTTCTCTTATGCATTAGCAGGGCTACCTTATATGGGTGTTGGAAGAAACCTATCTTACAAGAAAGATGTTTTTTTAAGAAATAAAGGTTTCTCTTCTATTAATCAAATACCTAGTGGAGACGACGATTTATTTATTAATCAAGTAGCTACTGCTAAAAACACAGCTATTGTAATTGATCATGATGCACATACTTTAAGCGAACCAAAAACAAGCTTTAACGCATGGATGAATCAAAAATACAGACACTATACCACGAGTAAGTACTATAAAAAGTCACATTCTTTTTTATTAGCATTGTACGCGATTAGCTTGTTCTTAGTTTACCCTATTACTATTGCTACATTATTGATTTCAAAAGAATATATTATAGTAGGTACTATATTTGGTGTGAGATTAATTTTACAAGCAACTATATTAAGAGCTGCTATGAAAAAATTAAACGAATTGGATTTATGGCCTTGGTTTATTCTTTTTGATATCTGGTCTATTTTTTATTATTTATTTACTTTGCCAAGCGTATGGAAAGCACCCCAGAAAAATTGGAATTAATTACCAAATATTTTGCCGATTTTACGGATGAGCAATTACAACAATTGGCTGCGCTAGAAGGCGCTTATAAGGATTGGAATGCGAAGATTAATGTTATTTCTAGAAAAGACATAGATCATATTTACTTACACCATGTTTTGCATTCCTTAAGTATTGCAGCCATTGTAGAATGGGAAAAAGGCACACAGGTAATTGATATTGGTTGTGGTGGTGGATTCCCTTGCGTTCCTATGGCGATATTCTTCCCAGAAGTTCAATTCTTAGCAGTGGATAGTATTGCCAAGAAATTAAAAGTAGTTGATGCGGTTTGTGAAGTAGCGGGTATTAAAAATATTACTACCAGACACGCAAGAGTGGAAGAAATAAAGAATAAGAAATTTGATTATGCTATCAGTAGAGCCGTTGCTCCTTTAAAAGATTTATGGAGATGGGCAGATCCTATCTTACATAAAAAAGCAAACCAACCCGGAGGATTGATTTGCTTAAAAGGTGGTGATTTACACCAAGAAATTTCTGAAAGTGGCGTTCGTCCTAAAATGATGTCTATCTATGATATCTTCCAAGAAGAATATTTTAAAGAAAAGTTCATCATTCAAGTAAAGAAATAATTAGTTCGGAATTTCAATTTTATTATTACTTCTATTTATATCTGGCATTCTTTGTGAAGGATCTATTTCAATACTCTTTAATTGAGCAATAGGCTTCGATATCTCAAATGAATAAGTTGGTGCTGTCCATTTCCATTCTGGATGAGTTATCCAATTACCCACCTCTGCAATTTTACCAGACAACATTAAATCCAATGGGATATAATGTGTTTCTGAACTGCCATCTTTGTATGTAACATATACTTCAATAGGCATAGGCAACTTCCCTACTCTTTGAATACTTAAAATAGCGCCCTTTGTTCCAGCTTGAATATCATTTAAACCATAATCTACTGTTTTGGTACTATTCATCCAATATTCTTTAAACCATTGTAATTGGATCCCACTTGTTTTTTCTGCTACTCTTGTAAAATCATTGGCATTAGGATGTTTAAATTTCCAAGTAGCATAATAATTTAATAAGGTCTTATCTCTTAATGAATCACTAATGATATATCCAAGCACGCCTAAGAAAGTGGCACCCTTGCTGTAAGCTGCACTGCTGTATGCAAAATTAGTATTGTAATGATCAGAGTGGGTACTCATAGGTTCTTCGATACTGCTTTTAGCTAAAGCATAATATCCTCCATAATTTCCATATTGTATATAAGGCAAATTAGTCTTTGTCTTTTCGTTATTGACAATAATTTGTTTTTTTGCAGCCTCACTTATAAAAGGAGATTTTGTTGCCATGTTTTGATCATACCAATATGAAATATCATCTTCAGCAAAAGAAGCAAAACCTTCATCTAACCATGGATACAAACTCTCATTGGAGCCGAGCACTTGTTGATACCAATTATGCATCCATTCATGAAATACCGTTCCCAAACCTGGGCCTTTAATTAAAGTAGCCATTGCATATTCCATTCCACCATCACCCCCTTGAATAAAAGAATATTGAGGATAAGGATAAGCACCAAATTTCTTTTCCATATAAGGCAATGCTTTTTCTGCAGCCCATAATACATTTGCCCAAGCACTATCTGCTTGTGCATCTTTCTCTTTATAATATACATGTAAGCTTAATCCCTTGCGAACTTCTTTAGATAAGTGTTTGAAATGATTATCTGCTGCCCAAACAAAATCGTGGATATTGGATCCCTTAAAATTCCAAGTCTTATTCCCAGAAGCATCAGCTACAGCATTCGGATTTTGTAATACACCAGTTGCAGCCACCATATAGTTTTTATCCAATGTCAAGCTTACATCAAAACTACCCCACACTCCATAAAACTCTCTAGCAATATAAGGATTGGTATTCCAACCTTGATAATCATATTCCACCATTTTAGGATACCACTGGCTCATAGAAAAACGAATACCCTCCGCGTTGTCTCTTCCAGATCTTCTAATTTGCATAGGTACTTGTGCTTCAAAATATACACTCAAACTAACTGAAGATTTTGGAAGAATGGGTTGCGTTAAAACCACTTCTAAAATAGTTTCATGCTCTATTAATAGCTGCGACTTGCCAGCAATAGTAACTTGACTTACTTTTTGATATCCTATATCTTCTGGCTTTAATTGTTGAATACGATCTTTTACTCTTCTATCCCAATCTTGAATATTATCTTGTCCGGTCATTGTTGAAGCTGATGTAATTGGCGCTCCTCTTCTAATATTTAAATAATTTTTACCTAATTCTCTACTTCTAATATCCATAGAAGAGTTGGGTTGAAAAGCATTCCAATACATATGGAAATAAATCTTACGCAATGTATCAGGAGAATTATTAGTGTACACAATGTTCTCTGTACCCTTTACAATATTGGTTTGTACATTTAAGGCAGCATTAATCTTATAATCGATATGCTGTTGCCAACGATCTGCTTGAGCAGATAAATTGGATACTAAAGTAAAAATGGCAAGGCCTAAAATGGATAGCTTCTTCATATGTCTAAATTGAGAAGCTAATTTAAACTTATTTTGCCATAAGGAAACTACTAAAATATTGAAGAAACTTATTTTTTCTTATTCAAATCTAACAATAGCTTTTTTAGTACTTTCATTTCCTTCTTTAATTCTTCAATTTGTGCTTGTTGTTCTTGGATACCTTTTGTTAAAATTGGGATAATGGCTGTATAATTTACACTTAATAACTTTTCCTTATCTGTGGACTCATGAACAAGCATTGGCAAAACTTTTTGCAATTCTTGCGCTATAAATCCGTTCTCATTTATTGAATAATTATCAGATTCAATGGTTTGTTTCTTTTGATAAGAAACTGGATTTAGTTTTTGTATAACATTTAAAGCTTTATTTAGGGGAAGGATATTTTTCTTTAAACGAATATCGGAAGTTAGAGTAATGCCCCCTGATTGAACAATTCCATCTACATGTAAATCTCCATCGCTATTTAAATTCATTCCTTTTTTTAAACCCTGCTCTGGCCCAATTCTAAAATTGATTGATGAATAATTAATATTACCTAAACCCGGATCATTAAAATTATCGAAAAACATGTCATTTTGCATAGTTCTAAAAACCATATTCCCATCACTATCAAGTTGAAAAGATCCATTTTTTGATGTTCCTGGTTGATTGATATCTAAATTAGATCTAAAGCCAATTGAAGTGCCGTAAGCATGAGTACTGCCTCCTCTTGGGGGAGAAGAAATATATAATCCAAACTCGTCCTCCACTTCTTGTTTTAGTTCAAGAGGATAATTAGGTGCACTTATACCTATCCCTAGACGCTTATAACTGTTATCCCAAAATAATTTAGAATCTCCATTTAAAGAATTAACGCCATTAAAAAATGAAATTTGTCCTATAGAACCAACCCCAGTAATTTGATTGGTTATAGAACTGCTAGTTGGTAATTGCCAAACGGCATTACCAGTTTGAGCGTCTATTGTTAATACATCACCGGGATTTCCTGAAGTATTGGGGAATAATGTGTTTCCCAATTTCAAATTACCAGATGTCTCTATGTTCCCATTTAAAAATAAAGCCCCAGGCAAATTTGTACTTGCATCCAGTCCATCAAAGTACCACCTATTTTGATTATTAGTATTATCATTTGAATAAAAATTAAATGATGATTCAGACAGACTCACAAATGTATCAGAGCCTGTATTTTCATTATGAACATTCATTCCAACACCACTACTGTTAGCAGTTACATTGTTATTATTATATTCTAAACTAATTCCATTTTCTCTGTCACCAGCTATTTCATCACTTGTTGCAACACGACTATGTATTTTTAAAAATGGTCCATCTGAATAAATATATGAGTTTGTTACAGAAGGGTCCCCACTAATAAAATCAATTCTTTTTCTGTCATTTAAAATTAAATCTCCTGGTAAAATAGTTTTAAGCGTTTCTCCATCAAATACCCAATAATATCCTTCGCGACTTGAATGATTAAAAAACATGTAAGTTAAGTTACTTGGATTGATTTTTAAATTTGATTCCCAATCATTCGTAACATCAATATATTTAACAAATGATTCAATTGAATTATCATCCATCTGAATTTCACTTTTATCAGCAAAATTTAAATCAATACCATAATCCTCCAAGTCTTGACTTTTTTCTTGATCAGTTATATCTCTAACTTTTACTTGTAATAAAGGTCCAGAATTCACAATACTTGCATCTGTATTATTTGTTATTCCATCTTGGCTAAAAAATATACTCCCACCCAAGAAAACATGACTAGGAATTGTTGTAAAACCATAACTATCAAACTTCCATTCATTGCCATTAACATAAATGACTGCAAAATCTGGCCCTACTGAAACATAATTAGAATTTCCATAATTTAATTGAACCCATTTTGCACCATCGGGAGCATATAAATCTATAGATCCATCATTATCAGGAGCTCCGTCATTTATATTCTGTACATCTCCTAATTTACTACCATTAGCAAAGTTTATTGTCGTAGGAGTAATAGATCCAATTCCTCCAATATTTCCCAATTGTATATCATTGAAAAATGTTTTTTTTCCAGAAATAGGCTGATCGGTATTCAAACTCACGATTCCATCTGTTAACAAACTTTCATAGCGTTGGTTTGGTGCATCATCACCATTATTAGCCCTCTTAATTGTAGCTGACCCTATAACGGTTAATGAAGCCTGTTCAGAACCAGGTGCTAACAATTGAATACTATTTATAGTAGATGCTGTTGCATTCCCAATATCAGGTGTAATTAAGGTTGGAGAAGATATGGTTGGGCTATTAGATAAAACAACATTATTTGACCCAGTGGTAGTAATTGCTTGCATACTAGCTGTTGATGAACTGGTATTACCTAAGATTGTATTGGTGGGAATATTTTGAAACTTAGAATAAGTAACTGCCCCGTCTGCCAATTTAATAGTACTTATTCCTCCATCTGCAACACCACCTGCCGCAGAATTTGCTGCAACATATTGCTTAACTGCTTTTTGAGTAGGGAATAATATATCACTAGGATTGGCTCCTCCTAAATCAATAGCATTAGACTTATTTGAACTATTTTCTTTAATTGATAAACCATTATTAAGATCCACTATATTAGCCTTTAATGCTAGTGCAGTAACTGTTGCATATGAGCTTAAATCTTGGTCTCCTGTATTTGTTCCAACAATTGCTGCCAATTTTGTTTTTTCGGCATTGGTATAATCATTACTAGACAAAACTTTTCCTTCAACTTTATCTACTTTAAGACTTAAACCGTTAGTTAAATCTGTTGTATTTACTTTTTTATCTAATTCTAAAGACGACTTTAATGAAGCAATGGTTGTTACACCAGTTCCACCCTTTTCGATTGGTACAATTCCTGCTATATTTTCTGCATTTACGCTATTTGCAAACTGAGCATATGCTACATATTGAAATTGTGTAGTGCCGATTGTCGTAAAATTATTTCCTGCATTAGCATCCATCTCTATCTTTAAAAACTTTGGTGTATTCTTCCAATTAATTGTATTAAAGTTTCCTATTGAACTGATTGCATCTGCATCACCTATAACCGCATTAAACAAACCTTGTGCATTAGTGTTGAGTTTTCTAATTTCAATATACTCCGCATTTCCATTGGCAGAACCTTGTAGAATACTTAATCTAATACTAATGGGTTGAGAAGCCAAAATTGTATTATTACTTGACCTAGCTACACCTTGAAAATTTAAACCAGTTTGTGCATGTAAATTTCCTTGAACTAATAATAAGCAAGTGGCAATGATTCCTATAAAGAGATTTTTACACATTAGAGCTTTATAATTTTATATATACCAGATTTTAAAATTCCATTAGTAGGCTTAAACAATACCCTTATATACATAACACCAGCAGCGTATGTATCTAGTACAATATCTTTTTCATAAGTACTAAAAATGGTTCCAGCTTCAATTGTTTTGAGTAATGCAGATTTTGCATCAATTAACTGAAAACTTAAAGTCCCCATTTGATTAAATCCCGCTTTTATATGTAATTGACTAAAGACAGGATTGGGACCCATGATAATGTCATTTCCGAAAACAGTTGGACCAAAATCATTAATTCCTGTTACCACTGAAGTAAGTGGTTGTAAAACTCCTGTTGTTAAAGACAAATTTGAAGTGGTAAAATATGCAATAGAAACTGACTCCCCCATACTCCATTCCATTCCTAACCCAGATCCCCCGCCATTATTTAAAGTAGAAGGTGTTATTGATTGTGAAAAGGATGGGTCGATAAATGAAAAAAAGCAACATAATAAAACTAGAAATCTCCCAAGTTGATTAATCAAGTAACTCATTAATATATTTTTTAACCTTTATTACAGTTAAAAATATACTTGAAAAACAAGGTGTTATGAATTTTACATCTGAAGAGTGTATGAAAATCAGAAATTCATACAATTAATATTTATTAAGCTGCCTTTGGAGGCATTAATAATTAATTAGTTAGCTCCTTTTTGTTCAGATATTCTGTTGGAGTACAAAGATTGAATTTTTTGAACGCTAAATTAAAGGAGCTTTTTGAAGCGAACCCAGCTTCATTAGCAATAGCTTCCATTGTAAAATTGGACAAATAAGTTCTATTAATTTTTTTTGTAATATACTCGATCCTATACTTATTCAAAAAGTCATTAAATCTTTGCCCAAAATGGTTATTAATAATAAAGGATAATTCTCTAGAAGGTATATTTAAAGCAACAGACACATGATTAATACTTAAGTCTTTTCTTAAGAATGGTTTTTCATGTTCAAAATATTCTTTAATCATCCCCATTTCTCTAGAATAATCTACATTAAAATATGGAAGATTATACCTTTTATCATTTTCTACAATAGATTCCACTTCTTTATACTTTAAAAATGGGAGACCGGATAATACATCTTGATGTGTCAAAAGATAGGATGCCATAGCAAAAAAACCTCCAGAAACTAAAAAACTTGGAATTTGAGTTACAAAATCATTATTGTAGTATGAAGGGAAGAAATATATTGCAAATAGTATCGCCAATAAACCAGTAAGTATTGCGGTTGTTGTTATGGTAAATAATTTAAGCCATTTTATTACATTGCTAATTTGTAATTGAATTGAATTTTCTTTATGCTCTTTTTTATAAGATATTAAAAGATTCCATTGTAACACTAAATAAATAATTGCTAAAATTAATCTAAATAGTATTGCAAGATTTTCGGGAAATAATCCCGCCTGTTGTTTATAGGCGTCAGGCCAGTATTGTAAAGATTTTTCAATAATTATCGTTTTTTCATTAGCCGATAACCCGTAAAAAGGCAAATAATTAATAAAGATGAAAAAGAAGGGTGTCAAATGTATCAAATCTTTATACTGAAGCTTTTTTTCATTATACAAAACAGCTCTGACATATAAATAAGATAAAGGTGCAATTAAAAAATTTGTTGGAAGACCCGTTTTAAATAAATGAGGAAACTTGAAAATATATTCCGAATACAACAATAAAAATAAAATTACTGACCATGTATGAACAAGTAACAAAAAAGATAATATATAATCAGCGTATGATCTTGTAGCGTTTTTTGTAAATAGTAATAAATAGATTGTGACAAAAACTAAAAATATACTTCCAATAAAAATTAAATCTGAGAGCATTCTTAATCGTTTTTACCAGATACAACAATTACTATCTCGCCCTTTACTTGCTTTGCTGAGAAATGAGTTATTAGGTTTTCAAGGGTATCGGTGATATTCTCTTCGTAGATTTTGGTCAACTCTCTGCTTACTGCAGCTTTTCTATCAGCCCCAAAATATTCTTTAAATAATTCAAGTGTTTTTACCAAACGCATAGGACTCTCGTAAAAAATCATCGTGCGCTCTTCATTGGCCAAAGATTCCATTAAAGTCTTCTTGCCTTTTTTCAAGGGTATAAACCCTTCAAATACAAAACTAGATGCAGGTAATCCACTATTGGTTAATGCGGGTACAAATGCAGTGGCTCCTGGCAAACTGGTAACTTCTACCCCAGCTGCTTTGCAAGCTCTTACCAATAAAAAAGCCGGATCAGAAATCCCTGGCGATCCAGCGTCTGTAATAAGCGCTATATTTTTTCCGGCACTTAATTGAGTAACCAAATGCTCTACCACTTTATGCTCATTATGCTGATGATAAGGAGTGAGTGGTTTTTGGATATTGTAATGCTGTAATAATTTGGAGGAAGTTCTTGTATCCTCACACAAAATAAAATCTACCTGTTGTAGTACTTCTACCGCCCTAAATGTGAAATCTTTTAAATTTCCAATGGGAGTAGGTACTAAGTAAAGCATATTTTACAACTAAGCTTTAACGAATTCAATTTCGAAATATTCCATTACTGCGTTGGCTAATAATTGCTTGCTTGCATTTTCTGCTATTTCTCTTGCAGCAGCTTCGTTGGCAGCATCAATTTGTAATGTGATATGTTTACCTACTCTTACATCTTGAACACCAGTCATACCTAAATTATGTAAACCGCCTAATACAGCCTTTCCTTGAGGATCTAATAAATCTTTTAAAGGCATTACTTTAATTTGAACTTGGAATATCATGTTTCAATTATTGTGTGATTGTTTTACGATAGATCAAAGATACTATGCAATAGCCAATAAAGCCAAATGGGATGGCCCACCATCTAAAAAATACAGCAGAAATGGCTGTTTCTAACCCCACTAAAGCCAATGGTAATAATAGCTTTTTCTTACCAGACAAGCTTTTCAGCGCAAGCATGGGAGTTTTCATCACCATTAAATAACTCACTAACAAAATATACACATACCAAAAAATAGGGCTTAATAAAAGCTTTGAAACCATCGGCATTTGTGCTTGCCAATATAATAAAGGGAAGCAAGCAGTTAAGATACCAATCATAGGTATCGGTACTCCTTTGAAATAAGTAGTTTGTTCTGTATCCAAATTAAATCTTCCTAATCTATATGCCCCAGCCATGGCAATTAAAAATGCAGGCGCTAATAAAAAAGAAGGACTAGATAAAGCATTTACATTATCCGCTAAGGCTAATCTTAAAAATTGAAAAACTATACAAGCTGGTGCTACACCAAAACTAACCACATCAGCTAAAGAGTCTAATTGCTTTCCTAATTCTGAATTTACTTTCAATAATCTCGCCACAAACCCATCAAAGAAATCTACAATGGCTGCAATCATAATGCATACACTTGCTAAATATAATTTCTCCGGAATTTCAATAATGATATCTCCTACTTGATCTACCGAAGCCACTGCGCCTTTTTGAAATGTATACACAATGGCCCAACAACCAAAAAACAAATTCAACAGTGTAATAATATTGGGAATATGTTTGCGCATTTTACTTTTTTGTTTTTTTCATTAAAGCTTCAATCTCCTCAGCTTTAATAGGGATGTTTTTAAACAAATCTTGATTGCCTGTTTTGGTAATCCAAATATTGTTTTCAATTCTAACTCCCATTTTTTCTTCTTTGATATAAATACCTGGTTCTACAGTAAATACCATCCCTGATTGGATTGGCTCAGTTCTGGTACCTAAATCATGTACATCAATTCCTAAATGGTGTGAAATACCATGGTATAAATATTTACGATAAGCTCTATTTTCTGCATCCTCGTTTTTGATATCCGACTTGGATAATAATCCAATTTTCAAAAATTGCTTAGTAGCTTCTTCACCCACTTTATCTGTATATTTTAAAACAGAAATGCCTGGCTTTAAAATAGATTTAGCATAATCGTGTAAATGCAAACATGCATTGTACACTTCTTTTTGTCTTTTAGTGAATTTACCATTCACTGGAACAGTTCTTGTCAAGTCAGCATTATACCCACCATATGCTGCACCAAAATCCATTAAGATTAATTCACCATCTTTACATTGATTATTATTACTTACATAGTGTAATGTTCTTGCATTGTCTCCACTAGCCAAAATACTATGATAAGCTGGACCTGTAGCTCTTTGACTCAAAAAGGAATGAAATATTTCTGCTTCAATTTCATACTCATATACACCAGGTTGAATAAATTTCAATAATCTTCTAAAAGCCACCTCAGTAATATCTATCGCTTTTTGAATTACCTGAACCTCTTCCTTGGTTTTAATACCTCTAAGGTCTTTTAAAATTTTTGCTGCTCTTAAATATTGATGTAATGGATACCTTGCTTGCATCTCATCAATGAAACGATACTCATTGGTTCTAACTAAATTATTTTTTCTATCATTCTCGTTAGAATCTAAATAAATGGAATCTGCTAAATGAATCCATTGTTGTAACATGCCATCTAATACATCAGACCATACAATAGTTTTCATTCCAGAGATAGCAGTGGCTTCATTCGCTCTTAATCTTTTCCCATCCCAAATTTCTTTTAACTCTTGTGGTCTAGTTAAAACCAATACTTCTCTATACTTAGGATCTGGGTTATTAGGAAACAATATCACCATTGAACCTTCTTGCTCAATACCTGATAACCAAAACAAATCACTATTTTGTTGATAATGATGTAACGCATCTCCATTTAAAGGAAATTCATCATTGCTTACAAAAATGGCAATACTATTGGGCTGCATTTTTGAAGTAAATCTTTTTCTATTCTGAATAAAGATATTGTTATCTAATGGCAGATATTTACTCATAAGGATAGATTTAAAATTGGTCTACTTGCAAGATAATCAAAAAACGCAGTCTTAGGCGATCTTACCCCAGCCTATTTTAGATTTCTGAGAAAGTAAATATGCTTTAAGTGGTGCATTTTCTGGACTAGATAAATTGGGATCTTTTTCACAAATAACAGTGGCAATTTCTTTAGCTTCAATTAGGGTTTGCCTATCGTTAATAATATTGGCTAATTTAAAATTCAAGGCTCCACTTTGTCTTGTGCCATCAATATCACCCGGACCTCGTATTTCTAAATCTTTTTCTGCAATAATAAATCCATCCGTATGATCACACATTATTTTTAATCGCTCTCTTGCTTCTCTACTAGCTTTTACACTACTTAATAAAATACAATAACTCTGCTCCGAACCTCTACCAACCCTACCCCTTAACTGATGCAATTGAGATAGTCCAAATTTTTCAGAACTCTCTATCACCATCACACTCGCATTGGGTACATTCACCCCTACTTCTATTACTGTTGTTCCCACCAAAATTTGTGTA
Source organism: Bacteroidota bacterium (assembly GCA_024640255.1). Lineage (GTDB taxonomy): Bacteria > Bacteroidota > Bacteroidia > Chitinophagales > Chitinophagaceae > Sediminibacterium. The sequence continues at coordinate 16,469 of JAHEFI010000008.1, read as the reverse complement.
TCTCCAGAAACAAATCTTTGCATATTGGTTTCTTTCTCGATATTTTTTTGTCTTCCATGTACCATACTTATTTTGTAAGTAGGTTCAGGGAAATAACTTTTTACTTGTTCATAACCCTGCATCAAATCCTCAAAACTTAATTTCTCACTCTCTTCAATTAAAGGGTAAACAAAATAAGCTTGTCTGCCTTTTTGAATTTCTGTTTTCACAAAATCCATCACATTCGCTCTCGCTGTTTCAAAACGGTGTACAGTTTTAATGGGTTGTCTGCCTGGAGGTAATTCATCCATCACACTATAATCCAAGTCCCCAAATGCAGTCATGGCAAGGGTTCTAGGGATAGGCGTTGCAGTCATTACCAATACATGCGGAGGAATGCTTGCTTTTTTCCAAAGCTGTGCTCTTTGTGCAACACCAAAACGATGTTGTTCATCAATAACAGCTAAACCTAGGTTTTTAAATTGTACTACTTCCTCAATGATAGCATGTGTACCCACCACAAAATGTATAGTGTCATCTAATAAACCTTGTAATATTCTTCTTCTCTCTGCAGTTTTAGTACTACCTGTCAATAATGCCACTTCAATAGGCATGTCTTTGAGTAATTCAGACAATCCTGCATAATGCTGTTGTGCTAAAATTTCTGTAGGTGCCATCATACAACTTTGATAGCCATTATCCGCCGCAATTAGCATAGAAAGCAGTGCGATCATGGTTTTACCACTACCCACATCACCTTGTAACAATCTATTCATCTGATAGCCGCGAGCAGTATCCTGCCTAATTTCCTTAATCACTCTTTTTTGCGCACCCGTTAATTCAAAAGGTAAATGATGATTGTAAAAATTATTAAAATAATCTCCTACTACTTCAAATTTATGTCCCCTACTATTTTTATGTCGATCTATTTTTACTAGGTTCAATCTAACTTGTGCAATAAACAATTCTTCAAAGACCAATCTTTTCAAAGCTTTTTTATACAATACTTGAGATGTAGGAAAATGAATTTGTCTATAAGCTTCCCATCTACTCAATTGATCTTTTAAAATACTTGCTGGCAAATTTTCAGGCAAATCCCTTTCACTAATTTGCATAAAGAGTGCTTGGGTTAGTTTACCTATTTGTTTTCCATTTAATCCTCTTGACTTTAGTTTTTCAGTGGAAGGATACACAGGCTCTAAAACAGATTTTTGTCCAGCAGTGGCTGCCACATAGGGTTCTATTTCGGGATGTACAATTTGCGCTCGGCCATTAAAAAAACTGACTCTTCCAAATACGATATAAGTCTGTCCCTCCATTAATTGCTTTTGTACCCAATTAATTCCCTGAAACCAAGCCAATTCAATTTGACCAGTTTGGTCTCTTAATTGACTCACCAAACGCTTAGATCTCTTCTCTCCCAAGGTATCCATACCCATCAGCACCCCTTTCACTTGCACAAAGTCTTGATCTGGAGTGATTTTGGCAATCTCTAGCACCTGCGTTTTATCGATATGTCTATGCGGGAAATGGTTTAATAAATCGCCAAAAGTGTACAAATTCAGCTCTTTTTTAAGCATATCTGCCCTCAATGGGCCCACCCCTTTAAGGTATTCGATGGGACTAGATAAAAGAGTAGATTGACTCAAGCTAATTTTTTTTGGGATTGGGTACAAATATCCCAAAAAGATGGCAAAAAATGGGGTCTTGTTTCATTATCTTCGCACAGCTATGGAAAAGGAAATTGTATTAAGCGGAATTAGGCCAACAGGCTTCCTTCATTTGGGGAACTATTTTGGAGCTATGCGCAATTATGTGCGTATGCAAGATGAATATAATTGTTATTTTTTTGTTGCTAACTGGCATAGCTTAACTACCCATCCAGATACCAAAACTTTACAAGAAAGTGTGTTGAGAGTAGTGGCAGAAAATATTGCTTGTGGATTAGACCCCGAGAAAGTTTCCTTATATGTTCAAAGTGATGTTCCTGAAATTGCAGAATTGTATTTGTATTTAAATATGTTGGCTTATAAAGGAGAGTTGGAAAAAACAACCACTTTTAAAGACAAAGTAAGAATGCAACCTGAAAATGTGAATGCAGGATTATTAACTTATCCTGTTTTACAAGCAGCGGATATTTTAATTCATCGTGCAGTGAAAGTACCAGTTGGGAAAGACCAAGAACAAAACTTAGAGATGGCAAGAAATTTTGCTGAAAGATTTAACCATCGTTATGGCGAAACCTTCCCTCTTCCATATGCATTTAATTACAATAGCGAATTAGTAAAAATATTGGGCTTAGATGGAAATGGTAAAATGAGTAAGAGCGAAAATCAAATGACCACTTTATTCTTAGCAGATGAAGATGATTTGATTCGTAAAAAAGTAATGAAGGCTAAAACTGACCAAGGTCCTTTAACACCTAACTCAGAGAAACCTGATTATATTCAAAACTTATTTACACTGATGAATTTAGTAAGTACTCCAGATACAGTGAAAAAATTTGAAGATGATTTTAATAATAGCAGCGAAGGCAATTGTATTATTCGTTACGGCGATATGAAAAAACAATTAGCAGAAGATATGGTCAACTTTATTAATCCTATCAGATCCAAAGCGGCAGATTTACAAGCAAACAAAGAATTACTATTAAAAATAATTCATCAAGGGGCAGATAAAGCAAGAGCAAGCGCCTCCACTACACTCACTAAAGTTAGAAATGCAGTTGGCATGAATTATTAAAACTATTACCCTAATTACACATCCTAACAATATGGCAAAAGCAGCAGCACCTAAAAAACCGAAACACGTAGCAATCGCTGGAAATATCGGTGCAGGTAAAACAACATTAACAGAAGCATTGAGCAAACACTATCGCTGGATACCTCAATTTGAAGATGTTGATCATAACCCTTATTTATCAGATTTCTACGACGACATGCCTCGTTGGAGTTTTAATTTACAGATCTATTTCTTACATGGTAGATTAAACCAAATATTGGATATTCAAAAAGGTACTGAAACCGTGATTCAAGATAGAACCATCTATGAAGATGCAAATATTTTTGCGCCTAACTTACACGAAATGGGATTAATGAGTAAGCGTGATTTTGATAATTATTTTTCTTTTTTCACTACCATTAAATCAATGGTGCAGCCTCCAGATTTATTGATTTATTTAAAATGCTCTGTACCAACACTAGTAGCTCAAATACAAAAAAGAGGTAGAGAATATGAAGAGAATATCAGATTAGATTATTTAAAGAAGTTGAATGATTTTTATAACAAATGGATTGAAGGATATAAAGAAGGTCCTTTATTAGTGATTGATTGTGATAAAAATAAGTTTGGCGAAAACGAAGAAGACCTTGGAGAAATTATTAGTAAAGTAGATGGAATGCTTTACGGATTATTCTAGTTGAATTTTAAAAGACCTATTAAAGATGAATAAAATTACCCCTGCACTTTTAGAAGAGTTTAAATCCATTGTAGGTGCTGAATATACTTTCACTGACACAGAAAGTTTTGAGAAATACGGAAAAGACGAAACAGAAAGATTGCATTATAATCCTGAAGTGGTGGTTAAGCCAAGAACTGCAGAAGAGATTAGTGCATTGATGAAATTATGTAATCAACATTTAATTCCAGTAACTCCAAGAGGAGGCGGTACTGGTTTAAGTGGTGGCGCTTTACCTCATTTAGGCGGCTTAGTGATTGCTATGGAACGCTTTAATAGCATTTTAGAAATAGATGAAAGAAATTTACAAGTCACTACAGAGCCAGGTGTTATTACAGAAGTATTACAAGATGCAGTAAAAGCGGTTCACCTATTTTACCCTCCAGATCCAAGCAGTAAAGGCTCTTGTTTTATTGGTGGTAATATTGCAGAAAATTCTGGTGGACCTAAAGCTGTCAAATATGGTGTAGTAAAAGACTATGTATTAAACTTAGAAATTGTTACTCCCACTGGAGATATTATTTGGACTGGATCTAATGTGTTGAAAAATTCTACTGGTTATAATTTAACGCAATTACTTGTGGGTAGTGAAGGTACTTTAGGTATTGTAACTAAGATTGTATTAAAATTGATTCCATTACCTAAGTTTGATTTATTAATGTTAGCACCTTTCACTAGTTTGGAAAAAGCAAGTGAAGCAGTAAGTGCCATTTTTAGAGCAGGCATTACGCCAAGTGCAATGGAATTAATGGAAATCGATTCCATCAAGATTGTAAGTAAGATGGTGGATAGTACTGCCTTCCCAGTTACGGATGATATAGCTGCGCATTTGATTATAGAAGTGGATGGAAACAATATGGATGTATTGATGGGAGAAATGGAAGCCATTGCTGAAGTATTAACACAATATGAGGCTGGTGAAATTTTCTTTGCAGATGATGCACAACAAAAAACAGAATTGTGGAAACTAAGAAGAAGAGTGGCAGAAGCAGTGAAGAGCGTGGGTTATACCATTGAAGAAGATACTGTAGTACCTAGAGCTGAATTGCCCAAATTAGTTAAAGGCGTTAAAGCATTAGGAACGCAATATGGATTCCATGCAGTTTGTTATGGACATGCAGGAGATGGTAATTTACATATTAGAATCAACCACCCTACTATTAAAAATAGCCATGGTAGTGAAGAAATGAATGCTATATTAAAAGAATTGTTTGCTTTAGTATACAGTTTAGGCGGAACAATTAGTGGAGAGCATGGTATTGGATTGATTCAAAAACCATACATGCCTGTAGTATTTAAAAATGCTTCATTAGAAATTATGAAAGGCATTAAGAAAGCTTTTGATCCAAATAATATCTTGAATGCTGGAAAAATATTCGATTTAAATTAAATCTAATGAAACCCCTTTTAACCCTAGTATCACTATTTCTTGTATTGAATGTACATGCACAAAACAACACCATTCAAACAAGTAAATTAATGGAACCAGAAAGACCATTAATGATTGGGGGTGGATTGGTATTAGGTGGAGGGACTGGTTCTTTTCAAATTGGCTTAAACCCCGAATTGGTTAAATCTTATAATGATTATATTGATCTAGGCTTGATTTCCAATATTTACTACAGTTCATATAGAACGCCTTCTTCTATAGATGGTTCTATTGTTAAAGAGCATAAGTCTCAGTTTGGTTTGGGTGGTTTTGCTAGAATTTGGCCAGTAAATGAATTCTTTTTACAAATTCAACCTGAATACAATTGGACTTGGTCAAATTCAAATTATAATATTAATAATATCTCCAATAAAGTACAAGTAAGTGCAACCAGTGTTTTAGCAGGTATTGGTTATGGAAGAAGAACCGAGAATGGATTTTCTTATTTAAGTATCATGATTGATTTGATTAACTCTCAACAATCACCTTATGGCATGGGTCAATTAAGACCGCAACCTATTTTCAGAGCGGGCTTTGGTTTTCCGATTCATCTTGCTAAGAAAAAATAGCAGCTAGCTCTTCTCTATTATTACAAATAGTAAATCTATACCTGACTTTATCGTATAAGAAACCTTCAGTTTCCATTTTTTGAATCATTCCCACTAAGGGATTATAAAAGCCTTCAAAATTATACAAGACAATTTTCTTTTCGTGTATACTTAGGTTATTCCAAACCAGCATTTCAAATAATTCATCAAAAGTACCCAAGCCACCAGGCAATGCCACTGCTATATCGCATTTGTCATACAATAATAATTTTCTTGCATGCATGGTTTCAGTAACTATTAATTCAGTTAAACCGGTGTGCTGTGCCTCCCATTCTAATAATAATTTGGGAATAATTCCAATTACTTTTCCGCCCTTTGCTAAACAACCATTGGCCACTGCACCCATTAAACCTTTATTACCTCCACCATACACCATTTGTATATCTTTTTCTGCCAATAAAGCACCTATTGCTAATGCCTCTTTTTCAAAATGTGGATTGTTCCCAGATTTAGAACCACAAAATATGGTGACTGCCTTTGGTTTCATAGAAATCAGATTTAAATCGATGACACAAAATAGGCAATTAATTGAAACTTTGTTATTACTTTGTAAATACTAATTTAACCATCATGAGTGCTCCATTACTATTTGTATTTGTTATTATTTATTTCTTGATTTTATTAGGGGTAGCCAAAATCACTGGGAAGAACAGTAATAATATGTCTTTCTTTATTGGCAACAAGAATAGCAATTGGATGCTAGTGGCATTTGGGATGATTGGAACCTCATTAAGCGGGGTAACTTTTGTAAGTGTACCAGGCGCAGTAGGTAGGGATGCTTTTCATTATTTACAAATTACTATTGGATACTTAATTGGCTATTTAAGTATAGCATATGTTTTATTACCTATCTATTATAAGTTAAACCTAACTTCTATTTACAATTACTTGGAAACAAGATTAGGATTTAAAGCATATAAAACTGGTGCTTCTTTCTTTGTATTATCAAGAACTTTAGGCGCCACTGCAAGATTGTATTTGGTTGTAAAAATTTTACAAGTATTTATTTTGGACAGCATGGGTGTGCCTTTTTGGGGAACCACTTTGGTAATATTGGCCATGATCTTATTATATACTTATGAGGGTGGTGTTAAAACCATTGTTTGGACAGACACTTTGCAAACCTCGGGCATGTTATTAGGTTTAATTATTTGTAGTGTGTATATTCTTTCAAGTATGGACTTTACTGCTATGCAAGCCTATACTGCCATGCAATCAAGAGGCTATGCTACTATTTTTGATACGGATGTAAATAGTAAGTCATTCTTTTTGAAACAGATTATTGGCGGGGCTTTTGTTACTTTAACCATGACTGGTTTAGACCAAGAAATGATGCAAAAGAATATTTCTGTAAAGACTTTAAAAGATGCACAAAAAAATATGATCACTATTGGTATTACTATGCTGATTGTAATTAGTATGTTTTTATTCTTAGGTGGTTTATTGCATATATATGGAAGAATGGTGAGTGTATCTGCAGTGGGCGATGATTTATTCCCTGCATTGGCATTAAATAATATGCCTCCATATATTTCTATTATTTTTATTTTAGCACTGATTTCTGCTTTATTTCCTAGCGCAGATGGCGCCATCACTGCACTAACTTCTAGTTTCTGTATAGATTTATTGGGCATGCAAAGAAATCAAGAATGGGATGAAGCTAAGAAGAAAAAAATTAGACAAACTGTTCACTTAAGCTTTGCATTGATCTTCTTGATTATTGTAATGATTTTTAAATGGATAGATAACAAGAGTACAATTGACTTATTGTTAAAAATCGCCTCTTATACCTATGGACCATTGTTGGGTCTATTTGCTTTTGGTATTCTAACCAATAGAACTTTGAAGGATAAATGGTCCCCAATTCCTTGTTTCATTGCTCCTATTATTTGCTTAATACTGGATAAATATCAAGTGGCTTTATTGGGTAATTTTAAAATTGGCCAAGAACTATTGATTATTAATGGATTAATCACTTTCATTGGATTATGGCTAATTTCAAAGCCTGGTATCAAAAAAATATAGACCTTTGCGCATGGACTTGATTCATCCCAAGGCGAACGAATATGTAGATCAATATAGCAACGCAACCCCCCCAGTTTTAAAAGCTATGTACGAAGCCATAATGGCCGAGCACCCTCATGCCCACTTGCAAAGCAATTGGAACCAAGGAGGATTTTTGGCTTTTTTTAGCAAAATGCTACAACCCAAATACATTATTGAAATTGGCACTTTTAATGGCTTCAGCACTTTATGTTTGGCAGAGGGATTAGTGGCCGGAGGGCAAATAGATACCATGGAATTAAGAGAAGAAGATGCAAAAAGAGCACAATCTTATTTTAACCAATATGGAAAAGGTAAATCAATCCATCAGCATATTGGAGATGCTAAAACCATCCTTCCAACACTACCCCATTTATATGATCTAGCATTCATAGACGCTGACAAAACTGGCTATGTAGATTATTATACCCTTTTAAAGCCCAAAATGAGCACAAATGGTATTATTATTGCAGATAATACCCTGTTTCATGGTGAAGTATTAGAAGAGAAAATAAGTGGTAAAAGTGCTAAAGCGATTCAAGCTTTTAATGAACTAGTAGCGAATGATATAGAAACAGAAAAAATAATGTTAACCATTAGAGATGGACTTACTCTAATCAGAAAAAAATAATAATATGATGAAGCATTGTTTAATAATAGTTTGTTTTTTGTTGGGGATACAAGCTTCCCATGCTCAAGCCGAATCTACGGTGGTATATATAGAGCAATACAAAAAAATCGCTGTTCAAGAAATGAAGCGTACTGGCATTCCTGCTTCCATCACATTAGCGCAAGGAATTCTAGAATCCAATAGCGGCGAAAGCAATTTAGCGAAGAAATTCAATAACCATTTTGGTATAAAGTGTAAATCTGATTGGAAAGGCGAAACCACTTTTCAAGATGATGACACAAAGCAAGAATGTTTTAGAGTTTATCCCAATGCAGCAGCTTCTTTTAAAGACCACTCAGATTTCTTAAAAAATAGACCTAACTACGCTCCCTTATTTAATTTAGATCCAGTTGATGATAGCGCATGGGCATATGGTTTAAAGAAAGCCGGCTATGCAACTGCTAGCGACTATCCTAAAAAAATATTAAAGATTATTGATGACTATGAATTGTCTCAATACAATTTCCCTGAATTAGATACGGTTGATGCGGATATTCCCGTTAAAAAAGAAATCACTCCAATAATTAAAGATACCGTACCTGTAAAAGTAGCTGAAGTAGTGATTAATAAACCTGTAGCTGTTGACTCAGTTAAAACAACCACTCAAGCACAAATATTTGCTGCAGATACTACACATATTGCATTATCCAAAGTAAATGGCATTAACGCCACTAGTAATACTGTTGCGAATGATATGCCAAAAATGAAAGGTTTAGAAATAAGTAAAGACACAGTTAAGCAAGTACTCTTTACGATTACTACCAAAAAGATAATCAATTACCCTAAAGAAAAATTCAAGATTAATTCAGTGCCTGTATTATGGGTAAAAGCAGGAAGTTCTTTTTTACAAATTGCCCAACTTCATAAAATATCATTGTACAAGTTATTTGCTTTTAATGATGTGGAAGAAGCAGATGTTGCTACTAAAGATCAATTAGTCTTCTTAGCTCAAAAGAAAAAATCAGGCAATAAGAGTGTTCATATGGCTAAAGAAGGAGAAACCTTATATGATATTAGCCAAACAGAAGGTATTCAATTAAGCTATTTAAAAATGTACAATAAAACCCTTTCCAATGGCAAGTTGAAAGAAGGTACTATTGTATTATTATTTAAGCCAAAAGAAAGCAAGCCTGAACAAAGTTTAAGACAGGTTTCTTTTAAATTTGAATTCCATTTATTCAGAAATCTTTTCAAGAGAAAGAAAAAATAAATCAACAATATGTCTTCTATTAAAGTATTAGATAAAGAATTTGTTCCTTATTTAAGCGAGGGTTCTATTCAAGAAAAGATTTCTGAATTGGCCGCTGTTTTAAATAAAGATTACGAGGGCAAGAGACCCATTTTCTTGTCTATTCTAAATGGCTCTTTTTTATTCACCGCAGACTTGTTTAAACAAATCACTATTGAAGCGGAAGTTTGTTTTATTAAATTAGCATCTTACAAAGGCACTACCTCAACAGGTAATGTTATTACCGCTATTGGATTAGATGCGAATGTTAGAGATAGACATATTATTATTGTAGAAGATATCATTGATACTGGAAAAACCTTACACCATTATCTTCCACAACTAGAAACTCAACAACCCGCTAGTATTAAAATTGCGGTATTACTAAATAAGAAAGAAGCACTGGCTTTTCCTGTTAAAGTAGATTATAGCTGTTTTGATATTCCAAACAAATTTGTAGTAGGCTATGGCTTAGACTATGATGGTCTAGGAAGAAACTCCAAAGAAATATATCAGTTGAAATAAATCAAAAAGATACAAATAAAAAAAGGGGCAAATTTTATTGCCCCTTTTTTTATTTAAACGCGTCTTTTACTTTTTCATAAAAACTCTTCTCTCCCTTGGTTGGTTTAGGTTGGAAGTTTTCACTTGCTTGCATTTTTTCCAAGGCAGCTTTTTCTTCATCTGAAACATGTTGAGGTGTCCAGATATTTACATGGATCAATTGATCTCCTCTTCCGTATCCTTGAACTTCTGGGAAACCTTTACCTTTTAATCTAAACATCTTTCCGCTTTGTGTACCTGCTGGTATTTTAATCTTTGCTCTACCATCAATGGTAGGCACTTCCACATTGGTTCCAAATATGGCATCTGGAATAGTGATATATAAATCATACGCCACATTCAATCCATCTCTATGTAAGAATTCATGTTGTTCTTCTTCAATCATGATAATTAAATCTCCTGCCATTCCACCTCTTTCGCCAGCATTACCTTTACCTGACATACTTAATTGCATTCCATCACTCACCCCTGCTGGAATATCAATAGAAATGGTTTCTTCACCGTATACTCTTCCTTCTCCCTTACAAGATCCACACTTAGCAGTCACTGTACTTCCTTCTCCATTACATGTAGGACAAGTGTTCACTGTTTGCATCTGTCCTAAAAAAGTATTGGTAACTTTTTTCACCTGTCCAGAACCTTTACAAGTTCCACAGGTTTGCATGCTATCTTTATCTTTTGCGCCGTTACCACCACAAGTGCTACATATTACATGCTTCTTAACTTTCACTTGCTTGTTAACACCATTCGCAATTTCTTCAAAGTTTAATTTTAATTTAATGCGCAAATTACTTCCTCTCTGTCCTCTTGCTCTTGCGCCACCACCTCTTGATCTTCCACCACCGCCAAAGAAACTTCCAAACGCATCGTCACCGAAAATATCACCGAATTGACTAAAGATATCATTCATGTCCATGCCACCGCCATGGAATCCGCCGCCGCCACCTGAACCAGGACCAAATGCCTGATGTCCAAAGCGATCGTATTTGGCTTTTTTATCAGCATCACTTAAAATCTCGTAGGCTTCTGCAGCTTCTTTAAATTTTTCTTCAGCTGCTTTATCTCCAGGATTTCTATCAGGATGATATTGCATTGCTACTTTGCGGTATGCTTTTTTAATTTCATCCGCTGAAGCAGATTTGCTTACTCCTAGAATTTCGTAAAAATCTCTTTTTGACATAGTTCTTTTTTTATTTGCCTACGACCACTTTAGCGAATCGAATAATTTTATCATTTAATAAATAACCCTTGGTTACTTCATCTACTACTTTGCCTTTCATATCATCGGGTACTGGCACTTCTGTAATTGCTTCATGCAATTCAACATCAAAAGGTGTATTGATACTTTCCATTGCTTTTAATCCCTTTGATTGCATGATAGATCTTACTTTATTAAACACCAATTGAATTCCTTCTTTTTGTAAAGCAATATCATCAGAACTAGCCAATTGCTTTTCTGCTCTATCACAATCATCCAATACTTCCAATAAAGACACAATTACGTCCTTACCAGCAGTTTGGATTAAATCAATACGCTCTTTTGCCGTTCTTCTTTTAAAGTTCTCGAATTCGGCCATTAAGCGTAAATATTTGTCTTTTTGCTCTGCTATCTCTGCTTGAGCTTGCTCTAATTCGCTCAAAGGATTTTGAGGGGTTTCTGTCTCATTTTGAGGGGTATTTTCCCCGTTTTGAGCAGTTGATTCGTTGGCCTCTTGATTCAATACAGTCTCTTCCATAGGTATATATTATTGCAAATATCTTCCAAAAATTTGGCCAAAGCAATAAATAGGGCAAAATTGGCAGAAAACTGGCTTAAAATGAACAAGTTGTCACCTATTTGGTGCCTATCTTTGCGCCATGACTAAAGTGTATTTAAAGCGTAAAATTTCGCAAAGAATTGCCTTGGGACACCCTTGGATCTTCAATAATGAAGTGGAGAAGATTGTGGGGCCTGTTACTGCTGGCGATATTGTGGAAGTGTACTATGGAGACGAGCAATTTGCAGGCAGAGGGTATATTAATCCAGCCTCTCAAATTATCGTAAGATTACTTACCAGAAAAAAAGAAGATATCAATGCAGACTTCTTTTTATTGAAAATAAAAGAAGCTTGGGCTTATCGCCAAAAAATGGGTTATACAGAAAACTGTAGATTGATTTTTGGAGAAGCCGACGGATTACCTGCATTAATTATTGATAAATTCAACGACTACTTTGTGATTCAGACTTTGGCTTTAGGAATGGATATGTGGAAGCCAGCCATAGTAGATGCCTTGAATACCGTGTTTAGCCCTAAAGGGATTTATGAAAGAAATGATGTACCTGTTAGAGAGTTAGAAGGATTAACGCAAATTAAAGATTATTTAAGCGCACCCTTCCCTACCGAAATTACGATTAATGAAAATGGTTTACAGTTTTATGTAAACATTGAAACCGGACAAAAGACTGGTTATTTTTTAGACCAACAAGATAACAGAAGAGCTATACAACACATTGTAAAAGATGCAGATGTTTTAGGTGCATTTACTTATACTGGTACTTTTGAAATTCATGCTGCACATTATGGAGCAAAGTCAGTTTTAGGAATTGATATTTCAGAAAACGCAGTGGCACAAGCCAATAAAAATGCAGCATTAAATAAACTGGATCATATTGTAAAGTTTGAAGCCATGAATGCATTTGATGTATTAAAATCATGGGGCAAGGAAGGAAGAAAGTATGATGTAGTCATGTTGGACCCTCCTGCTTTTACAAAGAGTAGATCTAATATTCAAAAAGCCATTACGGGATATAAAGAAATCAATTTAAGAGGAATGAAATTGATTAAGAATGGTGGTTTCTTAGTGACTTCTAGCTGTACGAATTTAGTAAGTCCTGAATTGTTTTTAGAAACCATTAATATGGCTGCAAAAGATGCTAGAAAAAGAATTAGACAAGTCACTTTCCAAACTCAATCCAGTGATCATCCGATTATTTGGGGAATGGAGAATACACATTATTTAAAGTTCTTGATCGTCGAAGTTTGCGACCGATAAAAAAAGCCTCCGAAAATTCGGAGGCTTTTTTTTAACCTAGCAAGAGGCAATATTTCAGTTTAAGGTATTCAATGTAGTTTGAATAGCTTCAAAGTTTGGCAAATCTCCAGGAGTTGCACATACTTCTTCATATTGTACCACACCCTCTTTATCAATTACAAATGCAGCACGCTTGCTAACACCTTGCATTTCAAAAGCAGGGAAAGTTTCATATAATACATCAAATGCTTTTGCAGTGGTTTTATTAAAATCACTTAATAATTGGAAGTTTAATTTTTGCTCTTCTTTGAATTTGCCCAAAGAAAATAAAGAGTCTACAGAGATACCTAACACAGTTGCATTAGTTGCATTGTATAATCCAATATTATCTCTGATACTACATAACTCAGCAGTACATACTCCAGTAAATGCTAATGGGAAAAACAATACCACTACATTTTTACCTTTTAAATCTGATAAAGAAACTGGATTCTTATCTGTGTCAAACAAAGTGAATTGAGGCGCTGCTTTGCCGATTAAATTACTCATATTAAATTGATTTATTGATTTATTGATTTGAGCCCAAAAGTAAAAACACTTGGGCAATTAATGCTTTTTTAATGGACGTTTAACTGTAGTTTTTCCCTTTTCGACAATTCATAAGCCGAATCCATTAATTCTTTGAACTCTATGGGCTTCTTTTGTAAATAGGTTAAGGTTGCAAAGAAATCATTTCTATCCACTTTGTTCATCTCAAAGATTTGCTTATAAAATTGGATATTTTTTCTCTCTAATTGCATAGCTGTATCAGCTGATACTGTTCTGGTATAATACTCGTCAGCCCTCATTAATTGAAACAATACCACTTTCATCTTATCAAAAGGAACCATATTTTTTGGCTGGTCTTTGTCTTGACAAGACATTACAAAAAGGCATATCACAATACATATCTTTCTCATTCCAACTTCTCTTTATAACGGTTTATATTAGCTATATCAATAGAAGATAGCGTATTCAATAATTGTTTTTTCATGGCCTTGTCGGCTGTTCCAAAAATACCCACAATTTCTGTAAATTTTCCCTGCATTAAAATAGGAACCACCATTGAATTAACATTGGTTTCATTCAACTCTTGCATTCCCATTAATGCATTTAAAATAGCTGCTCTAGCAATTTCTGGCTTATCCGCCATTTGATCCAAACCTTCTCTATTATAAGAATAAATTAATTCATGTAATTTATCAAAGCCACTCTTGGTTAGGTTGTCTACAAAAATATACCTGTTTCTTTGACCATCATAAGATTTCCATCCAGTTATCCCTGATCCCTCAGGTGCATTGTAAACAATATTTAATGCTTTATTAAAATAAGGTAAACCTGCTTTAGGTGCAAATGAATCATAATCTAAACCAATAATAATATTGATATAATAGGCAATCACTGCAGTTAAATTAGCTTCTAATGGATCTGCTCCCTGCACCCTATTTTCATTAAATTCCATAGGTTGTGCTAATTGATATTTGAAAGTAAAATTAGCATCTTGCATGTTCAACAACGGCGTAGTATAACTTGCATTATATACTGGCCTGTTCGCCACCACACTTAATTTTGCTTCATATACACCAGGCGATGCAATGGATTCTATAGTAATATAAAAACTACAATCAATTTTTTCTTCAATAGCAAATGCATCTGTAGTCCATTTTCTTTGATTAATAAAATCTTTAAGTTGTTTTTGAAACTGTGTAAAAATCTTAGTATCAATTTGATTTTCAATTTTATTTGTTTGCACATTTACTGTAGCAGCTAATTCTTGCGCATGCAGATGGACACTCCATAAACACACTATAAACATTAAAATAAACTGCTTAAAACGCATAAAATTGTTTTGTACTTCTAAAATACAAAAACGTCCCGATTAATCGGGACGTTTTTAATTTATTCATAACCGAATTAACGGAAAAGATCTGTTTCTTCGTTTTTACGGTAATAGATTTTATCATCTATAAATTCCGCTGTAGCTAAAATAGCTGGATTGGGCATACGCTCATAAGCCTTAGAGATTTCGATTTGCTCTTTGTTCTCATGAATTTCTTCCAAGCTATCTGTATGGCTTGCAAACTCTTCTAATTTAGAGTGTAATTCTTCTCTAATAGAGATATTGATTTGATTAGCTCTTCTAGCAATGATAGAGATAGACTCGTATAAATTACCAGTTTTTGCTTTTAAAGCTTTTAAACTTTTAGTTTCAACTACTGCAGGTGTATTAGCACCCATATGTCTTCTTAATTTGCTCATTTTATATTTTTTAAAATATTATCAGTTTGTGTTTTAATCTTTTTTGCTTCCGGCATTAACGGACTATCACTAAATCTATCCACAAAATCGTTGTACTCTTCTGTCACTTTATCAAAACGCTCTTTTTGCTTTTCTATAAAGCTGTTTTGAGCGAAATTAAAGTATGACTTCAAAGTCAATAATTTATATTTATCTGCATTTTTTGAATCGGGATATCCATCAGACAATAAGCCATAAGAGATAGCAGCTGCACGGTATAAAGCCAGATCATAATACAATGTTGCTGTTTTATAATCTTTCAGTTCTAGCTTAGCTCTACATGCATCAATAGTTTCAGTTGCCGCTTTCACTCTTGGACTAGTTGGATGCGCATCAATAAAACTTTGCATTAACTGAATGGTTCTATTGGTAGTAGTTTGATCTAACTCTGGTTTTGGAGAACGTAAATAATAAGTATAAGCTCTTAAATATTCTACTTCTTCCGTTTTTGTACTGTTTGGAAAATATTCAACGAATGTTTTGAAAAGGTTTTCAGCATTTTCATAATCCTTATCGTAATAATAAGAATTCGCATACATCAAATATAATTCTTCGTAACGAGGCGTACCTTTTACGAAATTAATGACAGATTCAAAGAGCTGTTGTGCGTTTACGTACTTCTTTTGCTTATAGTACTCCTCTGCCATTTTAATTTTATAATCCGTATCCTTATTCTTCATTACTTTTTGAAACTTTGAAGTACAAGAACCCAGGCTTAAAATAACTATAAAAACTACTATAATTCTATTCATACAGGGAGGCAAAATTAACTAATATTCAGCAATTTAGCCCTAAAAAGATTGCCAATAAAGGGCTTTACGTTAAGAAATCCCCAAAAATTGGGATGAAACCAAAAAGCCCCGCTAAAAAGCGGGGCTTTGGACTATTGTAAAAACAGGTTATTAACCGTTGTTTTCGTCTAATTTAGCCTTGATTTCTGCTAAAGCACCTAAATCACCTAATGTAGATTTTTCTACTTTAGCTTGAATAGTTTTTACTGCTTTTTTAGTCTTCTCAGAATCAGCTTTCGCTTCTTTCTTAGCGGCTTCTTTTTCTTCTACAATATTTTGTTCCCAGATTCTTGCATGAGAAACTACAATTCTCTTTTCATTACGATCAAATTCGATCACCATGAATTGAGC
>JAHEFI010000023.1 GCA_024640255.1 Bacteroidota bacterium | reverse complement strand
TAATTAAGATCGCTTTTACATTTGGATCTTTCATGATAATTCTAAATCCAGCTTCTACTGTTTGTGCATTTGCAGTACCACCTACGTCTAAGAAGTTTGCTGGCTCACCACCACTTAACTTGATCATATCCATAGTTGCCATTGCCAAACCTGCACCATTTACCATACAACCTACATTACCATCTAATTTCACAAAGTTCAAATTAAATTCACCAGCTTCTACTTCTGTAGGATCTTCTTCAGTAACATCTCTCATAGCTGCGATATCTGCATGACGCATTAAAGCATTATCATCCAAGCTCATTTTACAATCCACTGCGATAATCTTATCGTCAGCTGTTTTGAAAAGAGGGTTAATCTCTAGCATTGCACAGTCTAATCCAACATATGCATTGTATAAATTAGTTACAAATTTCACGCAGTTCTTCATTGCGTCTCCACTTAATCCTAAGTTGAAAGCAATTTTTCTTGCTTGGAAACCTTGTAAGCCACCACCTGGGTGTACCCATTCTTTAAATATTTTTTCAGGAGTATTATGTGCTACTTCTTCAATATCCATTCCACCTTCAGTGCTATACATCACTACATTCATTCCTTTTGCACGATCTAATAAAATAGATAAATAAAATTCTTTTGTTGGTTGAGGACCTTCATAATACACATCTTGAGCAACCAAGATTTTGCTAACTAATTTACCAGCAGGGCCAGTTTGAATAGTTACCAAGGTTCCTCCTAAAATATTTTTAGCAAATGTTTCAATATCAGCTGCAGATTTACCAACAGCAACACCTCTTTGCTCTGTTCCTTCAATTTTACCTTTACCACGTCCACCTGCATGAATTTGTGCTTTTACTACTGCAAACTTATTGTTGGTCTCCGTTGCAATTTTATGGTAGGCTGCTACTGCTGCATCTACTGTTTCTACTGCCACACCCTCTTGAACGGGTACATTGTACTTTTTTAGTAATTCTTTGGCTTGATATTCATGCAAATTCATAAAAAATAAAATTTTGGCGAAGATACTAGTTTAAAGGCATAAATTAGTCTTGAAAAAGTACTAAAATTTAATTTTGTTGTTTAAACATTGATTTTTATCTTTGTAATCTTAAACTTATTAAAAAGTATGAAAAAAGTATTATTCTCATTGACATTGATGGTTGCTTCCATCTCTTTATTTTCTTTTACAAATAAAGAAATCAAAAAGCAAGCCCCAACTTATACAGTAGATGCTGCAAAAAGCAAAGTAAACTGGACAGGTTCTAAAACATCTGATTTCCACACAGGTTATTTCCCAGTTAAATCTGGTTCTTTACAAGTGTTAGGAGGTAAATTAACTGGTGGTAGTTTTGTAATTGATGTGGCTGGTAATAAAGTAACTGATGCTGCTGGTGACAGATTACAAGGTCATTTAGCTTCTGCAGATTTCTTTGATGTAGCTAAATTCGGCGAAGCAACTTTCACTATTACTGCAATTAAATATATCACTAACGATAAAGTAACTATCACTGGTGATTTAACTTTAAAAGGTACTAAAGCTTCTGTTAGCTTCCCAGCTACTATCAGAAGTGCAGATAGAACTGAAAAAGAAAAAGGTTTCTTTGCTGAAGCTTTCTTCCCATTAGATAGAACAGTATTTGGTGTAAGCTATGGCGTTGGAATGATTGATTCTGATGTTCAATTAGCAGTTCATATTTATGCTTCTAAGTAGTTTTACTGAAGAGTAGGAATTAAACCCTCCTTCAAAAACTGAGTATGGCCGAAAGGCAAAAAAGAACCCCTAATTTTTGTTAGGGGTTCTTTTTTTATACGAAGGTTTTGAATTCTTCATCATTATTACACTCCGTAACGCTCTTTTAAAATATGTAAATGGTGTAGGGCGTGTCCAAATATAATAAAGCCTAAAGCGTTTACTGAAATAGGGTGGCCACTTGCGGTACCCATTGCTTTCATTTGCTCTTCTGTAAATGAAGCAAATAATAAATTAGTTGATTGTCTTACTACTCTCCATTCTGTTAACATGTCTTTCCAATTTCTATTAGCAGCAGTGGCATTTTTTGCATACTCGTTTTCGTCAAATCCCAATAATGCTGCAGGTTCATTTCTGGAAATGGCCAATGCTCTGTAAGCAAAAATTCTTTCGGTATCAATCACGTGCTGGAACATTTGTTTGATTGTCCATTTATCTTCAGCATAAGCAAAATTAGTTCGCTCTGCAGGGATGGCAGCCCATGATTCTGTGATGCGATCATGGTATTGTTGTACTAAAATGGAGTAATCTTTTCCGCTAGTATAGTTAATATAAGTCTGATAAAAACTACCGTATTCAGTTGCACTGGGTCTTGACATGTTTATTATTTAGTATTGATTTATAAATCGAATTTAATTCCTTGAGCTAATGGTAAACTATTGCTCCAATTAATGGTATTGGTTTGTCTTCTCATATATGCTTTCCATGCATCAGATCCGCTTTCTCTTCCACCACCAGTTTCTTTTTCACCACCAAAAGCACCTCCAATTTCTGCACCACTGGTTCCAATATTCACATTCGCAATTCCACAATCACTTCCTTTTGCAGATAAGAATAATTCAGACTCACGCATATTCAAAGTCATGATGGCAGAAGATAATCCTTGAGGTACGCCGTTTTGTAATGCAATGGCTTCTTCTAATGTTGAATATTTCATCACATATAAAATAGGAGCAAAGGTTTCATGTTGAACAATTTGATAGTGGTTTTGCGCTTCTGCAATACATGGTTTTACATAACAACTACTTTCGTATCCTGCACCTGTTAATACACCACCTTCCACTAAAAACTTTCCACCTTCTTTTTTACAAGCATCAATGGAATTTAAATACATTTTCACTGCATCTTGATCAATCAATGGCCCCATATGATTATTTGAATCTAATGGATTGCCAATTTTTATTTGTTGATAAGCTTTAGTTAATTTATTGACAAAGCTATCATATACTTTTTCGTGAATTATTAATCTTCTAGTGGTTGTGCATCTTTGTCCTGCAGTTCCCACAGCTCCAAATACAGCTCCAATTAATGACATGTCTAAGTCTGCATGTTCAGAAATAATAATCGCATTATTTCCTCCTAATTCTAAAATCGTTTTACCTAATCTAGCTGCCACAGCTTTATTTAATTCTTTACCCATTCTAGTTGATCCTGTTGCGGATACTAATGGGATTCTTGTATCATTACTCATCCATTCACCCACTGTTCTATCTCCTTGGATTAAACAATTAACCCCTTCAGGTACCTGGTTTGCTTTAAATACTTTGGCTACAATATGTTGTACAGCATTTCCACAAATAGGTGTTTTCTCACTAGGTTTCCAAACGGTGACATTGCCACAAACCCATGCTAATGCAGCATTCCAGCTCCAAACCGCAACCGGGAAATTAAATGCAGAAATAATTCCTACAATACCCATTGGATGCCATTGTTCGTACATTCTATGCGATGGTCTTTCGCTATGCATGGTTAAACCATATAGTTGTCTTGATAATCCTACTGCGAAATCGCATATATCAATCATCTCTTGAACTTCGCCTAAACCTTCTTGTAAACTCTTGCCCATTTCATAACTCACTAATTGGCCAAGGTATTGTTTTTGCTCACGTAAAGCTTCTCCTAATTGTCTTACTACTTCACCTCTTTTAGGGGCTGGCCAATTTCTCCATTCCAAAAAAGCAGTATGTGCAGTTTGAATAGTTTTTTCGTAAGCATCTTTATCAGTAGTTATTACTGTTCCAATAATTTGTGCATCTACAGGTGATTGTGAGCTGATGGATATTCCTTTTGAATCTATCCAATTATTACCTGTTGAAGTTCCTTGATTGTCTTTAAGGATACTTAATGCTTTTAAAAATTCCATCTATTTATTTTTTTATTTTTTCAATCAAACCAGTGGTAGAATAGCCTTCTACAATAGAGTTGATAATTACTTTGCCGCCACTTGCCATCACTTCTTTGGCACCAACTATTTGATCTATGGTATAATCACCACCTTTAACCAATACATCTGGTAATAAAGATTTAATTAATTCCAATGGAGTATCTTCTTCGAAAACTACTACTAAATCAACAATGGCTAAATTAGAAATGACTATTGCTCTGCTTTCTGTATTGTTAATTGGTCTGGTTGGGCCTTTTAATCTTTGTACACTTGCATCACTATTTAATCCTACAATTAAATAATCTGCTTCCTTTGCTGCTTGTCCTAATGAGAAAATGTGCCCTTGGTGTAAGATGTCGAAACAGCCATTGGTAAATGCAGTGGTTTTGCCTAATAGTTTCCAGCCATAAATAATGGTCTTTGCTTCTTCGATGCTCACTACTTTCTTTGCCATGGAATTAATCTCACGCATATTAATTCTTTTGTCTATTGATGATAGGTAATAGTATTAAGCTTACACCGCCTAATACCAATACAATTAAAAATTGAGAGAACCATTGTAATGTTCCGTTGGCTAATCCAAGAGTATAATCAACTCCATTCAATTCTAAAACTTTTGCCATAAAATAGGCATAAGCACCAATGCCGCCTGGAGTAATAATCATTCCTATACTCGCATAAGCCAAACAACTAATGGCTGTTGCAAATGAACTGGCTGTTCCTTCTGTTCCGTATAATCCAATATAGGTTGCTAATAAATACAAAAACCAAATGCCAAAAGAGTAGAAGAAAAATAAATTGTGTTTTTTTAGTTTGGTTGCACTAATCACACCTTCCCAAATTCCTTTTACTATTTTTTGAACACTTACTATGGCATTTTGCAATTTTGATTTAAAAACAAAAAACAATACCAGTAAAACGATAAGGGCTCCTATAATGATATAAGTAAAATTGAAATGATTAGAGGAAGTATTTTGTTGAGCTGCAGATTGAGCTTTTAATTGTAGCCATCCAGCTTCAATAACATTAAATTGTAAACCAAGGGCCAATAAAAATACCACCCCTAAACTAATCACATCAAATGCTCTCTCGGCAACAATGGTTCCTACAATTTTCTCAGCAGGCACTTTTTCATATTTAGCCAAAAGGGTACACTTTAATACCTCTCCTAATCTTGGGATAGCCAGGTTGGCTAAATAACCAATTAAGACTGCTAAAAAGGTATTGCCAATGCTAGGTTGGTAACCTAGGGGCTCCATGATCAATCTCCAACGAAGGGCTCTTAAAAAATGAGATAGGCCTAAAATGATGAAAACAGGTATAATAATCCAAAACTTAGAATGCTTCAAAGCTAGCTTGAACTTATCCCATTCTTGATCGGGAATTTGGTGCATACTCCACCATATTAGTAAAATTCCAACCAAAAAGAAGAAACTGATTTTGAAGAATTTGGCCATTTTTAATGGGTGTTTATGGATGCATTGCAATTTACGACCAATTGTTAATATTAGGGGGTAGAAGGGCCATTTATTTAAAATCCCTATTTTTTCGTAACTTCGCAGACTCAAAGATTAATCTGAGATAAACCATTAAGCATGTCTGAAAAGAAACGAATCTTATATATTGCCACAGAAATGTCGCCTTATTTAGAGTTGACTGAATTTGCGGAGATCATTAATAAGCTCGCCATTAAAAGTAACGACAGTGGTTTGGAAGTAAGATGTATTATGCCAAGATTTGGCGTAATCAATGAAAGAAGACATCGTTTGCACGAAGTGGTGCGTTTATCAGGTATCAATGTTCAGGTAGATAATGATGATTATCCTTTACAAATTAAAGTAGCTTCTTTACCGAATGCTAGATTACAAGTATACTTTTTAGAAAATGAAGACTTTTTCAAGAGAAAGCAAATTTTTCACGACGAGAACGAAACTTGGTTTGATGACAATGCTTTAAGAACCATCTTCTTTGCTAGAGGTGCTTTGGAAACAGTTAAGAAATTCGGATGGCCTCCAGATATAATTCATTGTAGTGGCTGGATGACAGGTTTAATCCCTGCTTATATAAAGACAGCTTTCAAAAAAGAGCCAGTATTCTCTAACTCTAAAGTAATCTATACTATTGGGGCGAATACCTTTGAAGAGAAATTTTCAAAAGACTTCCTTGCAAAGGCATTAATTAATACCAATGTGAAGGATAAAGAATTAGAACCTTATAAAGACTTAAATAATTCCGCTTTATTCAGAGGAGGCGCCACATATGCTGACGCGATTACTTTTGGATCTGATGATATTGACAAGAAGTTGATGTCAGAGTTTTCTAGCGTAAAAGGCAAGAAAGTAGTTCCATTTAATGGATGGGATTCGGATTTAACAGAGTATTTAGATTTATACAACGAACTTGCAGGCAAATAAAGACAAAATAATTTCATGGCATTCATCAATATAGTAAAGAGAGTTTCGGTTTTTGTAGTTTTTTTGGGAATACTATCTGCAGCTTGTACTAGAGTAGGTACATCAGAATTAGGCTTAGGCTTATTGCCATCATTAGATGCTATTAATACAAAAGACACTATTATTGAAGTAGAAACTGAAACAGTTGACATACCTGATAGTTTAAGCATATTCGGTTCGGATTACCATATCTTGGGCGAATTAAATAATGATCCTTTATTTGGTAATACCAAGGCAACCATGTTTTTTCAAATGTTGCCAGATTTTTTCCCTTTCTATGTTCAAGGCAATAGAGACAGTATTGTAGTGGATTCAGCTGTTTTAAGTTTTAAATATGCCGGATTCTATGGTGATTCAACTAAGCCTATTAAAATTAGAGTAAATCAAATTGATCCTGCTACACCATTGGATATTTCAAAATATTATCCTGCCAATTATCCTGAAGTTTTTGGAATCAAAGCTGGAGCTGCATTGGCAAACCCATATAGTTTAGATTTAGCAAGAGTGGGGGATAGCGTGATTAATAGATATGAAGCTTCACAATATCAAATTCGTATCAAGTTGTATGATAAGATTGCTAATATGTTTATCAAGCAATTTGATTCTAATACTGCTTATAGAAACGATACCACTTTAAGACAATACTTTCCAGGTTTTGCAGTATCAGTTGATCCAGGTTCTAATAATAATGTGTTATTGAAGTTGAATATGACGGATACCAACACTAGATTGGCTTTATATTTTAAAACCAACTATACTCCTCTTGGATCAGTTGGAACAGTAGATACCACTGTTTTAAAAATGCGTTTTAGATTATCAGCCAATGGGGATGCCAACTTTATTAAAAGAGATAGAACTGGATCAGAATTGTTAAAACACATTGGCAAAACAAATGATTCATTGGTATATGTTCAAACAAGTCCAGGTACTGGGGTTAAAATAAAGATTCCGGGATTAAAATCATTTGGCAATAAATTAATTCACAGAGCAGAATTGATTGCAGAGCAAGTGCCTGATGATGCTAATATTAATACTATTGAAAAGCAGATGCTTGCACCAAGATATTTATTATTGGCAGCATATGATGCAAACGATAATAAAGTGATTCGTAACGTGCCTAATGACTATCAAAGTATTGCTAATGCAGAAGCTTTTGCAAGATTTGGTGGTTACCAAACGTATAAGTCATTGAATGGGTATGATAAAGTGTCTACATATAATTTTAATATTACCAGATATGTTCAAGGGGTAGTGTCTAGAAAAGATAGCACATTTGATTTTAGAATTTCAGCACCTGTGAATGATTCATTAAGATATGTTCCTCCTTATCCAAATAATACTTTAGCTGGGGTGGATTACATTACCACATCCACTGCAAATCAAGCTGCCATGGGTAGAGTAAGATTGGGTGGTGGTAAACATTCTAAGTTTAAAATGAGACTTCATATTTACTATTCAGATTTATAAGATTATAGTATTTATTAATATATTTGCACTTTAAATTTCATCTAAATCATACAATATGCCGTATTTATTTACCTCAGAGAGTGTATCTGAAGGACATCCAGACAAAGTAGCGGATCAGATTTCTGACGCTTTAATTGATAACTTTTTAGCTTTCGATCCACAATCCAAAGTGGCATGTGAGACTTTAGTAACTACAGGTCAAGTGGTACTAGCTGGTGAGGTAAAGTCTAAAGCATATTTAGATGTACAAACTATTGCTCGTGATGTAATCAAGAAGATTGGATACACAAAGAGTGAATATATGTTTGAAGCGGATAGCTGTGGTGTATTAAGCGCTATTCACGAACAATCTGCTGATATCAACCAAGGGGTGGATAGAAAGAAGAAAGAAGAGCAAGGAGCAGGAGACCAAGGTATGATGTTTGGTTATGCTACCAACGAAACAGAAGATTATATGCCATTGGCTTTGGACTTAGCGCACAAGATCTTAATTGAGCTTGCTGCATTAAGAAGAGAGAACAAGGCGATCAAATATTTAAGACCTGACGCAAAGTCTCAGGTAACATTAGAGTACAACGATAAGAACGAGCCAGTAAGAATTGATGCGATTGTTGTATCTACTCAGCACGATGATTTTGATGCAGAAGGTAAGATGTTAGCGAAGATCAAAAAAGATATCGTTGAGATCTTGATTCCAAGAGTACAAGCGAAGTACAAGAAATACGCGAAGTTATTTAACAAGGATATTAAGTATCATATCAACCCAACAGGTAAGTTTGTAATTGGTGGTCCTCACGGAGATACTGGTTTAACGGGTCGTAAGATTATTGTAGATACTTATGGTGGCAAGGGTGCACACGGTGGTGGAGCATTTTCTGGTAAGGATCCAAGTAAGGTAGACCGTTCTGCTGCATACGCAACAAGACATATTGCAAAGAACTTAGTAGCTGCAGGTGTGGCTTCTGAAGTATTGGTGCAAGTATCTTATGCAATTGGTGTGGCTAAGCCAACATCTATCAACGTAAATACTTACGGTACTGCTAAAGTAAAATTAACAGATGGTCAAATTGGTAAGATTGTAGAAGGAGTTTTCGATATGCGTCCTTACTTTATTGAGCAAAGATTAAAGTTAAGAACGCCAATGTATAGTGAAACTGCTGCTTATGGTCATATGGGTCGTAAGAATGAAACAGTGACTAAAACATTCACTACTCCTGATGGAAAGAAGAAAGTAATGAAAGTAGAATTATTTACTTGGGAGAAATTAGATTATGTAGCCAAAGTGAAAAAAGCTTTTGGTTTAAAATAAGATCGAATTAAAAGTTTAAATCCCTTTCCGAAAATTCGGGGAGGGATTTTTATTATAAAGCCTTTATATTTTATTTATGAGCAACGAGCAAAATCCTTGGATTAAAAAAGATAGCAAAATAGTGTATGATAATCCATGGATTAATCTAACAGAATATAATGTGATTACTCCTGCAGGTACGGAAGGTATATATGGGAAAGTACACTTTAAAAATATTGCTATTGGCGTAATAGCTATAGATGCAGAAGATAATACCTATTTAGTAGGTCAATACAGATTTCCATTGGATAGATATAGCTGGGAAATTCCAGAAGGTGGTTGTCCAGAAGGAACGGATTGGTTAACAGCTGCTAAAAGAGAATTAAAAGAAGAGGCAGGATTGGAAGCTACATCTTGGAAAGAAATTTTAAGAATGGATGTTTCAAATTCTGTGTCTGATGAATTTGCAGTGGTTTATGTTGCGCAGGATTTAATTGCTGGGGAAGCAGAGCCAGAAGAAACAGAACAACTTACCATCAACAAAATGCCTTTTAAACAAGCTTTACAATGGGTAATGGAAGGTAAAATAACAGATTCTATATCTGTTGCTGCAATTCTTAAATGGGAACTGCTTAAAAATAATTAGTTTTGAACCATGCAGGAAAGAAGAAGCAAATTTAATGG
>JAHEFI010000018.1 GCA_024640255.1 Bacteroidota bacterium | reverse complement strand
GCTAAACGAATTTCTTTACGACCCCATTCTGCTAGGGAGATATCTGCTACCTTATATGGTAAGCTAAAATCGATGTTTTGTAAGCCCATAATAGTATTTATTTAAGGCACAAAGGTAGTTTCGTAGAAGAAAATAATAAAATATATCTAAAAAATAGTGAAAAATGCTAAAAAAGGCTCAATTTAGTACTATAAATGCTTTTTTATCATGAAAAATAAGGCCATAATAGAAGAATCGGCTATTAGTAATAATACCATTCCTTTGGATGCAAAAGATTTAGCGATTCTAAGGTTGTTGCAAACCAACGCAAGAATATCTGTCAAAGAGATTGCAGAATCTGTGCAGTTAAGTACCACGCCAGTGCATGAAAGAATCAAAAGATTAGAATCGAGTGGGGTAATAAAACAATATGCCACTTTGATTGATGGTTCTAAAATTAAAAAAGGCTTAATGGTAATTTGTTATGTTTCTTTAAATCAACACAGCAAAAAGTCTGGCGCACATTTTATTAAATTGATCAATGAATTACCTGAAGTAGTAGAGTGTTATAGTATATCTGGCGAATTTGATTTTATGATGAAAATTGTTACAGAAGACATGAATAGCTATTACCATTTTCATGTTAATAAATTAAGTCAAGCTGAGAATATTGGACAAGTGCAAAGTGTTTTTATTATGGGTGTTGTGAAACAAACTCATGAATTAATTTGACGAGTAATAATAGAAATATCTCGTAGAAAAGTTTCACAAACTAATACATATTAATGTGGTTTTTTAATAATACATTATTGGATTAATCAAATAGCTATTTCTTTTGTTTAATTTACAGTATAATTATTTTACAATGCCCACATTAGAGATCAAAGACCCTTCAACTTATAAGCTTTCCAACAGAGAAAAGGAAGTGGTTTCTTTAATTGTAAAAGGCATGAAGATTAAAGATATTGCAACAGCACTGAATATTAAATCTAATACTGTTTCAACAATAAAAAGAAACATTTATTACAAACTTGAAGTTAAAAATATAGTTGACTTATTAAAGATAGCTTTAGAGCATAATTTGTAATTAAGAATGTAATTTTTTTCTCATTACATAGTCATCCATATAGAATCCATTTCCAATATCAAATTTGAATTCGCTTTCTTTTTCAAATCCATTTTTTACATAAAAGCTATAAGCATTATTGTGCTTGTTTACTTGTAAAAATAGAGAACCCGCATTAGCTTTTTTTGCCACTTCAATCGCTTTATTTAACAAAGCTTTTCCAGATCCTGTCCCATGAGCAGTTGGTAAAACGTATAACTTATTTAATTTAAAACTAAGATCTTCTTCAGCACTTACTGAGCAAAAGCCTATATCGCTTCCATTCAATTGAGCTATAAAAAATTGATGGCCTTTTTCAAATTGAGTAGCGAGAGATTCGTCACTATACATCCAATCCAACATAAAATCAATTTGCTCCTGAGAAATAATATGTCCATAAGTGCTAGGCCAGGTTCTTTCAGAAATGGATCTTATTAAAGCACGATCTTCTAGGGTGGCAGGTCTAATTTCTACAAGGCTCATTATAATTGTGCTAAACTTTCTTGAATGGTTTGAATTCTTGCAAGGGCATCTGCTTTTTTCTTTTGTTCTACCGCTAATACTTCTGGCTTAGCGTTTTGAACAAATTTCTCATTGCTTAATTTTTTCTCAACAGATGCTAAGAAGCCTTCTTGGTGTGCTAAATCTTTCAATAAATTCTCTTTCAAGCTTTCAGTATTGATTGCTTGTTCTGCTACTAAGTAAAATTTATCTTTTTCGTAAGCAACTACAATACTTGAAGCAATGGCACTATCAGTAAAAGAAATCGATTTTGCATTGATTTGCTTTGCTAATATATTTTGAATGGCTTTGTAAGTGTCAGACTGTGCTGATTGAATATGCAAATCAATTGCTTCTTTAGGTTTGATTTGATTTTTATTTCTTGCATCTCTTAAAGAAGAAATTACATTTTTCAAAAGTGCTCCAGCATTTAATACAGCTTCATCAACCATGCTAATTGGCTCATATTCTTTCACGCATAAATCTTCTGTTTGCGTTTTTAGTGAATGGTGCAACTCTTCTGTAATAAATGGCATGAATGGGTGTAGCAATTGCAATAGGGTATCATAAAAATCAATACTTCTATTGTAAACATCTGCATGAATGTTTTGCTCAAAGCCTGGTTTGATCCATTCTAAGTACCAACTACAATAATCATCCCAGATTAAACCGTATATTGTTTTTAAAGCTTCACTTAATCGGAACTCTTTTAACATGCTATCTACTTCAATTTGAGTAGCACTTAGTTTTGCTTGGAACCAATCCATCGCAAAAGCTGCATCTTCCGGCACTTTACCTTCATTGCTAATACGAGGCTCCCACATTTTTAACAACTTGGCAGCGTTCCATAATTTACTATTGAAATTTCTACCTTGCTCTAAAGTAGATTCATCGAATAATAAATCGTTTCCTGCAGGTGAAGCAATCATAATACCAAATCTTACTGCATCCGCACCGTATTGATCTATTAGTCCTAATAAGTCTGGAGAGTTACCCAAACTCTTACTCATTTTTCTTCCTTGTTTGTCACGCACAATCCCTGTAAAGTATACATCTTTGAAAGGAATTTTTCCCATGTACTCTTCACCCGCCATTATCATTCTAGCTACCCAGAAGAAAATAATTTCTGGTGCAGTTACCAATGTACTGGTAGGATAGTAGTAATTGATTTCCGCATTATTAGGATTAGACATGCCTTTGAATACTTCAATTGGCCATAACCAACTGCTAAACCAAGTATCCAAACAGTCTGCGTCTTGTATTAAGGATTTGCCTTTGGTTGCAGGGAATTTAATTCTTACTTCTTCTTCGTTTTTAGCAACATATACATTGCCATCTTCATCATACCATGCTGGTATTCTATGGCCCCACCATAATTGTCTACTGATACACCAATCTTTGATACCTTCCATCCAATGACGGTATACATTTTTAAACTTTGCAGGATGAAATTGTATCTCATCACTCATTACAGCTTCTAATGCAGGAGCTGCTAATTTTTTCATATCAACCCACCATTGTAAACTCAATCTTGGTTCCACTACCGCATCTGTTCTTTCACTAAAGCCAACTTGATTTACATAATCTTCTAACTTCACTAAATTGCCACTCGCTTCTAAGTCTGCTGCAATAATTTTTCTTACTTCTAAACGATCTTTCCCAATATACATTGGAGCAGCTTCGTTCATGGTTCCATCTTCGTTTAAAGTTTCTATAACTTCTAATCCATGTTTTTGTCCAAGATTAAAGTCATTGATATCATGCGCTGGTGTAACTTTTAAAGCACCTGTTCCAAATTCAATATCAATATAATCATCTACAATAATAGGAATGCGACGATTGATCATGGGAACAAAGGCAAATTTTCCCACTAAATGTTTGTATCGATCATCTTTAGGATGCACGCAAATAGCAGTGTCTCCAAATATCGTTTCAGGTCTTACTGTAGCAATGGTGATATATTCATCTCCAGGTACATCTAGTTTATACCTGATATGATACATTTTCCCATTTACTTCTTTATGAATTACCTCTTCATCGCTCAAAGCTGTTTTGGCACGAACATCCCAGTTGATCATTCTTTTACCACGATAGATCTTGCCCTTTTCATATAAATCAACAAATACTTTAATTACAGATTCGTAATAGGCAGGATCCATAGTGAAACTTGTTCTATCCCAATCCAAACTACAACCCATCTTTCTTAATTGTTGCAAGATGATGCCGCCGTATTTTTCTTTCCATTCCCAAGCATATCCTAAAAATTCATCTCTAGATAAAGAAGATTTTGCAATACCTCTTTCTCTAAGCATCGCCACTACTTTTGCTTCGGTAGCAATAGAAGCGTGGTCGGTACCAGGAACCCAACAGGGATTCATTCCTTGCATTCTCGCACGACGCACCAAAATATCTTGAATAGTATTATTTAAGCAATGTCCCATATGTAACACCCCTGTCACATTGGGTGGAGGGATGACCACAGTATAAGCTGGTTTATCATTTGGTTCGCTGTGAAAATATCCACGATCTACCCAATGTTGATACCATTTGCTATCTACTTCGGAGGGGTTAAAATTTTTGCTCAATTCCATGCTTAAATGCTTTACCTATAATTAGTTGCAAAAATAAGGAAAACCTTCAAGGTATTTTTGACTAAAAAATACGAACTTGGACCTTTATGGAATTTGCCATTGTAGACATAGAAACCACAGGTGGAATGCCAAGTACCCATGGTATCACAGAGATTGCTATTGTGATACACAATGGGGTTGAAGTGACTGGGAAATACAGCACATTGGTAAACCCTTTACAAAAAATACCTCCTTTTATAGTGGGTATGACAGGGATTAGTGACGAAATGGTAGCAACTGCACCCTTATTTGAAGAAGTGGCACCTCAAATTTACAACTTATTAAATGGAAGAGTTTTTGTGGCGCATAATGTAAGTTTTGATTATTCTTTTGTACACTTTCATATGGATAGAGCAGGTTATAAATGGAGTGCCCCAAAACTTTGCACCATAAAATTGAGTAGAAAAGTATTTCCAGGATTAGCTAAATATGGCTTAGGTTCTTTGACAAGAGATTTGGGCATTCGAATAGAAGGAAGACATAGAGCTTGGGGAGATGCACAAGCAACTGCTGAAGTATTAAGCTTGGCCATTGAAAAACAGGGGATGACGCCTATACATAATTTACTGGCAAAGAAAGACCCCTACAAAAAGAAAGCCTCTCCTACATCAGATGCAGAAGAGGCTTCCAATAATGCGACAGAAGATTAATAATCTGCTGTGATACCTGTATAATTTTGAGGAGTAATTTTTTTCAATTCTTTCTTCACGGTAACAGATACTTTCAATCCATCAATGAATTTATGCATAGATTTTTTATCAATCTTATTATTACCTCTTGTTAAATCTTTTAAAGCTTCGTATGGATTTGGATATTTCTCACGACGAAGAATGGTTTGAATGGCTTCTGCAACCACCGCCCAATTATTCTCTAAATCTTCTTGAATTTTTGCTTCATTCAAGATTAATTTACCCAATCCTTTTTCCAATGAATTAATCGCAATGGCAATATGCCCTACAGGAACGCCAATATTTCTAAGAACTGTAGAATCTGTCAAGTCTCTTTGTAGTCTTGAAATAGGAAGCTTTGCAGCCAAATGCTCTAATACAGCATTGGCCATACCTAAATTACCTTCTGCATTTTCAAAATCGATTGGGTTTACTTTATGTGGCATAGCGCTAGAACCTACTTCACCTTTCTTAGTTTGTTGTTTGAAGTAGTCCATGCTAATGTATGTCCATACATCTCTAGAGAAATCAATTAAGATATTATTGATTCTTTTTAAATTATCACAATGTGCTGCAAAATGATCATAGTGTTCAATTTGTGTAGTGAATTGCATTCTTTGTAATCCTAATACATCTTCAACAAATTCATTTCCTAATGCAACCCAGTCTTTCTTTGGATAGGCAATATGATGTGCATTGAAATTACCAGTAGCACCTCCAAACTTTGCAGCATAAGGGATGGATACAAATAATTCAATTTGATGATGTAGTCTTTCTACAAATACCATGATCTCTTTTCCCAAGCTGGTCGGAGATGCTGCTTGTCCATGTGTTCTAGCTAATAAAGGAACTTTCTTCCATTGCTTAGCCATTTGGTATAATTTATTTTGCAAGTTGATATAAGCTGGAAGTATTTGATGTTCCATGGCTTCTTTCCAACTTAAAGGAATTGCTGTATTATTAACGTCTTGAGAAGTTAATCCAAAATGAATCCATTCTTTTAATTCACTTGCTTTGTTCGCGTCTAATACTTCTTTTAAAAAATACTCTACTGCTTTTACATCGTGATTAGTAGTCGCCTCGATGGTTTTAATTTTTAAAGCATCTGCTTCAGAAAAATGATCTACCACCGCCAATAAAGCTTTTTTCAAAGAAGGACTAACTTTAAAGAATTTCTTATCTGCTAAAAACAAGAAATAATGCACTTCTACCAATACTCGGTATTTAATTAATGCATATTCAGAAAAATAAGCGCCTAGGCTTGCTGTTTGCTTATGATAACGACCATCGATAGGAGAGATAGAGGTAAGTTGTGACATATCAAAAAAAATGGTTTTCTTTGCGCAAAGTTAATTCAATTGAGCAAGAGATGGCGCATAGGGGCTGTAAGTTATTTAAATACTCGCCCTTTTTTACTAGGAATTGAGCAATCTGGCCTTATGGATCAGATTGAACTGGTGAAGGCCTATCCTTCTCAGTTAGCCCAATCTTTGATAGATGATACAATAGATATTGGTCTGGTGCCAGTTGCCATTATTCCATTGCTAAAAGAACCTTATTTTATATCTGATTATTGTATTGGAGCGGAGCAGGAAGTTGCATCTGTAGCTATTTTTAGTGACCTGCCAATGGATCAAATAGAAAAAGTGTATTTAGATCACCAGAGTAGAACTTCTGTTCAGTTGGCTAGATTGATGATGAAATTGTATTGGGAAAAAGAAGTGGAGTGGATAGAAGCAGATCCTGACTATATAGAAAAAATTGGGGGTACTACAGCTGGAGTTATTATTGGTGATCGTGCATTAGCTGCTCAAAATAGATTTGCTTACATGTATGATTTAGCGACAGCATGGAAAAAATATACTGGCTTGCCATTTGTTTTTGCTACTTGGGTTTCCAACAAGCCCATACCGGATGATTTTAAAAAACAGTTTGATGCTGCCAATGCCTTTGGCTTGAACCACATTGATGAAGTGATTGCGGGTATTGGTCAAGAAGAAATGATCTATGATTTAAAGAAGTACTATACTGAAAATATCAGTTATACATTTACAGAAGAAAAGAAAAAAGGATTGGACTTGTTTTTAAAATTACTTGCAAGGCCTTAGTGCTTTCTAAAAATGGAAGGTAATTTCTTGGTGAGGAAATCATTGAAATAATTAAATATCTCCGGGGCTGGATTGATCCATCTAGCTAATATATAAAATCCTATGCCATAGATGCTTGACTGTAAAGCTATATTCAACATAAAATTAGCTGGAGCTGGAATTTGATGCACTAATAACATTAACCCAATACTTAATAATAAGAAGATGCCGTGCTTCCATGTATAGGGTTGTAAGTTGAACTTAAAATACAAAAATCCAAAACGCACGCTATTGTATAAAGTATAGGCAATTAAGTTAGAGTAAGCTAGTCCTGTTAAATCATAATGCTTAATCAAATAATAATTTAATGGAATAGAGACAACCACAAAAAGCACATTGGTTAAAAAGTCGAATTTCCAGAAATTTGATGTGCCTATAATTTGAGCATTCACTCCAGTTGCCAAATCAATTAGTTTGGCCAATCCCATAATAAAAGCAAGGTTTATTAGAGCATCATATCCACCTCCTTGTTTATGACTAATCCAGTTTAAAAAAGCTACCAGGTTCCCAATATTCAACCAGATTAATCCAAATAACAATAATCCTACTGCTAACAAATTGGAAACGCTCTTGTGGTAGATATGCTTGATATTGGCAAAGTCTTTGTCTTTCCATGATTTAGCCAATATAGGGATACTGATGGCAGTTAAACTTCTTTGTGGAATTTCTAATATAGCTGATACATAAGTTGCAATAGCAAAGATACTTGCGTCACTAAGGCCTTTTAAGCCAACAATCATAAAAGTGTCATTGGTTCTTGCCAATAAATTAAAAAACTGTCCCGCAAAAACAAATAAGGCGAAGCTGATCATCTTGCCTTTTAACCTTCTTGTAACAGTGCTTTTTTGAAAAGTTCTAAAAGACCATTCTTTGGTTTTAATCAATGTATATAATAAATATAACATTGGGATCAAATAAACACAGCTAAACAAGGCAATAAATTGATCCAAATTAATTATATGAAATCCAAAAAGAATAATCAATACAGTGGTTAAAATTCTAATGCTTGTCTCTCTTAAGAAATTGGTTAAAACCCCTTTATGAACTCCCCATGCAAAAGCCTCCAACCAATAAAATAATAATAAGAAAAATGTATAAGGATAGATATATGAAAAATAATTCGCTAAACTGGGTGACTTGCCTAATTTTCGAATGATAAAATCTTTATTAGTCCAACCAATGATTAATAAAATACCAAAACCAATTAAGTTAATGATCAATGTCAAAAAAGGGAGCTCATTTTTTTCTTTTCCTAAGTAGTGATTGTAAAAGGGGAAGAATTTATATACCACTGGCAAAGTACCTAGAGTACAGAAAACAGATAGGGTTGCACCAATATCAATCATGGCTCTTACCAAACCCTGATCGTTTTTATTAAAAAACATTGGGAACAAAACCAATAAATTAACGGCACCAATCAAGAATCCTAAAAAAATATAATAGGAAGACTTAATACCTTGTTTTTGAATGATGCCCATAGTACAAATATATTATTATTTATACTTACCTATTAGTCTATTCTTCAATAGCTTCCAGATGGTTTGATATGAAATACGACTTTCCGTATATATAACCTGTTTTTGATCAATTAATTCAGTCAAACAAGTAGCATACCAATCCTTATGTTTTTCTAAGATATAGGCAATGATCTTTTGTCTATTAGGGTGTGTTTGGTTCTTTAAAGTAGACTTATCTGTCTGTCTATAAAACAATAAATACTCTGGAATAAGATGCACCTGCCAATTGGCTTTAGTAATTCTAATATAAAATTCCCAATCCTCATATCCTAGGGTCATTGATTCGTCATATCCACCCACCTGATCCCATGCTTCTCTTCTAATCATGGCACAAGCAGAACATTGATTGGAGAATAAAAAATTAAATGCATTGCCACCTCTAGGTCTAGACTTATCGGTTTTGTTGCCAAAGTATTGAATATAACTTGTCACTACGCCAGTAGTAGGTTCCTTAGCTAATATGTCTATACCTTTTTGAAAAAAAAGTTTGTCAAAGTAATCATCAGCGTCTAATGTTACTATGATATTTCCGGTAGCATGTTTTACGCCATAATTTCTTGCAGCACTCATTCTGCCATTTTCTTTATGCAATACTTTTACTAAAGGGTCTTTATCAATATTTGTCAATACTGTTAAAGTGTATTCATCTGTTGATCCATCGTTTACCACAATTATTTCAGAAGCAGCAAATGTTTGCTGTTTCAATCTATCAATGGTTTCTTGAATATATTTCCCGTCGTTATAACAAGGGATGATGACGCTTATTTGATCTTGCATAATGTAATTACTTGTAGCAGAAAATATTTAATTGAACATCGTAAATAGTGCCTGTTTCTTTTTGAGCAAATGGGTGCTTTAAATTATCGGCAGCCATTTTGATGTACACTTTAAAGCCAGCATTTTCAACAAGTTTCAATAACTCGTTTAGTTTATGCGTATCAGAAGCTTTTCCATGATATTCTAAAAAGAAATTTTCAATCTTGTGTAAGTGTGGGGCACAATCTTTTACTACTTCGAATTCTGCGCCTTCGATATCCATTTTTAAAAAATCTACTGCATCCAAATTGGAAAGGATTGTTGATAATTTTATGGCTTCTACTTTATTGGCAGATTGTCCAGTTGTATCTATATGACTCGCCTCTGATCCCTTGTTGTCAAATGAAAGGGTAGTGTGCTCGGTCCAAATAGCTGCTTGATGTAACTCAACTTGTTTTAAGCCATTAGTATGAATGTTCTTGGAAAGTATTTCAAACAAGTTGGCGTCTGGTTCAAATGCATGCACAATAGCATTGGGGTAGATTGTTTTAAAATAAATGGTACTAATGCCAATATTAGCGCCACAATCTAATATGACTGGATGAGTTTTATTGGTTTCAAATTTATATATCTCTTCTACAAAGATTTCCTGATAAGTTTTGAGTACTTCATAGGGTCTAACATAATGAAGTGTGAAATGATCAAAGTTTCGTTTTTTGAGCTTTGTATCATCTTGGTTTTTCAAAATACGGGTAGATAACCAAGACACTTTATTGAATCTTGGTTTTTCAGCACTTTGAATCCATCTTTTTCTAATACCCTTTAGTATATTTGTAATAATCATTAATTGATGCTTTACATGTCTGAACCTAAAATTTCTATTTGTATCCCCGTTTATAATAAACCTGAATATGTTCTTAGGGCTATTCAGTCTATTGCAAAACAGGATCACAAAAATGTAGAAATCATTCTTTCGGACGATTCTCCTAGTTCAGACCTAAAATTAGCAATTCAGCCTTATATTTCTGAGTTGGATATCAAATATTATCACAATCAGCCAGCATTAAAGAGTCCAATCAACTGGAATAATGCTTTAGACAAGGCAACGGGCGATTTTTATATGCT
>JAHEFI010000015.1 GCA_024640255.1 Bacteroidota bacterium | reverse complement strand
AATAAAAAAACTTTACCTACACTCATTAGTCAATTTCTTTTACTTCTTGTGTATTAATATGTGCTGCAATTAAAGCATAAAATGGTGCAGTCATCCATCCAATAATGGGTATTAGATGTAATATATAAAAAACGATTCCGTTCCCAATAGGCAAACCCTTGTGCTCGCTTACATAACTTGCTGAAGCGATTCTGCTTTGTTTTTCAGTAGCTAGGCCATAATCAATCATGGCATATCCAAAGAAGTAGGCTTCCATGAGTATAGTGAAAATAGGAGTAAACCATCCAATTAATGGCAAAGTACAAACCAAGACAATAGGAATTAAGTATACTGTTTGCCATAACAAATTGGTTAAACTTAATTGTATGGCTCTTATCACTAACCTTCTATAAGTTGATACATTTAATATAAATTCTTTTCCTTGCTGAATAGCTGCTACCCTTAAATGTAAATAAGTAAAAAAAGGAGAGAATAATACCAAGAAAATAAATTTGAAAATAGCAAAGTAAAAAAGCAATAGGGTAAACCATAACCAGAAACTTCCCATTGTTATAAAGAAGCCCAGCCAATCACTATTTAAGCTATCTACAAAAGTTTTTAAGCCTGTTTTAAGAATTATCCATTCAATGAAAAAACTAGAAGTTTGTCCAAAATAATCCATTCCCACAATAAACAAACATGTATAGATAATGCCTGGAATAATCATCCATTTCCACAATTTATTTTGAAGAATAAATTGATGCGCCATATAGTAGGCGCGAATAGATAAAATAAGTTCTTTAAGCATTAGTGTTGCATTTTGGTTCCAAATGCTAGGTCTCCAGCATCGCCTAAACCAGGTACAATATAGCTCTTATCATTTAATACATCGTCAATGTCGCCACACCAGATAGGTATATTTTTTCCTAATTCTTTTTCTACCAATTCTATACCTGCTTTGCTTGCAATGGCTACAGCTATATGAATTTCTTTTGGTTGTTGTGTTTTAGTAATGGCTTGTATTGTTTGAACTAATGATGCACCAGTTGCTAACATTGGATCAGCAACAATTAAAATTCGATTATTTAAATCTGGGCAACTTAGGTATTCAATACTTATTTCAAAACTTCCGTCATCATGATGTTTTCTATAGGCAGAAATAAAAGCATTATCTGCTTTGTCAAAATAGTTTAACATGCCTTGATGCAAAGGTAAGCCAGCTCTTAAAATAGTAGCTAATACTGGTTGCTCGTTTAATACTTTTGAATCGTGAATGCCTAATGGTGTAGTTGTTTTAACCAGTTTACTTGCCATATGTTTACTCATCTCATAAGCAATAACTTCTCCAATACGCTCAATATTTCTTCTGAAGCGCATTCTGTCATTTTGCACATGTATGTCTCTTAATTCTGCAATCCAATTGCTTAATAAACTATGCTCTTTGCTTAAGTTGTGAACCATGGACTTATTTTTTTTCAAAACTAAGTTTCTTCGGTCAATTTTAGAATAATTTAAAGCGATCTCCGTCAAATAATCCCTTATCACTTAGTTTTAAATGAGGAATTACGAGTAAAGCCATAAAACTCAAGGTCATAAAAGGGGAACCTAGTGAAGATCCCAGCGATTTTGCCATTGCATCAATGGTGGAATAGGCATTAGCTACTTTATATGGATCTTCTTTGCTCATTAAGCCTGCAACGGGTAGTCCTAAGACTTCCATTGCCGATTGGTTAACGCAACTAATGCCCCCTTTTTCTTTAATTACTGCATTTATGGCATTGATAATAGAAGCGTCATCTACCCCAACAGCAATAATATTATGGCTATCATGTGCAACTGTAGAAGCTATAGCACCTTGTTTGAATCCGAAATTTTTGATAAAAGCCATTTTAGGAGCTGCTTGATGGTACCTATTATACACAACCATCTTCAAAATGTCTTTCTCTGTGTCTGATACAATTTTTTCATCCAGGATGGTAGCTTCTTCCCAAAGACAATTTGTGATTAATTGACCATCGATAGCTTCTATAACTGCTATTTTATTTTCTTTTGAAGGATATCCGTCTATAACAACAGCAATGGAGTCTTCATTAATATAATTTGTATCAAATTGATTGATTGTTTTTTCATCAATGGTGTCAATAAAAGAATGTCCATTTTCTGCAACTAACTGTCCATTGATATAAGTTTGGGCTACTTTAAAATCAATTAAGTCTTCAACAACAATAAAATTTGCTGGATCATTTACTCTAGCCAATCCTGTGGGTAATTTATAGTGTATGACTGGATTTACACAAGCTGCCTTTAGAATATTAAAAATATTTAACCCCTTAGCAACAGCTCTTGCACAAAGTTGATTAATATGGCCCAATACCAAGCTATCGGGATGTTTATCATCACTACAAAGCATTATACTATTAGGATGATCATCGATTAATTCATATAAGGCTTCAAAGTTTTTAGCTGCACTTCCTTCTCTAATTAAAATTTTCATTCCATAGCTTAATTTGTCAACTGCTTCTTCAATGGTAAAACATTCATGATCGGTACTAATGCCTGCTTCAATATATGTTTTAGCGTCTTCGCCCATTAAACCTGGTGCATGGCCGTCCACTGGTTTGCCAGCTGCATGTGCTGCTTTAATTTTTTTTAAAACTTCCTCATCTTTGAAAAGCACACCTGGGAAATTCATCATTTCACTTAGATAGTAAATATCTTTATTAGCCAACAATTCAGCTACTTGATCACTATTGATAGCAGCACCTGCTGTTTCAAATGTTGTTGCTGGCACGCAACTAGGTGCACCAAAGAAAAAATGAAAAGGAACTTTCTTACCATTATCAATCATATAATGAACTCCCTCAACCCCGCATACATTGGCGATTTCGTGTGGATCACTAATTGTTCCAATAGTGCCATGTATTACTGCTAATTTGGCAAAGGCACTTGGAATAAGCATACTACTTTCAATATGCACATGACTATCTATAAAACCAGGTAGAATGTATTTATTAGGGGCTTCTTCTATTGGTTGGATGGAACTTATTATTCCATCTTTTACTTCTATGGCAGCAGGGTATATTCTTTTTCCAACAATATCTATGTATTGTCCTTTTATTTCAAAAGATCTGCTCATAGTTTTTCAATTATAAATTAAACCAGTAATTGAATTTAAAAATAAGTGCTCTGTTTTTATTTTTAAACATAGGGTCTGTAAAATAACTATCACTATATACCAAGAAGAAATCACTCATTGGCTTGTATCTATACTGTAATCTACTATTCACGCTAAAATTATTGCTTTGTGTATTGTATTGAATAAAAGTAGTCCAGAATAATTGTGTATTAAAATTGTATTCAATCTTAGGTTGAATTAAAATTAAATTAGTACTACCATAAATTCCTGGTAATTCAATTTTATTAAACTGAGATCTTAAACCAATATTTAAATGGGGTTGTTTGCGTAGATTAAACCCTGCGCCGAAACCTTTCACCACACCATTGTAGAACTGACCCACTGTGAAACCTGCTCCATAAGAAAAAGGTTTTCTTAAATCAGACATGTACATTAAGTTAACCTGATTGAAACTATATCTTGCAGCAGGAATAGGTGTTGCATCAGTGAATTTAGTAGCAAACAATAAATCGGTAGTAGTGTTTGAAAGCGTAACATCTAAAGAACTAGTATTCTTAAACTGGCTTTTAGTGGTAAGCTTTAAATTACTTTCGTTGAAACTATTGTCTGGGTTTAAAACGAAATCATTGTTTAAGCTTGTGGTTAATTTTCCAATTTTACCTTTTTCAGGCAATACCTCATAAGACAACATAGTAAACATAGTCTTGAAACCCATTCTAATGGTGGTATCTCTTGCAGCGTCATAGTTTTCGATACGTTGCACAAAACCCATATCCGTGTAATAGTTCTTGCCTATATTATTAACCAAATTAATAAAGCTCCAATGTTTAGAGCTTAACATATAACCAGCTTCTGCATAGGCGTCTTCCTTATTAATCCCTTCTTTATAAGATTGGTTATAATGAGTCCAAGTACTTACGGTTCCTGAAGCATTAGAGTACTCAAAATTTAATCCTGCATTTCTACCGTATCTTTCCAATGGATTTTTCTTTGCAGCTATTTCAGAAATAAAATTCTCTCTGTTTAAAAAATAAGCTTTGATGGAAGATCTTGCCAATACTCTTCTATGAATGGTGAAGGCTGAAAAATTTTCAGGAGAATAATTTCCTTGTCTTCCTGTTTGCATATCCATTACGCCAATTCTTGTTGCAGGGTCAATATTGCCTGATAATCTAGCACCAAATAAAATAGGAATTCTGTTACCATCTTTATCTAAACCAATTGATCTTGAATAAAAAGGTCTAATAGGAGGGATACCAAAATCTGAAAACAAATCTGAGTTTTCTAAAAAGAAAGTTCTTTTTTCTGGTAAGAAAATATTGAAACGAGTAAGATTGGTTACTTGTTGGTCCACATCTACTTGTGAGAAATCTGGATTTACAGTAAGGTCTAAGTTTAAAGAAGAGTTCACAGCTACTTTTGCATCAAATCCTGCAGTACCGGTTGTTTGGAAGCTTTGTCCATTCTCTTTATCCTCATTGCCGTTGCCTGTTATATAGGGCTGAAAAATAATATTACTTGAATTCTTTGGTGGACTTGTAGGGAAATACAATACTCCTGTATAACCTAAATCATATGATTTAAAGTTAGTAGGAACTTTTGTCCAAGGGCTGTATTCATTATGCTTTGAATCAATTCTTAAAAAATTAATACCCCAATATTTTTGATTTGGATCAAATCTCAAAGATTTTAATGGAATAGCTACTTCAGCTACCCAATAAGTTCCATAATCTTTGGTAGCAGAAAACCATTTAGTATCCCAGCTCCAACTTGGTTTATCTTGAAAACTATTATTTAATTGATCTTCTGACTGAACATTTAAAGCACTTACTACAAAGAAAAATCCATTGGTTTTTTGATTCAATGGGTCTAACATAATTCCAACGCCATCTCCTCCGTCATGTCCAATATCTCTTTTTAAACTTTGACTAATGGCTGCTCCACTATCGTATACTTTAAAACCGAAATAAATATTCTTATCGTCGTAAGTGAATCTTACTTCAGTTTTACTTTGTGCCTCTCCAATATCATTGGGATATTTCTTATGAAAATCTTTTGCCATACCTGCTGAACTCCAAACAGGTTCATCTAGAATACCATCAATTTTTATGACAGAACTGGTAGGCTGAATATGTAATTCAAAATGCTTTTGGTATTCAGTAATATTTTGTGCGCTTAATGATGTACTTAATATCAAGAAAAAGAACATCCAGCTATTTCGCAAGCCTTTAATCATAGGTGCAAATATCTGATAACTGCCCCATAATTAGGTCAGTTCTAGGGTAATTTGCCGTATTTATTGATAAATGGCTATTTTAAAAGGTCGGGTCTTCTAGTTTTGGTCCTCTCAAGGGCTTGTTCTTGCCTCCAAGCGTCTACTTTCTTGGGGTCGCCTGTCAATAAAACAGGAGGCACTTCTAATCCTCTGAATTCGGCTGGTCTAG
The DNA here is from genome assembly GCA_024640255.1 of Bacteroidota bacterium. Lineage (GTDB taxonomy): Bacteria > Bacteroidota > Bacteroidia > Chitinophagales > Chitinophagaceae > Sediminibacterium. The sequence continues at coordinate 43,091 of JAHEFI010000015.1, read as the reverse complement.
AATATACAGGTGGAGCTAGTAAATTGTCTTGGAAGGAATCAGTTAGTGCAGAGGTTTCATCGTTTAAAACCCCAGGGATAATTCTTCCAATGGCATCAATGATGACAGCAGCGGCTAATTCGCCTCCGCTTAATACATAGTCTCCAATGGAAATCTCTTTGGTAACATATAAGTCTCTGATTCTTTGATCAATGCCTTTATAATGACCACAAATAATTAATATACTCTTTTTTAGAGAAAGGGTATTGGCGTCTTTTTGTTCAAATCTTTTACCATCAGGTGTTACAAAAATAATCTCGTCATATTGACCATGCTCTTTTTGTAATTCATCTATTGCATTTGCTAAAGGCTCGCACATCATCACCATGCCTGCACCGCCACCATATTGGTAGTCGTCTATCTGACCATGTTTGTTAATTGCCCATTTTCTTAAAGAATATGCTTTGATTTCAAGCAAACCTCTTTCTTGCGCCCTTTTCATAATACTATGTTCAAAGGGGCTATTCAATAATTCTGGTACTGCCGAAAGTATATCTATCCTCATGTTTCAAAAATAAACATTGTTAATCCAAAAACTCACCTAAATCTCTTCTGTCTTTTTTAGTGGGCCTTCCAATTTTACTTAGCCTTTTACCTGTATGAAAGCTAGCTGCTACCATTCTTACTCTTTCTAGTTCTTCTACTGGGGTTAGGTCTTCGTAATATTTAATGGCTTCTGAATAAGCCAATCTTCCATCCAATAATTGAGTCACTTTTAATGTCCACACTTTATGTTCTGTCTTACATTCGTATATATCACCTACCACTACATTTCTGGAAGCTTTTACATTTTCACCTTTTAATTTCACTCTACCTCTATCGATAGCATCCGTAGCCTGAGATCTTGTTTTAAAAACTCGAATGGACCACAGGTATTTATCTAATCTTACTTTAGTGATAGTAGTTTCCATTAAACGCTTTATTTTTTCTCGGCAAAGTATTGATGAAAATAAGGAATGGTTTCAATGCCTTTATAGAAATTTACGATATCGTATTTTTCATTAGGGCTATGTAAATTATCGCTATCCAATCCAAATCCCATAAATACAATTTTCAATCCTAATTCTTGTTCAAATAAAGAACAAATAGGAATACTTCCACCGCCTCTAACAGGAATTGGTTCTTTTCCAAAAGTTGTAGCAATGGCTTTTGCTGCACTTTGGTATTCATGTGAATCTATTGGTGTAATATAAGGTTCACCTCCATGATGTTCAAAAGCATTCACGGTAACGGTTGGAGGAGCGATTTGTTTAAAATAGGCTAATACTTTTTGGGTGATTTTAGCAGAAGATTGATTCGGTACTAATCTGCAAGAAATTTTGGCAAATGCTTTTGAAGGTAAAACTGTTTTTGCGCCTTCGCCAGTGTACCCACCCCAAATGCCATTCACTTCTAAAGTAGGTCTTATGCCAGTTCTCTCATTAGTGCTATATCCTTTCTCTCCCCACACTTCATTAATTCCTAAATCAGTTTTAAATTCATTTATATCAAATGGTGCTTCTGCCATTTTCTTTCTTTCTGCCTCTGTAGATTCAATAATATCATCATAAAATCCAGGGATAGTGATATGATTGTTTTCGTCATGACAAGAGGCAATCATTTTCGATAATATAGTAATTGGATTAGCCACTGCGCCACCATATACACCACTATGCAAATCTCTATTAGGTCCAGTAACTTCTACTTCTATATAACTCAATCCTCTCACGCCAATATCAATAGAAGGCGTATCCATACTAATCATAGCGGTATCACTAATTAATATAACATCCGCTTTTAATAATGCATGGTTCGCTTTTACAAAATTGGCCAAATTAGGACTACCGATTTCTTCTTCACCTTCTATAATAAATTTGATATTGGTTTTTAGCGAATTGGTTTTCACCATTGTCTCTAATGCTTTTACATGCATATAGAATTGCCCTTTATCATCACAGGCGCCACGAGCAAATATCTTTCCGTCAATGATGGTGGGTTCAAATGGACCACTTTTCCAAAGATCTAATGGGTCTGCTGGCTGCACATCATAATGACCATACACTAGTACAGTTGGTAAAGATGGGTTAGTGATTAATTCTCCATATACAATTGGATGACCCGGTGTTTCATAAATTTTAGTAGTGCTTGCACCTGCGTCTTTTAAAGATTGCTCTACTGCTTTGGCACAAGCTAACATATCACCGTTGTGTTCCGATTTTGCACTAATACTTGGGATTCTTAATAATGCTAATAATTCTTCTAAAAATCTTTCTTTGTTCGCTTCTTGATACACAGACCATTCTTTCATATTGTCCATTTTATTTTATGATAATTGATGTTTGATATCCAACAAAACATTCTCCATTGTCCATTCTAATTTCTTTTCGCTTGGACTAGTTCTTTTTTCACAATTGTCTAAAGTACAAATAGCACAACTAAAAGGCATACATCCATCAGTATGAATATAAAACTCTATAGTGTTGCCAAATTTATTTTTAATTAATGAAGTTAAATCATCTACCGCAGCATGTGCTTCGTTTACATTATAATACCAAGGCACTGTTAAATGGGCATCCACATGCATAAGTGCGCCGTACTTAATTACTCTTAAATTATGTAAATCAATCCAATTTTCATTTCTAGATTGATTAATTTCAAAAATTACTTCTTCTAACAAAGCCATATCTGCTTCATCCATAATGCCTGCCAAAGATTGCCTTAGTATTTTATAACCATCATAAATAATGTAAAATCCTAAAATAGTTGCAATGATGGCATCAATCTTATCATACCCAGTAAGGATTAACAATAAAACACCAATAGCTACGGATATAGTGGTGAAGAAATCTATTTGAAACAATTTTCCTGTAGAGACAATTGCTAAAGAATTATTTTTCTTTCCTAATCTGATAACAAAGAATGCAGTAAGAATATTTATTACTGCAATGGTAAACAATAACCAAATGCCTTTGTCCAAATTGTGCAAGCTTACTGGGTGTATAAAACTATCAATAGATTTATAGATAATTAAACAACCTACGCCAATGATTAAACTTCCTTGAAAGGCAGAAGATATAAACTCTGCTTTGCCATGACCATATGGATGATCTTTGTCTTTAGGCTTGGAGGCAATGTATAAACTATAGGATCCTACTAATGTGGCTACAATATTGACAATACTCTCTAATGTATCTGATAAAACAGATAATGAATGCGTTAATATATAAGTCCAAGTTTTTAATAAAAAAACAATGATACTTAATACAGTCACATAATATTGAACTCTTAAGTTTTGTTTAGCAGAATGCACTTGAAAAATTATTTGTTACTAGCTTCCAAAAAATGTTTATTCGCTAATTCCCAATTCACCAAATTCCACCAGCTATTAATATAGTCAGGTCTTCTATTTTGGTATTTTAAATAATAAGCATGTTCCCATACATCTAATCCAATAATTGGGCTGCCTTTTACTTCTGCAATATCCATTAAAGGATTGTCTTGATTAGCAGTAGAGCAAATAGCTAATTGTCCATCTGCTTTTACAATTAACCAAGCCCAACCACTTCCAAATCTTGCTTTTGCTGCATCTGCAAAGGCTGTTTGAAAAGCAGTATAAGATCCAAATGATTTATTGATGGCTTCTGCTAATTCGTTTTGAGGTGAAGTTGCTGGAGATGGTTTCATAATTTTCCAGAAGAACTCATGGTTAAAATGTCCACCTGCATTGTTGCGCATTTTGGCGCTATATTTTGAAATACTAGAAAGTAAAGTGGGCAAACTAGTTGTTTCTGGATTTACTTTTTCAGCCACACATGCATCTGCTAAATTTTTTGCATAAGTCGCAGCATGTTTGGTATAATGTATTTCCATGGTCATTGCATCAATGTAGGGCTCCAATGCATTGTATGCATATGGTAAACCTTGTTGCTGAAATTCAGATGTTGCAAAATTCCAACTGCTAATGAATGGAGCAGTAGCCAATGCGATTCCTGCCTTTCCTGTATTTTTCAGAAACTGGCGACGATTTTGTGATGAATTGGACATGGTATTATTTTTTAAAGTACTTTTTCAAAGTTACTTTAATTGGTTGTAAAGTACGGTAGTAAAATTCTTGGTTAAATAACTGAGAATCTCTCATAGCCTTATAGGTTAAGAATAACCCAACCGGAATAAGCAAGAAGCTGGATAACCACATGCCAGCATAGGGATCCCATGTGCCAGATTTGGCCAATTTTTCTCCAAAATTATTTAGCAAGAAAAAGACTACAAAAAAGCCAACTGCCAATACCATGGGTGTTCCTAATCCACCTTTTCTAATAATAGATCCCAAGGGTGCTCCAATTAAAAATAAAACGATACATGCAAAAGATAAAGTGAATTTGCGATGCCATTCAATAGCATGGTATGCTGTGGATTGTAGTTTCTCTTTGTAGATGATGGATAAGGACTCCAAACTACTTAAAATAGAAGTAAACTGATAGCCAACATTTTCTATGTTACTGGATTTCTCTTCGGCTGGAATAATTTCATCCATCGATTTTATAGGCTTTGCTTTAATACGATCAAAAAGTTTAGTGCTATCCTTGTAAGCCATAAACCTCATATAAGAGCCCAATTCTGCTTTGGTCTTTTTCAAATAATACACATCATTATTTTGAACAGAATCTAAAGCATGTTGTAATTGACGAATGCTCAACATTTTTGGATCATAAATCTGATCATTGTTTTTACCCAACTGAAAAGATTTTAAATCAAATACTTTTTTATACTCTTTAAAATACAATCTGGTGAATTCAGTTGGCGTATTACCCCTTTGACCTCTTTCTTGGTATCTCCAACCATTGAACATGGTAAACTCTAGGAATTTCTTATCGGGAGAAACGCGCATGATTCCAGATTCTGCCATGGTCATATTATCTTGTAATCCATATCTTTTTTCAAAGATTACAATATTGTGCATCACACTATCATTGGATTCTTTTTTTCCTAATTTAATTACATAACCATCTATCTTATCATAAAACACTCCTTCCTTTAAATCCATTGCAGGCTTGGCTACAATGATATCGTACTTGAGTTTGGTAAGTTTCATTTGCGCGATAGGAATAATATTATTTGCAAATAAAAATGCAATACCAGAAAGAAAAATGGTGAAAATAAAAACAGGTCGCATAAAACGAATCAAAGGAATACCTGCTGCTTTAATGGCCACTAGTTCAAAACTTTCTCCCAAATTGCCAAAAGTCATAATGGAAGAAAACAAAAGCGAAAGTGGTAAAGAAAGTGTAATGGTATTAATAGCAACAAGGCCTACCAATTGCATGATGGTTAAAAAATCTAAACCCTTTCCTACTAAGTCGTCAATGTATAGCCAAAAAAATTGCATGGTTAGCACAAACGTGGTGATGGTCAATGCTGCCAAGAAAGGTCCAATAAAGGCCTTCAGAATTAGTATGTCTAATTTTTTGAACAATGTTGTAGTACTAGCTACCTATGCGATGAAATAGATCTTTGACTTGGTATTCCCAAAGTTGACTTTGGTCTTTGATATCATTTTTTTCAGCAAAATCTTTAATCACCAAAATGGTTTGATTAGAGATTTCTGTTTTTTCAATGCTAAATTCAAAATATTCATTCTTCTCTCCGTGTAACCATCTGAATCGAATAAATTTATCTTCTTCTTGATCTAAAATTTCTGCTTTGTCTGGTACACCGCCATTCCATGAAAAACTGTAAACATTCTCCCATTCATCCACTTTATCTGCAAACCACTCTTGTAATCCGGATGCAGTTGATAGAAATTCAAAAAGTATGGATGGAGAACATCTAACTGGAAATTCAAGTGTAAATAATTGTTTCTTACTCATAAAATCTTTGACCTCTTTAAATAGGCTTCGTTAGGTGCAATAATATTAAATAAATGATTGGTTACAAGTTATTTTTTGACCTAAATAGTTAATAAATAGCCAATTAGGAATTATTCTAATGCGAAATCTTATCTAATCTATTGAATATCAACAAAATAGACCTTATCTGCTTTATCAAGATTTACGTATATTTGCCTCCCTTAATCAATTCGTATGTTTAATAACCTAAGTGAAAAATTAGAATCAGCCTTTAAGCACCTTAAAGGACAAGCAAGAATTAATGAATTGAATGTTGCGAATACCATCAAGGAAATTCGCAAAGCCTTGTTGGATGCGGATGTGAACTTCAAAATTGCCAAAGAATTTACCGATACCATTAAAGAAAAAGCCATTGGTGAAAAAGTAATCAATGCGATTAGTCCCGGCCAGTTGATGGTGAAAATAGTGCAAGATGAATTGACTGCATTAATGGGTTCTGAAGCTGCTTTATTAGATACTTCAAAAAATCCAACGATTATTTTAGTTGCAGGTTTACAAGGTTCTGGTAAGACTACTTTTTCTGGAAAATTAGCTACTTATTTAAAGGCACAAAAAAAATCTCCTCTATTGGTTGCTGCTGATATTTATCGTCCTGCAGCGATGGATCAATTAACCGTTTTAGCAGAACAAATTGGGGTAGATATTTTTGTTGAAAGAGAAAACAAAGATGCAGTGTCTATTGCACAAAATGCCATTGCACATGCAAAACAAAATAATAAAAATGTAATCATCATAGATACAGCAGGTCGTTTAGCAGTAGATGAAATGATGATGAATGAAGTGGCAAATATTAAAAACGCCATTCAACCACAAGAGATTTTATTTGTGGTAGATTCTATGACAGGACAGGACGCAGTCAATACTGCCAAGGCTTTCAACGATCGCTTAGATTTCACCGGTGTGGTTTTAACAAAGTTAGATGGAGATACAAGAGGTGGTGCTGCTTTATCTATTAAATACACTGTAAATAAACCTATCAAGTTTATGAGCAGTGGAGAGAAGATGGACACTTTGGATATTTTTTATCCAGAGAGAATGGCTCAGCGTATTTTAGGAATGGGTGATATCACTTCATTGGTAGAAAAAGCGCAAGCACAATTTGACGAAGCAGAAGCTAAAAAATTAGAAAAGAAAATCAGAAAAAATCAATTTGATTTTGAAGATTTCTTAACCCAAATTCAGCAGATTAAAAAAATGGGTAATCTTAAAGATTTGATGGGAATGATTCCTGGAATGGGTAAGAGTTTGAAAGATGTAGATATTAAAGACGATGCCTTTAAAGGTGTTGAAGCAATCATACAATCCATGACTTTAATAGAGAGAAGAAATCCAGATTTGTTATCTCCAAGTAGAAAGGCAAGAATTGCCAAAGGTGCTGGTAAAAACATCAGTGAGATCAATGCATTTATCAAACAATTTGATCAAATGAAACAGATGATGAAGATGATGAATGGCCAGATGCCTGGGGCTGGAATGGGGGGTAGAATGCCTGGATTAAGAAGATAAATTTTGTAACTGATTGATTTTCAGTATAAAATTTACCAAATCAAATTGGGTATTCTTGTATAATTAGCTTGATTCCCTTACCTTTGCACCGATTAACCCTATTTGTTAACGCCTATAAATTTCTATTTAAAATGGCAGTAAAAATGAGACTACAGCGTCATGGTAGTAAGAAAAGACCATTCTACTTTATTGTAGTGGCAGACGGACGCGCACCAAGAGATGGTAAATTCATCCAAAAAATCGGTACTTACAATCCTTTAACTGTTCCTGCAACTATCCAATTGGATCGTCAAGTTGCTTTAGAGTGGTTAAACAAAGGAGCACAACCTACTGATACAGTTCACAGAATTTTATCATTCAAAGGAGTATTGTATTTAAAACACTTATTAAGAGGTGTTAAGTTAGGTTTATTTGATGAAGCAACTGCAATGGCTAAGTTCCAAACTTGGTTTGCAGAGCATGAAGCAAATATTGCTAGCAAATCAGCAGCACATAAGAATGCACAAGCTGCTAAGAAAGTGTATGTTCCTGTAGTAAAGAAAGTTGCTGAGCCAGTGGCTGAAGCACCTGCTGAAGTAGTAGCTGAAGAAGCTGCTCCAGAAGCACCTGCTGAGGAAACTCCAGCTGCAGAATAATCTTTCACAGATTAAAATAGCTTTAAAACCCTGGCTTCTTTTTGAAGCTGGGGTTTTTTATGGAATTGATTTGACCTAAATTTGCGTATGAAAGATTTGATCCACATTGGTAAAATTGTTGCACCACATGGAATCACTGGACAAGTGATTATAGAACATGCGTTGGGTAAATCTATTTCATTCAAAGGAGTTGAAGTTTTATTTGTAGAGCAAACCAAGAATAGTTTTATTCCTTATTTTATTCAATCAGCCTCAGCCAAAACGGATACATTAACCCATGTACATTTTGAGGGAATGAAAACTAGAGAGGCAACTTCCATTGTGGTATCTAAAAAAGTGTGGGTACCTCAGGAAGAATTTCAAAAATTAGTAGAGAAAAATGCGCCATTGGCTTTATTAGGTTTTATGGTACAAGAAGCAGGTAAACCATTAGGCGTTATTAAAGAAGTAATTGAGCAACCCCATCAATTATTAGTTACTATTGATTACAATGGCCAAGAAGCTTATATTCCATTACACGAAGAGACCCTTAAAGCAGTGAACCATGCTAAAAAGTTGGTTACTGTTGAATTGCCTGAGGGATTATTAGATTTATATTCCGAATAAAATTTCCAGATTAACAATCGTTCATAAAGTTTTTTAAAAATAATTTTATAAAAGTCTACTAAATTAGTAGGAAATACATATCTTTGTTTTCTGCTATTAAAAAATAGCCATTAAGAAGCTTTTATTTATTGAATAAAATAAATTGTATGAGTTTAAGATTAGGTGATATTGCTCCAGACTTTAATGCAAAGACTAGTATTGGTGATATTCGTTTTCATGAATATTTAGGAGATAGTTGGGGGATTTTATTTTCGCATCCTGCAGATTTTACTCCTGTATGTACCACAGAACTAGGAAGAACTGCCGCTTTACAAGAAGAGTTTGCTAAAAGAAATGTAAAAGTATTGGCATTAAGTGTGGATGGCGTTTCAAGTCACCAAGAATGGATAAAAGATATTAATGAAACACAACAAGTAAGCGTTGGCTTCCCAATTATTGCAGATGAAGATAAGTCTATTGCTAATGCATATGATATGATACATCCAAATGCATCAGAGACTTTCACGGTGAGATCATTGTTTATCATTGGTCCAGATAAAAAAATTAAATTAACCATAACTTATCCTGCTTCCACTGGTAGAAATTTTGTGGAGGTATTAAGAGTAATTGATTCTTTACAATTAACAGCTAATTATAGTGTGGCTACTCCAGCCAATTGGAAAGAAGGGGAAGATGTAATTGTAGTGCCTGCTGTAAAAACAGAAGATGCTTTAGTAAAATTCCCAAAGGGTTTAAATATCGTAAAACCTTATCTGCGTTATACGCCTCAGCCCAATAAATAAACCATATTGGTGATGGACGATTCTGCCTAACAGTGTGTCACTGTAGATTCGAGTCATCACCAGACTAATTCAAATCCCCTTCCAATAAAATGGAGGGGGATTTTTTGTATATTTAAATTCTAAAACATTGCTTTATGAAAAAATTGTTTCTTTTTGTTTTAATCGCTTGTATACATTTAAACCTATCGGCGCAAAAGACATTTATACAATGCGGTAAATTGATTGACTCCAAAACGGCCAAATTATTAACTACAAAAACAATAGTTGTAGAAGGTAATAAAATTGTTGAAGTATTAGATGGTTATGTAAATGGCAGTGCTACTGACAAAACAGTTGATTTAAAAAATAGTACTGTTATGCCAGGTTTAATGGATATGCATGTACATTTAGAACAAGAAACTAGCCCCACTAGATATATGGAAGGTTTTACTTTAAACGATGCTGATGTTGCTTATGGTGCCCTTCGTTTTGCAGAAAGAAATTTAATGGCTGGTTTTACAAGTGTTAGAGATTTGGGTGGGTCTGGAGTAAATATTGCATTAAGAAAAGCTATTCAAAAAGGATATGTTGTTGGACCAAGAGTTTATACTGCAGGAAAATCTATTGCAACAACAGGTGGTCACGCTGATCCTACTAATAATTACAGAAAAGAATTAATGGGTGATCCTGGTCCTAAAGAAGGAGTGATCAATGGTCCGGAAGATGCATACAAAGCAGTGAGACAAAGATATAAGGATGGAAGCGATGTAATTAAAATTACTGCGAGTGGTGGTGTTTTAAGTATGTCTGCTAATGGAGAAAATCCTCAGTTTACAGAAGAAGAAGTAAAAGCTATTGTAAGCGCCGCAAAAGATTATGGATTTAAAGTGGCTGCACATTGTCATGGTGTGGAAGCAATGAAAAGAGCAATTCGTGGAGGTGTAAGTTCTATTGAACATGGCACTTTAATGGATGAATCTGTTTTCCCATTAATGAAAGAATATGGCACTTATTTAGTACCTACTATTATTGCAGGAAGATCTTCTGCAGACTCTGCAAAAATTCCTGGATACTATCCTGCGATGGTTACCAAAAAAGCTTTAGAAATTGGACCAAGGGTTCAAGCAACATTTGCTAAAGCATATAAAGCGGGTGTAAAAATTGCTTTTGGAACGGATGCGGGTGTTTTCTCTCATGGAAAAAACTGGATTGAGTTTGTGTATATGACAGAAGCTGGTATGCCAATATTAGAAGCAATTCAAGCGGCAACTTGGAATGCTGCTGATTTAATGGGTACTCAAAATATTTTAGGAAGTATTGAACCCAATAAATTAGCAGATATTGTTGCTGTTAATGGAGATCCTACAAAGGATGTGAAAGTAATGGGTCAAGTAAACTTTGTAATGAAAGACGGAGTGGTATATAAAAACAATAAATAAAAATTAAGCATTCCATTTATCCAACTGCTTTAAACAAGCAGTTAAATCTTTTGGCAAAGGGGCTTCCAGGTGAAGCCTCTTTCCTTTATAATCAAAAGCAACACTAAAGGCATGTAATGCTTGTCTTGCCAATAAGGGTCTTTCTTCTTCCGCTTCTTTAGCTAGTTTAAAATTTTTCTTTTTAATGCTAGAGAGTAATAATTTTTCTCCAGTACCATATAGTTCATCAGCCACCATGGGATGTCCAATATGTTTTGCATGTACTCTAATTTGATGCGTTCTTCCAGTATGAATTTGAAAAGATACCCAAGCAAATCTTTTATACAATTTTAAAACAGTATAAGTAGTTAAAGCATTTTTGCCTTTTGCATGGGTAATCATCATTCCCTTTTTTACAGTGTGTTCCATGATAGGCACATCAATAGTGCCTTCAGCAGGAGGATTCCCCATGACTAAACCCAGGTATTTTTTTTCAATATCTCTTCCTTCAAATAAAGCACTTAATTCTTTGTGCGCATTTTCATTTTTGGCAAATATGATTAAGCCACTGGTGAATTGATCCAGTCTATGTACTGTAAATATGTTGCCATATTTTTCAATCAACATTGATTTTAATGAAGGGGTTACGCCAAAACGATCGGGTATACTTAATACACCAGCAGGTTTATTTAACACTACCATATCATCATCTTCGAAAATAATATCTAACATCCTGCTATTTTGCTTTTCTGGTAAAAGACTTATTCAAAAATTTCAATAACCTAACTTCTTTCTCTGATAAGAAACGCCATTTACCTCTATCTACATTTTTCTTAGTAAGGTTGGCAAACATCACTCTATCTAAATGTCTAACATCGTATCCTAAGTGTTCAAATATCCTTCTTACAATTCTATTTCTTCCACTATGAATTTCAATACCAATTACATTTTTTGCAGCACCCACATAACTCACTGCGTCTGCAGCAATAAATCCATCTTCTAGTGTTACTCCTGCAGCAATTGCTTCTATATCTGCCTTGGTTACAGGCTTGTCTAAAGTAACTTCGTATATTTTTTTAATCTCGTAAGAAGGGTGCGTTAATTTTTGCGCCAAGTCTCCATCATTGGTTAAGATTAATACACCTGTTGTATTTCTATCTAATCTTCCTACAGGGAACATTCTTTGTGTAGTAGCATTTTTAATAATGTCTAATACGGTTTTTCTTCCCTCTGGATCATTGGCTGTACAGATATAATCTTTAGGCTTATTTAATAAAATATAAACAGGGGTTACTTGTAGTTTAAGTACTTTCCCTTTTAATCTTACTACATCTTTGTATTGTACTTTATATCCTGGTTCTAAAACGGTATCTTCGTTTACTGTAACATTCCCTGCTTTCACTAATTCAGCAGCTTCTCTTCTTCCACAAGTACCTGAATGTGCAATATATTTATTCAATGGCATTTGCTCATGCTCCACATCTGTGTTAGCGGTTACTTTACCAATGCTTGCAGTTCTTTTTTCATCTGCACGGTCCATTGATGCAGGAGTTCTTTTTTTGAAACTGGGTTTAGGACCTCTTTTATTATTTCCAACCGGTTCTACTGCAATACCTCTAGCAATATCTTTTTTTCTTTGACGTGCTGCTTCTCCTGCTAATCTAGATTCTACTTTAGCTTTTTTCTTTTCTTGTCTGTATTCTTCCTTAACAGCAGCTCCCTTTTTTTTATTGGAGAACTTGTCAAAATTGTCTGTTCTTTTCTTGTTCATATTTACCCTTTGTTGGCTAACTGTCCGCAAGCAGCATCAATATCCTTTCCTCTACTTCTTCTAACTCTAACGTTCACTCTATTTTTTTGTAACATATCTACAAATCTCTCAAATCCATCTTCATCTGGTTTATCAAATGGAAACTGATCTATAGAATTGTATTCAATTACATTAATTAAATCTGCAGGAACCTGTCTATATAACTTAGTTAACTCCATCGCATCTTTCTCTGTATCGTTGAAGTCTTTAAATAAGATATATTCAAAAGTAATTTCATTACCAGTTTTCTTGTAGAAATAATTTAATGCTTCCACCAATGCTTGTATATTATTACTTTCATTGATAGGCATGATCTCGTTTCTTTTTTTATCGTTGGCTGCGTGTAAAGACAGGGCCAATTTAAATTTCACTTGATCATCTCCTAATTGCTTGATGCCTTTAGCAACTCCAGCAGTAGATACCGTAATTCTTCTTGGGCTCATTCCTAAGCCTTCAGGTGAAGTAATTCTTTCTATGGCTGCTAATACGTTTTTATAATTCAACAAAGGTTCACCCATGCCCATAAACACAATATTACTCAAATTGGCATCATAGGTTTTTTCGGTTTGTTGCTTAATCATCACCACTTGGTCGTAGATCTCATCAAAACTTAAATTTCTCTTACGCTCCATATAACCTGTTGCACAAAACTTGCAACTTAAACTACAACCTATCTGAGATGATACACAAGCCGTTTTTCTCTCAGTCGTAGGAATTAAAACCCCTTCAATCATATGATCGTCAAAAGTTCTGAATCTTGTTTTTAAGGTTCCATCCTCACTTAATTGTGTGGCATCTAGGGTTAGGGCAGGCAGAGTAAATTGCTCCACTAATTTTTGACGCAAAGCCTTGCTTAAATTGCTCATATCGTCAAAACTATGGGCATGTTTTTGCCATAGCCACTCTTGAATTTGCTTTACTCTATAAGAAGGCTCTCCGGCTTCTTGTATAAATCGTTCAATATCAGCAACTTGTGCATGTCTGATATTGGGTCTCATCTTATCCATACTGCAAAGATACTTGTTAAGCCTCGTTTGTATTTATTTATTTCTTTTGCCAAATAGCTAATTGTATCTAAATTCATCCACTAAAACAATCAAAAAAGGCCATTATGAAAAAAGTATTATTCTTAGCAGTTTTATGCATGAGTGCAATTTTTACAGTGAATGCACAAGAAAGTCCATTAAAAGCATATGTAGGTAAATATGTTTTTGCAGCTGGAAGTCCAGTAGCAGAAGTAACTGTTACTGTTGAAGACACTGCTTTAATGATTAATTCTGCAATGGGTTCTACACCAATCGAGAAAAAAGGTGTTGACACTTTTTATTTAGCACAATACGATGCTAGTGTAATTTTTAAAAGAGGTGCTGACAAATCAGTGATTGAACTTTCTATTTTGGTGCAAGGCATGGAATTAGTAGGCAAAAAAGAAACTGCTGCTGCGCCAGGTGCTCCTAATGCTATGAAGCAAGAAGAATTATTCGAAACTATTTGGGTAGAAAAATTAATTAAATAAGATTAGTCGAAGTAGGTTTCTAATGCTTCGAAACTAATAGTATTTTGTTGGCCTGTTGCTAAGTTTTTAACGGTGCATTTTGAGGCTGCTAATTCTTCCGATCCAATGATTACAATCTGAGGAATATTTTTCTTCTCAGCATATTTAAATTGCTTGTCAAATTTGCTCTTCTCTGGGTAAATTTCACAAGCAATTTTTTTATTTCTTAATTGCATCATTTGTAGATAAGCTGCTGCAGCTTCCTCTTCTCCTAAATTAAAAAACAACACTTGTGTGCCTGCTTCAATGGTTGCTGGGAATAATTGTTTTTCTTCTAAGACATCAAAAATTCTATCCACGCCAAAACTTATTCCAACGCCCGGTACATTGTTTACGCCAAATAAACCAGTTAAATCATCATATCTTCCGCCGCCGCCAATACTGCCCATTTGAGCATCATTTGCTTTTACTTCAAAAATAATTCCTGTATAATAATTTAAACCTCTAGCTAAAGTAAAATCTGCTTCAATAAAAGAAGCCATACCTGTTGCTTGATGATAATTCAATACAAAATTTAATTCCTCTATGCCTTTATTAGCATGTTCGTTACCTGCTAATAATTCTGCCAATTTTGCTAATTTTTCTTGATTGGTTCCAGCAATATTTAAGTAAGTATGAATAACGGATTGTTGTTGATCGTTAAATCCTTTAGTACTTAATTCGGCTTGCACTTTTTCCCAACCAATTTTATCTAATTTATCAATCGCAATAGTTAGGTCAATCAATTTATCTTCACCACCACAAACCTGTGCTAAGGCTAATAATATTTTTCTATTATTGACTTTAATAGTGACTGGTAATTGTAATGCCTTAAAAGCAGTTACATAAATAGAAACTAAATCTACTTCGTTGATCAAACTTTCACTTCCAACAATATCTGCATCGCATTGATAAAACTCTCTATACCTTCCTTTTTGTGGTCTATCTGCTCTCCATACCGGTTGCATTTGATATCTCTTAAAAGGGAAGGTTAATGAACCATGATTCATTGCAACATATCTTGCAAAAGGAATGGTTAAATCATAACGAAGCGCTCTTTCTGTAATATGGCTACTAGACTTTCCTTGTAATACTTTTTCAAATCCCTCTTTTGTTTGTGCCTCTTTTTGTGGATTGTCTAAACCGTTGTTCAGTATTTTAAAGATCAATTTATCTCCTTCTTCTCCGTATTTACCCATCAAAGTTTCCAAGTTCTCCATGGCAGGAGTTTCTAATGGCTGAAATCCAAAAGTTTCAAATACATTTTTGATGGTGTTCAAAATGTATAGGCGCTTATGTACCGTTGCAGCATTAAAATCTCTTGTGCCCTGAGGAATGGAAGGTTTGCTCATTCAGTTAATATTTGGGTGTAAAGATAATTGTTTAAATTGCTTTCCTAAAATGTAATAAAAGATGGATACAAGAGAGCGATCTGAGCGTTCCTATCGTTTTTTCAGAAGAATTTATGATTTCACCATGGCTACCTTGATTTTAGGTTCTGCTGCATTAATGTTGGGAGCGAAGTGGTTTCATGTAGAGCAGGTAATGAATATAGATGCTGAATTTAGAATGATCTTTGGTATTATGTGTTTATTATATGGTGGCTTTAGACTGTATAGAGGGTTCAAACAAGACTATTAATTTTTCAAATTTTTTTATGAAAATTTCGCTAAAACTGTTTACTGCAGCAGCTTTGCTGTTAATCATATCATCTTGTACAAATTCATCAAAGCAAGCTGTAACCGATACGCCTAGTGAAGGCACTATTCATATTTCGGTTGAACAAAGTTTCAAACCATTTATTGATGAACAATTAAAAGTATTTGCTTCTAGTTACCCTAAGGCTAATATTATTGTTCATTATAAATCTGAAATAGAGTGTATGAAAGATTTGGTGGAAGACAGTACTAGAATGGTCCTAGTAACCAGAGGGCTGGATAAAAAAGAGCAGGAGGGGTTCAAAACCCAACTTAGTTTTAATCCCACTTTTGGTATTTTGGCCTATAATGCGGTCGCTGTCATTGTTCACCAACAAGCAAAAGACACGGTTTTTACCATGAAAGACCTACAAGATCGCTTGATCGGAAAAAAGCAGGGGACCGTGGTGATGGATGGAACTAACTTAACGGGTATTGTCCGTTTCTTAAAAGATAGCCTTGCTAAGAACAATACATTAGGAAAAAATGTAATGGCTGCTGCTGGTAGTCAGGCAGTGATTGAATATGTTGCGGCTCATCCGGAGGCCATTGGTTTTGTGGGAATGAACTGGATTGGAGATACTTATGACCAGAAACAGGCTGAATATCGTAAAAAAGTGAAGACTGGCTTGGTTGAATGTACCCTTTGTATTGAAAAAGGCTATTTCTCTCATCCATCGCCTTCTACGATTAGCCAGGGCCAATATTCTCTGTCTTTGCCTATCTATTTCATCTTAAAAGAAAATTCACCTGGATTGGGTTCTGGATTCTTGAACTTCATGAGTTTGGAAAGAGGCCAGTTGATATTTAGAAGGTCTTTCTTAGTGCCTGCTAAAATGAGTTTCAAAGAAAGAAAGGGTCTGCTGTAAATACTAACGTATTTTAGTGTTTTTCATAAAAATTTAATAGAATTCTTGCAAAAAAATTAATATTTTTAGCCTTCTCTATTAGAGTATTTGTTTTTAAACTGAAAAAAAGAAACTGATGAAAAAAGTGGTTGTATTAATGATGAGTGCTGCACTAGTGGTGACTGGCTTGAATGCTCAAGCACCGGTATCTCCATTAGCTGAAGGGGTGAAAATGTTGAACTATGAAAAAAACAAATCTGCTTTGACTTTTTTCAAAGAGGCATTAGATAAAAATCCAGGTGATCCAGAAACAACATTCTGGTATGGACAAGCTATTTTATCTCAGAACTATAATGGTGTTTCTACTCCGGAATCTATCCAACAAGCTAAAACCCTTTACCAACAAGCTTTACAAGCTAAGGGAAATGATGCTTGGTTATTAGTGGGCATGGCACATATTCAATCTTTAGAAGGTGCAGATGCTAATGCAGTAAAACAAAACTTAGAAGTGGCTATTACCAGTTCTTTAATTTCAAAAGGTAAATTAAAAGGTAAACCAAATCCAGAAATCATTAATGCAATAGGTCGTGTGTTTGCTGAATTGCCAAGCAATGTGGGCGATCATCAGTTTGCTATTGATAAATTAAAAGAAGCCGTTTCTTCTAATGAAACAGCGGGAGCTAGCTTATACATCAATTTAGGTATTAACTATTTGAAATTAGGTGGTGAACATGGAGGTGAAGCGGTAAGTGCCTTCCAAGAAGCGATAAATCGTGATGCAAAAAGTGCTTATGCTTATTATAGAATTGGAAAGGTTTACCAAACCCAATCGAACAAAGAATCATTAGAAGAGAATTTTAGAAAAGCAGTAGAAATTGATCAAGCAATCGCTCCAGTTTACATGTCTAAATACACTTATTATTCAGACAAGAATACAGATTCTGCGAAAGCGAACCTAGATACATATTTAAAATATGCCGATAAAGATCCTGTATTGGATTTCTTAAACGCTGACTATTTATTCCAAGCTGGTCAATATGATCAATCTTTGGTAAAAGCTAAGGAATTAGAGGCTTCTGTAGGAGTGTCTGCTTTGCCAAGATTAAGTATTTTATTAGCGTATATCGCAGATCGTAAAGGAGATTCAGTTAGTTCTAAAAACTATATCGACCAATTTTTAAACAATAAGGCGGTTGAAAAAATTGAAAGTTCTGATTACGAGTTAGCAGTAAAAGTATACTCTAAGTTCCCAGGAAATCAAGCGGTTTTAGCTGATTTATTGACTAAAGCTATTGCTAATGAAACTCAAAAAGCGAATAAATTAAAATACTACAAATTAGGTGCAGATATGTATGAAAAAGCAGGCATGTATGCTGATGCTTTGAAGTGGTATGGAGACTATTCTGCTTTGAGAGGTGCTAAGGATGAAGTATACTTCTATAAGACCGCTTCTTTGGCGATTAATGCTAAAGATGGCGTAACTGCAGCAGCTGTTGCAAAAGAGTATATCGCTGCCTTCCCAGAGAAGCCAAATGGATACAATTTCAACAATAAAGCAGCTAAAATCTTGGATTCTACCCATGCTTTAGGCCTTCAATTTGAAGCAGCTAAATTGCAAAATGAGTTCTTCTCTAAAGATCCGTCTAAGTATAAGCAAGGCTTTGTTTCCAATTATTATACAATGATGGGTTATTATAACGAAAACAAAGATTTCGAGAATGCCATTGCTATGTGTGATAAGGTACTTGAAATCATCCCAGCAGAGCCTCAAACGGTTCAAATTAAAGAGGGTTTATTGAAAAACTGGGAGATCTATAAAAAGATGAAAGCCAAAGAGCCAGCAAAGAATTAAGCTTTATAAAAAAAAGTATAAAAAACTCCCTATTTGTAGGGAGTTTTTCGTTTTAGGTGCTCTGCTTTGTGTATTTTTGCGGCACCTAAATTACTCGTATGAATTTGCAACATTTTTTGTTGTCTGCTAACGAATCCAATAGTGCCTCTAATTACCTGCCTATTGCCTTGCAGATCATCTTCGCAGCCGGGTTTGTAGCCTTTATGATATTGGCTTCTAGCTTCTTAGGACCTAAGCGTAAAACATCAGATAAATTAGAAACTTTTACAAGTGGAATTGAAACACATGGTGATGCAAGATCACCCATGGCGATCAAATATTTCTTAGTTGCCATTCTGTTTGTTTTGTTTGACGTGGAAGTTATTTTCTTCTATCCTTATGCAGTGAATTTTAAAAGCTTAGGATGGACAGGTTTTTTTGAAGTGGTTATGTTTGTAGCATTTTTCTTAGTAGGCTTTATTTATATTTTGAAGAAAGGTGCTTTAAAGTGGGAAGACTAATTATTAAAAATTAATTGAATTAATATGCGTCCAGTTAGATTTAATGTACATCCAAAAGAAGCGAATATTGCAGATGCAATTTCAATGGGTGTTGCACCAGATGGTATTTCTGGAGATGGATTTTTTGCAACACAATTAAGTTCTGTGGTAGGTTTAGCAAGAAAGAATTCACTATGGCCTCTGCCTTTCGCAACATCTTGTTGTGGTATTGAATTTATGGCAACGATGGCATCGCACTACGATTTATCAAGATTTGGATCTGAGCGTGTGGGCTTCTCTCCACGTCAGTGTGATTTATTAATGGTAATGGGAACTATTGCTAAAAAAATGGCACCCGTTTTAAGACAGGTATATATTCAAATGGCAGAACCTCGTTGGGTTATTGCTGTGGGTGCTTGTGCTTCTAGTGGTGGTATTTTTGACACATACAGTGTGTTACAAGGTATCGATCAAGTTATTCCTGTGGATGTTTATGTTCCAGGATGTCCTCCAAGACCTGAAGCAATCATTGATGGATTTATGAAAGTGCAAGATTTAGTGGGACAAGAAAGTGTAAGAAGAAGAAATAGTGAACAATACAAAGCATTATTAAACAGCTACGGCATTCAATAAAAATATTATGGCTTTGAGTAACGAATATATTCAAGAACAACTAGTCGCTAAATTTGGCGATCAAGTATATGCTTTTAGTACTGCTGACGGAATGCTTTCTTTTGAAAGCCCTAAAGAGTTAAACTTAAAAGTATTGCAGTTCTTGTATGATGAACCTAGTTTAGGTTTTACTTTCTTAACTGATTTATGTGCAGTAAACTACCCAGACAATGTGGGTGGAGAATTAGTGGTGGTATACCACTTGCATAACTTTAAAGAGAATGTAAGAATTAGATATAGCATTGCAACTGCTGTTGCTACTCCTGATGTATTTACTGCGAGCAAATTATTTGAAGCAGCAAATTGGATGGAGCGTGAAACCTACGATTTCTTTGGAGTGAATTTTGTTGGTCATCCAAACTTAAAACGCATTTTAAACGTGGATGAAATGGATTATTTCCCATTAAGAAAAGAATTCCCATTAGAAGATCAAACAAGAATTGATAAAGACGATGAAATGTTTGGAAGAGGATAAACTAACCATTTACTAGAAGCCAACGCAAATAAAAATAACATGGAAGCACATCACAATATCACATTACCAGAAGGTTCAATAGAAAAACAAACCACTACTTTAAATTTTGGTCCTACGCATCCTGCAACGCATGGTGTGTTTCAAAATATCATGGAAGTAGATGGCGAGCGCGTTGTATCTACTGAACAAACTGTTGGTTATATCCATCGTGCATTTGAAAAATTAGCAGAAAGAAGACCTTTATATCAAATCACTCCAATCACAGATAGATTAAACTATTGTAGCAGCCCTATTAATAATATGGGTTGGCATATCACCTGTGAAAGATTTTTAAAAGTTGAAACGCCAAAGCGTGTAGATTATTTGAGAATCATCATTATGGAATTAGCACGTATTTCTGATCACTTGATTTGTAATTCTATTGTGGGTGTGGATACAGGTGCTTATACTGGTTTCTTATATGTAATGCAATACAGAGAGTTGATCTATGAAATATATGAAGAGGTTTGTGGCTCAAGATTAACAACGAATATTGGAAGAATTGGTGGTTTCGAAAGAAACTTCACGAATACTGCTTTCACTAAATTGGAGAAATTCTTAAACGAATATCCAAAAGTGTTGAAAGAGTTTGAAAGCTTGTTTACGCGTAATAGAATTTTCATGGAGCGTACCCAAGGTACTGGTGGAATTAGTGCAGAGCGTGCAATGAACTATGGTTTTACAGGACCTAATTTAAGAGCAGCGGGCGTTGATTATGATGTGCGTGTAGCCAATCCATATAGTAGTTACCAAGACATGGATTTCACTGTTCCAGTGGGATCTACTGGAGACAACTATGATCGTTTCTTAGTGCGTAACGCAGAAATGTGGCAAAGTTTATCCATTATCCAACAAGCTTATAATAAAGTGCTATCTTTCAAAGGAACCGATGCGGAAGTTTATCATGCAGATGTTCCAGAATATTATCTTCCTAAAAAAGAAGATGTATATACTAAGATGGAAGCTTTAATCTGGCATTTCAAAATTATTATGGGTGAGATTGATTTACCAAAAGGTCAAATCTACAGTCCAGTAGAAGGAGGCAATGGAGAATTAGGATTTTACTTAATTAGTGATGGTGGTAGAACTCCATTCCGTTTACATTTCAGAAGACCATGTTTCATTTATTATCAAGCATATCCTGAATTAATCAAAGGCGGCATGTTAAGTGATGCGGTGGTTACCATGAGTAGTTTGAATTTAATTGCAGGTGAATTAGATGCATAATTAAAATAGAAAAGAATAGTATGGTATATATATTTAATGATACACAAATGGCCGAGTTTAAGCGCTTGGTAGCTAGATATCCAGAAGGAAAGCAAAAGAGTGCTTTGTTGCCAGTATTACATTTAGCGCAAGAGAGTTTTGATGGATGGTTGCCTACGGAGGCATTAGATTATGTAGCAAGTTTATTACAAATTGAACCTATCGAAGTGTATGAAGTAGCTACTTTTTATTCTATGTATAATTTAAAACCAGTAGGCAAATATGTATTTGAAGTTTGTCAAACTGGTCCTTGTATGATTAGCGGTTCTGATTCAATTATAGATTATATCAAGCAAGTATTGTCTATTCAACCAGGAGAGACCACTAAAGATGGCTTGTTTACTTTAAAATTAGTAGAATGTTTAGGCGCTTGTGGTTATGCACCCATGATGCAAGTAGGAAAAATTTATAAAGAGCATTTGACCAAAGAAAAAGTAGATGCTATAATTGCTGAGTACAGACAAGTAGCTAACAAAAATTAAAAGAACCTAGTTAAATAAATAACAATGGGCGTTAAATTATTATTAGAAAAAGCAAATGTTCCTGGGATAAGATCCTTTGAAGTGTATCGCAGAGAAGGTGGTTACCGTTCTGTAGAAAAAGCTTTGAAAGAAATGAATCCAGAATCGATTGTGGAAGAAGTGAAGAAGAGTGGATTAAGAGGTAGAGGTGGTGCTGGTTTCCCTACAGGAATGAAATGGAGTTTTATTGCAAAACCAGAAGGCGTTCCTCGTCATTTGGTTTGTAATGCAGATGAGAGTGAACCTGGTACATTCAAGGATAGATATTTAATGGAATTCTTACCTCATTTATTATTGGAAGGTTTGATTGTTTCAAGTTTTGCATTAGGCTCTAACGATACTTATATTTATATCAGAGGAGAATATGCATGGATTCCAGATATTTTAGAAGAAGCTATTGAAGAAGCAAAAGCTGCAGGCTTTTTAGGAAAAAATATTTTAGGTACTGGATTTGATTGTAATATCCATGTACAAAGAGGTGGTGGTGCATATATCTGTGGTGAAGAAACTGCATTGATAGAATCATTAGAAGGTAAAAGAGGTAATCCAAGAATTAAACCTCCTTTCCCAGCGATTCAAGGTTTGTGGATGCGTCCAACCGTGGTGAACAATGTAGAAACTTTAGCTGCCATTGTCCCTATTATTAATATGGGGGGTGATGAGTATGCAAAGATTGGAGTGGGAAGATCTACCGGTACTAAGTTAATTTCTGCATGTGGTAATATTAATAAGCCAGGTGTGTATGAAATTGACATGACTATTTCAGTAGAAGAATTTATTTATAGCGATGAATATTGCGGTGGAATTAAAGGCGGCAAGAAATTAAAAGCTTGTATTCCTGGTGGATCATCAGTGCCTATTTTACCAGCTAACTTATTGTTGAAAACCGCAAAAGGTGAAACCAGATACATGAACTATGAAAGTTTAAGTGATGGTGGTTTTGCAACAGGATCTATGTTAGGTTCTGGTGGTTTTATTGTTTTAGATGAAGATCAATGTATAGTAAAGAATACTTTGACATTAGCAAGATTTTATAGACACGAAAGCTGTGGTCAATGTTCTCCTTGTAGAGAGGGCACTGGCTGGATGGAAAAAATATTATACAAGATTGAACATGGTAAAGGATCAATGAGTGATATTGATTTACTATGGGATATTCAAAGAAAGATTGAAGGAAATACTATTTGTCCATTAGGTGATGCTGCTGCATGGCCAGTAGCTGCTGCGATTCGTCATTTCCGTGACGAGTTTGAATGGCATATTAATAATCCTGAACTTTCTCAAACAAGCAATTTTGGTTTACAACACTATGCAGATCCAATTCATGTACCTGCATAACATAGAAAGATAAACTATGAGCGAACAAACATTATTTAAAGTAACCATCGACAACATTACCGTTGAAGTACCGGCGGGCACTACAATTTTACAAGCTGCTAGAAAAATTGGCGGTGAAGTAGCGCCTCCTGCAATGTGCTTTTATAGCAAATTAAAAGGTAGTGGTGGTAAATGTAGAACCTGTTTAGTAGAAGTATCTAAAGGTTCTGAAAAAGATCCTCGTCCAATGCCAAAATTAGTTGCTTCTTGTAGAACAACAGTGATGGATGGAATGGAAGTAAAAAACATTACTAGTGAAAAAGTGGTAGATGCAAGAGCTGGTGTAGTAGAGTTTTTATTATTAAACCATCCTTTGGATTGTCCAATTTGTGATCAGGCTGGTGAATGTCATTTACAAGATTTAAGTTTTGAACATGGCAAGTCTGGTACAAGATATGAGTTCCAAAGAAGAACCTTTAAAAAACATGATTTAGGTAAGAATATACAATTGCACATGACGCGTTGTATTTTATGTTACCGTTGTGTATTTACTGCAGATCAATTAACCAACAAGCGTGAACATGGTATTTTAGATAGAGGAGATCATGCAGAAATTGCAACACATATTGAAAAGAGTTTAGAAAATGAATTTATAGGCAACGTGATTGATGTTTGTCCAGTAGGTGCATTAACAGATAAGACATTTAGATTTAAAAACAGGGTTTGGTTCTTAAAACCAATGGATGCTCATAGAGATTGTCCAACTTGTTCTGGTAGAGTAACATTATGGAATAGAGGAGATGAAGTATTTAGAGTAACAGCAAGAAAAGATGAGTGGGGCGAAATTGAAGACACGCCAGATGGACAACCAGGTTGGATTTGCAATACATGTAGATTTGAAAAAAAAGAAACTGCTGATTGGGTAATTGAAGGACCTCGTGAAATTAGTAGACATTCTGTAATTGCACAAGGACATTATGCAGGTAAGATTGGTACAACAAAGCCTCATGAAACTTTCACTGCAGTAAATGATGGAAGAACCCCTCAATTATTAATGGATATTCACGACCAAAGTGAAGTGAACAAGCCATCCGTACATTTGAGTCAAATCAAGGGGCCATCTCACGGAGACAC
Organism: Bacteroidota bacterium; assembly: GCA_024640255.1. Lineage (GTDB taxonomy): Bacteria > Bacteroidota > Bacteroidia > Chitinophagales > Chitinophagaceae > Sediminibacterium. Next base: position 18,597 of record JAHEFI010000015.1, on the reverse strand, counting down.
ATTTAATAATAACAAAGCTTAATTGATTATAGCATGACAATTCTTTCATTTGATTGGGCATTTATCATAGAAAAATTAATAATGATCGCCATTATTGTTTTTGCTAGTTTGGGTATTGCCTTGTACACCACTTTTGGTGAGCGTAAAGTAGCAGCTATTTTACAAGATCGTCCAGGACCTAGCCGTGCGGGCCCATTCGGATTATTACAACCATTGGCTGATGGACTTAAATTAATTTCCAAAGAAGAAATTATTCCTACGAATGCCAATAAATGGTTATTTATTTTAGGACCAGGATTGGCTATGACAGCAAGTTTAATGACTTGTGCAGTAATTCCTTGGGGAACTGCTATAGATATTTTTGGTCGTCACGTTGAATTACAAATTGCCGATGTAAATATTGGTATTCTATATGTATTCGCAGTAGTGAGTATGGGCGTTTATGGTATTATGATTGGAGGCTGGGCTTCTAATAATAAATTCTCTTTAATGTCTGCATTAAGAGCAGCATCTCAAGCCATTAGTTATGAATTAGCGATGGGCTTGGCTTTAATCGCATTATTAATGACAACGGGTTCTTTAAGTCTGAAGACCATTGTTGAACAACAAGTAGATGGGAAATGGTGGAATATTGTTTACCAACCATTGGGCTTTCTTTTATTTTTTATTGCTGCATTAGCTGAATGTAATAGAACTCCTTTTGATTTACCTGAAGCAGAAAACGAATTGAATTTTGGTTACCACCAAGAATACTCATCAATGAAATTAGGATTCTACTTATTCGCAGAATATATTAATATGATTATGAGTAGTGCCATTATGGCTTCTATGTATTTTGGTGGATATGACTTGCCATTCTTTAACGAAGCAAGTGTAGCACCCAATATTGCTGCATTAATCGGCGTTGGAACCTTATTAATTAAGATCGTATTATTTATCTTCTTATTTATGTGGATCCGTTGGACTATTCCAAGATTTAGATATGATCAATTGATGAACTTAGGATGGAAGACAATGATTCCTTTGGCCTTATTCAATTTATTATTAACAGGCGCTGTGATTTTAGCTAAATTATAATTTTAAAAGTATTCTTAATAATATGCAACCACTTACCAATAAAGCACAAGCAGTGAATAGAGCTCCAATGAGTTTCTGGGAGCGCTTGTATTTAATTAATATCATCAAGGGTATGTTTATTACGTTTAGTCATATGTTTAAAAAACAACCGACTATTAGATATCCTGAACAAAAGCGTGAGTTTAGCCCTGTGTTTAGAGGACTACATGTATTAAATAGAGACGAAGCTGGAAGAGAGCGTTGTACAGCTTGTGGCTTATGCGCTGTGGCTTGTCCTGCTGAAGCAATTACCATGGAAGCTGCTGAGCGTGCAAATGGAGAAGAGCATTTATACAGAGAAGAGAAATATGCTGCGAAATATGAAATCAATATGTTACGTTGTATTTTCTGTGGTTTATGTGAAGAAGCTTGTCCAAAAGACGCTATTTATTTAAGTGAAACTTTTGCACCTGCTAACTTTAACCGTAAAGGATTTATTTATGGTAAAAACGATTTATTAATTCCTAATCCTACTACAGAAGCAGCAGCTTTTGCAGCAGCTAAAGGAGTAGAAGCATAATTATATGAACACATTAGAAATTTTATTTTACGCATTGTCTGCATTTGCTATTGTAAGTGCAGTAATGGTTTTAATAAGTAAGAACCCCATTCATAGTGTACTTTGGTTAATCTTGGTATTCTTTGCTATTTCTGGACATTATGTTTTATTGAATGCTCAGTTCTTGGCTATCGTGAATATTATTGTATATGCTGGTGCTATTATGGTATTGTTCTTATTTGTAATCATGTTAATGAATGTAAAGAAAGACAAAGAGCCACAAAAGCAACATTTGGTAAAATTCATTGGCGTAATTGCTGGTGGTAGCTTCTTAACCTTATTAATTGCATTGGTAAAACAAACTAGTCAATTAGAAGGTAAAACAGTTTTACTAAAAGAAGGCACTATTGGATTAATTCATCCCTTAGGTAAAGCTTTGTTTAGTGACTATGTAGTTCCATTTGAAATTAGTAGTGTATTGTTTTTAAGTGCAATGGTGGGAGCGGTAATTATTGGTAAAAAATAAAATTATTAGGATATGCCTATATTAAATTATATCTATTTGTGTTTGACATTGTTTAGCATTGGAGTAATTGGCGTTTTAGTACGTCGCAATGCGATCATTGTATTTATGTGTATTGAATTAATGTTAAATGCAGTAAATCTATTGTTGGTGGCATTCTCTAAAATGTACAATGGCGCTGCATACTTAAATGCACCTTCTACTACAATAGGCATCGATGCACAAATATTTGTATTCTTTATTATGGTGGTAGCTGCTGCAGAAGTAAGTGTTGGTCTAGCTATTATTGTAATGATGTATAGAAATACACATTCGGTAGATATCAATTTCTTAAATAGATTAAAGAACTAATTCGTTTCGCATGAAAGTAATTATAGCGTTTATTATACTATGGCCTTTGGTTGGATTTTTATTCAATGGATTAGGTCGTAATTTTTGGAGTAAGAAAGTAGTTGCTTACAAAGCCACTGGATTTATCTTAGCTTCTTTTATTTTTAGCATCTTGGCATTTATGAATGTGCAAGAACAAGGAGCGATCACTGTTCACTATTTTGACTTTATCAATACAGGTAGTTTTAAAATCCCTTTTGATTTTAAAGTAGATGCTTTATCAAGCTTGTTTTTATTAGTTATAACAGGTGTGGGTACTTTGATTCATTTGTACTCTACTGCTTATATGCATGAAGAAGAAGGCCCTCATTATGCTCGTTATTTTGCTTATTTGAATTTATTTATCTTCTCCATGTTGTTGTTGGTATTGGGTGACAACTTCGTGATTATGTTTATTGGATGGGAGGGAGTTGGATTGTGTTCTTATTTATTAATTGGCTATTGGTTCTCAAATGCTGCATTTAATTATGCTGCTAAGAAAGCTTTTATTATGAATAGAATTGGTGACCTAGGTTTCTTATTAGCTATTTTCTGGTTAATTGTGAAATTGGGTACGGTGAGTTATTCAGAAGTATTTACTGCAGAAAGCTTGGCTAAATTATCTTCTGGAGATATTACAGCTATCACATTATTATTATTTGTAGGTGCGATGGGAAAAAGTGCTCAAATACCTTTGTTTACTTGGTTGCCAGATGCGATGGCGGGTCCTACACCAGTTTCAGCATTGATCCATGCTGCTACCATGGTAACTGCCGGTATCTATATGATCACTAGAGCGAATCTTTTATTTAGTGCTAGTGAATTAACACAACATGTGATTGCGATTGTAGGTATTAGTACAGCATTATTATCTGCAACTATTGCTTTAAAGCAAAACGATATTAAAAAGGTATTGGCTTATTCAACAGTAAGTCAATTAGGCTATATGTTCTTAGGTTTAGGTGTGGGTGCCTATTCAGGTGCTGTTTTTCATGTAATCACACATGCTTTCTTTAAAGCCTTGTTATTCTTGGGTGCAGGATCTGTGATTCATGCAATGCATCATGAACAAGATATTCGTAAAATGGGTGGATTAAAAGCTAAACTACCTATTACACATATTACTTTCTTGATTGCTTGTATTGCTATTGCCGGAGTTCCTCCATTTAGTGGATTCTTCTCTAAAGATGAAATCCTAGCGGCAGCATTTGCGAAGAATCCTATTTATTGGGCATTAGGTGTAATTGGTGCAGCCATGACTGCTTTTTATATGTTCCGTTTATATGCAACCACTTTCTTGGGTCAGTTTAGAGGATCGCATGAGCAAGAACATCATTTACACGAGAGCCCCATCGCAATGACATTGCCCTTGATTTTATTGGCTATTGCAAGTGCTATCGCAGGTGCTTTAGGGATTCCTGCATTAATGGGAGGCAATCATTGGTTATCTCATCAATTAATTCCCATTATTGGAGAAGCACATGAGGAACATTTATCTCATGAGACAGAATGGATTTTAATGGGTGTATCTGTAACCATTGCAGTAATTGCTTTGTTGATTGCAGTGAACAGATATAAAAAACAAACTGATCAAGAACCAACAACTGCTTTAGGCAAGTTCTTTTATAATAAATGGTATATCGACGAATTGTACAATAATGCTATTGTAGAACCATTGAATAAATTCGCTGGTTTCTTAAAAGAAATTGTAGAGAAAAAAGTAATTGATGGCGCGGTGAATGGTACTGGAAAATTAGTGCAGTATAGTGCAAGACAAATTAGATTAATTCAAAGTGGTCAAGTTGGCTATTATATTTTATTCATGGTATTAGCATTGGTATTGATGTTCGTACTATGGTTTAATGACTTAGCTATTCTTAGATTTCTTTATCAAATGACTCATAAATAAACGGTAATTATGTTTTTACTTTCTTTTTTAATTATACCAATTGTTGCTGCTTTAGCATTGCTTTTTATTCAACACGAGAAAAGAGCTCAAGACATTGCTATTGTTGCAAGTGTAGCTAGCTTAACTGCAGCAGTGAATATAATTTTGAATAATGTACCAAGTGTTGATTTTGCTTGGATACCAGTATTAAATAGCCGTTTTGTTTTACAAGTGGATGGATTGGCTAAAATATTAATCTTATTAACTGCAATCAGTTTTCCTGCCATTTTTATAGCAACTAATAAAAATCAAGTAGCACAAAAAAATATCTTTTTATCCTTGATGTTATTTACACAAGCAGGATTAATGGGTGTGTTTTTAGCAGGTGATGCATTACTATTTTATTTCTTCTGGGAATTAGCTTTAATCCCTGTTTATTTTTTATGTTCTATCTGGGGAGGAGAAAAAAGAATTGCGGTTACTTTTAAATTCTTTATTTACACTTTCTTGGGTTCTTTGTTAATGTTAATTGGTATCATCTTTGTATATATGCATACCAAGGAGCATAATTTCTTATTGAGCAGCTTTAAAACAGCTTCTTTCAATCCGGCACAACAGGTGCTAGCATTTGCTTTATTCTTTATTGCTTTCGCCATTAAAATGCCTATTTTCCCACTACACACTTGGCAACCTGATGCATATGATCAATCACCTACAGCGGTTACTATGGTATTGAGTGCAGTGATGGTTAAAATGGGTTTATATGGAGTATTAAGATGGTTAATGCCATTATTCCCGAATGCATTTAGTGCACATACCAATTTCGTAATGGTTATTTCCATTATTGGAATTTTATACGCTTCATTCCTTGCTATTCGTCAAGACAATATCAAAAAATTAATAGCTTATTCTTCTATTGCACATATTGGTTTAATGAGTGCTGCTATTTTTGCCAATAATACTATTGGTACTCAAGGCGTATTAGTTCAATTATTTTCACACGGTATTAATGTAATTGGTTTGTGGATTATCGCAGACATCATTGAACAACAAGCTGGCACTAAGTTATTATCAGAAATGGGTGGCTTGGCAAAAAAGCAACCTACTTTAGCTATTCTATTAGTAGCGTTTTCTTTTGCCAATATTGCTTTGCCATTAACCAACGCATTTGTGGGAGAATTTTTAATGTTTAATAGTTTATTCCAAGTAAATCCATGGATGGCTGCAACAGCCGGAGTAAGTGTTGTTTTGGCTGCCATCTATACTTTAAATATGGTGCAAAAAGTGGCTTATGGAGATGTGAGTACAGCCATTCAAAAAATGAGTACCAATAAACCAGCGCAAGCTGTATTGATTATTTTAATCATTATTGTTTTTGTTACAGGAGTTTATCCTCAGCCTTTATTTGATTTAACAAAAGATACTTTATTACAATTATTTGTAAAATAATTTAAAAGAATTAGCAATGAACGCAATTATAGTTTCTGCTTTATTAGGTGTGGTAATGATGTTTAGCTCTTGGATTTTCAAGAGTGAGCGTTTGCAAAAAAATCTTGCATTAGTAGGGTTATTGATCTTGATTTTTGCCAACCTGGCTCAAATCAATGGCTGGTATGTAGTAGATATTAATACAAAGGGTATGTTGGCCTTTACTAGATTTGGCTTATATGCTAATATGCTATTGTTTATCCTTACTTTTTTATACTTGTTCATTAATGCTGAAGAGATTGAAGCAATAGGTCACCAAGCGGCAGATTTTTATGCCTTGTTCTTCTTTATATTATGTGGTGCAAGTATTTTAACTTCTTTTGATAATTTATTAATGTTGTTTATTGGAATCGAAATCTTATCTATTCCTCTATATATTTTAACAGGTTCTGATAAAAAGAATTTATTGAGTAATGAAGCTTCATTGAAGTATTTCTTAATGGGTTCATTCTCTACAGGAATATTATTATTAGGAATCACCTTATGTTATGGTGCTATTGGAAGTTTTCAATTGCAAGCTCCAATGATTGTTCCTTCAAAAGGAATTGCAATGGAACAATATTTATTGTCTGCAGGATTAATCTTAATTTTTGCTGCAATGAATTTTAAAGTGTCTGCAGCGCCATTCCATTTTTGGACTCCAGATGTATATGATGGTGCACCTACTGTGTTTACAGGATTCATGGCAACTATTGTAAAAGCTGCTGGATTTATAGCTTTTATTGGCATCTTCCACGCACAAGCAAAAGCCTTGGGTAATTCTTGGGAGTTGTTATTAAATTTTGTGATCATCGCCACTTTATTAGTGGGCAATATCTCGGCTGTGTTTCAAAGAAGCGTTAAAAGAATGTTGTCTTATTCTAGTATTGCACAAGCAGGCTTTATGTTATTTGCAGTATATGGGGTTTCTGATTTTGCTAATGAAGGTATTTTACTCTATGCAGTGGTTTATTCAATTGCCTCTATTGGTATTTTCTCTGTATTAGTGAAAATGAAGGATTATGGTTTTGAAGCTTTTAATGGTTTAGGAAAATCCAATCCTTTATTAGCTTTTGTTACAACGGTGTTTTTATTATCCTTAGCGGGTATTCCTTTGACTGGAGGTTTCTTCGCTAAATATTATATGTTAAATGCCATCTTAACTGCAGGCGCAGGATTATGGATAGTCATTATTGCGGTGCTGTTTGCTGCAGTAAGTGTTTATTACTATTTCAAATTAATACAAGCAATGTACTTTGTTCAAGGTACCCCTGCTATCAAAGAAGTACCTAAGACCTACACTTATAAATTGTTGGTTTTAGCGGTATTATTGTTGATTTTAGGTGTTTTCCCTAACCTATTGTTCAATTATCTATACTTTTAGCCGTTCCTCAAATAAAAGGCCCTTTGATTCCTACATCGTTTAATCTGTCCTACCTTTAGGTTTCAGGAAAACTAGTATTATGACCCTTCAGGATTCATTTGTGTTGGCTTGGCGAACCGTTAAGAGCAACAAATTAAGAACTGGCATTACAGTGGCTATTATTGCCTTTGGTATTATGGCATTAATTGGTATTATCACTGCGATCTCTGCAATGAATCAAAGTTTAAAAGAGAACTTCTCTTTTATGGGAGCAAATGCATTTAGTATTCGATACAAAGAGATGAATGCCAGAATGGGTGGTCCCCAACAAGGAGAAGAGTTTTCCAAATCCAAAAAAGGGAAAAAAGAAAAAAAATCCAACTTAGATAAAGTAATTAGATTAGAAGAGTCCACTTATTTTAAAGAACATTATGGATTTAACAGAGCCTTGGTATCTGTATACAGAAGAGGGAATGGGAATAATGAATTGCATTATAAGAACAGAAAAACCAATCCGCAAATTAGCATGTTTGGTGCCGATGAAAATTATTTAGCAGTTAGTGGCTATACATTGGCCTTGGGTAGAAATTTAAATTCTGTAGATATTCAAAGCGGCAGAAATGTTGCTGTGATAGGAAGTAATGTGGCTGCAAAATTATTTCCTTCTAAGCCAGAAAAAAGCGTTGATAAAATTATACTAGTCTCCGGAAAGCCATACAGGGTAATAGGTTTATTAAAATCAAAAGGTTCTAGCGCCATGCTAAGACAAGACGATGTGGTAATTACTTCTGTTAAAAATTTAAGACAATATCAAATTAATGCCTCTTATCAAATTGGGGTGATGGTGAATAATGTGGCAGAATTAGAACCGGCTATTGGTGAGGCGACCGATCAAATGCGAAAAGCAAGAAGATTAATCCCCACTGAGACAGATAATTTTGTGATTGACAAGAGTGATAAGTTTGCAGAAATGTTTATTGGCTTTTTAGCAGGTATTAGTGGAGCAGCTGGAGCTATTGGTATGATTACCTTAATTGGTGCTGCGATAGGTCTAATGAATATTATGTTGGTTGCAGTGAATGAGAGAACCAGAGAGGTTGGTTTAATCAAAGCAATAGGGGGAAAGAAAAAAGACGTGCGTCGTCAGTTTTTATTTGAAAGTATTTTGATTAGTATTTTAGGTGCCGTATTCGGAATTATTTTAGGAGTATTGGTAGGAAATATATTTAGTATCGTATTAGGCACTGGTTTTGTGATTCCTTGGGCATGGGTGGCTATTGGTATCATTATCTGTACTGTAGTTGGATTGGCTGCTGGTATTTATCCTGCTATGAAAGCGGCTTCCTTAAACCCTATTAATGCTTTACGTTACGAGTAAAATCCCTTCCTTTTTTCCATTCTACCAACAGAAGTTAGTTTAGGGTAAATTTTATATAAAAATGACCTCTAAAATTTGGTTCAATCAATAAATTACTTATTTTGTAACCCCTTAGAAACTAGTGCGGAGGATTTGAGTGAAATCTAAAACAATAGTCAAAAGGTATCATCTTATTATAAATTTTTTATTTAAAACCAAAAATCAATTGAATCATGGCTGATTTAACTAAACCAACTGCAACTGCTGCTTCAAAGACTGCGGCGCAGCCTCAAAAAGGTGGAAACTTAGTTGCAACTTTAGCACCGATTGTGTGTATTGTATTAGGATACGTAATCTGGCGTTTTGTGCTAGGTAATGCATCTAACTTCACCACTCCTGACCCTGCTGGCGGATTCTGGCCTGCACACAAGGGACCAAAAGGTAACTTGACTAAAATGTATGAAGGTGGTATCGTTGTACCTATCTTGATCGGTAACTTATTGATCGTTTTAACTTTCGTAATCGAGCGTTTATTAACTATCAAGAAAGCGGCTGGTGCTGGTAACATTACTGAATTCATCCGTAAGGTTCAATTCCATTTAGCAAACAAAGAAGTGGACAAAGCTATCGCTGAGTGTGATAAGCAAAAAGGTTCTGTAGGTAACGTAATGAAGTCTGGCTTGAAAAAGTACAAAGAGATGATTACGAATACAGAATTAGATACTGAACAAAAAGTATTAAGTATTCAAAAAGAAATCGAAGAAGCAACAGCATTGGAATTACCAATGTTAGAAAAGAACTTAGTGTTCTTATCAACTATCGCATCTGTAGCAACTTTATTAGGTTTGTTCGGTACGGTATTAGGTATGATCCGTTCTTTCTCTAAATTAGGTGAAGAAGGTGGTGGTGAAGCTGCTCGTGAATTATCTCAAGGTATTTCTGAGGCATTGTACAATACTGCATTAGGTATTGGTACTTCAGCTATCGCTATTATCATGTATAACGTGTTTACTACAAGCATTGACGGTATCACTTATGGTATCGATGAGTCTGGCTTTACTTTAACTCAAAGCTTCGCTGCTCAATACAAATAGTAGAAACAACTTTATAACACTTTAATAAAAAGAATATACAATGGGTAGAGCCAAATTACCTCGTAAGAGTACCACCATCGACATGACTGCCATGTGCGATGTGGCTTTCCTTTTATTGTCTTTCTTTATCTTAACTACAAAGTTCAAACCTGCTGAAGCAATTGCCGTAACAACTCCAAGTTCTGTGGCATCAAAAGTTGCTCCAACAAAAGATTTTGTATTAATTACGATAACAAAAGATGGTAAAGTATTTCTTACTTTAGATGATGAGCAAAAGAAAGAATTGATTGCAAATTCTTTGAATTCAACTCGTAATTTAGGTATTGATGTTGCTGCTTTCAAAAAGGCAGGTTTCATTGGTGCTCCAATCGCGGGACTTAAATCTTTCTTAGCTATTCCAGAAGAAAACAGAAAAGGTGATCAATTACCTGGTATCCCAGTAATGGATAGCACAAATAATGAATTAGTAACTTGGTTACAACTAGTTAACGAATCATATGCTGGCGCTAAAATGGACCTTTTATTAAAAGGGGACAATGTTGCAAAGTACCCTTCTTTCAAAAATGTAATTACTGCATTAAAGAAGAATGATATTTTGAAATTCCAAATGATTACCAATCCTGAAAACGCACCTATGGGTTCGGAATTATGGAAAAGATCTATGAGTGGAGAAAAACAGGAAAATTAAATTTATAACTAATTAAAAGCTATCGATATGGCAGAATTAGATACCTCGGGTGGTGGACATAAAAAGAAAGGTCCAGGGGTCAAAAAAGGAAAAAAGCTATCTACGCGCGTTGACTTAACGCCGATGGTGGACTTAGGTTTCTTATTGATTACCTTCTTCATCTTTACCACTACCATGAGCCAACCTACAGCCATGAAATTGTTTTTACCAGATGATAAGGTAAATCCTGAAGACCAAAACAAAGCAAAGGAATCAGGCGTTTTAACTATCATGATGGGAGCAGATAATCATATTTATTATTATGAAGGCCAATTAAAAGTGGATGCTTCTGGTAATAACTTTATGTCTGCATCTTATAATGGTGAAAATTCAATTCGTGATGTAATCATGAAAAAGAAAGCTGATGTTAGAAGCAGAGCAACTGATCCAGAGAACCCAGAAAAAGACTTAGTTATTGTTATTAAACCAGGTAAAGAGTGTACGTATAAAAACGTAATTGATATCTTGGACGAAATGGCAATCAACGTAGTTAAAAAATACGCGTTAGTAGATATTTCTGCTGACGAAGCTAAACTGGTTGACTTATCTGACGCAAGTGCAAAAACTTCTACAAGCAATTAAAAGCATTAACAAATGGAGACAAATAAAATATTAACCGCCGATATACTAGACCTCATATTTGAGGGTAGATACAAGGAGTACGGCGCTTATGAATTACGTAAAACGTATAATAAGCGTATCAAAGCTGGCTTGATCGGAATGGTTGCAGTAGTTGCTGTTTTGGGCGCTATGGCTATTATCTCTAATAGTATTAAAAAGCCAAAGACTGAAATCGTGGCTGTTGATATGTCTTTAGAGAACGTAGCACAAGACGAGAAAAAAGCACCACCGCCACCTCCGCCTCCACCACCAAAAGTGGAGCCACCAAAAGTGGAAGTAACCAAATTTACTCCTCCGAAAATTGTAAAAGATGCGGAAGTAAAAGAGGAAGACGAAATCAAAGAAGTGGAGAAATTAGAAGATACTAAAATCGGTGCTTTCAATCAAGAAGGTACAAAAGATGAAGGTATTGTTGCTCCAGTAGAAGCTAGTACTGGTCCGGTGGCACCTCCAGAAGAAGAAACTGATAAGATCTTTACAGTAGTACAAATCCCAGCTGAGTTCCCTGGTGGACAACAAGGTTGGATTCGTTACCTAGAAAGAACCTTAAACAGAGACTTACCTGTAGAGAATGGTGCACCAGCTGGAAAATACTCTGTAGTAGTATCATTCGTTGTGGCTAGAGATGGTTCTATCAGTGATGTAAGAGCTGAGAACGATCCAGGTTATGGCACTAAGGATGAAGCTGTACGTGTAATTTCTAGAGGTCCAAAATGGAAACCAGCTGTTCAAAATGGTCGTAATGTAATTTACCGCCATAGACAAGCAATAGTATTCCAAGTTTCAGAGGACTAGTTATACACTAATCATATTAAATGCCAGCCCTTCAAGGCTGGCATTTTTGTTTCTACTAACTTATTCCCATCAATTGCAATTATCTTTGCCATATGCGTGAGAATTTAAGTACATGGAATGATACTATTGTAGCATTGGCAACAGCCCCAGGTTTGGGAGCTATTGCCGTAATAAGATTAAGCGGTATAGAAGCTATTGAAATTTGTTCCAAAGTATTTTCAAAAAAATCCATTCTCACAGCGCCATCTCATACTGTTCATTTTGGAAAATTAATGGATGGTGTAAATGTGATTGACGAAGTAGTAGCTACTATTTATCGTGCACCAAAATCTTATACGGGCGAAGAAGTGGTAGAAATTTCTTGTCATGGTTCGCCACATATTCAAGACTTGGTTTTACAATTATTCATGCAACATGGTGCAAGAATGGCCAAGCCTGGTGAGTTTACCCAAAGAGCATTTTTAAACGGCAAATTAGATTTAACACAAGCTGAAGCGGTGGCAGATTTAATTGCTAGTAATACAGAAGCAGCCAGAAAAACAGCCCTATATAATTTAAAAGGAGGTTTTTCAAACGACTTGCAATTAATGAGAGATAAACTGATAAAGTTTTCTGCATTAATTGAATTAGAATTAGATTTTTCTCAAGAAGACGTAGCGTTTGCTAATAAAAAAGAATTAGAAATATTAGTGCATCAATTGCAAGAAAAAACGCAAGCATTATTAGATTCTTTCAAATTAGGTAATGTAATTAAGAATGGTGTTCAAGTAGCTATTGTGGGTAAACCCAATGCTGGTAAATCAACTTTGCTGAACGCACTCCTAAATGAAAACAGGGCCTTGGTAAGTGATATTCCAGGTACCACCAGAGATACCGTAGAAGAGTATTTAAATATTGATGGCGTTATTTATAAATTAATTGATACTGCAGGAATTAGATCTAGCACAGAAGACAGTATCGAACAAATGGGTATCGAGAAGAGTAGAGAAAAAATTGAAGCGGCAGATATAGTAATTGCCTTATTTGATATCAATCAAAGTTCACATGAACAAATTGGTCAATGGACCAAAGAAGTGAATGCCGATAAATTAATTTTGGTGGCTAATAAGATTGATCAATTAAAAGACTCATCTATTTTGAATGAAACTTTCATGCAAGGGGTAGTATCTATTGCAGCCAAAGACAAACAAAATATTGAAGCACTAAAAAATGTCTTAACACAGAAAGCAGTAGGTACGGGATTAAATAAAGAAGGCACAATCATCACCAATGCTAGACATGTAGAATCTTTAAAGCGATTATTGTACGCATTGAATGATGTGTCTGTTGGGCTGGAGAATGAAGTCACTGGTGATTTATTAGCCTTAGATATTAGACAGGCTTTACATTATCTAGGTACTATTACTGGTCAAATCACCAATGAAGATCAATTAGATTTTATTTTTTCTAAATTCTGTATTGGTAAATAGCGCAAGCATGTTCAAGAAATTTTTTTCCTTCTTCTTATTTCTTCTTACTATTTCATCTGTTTATTCTCAAGATAAAGTGCCCGTATTTGTTTCAGGGCAAGAGGGTTATGCTAGTTTCAGAATCCCTTCTATCATTCAATTGCCTAGTAAAAAAATAATTGCTTTCGCAGAAGGTAGGGTTAATGGTGCTGCAGATTTTGGACACGTGAATATTGTCATGAAAACAAGCATAGACAGAGGCGTTCATTGGTCAAGTTTAACCAAGCTGGTTAGTTTTGGGAATTTACAAGCTGGCAATGCAGCTCCTGTTGTGGATCTAATGGATGTGCAGTATCCTCAAGGTAAAATCTTTTTATTTTACAATACAGGTAATGTTAATGAGCGACAATTAAGAGAAGGCAAGGGGATTAGAGAGGTTTGGTATATAAGTTCCACCGACGAAGGAGCAAGCTGGTCTGCCCCTGTAAATATTACCAATCAGGTACATTTCCCCAATGGAGAAATGGATGGAAGGGTGTATCACAACAAAGAAGATTGGAGAACTTATGCCAATACACCAGGACATGCCACCCAAAGTTTAGAGGGTAAATACAAGGGAAGAATTTTTATAGCTGCCAATCACTCTTCAGGTGCACCTAAAAATAATTTCAAGGATTATCAATCACATGGATATTATACGGATGATCACGGAAAAACTTTTCAAGTATCCAATTCACTCCAATTAGAAGGGAGCAATGAAGCTACTGCTGCTTTTATAAGTAAGGATAGATTAATCATGAATGCAAGAAACCAACAGAGTAATACAAAGTCTAGAATTCTAGCGTATAGCAATGATGGCGGAGCGCATTTTGAAGAAGCTTATTATGAAAATCAATTACCCGATCCTATTTGTGAGGGGGCTATCTTACCCATTGGATATAAAAGAGGTAAGGTTGTATTGGCATTTGTTAATGCATCCGATACCATCTATAGAAATAACTTAAGCTTGCAAATTAGTTTTGACGAAGGGCTTCATTGGAAAAAGAAAGTATTGATTGACCAAACCACGGATCTTCAAAAAATGAAAAATGATTTTACTGCCTATGCAGATATCATCAAAATAAGTAAAAGAAAAATAGGGGTATTGTACGAAAGAGATAATTATCAACAGATTGTTTTTTCGATTATACCTTGGTAAAATTTTTAAGTATTCAATGAAAATAGAACAAATCATACAAGAACAAGGCTTTGTCATATTAGACGGCGCTTTGGCAACAGAGCTTGAAGTAAGAGGTGCTGATTTGAATCATGCATTGTGGTCAGCAAAATTATTGAAAGAGAATCCCGCACTCATTAAAGAAGTGCATATAGATTATTTAAAATCAGGTGCGAATATCATTGCTACTGCTTCTTATCAAGCAAGTTTTATTGGATTTGAAAAACAAGGGTATACAAAAGAAGAAGCTATTCATTATTTACAATTAAGTGTTGATTTAGCGATACAAGCAAGAAATGAATTTCTACATTCCCCAAACCGAAACTCCTTGCTTTCTCCTTTGGTTGCTGCGTCCTTGGGACCTTATGGTGCTGCTTTAGCTGATGGATCTGAATATACCGGCTATCAAAATGTTAGTATTGAACAATTGATGGATTTTCATAAAGAAAGATTAGCCCTTATTCAGCAAACCGAAGCGGATATTATTGCCTTTGAAACCATACCGTGTATTGGCGAAGCCATCGCTATAAAAAATTTATTAGCAGAACAACCCAATAAAAAAGCATGGGTTAGTTTTAGTTGTAAAGACGAAAAACATTTATGCAGTGGAGAATTGTTTGAAGATGCTGTGAAAGTACTAAACGAATCTAAAGAGATTATTGGCATTGGAGTGAATTGTACACCGCCGCAGTATATTGAATCACTTATAAAAATAGCTCAACCTATTACTGATAAAATAATCATGGTTTATCCTAACAAAGGAGAAACCTATAATCCGGTAAAAAAAATTTGGGAACCTTTGAATGGTTGTACCAATCATTTTATAACAGATGCAAAACTTTGGTTAGCAGCTGGTGCCAAGGCAATTGGGGGTTGTTGCAGAACGGGTCCTTTAGAGATTCAGCAATTAGGGGAATTAAGTACTAAATAGGTAACAATACAAAACTTAATTGGAGAGAAATGTAGCTAGTTCTTTGTAATTCTTTACAAAATGAATAACATTTTCATATTGCTCAAATTCTGATGCTTCATGTTCTCCTAAAATCACAACAGCTTGCATGCCCGCATTCAATGCACATTCAACACCCTTAGGAGTGTCTTCGAAAACCAAGCAATGTGCTGGATCAATACCTAAGGCAGAAGCACATTTTAAAAAAGTCTCTGGATGAGGCTTGCTTTTTTCAACATCGTTGGCACTAATAATCGCATCAAAATAATGTGCAATCTGCATATTCTGAATCACAAAATTAATATTGTCCATAATGGCTGCAGAGCCAATCGCCATTTTAATATTGTCTTGGTGTGCTAGTTTCAAAAATTCAGCAAGTCCATCTATTAATTGTAAAAAAGGCTTGAACTCAATTCTGTAAACTGCTTCTTTTTCGTTTCCAATTTTAATTCTTTCTGCCAAACTAAATTTACCAGGGAAAACCCTTTCTAATAATTCATCATTTTTTCCATAACACTGATGTTTCATTTGTTCTAAGGTAAGGTCTCCTCCAAGTTGTATAATTTGATGATGCCAAGCTTTGATATGATAAGGCATATCATTTACCATGGTACCATTTAAATCAAAAACAAATGCTTTATACTTTCTGAACATAGTTATTAAAGTTTACATAGATTCACCTGGAACAAACTTCACTTCCACAGTTAATTCGGTTAAGGTTTTTCCACCTTTCATATTGGCCATCATTTGAACAAAAGCAAGTTTACCTAATTCATAACCACTGGTTTCTACATAACTAATTTTAGGGTGATATAAATTAGGAATAAAACCATTACTAATGCCTATCACACCTAATTGAGAAGGTACTTTTATTTCTAATGCTTGCACTGCTTTCATAATGCCAATTAAGACTTCATCCGTCATGGCAAAAACAGTGTCTGGCTTTTGTGCTTTTCCGTATTGTTTTCTAAAAATTTCTTCAGCTTCAGCAGAGCTAGAAGCGTTCATATAAGTACAATGCACTTTAGGGGCATAGGTCTCCATAAAATTTTGAAATGCATTTTTTCTTTTTTGACTAATGGATAATCCAGCGTCTCCGAAAATGGCCAATACTTTTTTGGCATTTCTTTTAATAATTTCTTCAGCAGCAATAATCGCACAACGTTCATCAGCCATTCTAACTTTAGTAAATTTATTTTCTTTAGGTACGATATCAAAAAACACCACTGGAATTTCTTTCTCAGTCATCTTTTGATAAGTATCCAGGTTTTCTGCATTGGCAGATAAACAAGCAAACACACCTGACACTCTATTCTGTCTAAATATTTTCAGATTATCTAATTCAATCTCTGGTTGATTACTAGATTGTAAAATCATTAAAGCATATCCATTCTTTCTACTCTCTTCTTCTACTGCTGCAATAAAACTATCATAAAACAAATTGGAAATAGCAGGCACAATCACACCAAAGATTTTACTACTCTGTGTTCTAAGTTGAATAGCATAAGCATTAGGTTCATAATCTAAACTATTGGCTAATGCATGCACTTTTGCTTTTGTAGCAGCTGAAATATCTGGATGATCTTTCAATGCCCTTGATACTGTAGAAATACTTAGTTGTAATTGTTGAGCCAACAATTTGAGTGTAGTATTGGTCATAAGCAATCATTTGAGGGTATAAAAATAAGTAATTGTTTCACAAATTTTTTCGCAATCGTTTGATATTTTTTTGCTAAACCCGCTTTTTAACTATTTTTTGACTATTTTCTCTATTGCTGTTAAAACCTAAAATCCTTTGTAGTAAAGGATTTTAACTCATTTTAAAGCCTAAATAGCCTAAGTTCTACTAACAATTGTTTGCTATTTTGGAAAAAAAGTTAAAAATTATTTAACAAAAAATTGGTCGAATATCAATTTAGTGTATTTTGTACACGCTTAATAAACCAATAAACTGCCAATTTATGAATTTCAAAATTGTTAAGTCCTCAATTATAGGACTGTTCGTTGGCTTGATCGCATTGAATGCACAAGCTCAGAACAAAACAGTTACAGGTAAGGTTTTAGATGCGAAAGATGGTTCTCCAGTTGCAGCAGCTTCTGTTGTTGCTAAGGGAACATTCACAGGTGCAAAAACTGCAGCTGATGGATCTTTTGCAATTACTGTACCTTCTACTGTAGCTAAATTAGTTGTCTCTTCTGTAGGTTATTCATCTAAAGAAGTTGACGCAAATGGTACTGTTACTGTGTCTTTAAACCAAACAAGCACTCAATTAAATGAAGTGGTTGTTGTAGGTTATGGTACACGTAAAGTAAAAGACGCGACTGGTGCGGTTGTATCATTAGGAGAGAAATCTTTCAACAAAGGTGTTATCTCTTCTCCTGAACAATTGTTACAAGGTCGTACTGCTGGTGTTAACGTAACTAACAACTCTGGTGAACCAGGTGGTGCAGTTAACATTACAATTAGAGGTACTTCTTCTGTAAGAAGTAACAACAACCCATTATATGTGGTTGATGGTGTGCCTTTATACGGTGGTGGAATGACTGGTACTGGTATTTCTGTTGAAGGTTCTACTACAGCAAGAAACCCATTATCTTTCATCAACCCTAACGACATCGAAAACATCTCTATCTTAAAAGATGCGTCTTCTGCAGCTATTTATGGTGCTAGAGGTGCGAATGGTGTTGTATTAATTACTACTAAGTCTGGTAAAGGTAAGCCTAGCTTAACTTTCAATGCTACTACATCTGTTTCTACAACTGCTAAGCGTTATGATTTAGCTGGTCCACAAGAATTCATGTATGGTATCAAGAAAACTTTACAAGATGCAGGTATTGATGTTTCTGGTGTAGGTGGTAACGATAAAGGTTACAACACAAACTGGCAAGATCAAGTTTTCCAAACTGCAGTTTCTCAATCTTATAACTTAGGTTGGGGTTATTCAAACACTAAGTCTTCTTTAAAATTAAACGGATCTTTCGATGACCAACAAGGTATCATCAAAACTCAAGGTTTAAAGAGAATGACTTTTGGTTTAAAATATTCTAATCAATTAACTTCTCGTTTAAAGTTAGATTTAACTGTTAACCAATCTCAAGTAAAAAATAGCTATGCTCAAGTAACTAATAACGCAGGTTATCAAGGTTCTTTGATCGGTGCTATGA
>JAHEFI010000045.1 GCA_024640255.1 Bacteroidota bacterium | reverse complement strand
CCCATTCCGAACAGAGAAGTTAAGTCCCCCATGGCCGATGGTACTTGGGTTTTCCTGGGAGAGTAGGTAGCTGCCTTATTTATTAAAGATCCTCATCATTTATTTGATGGGGATTTTTTTTTGGCATGAACCATCCAATCCCAAGGCTTAGGATTCTTTAACCAGTTGGGTGCTTCGTGAAATTCAGTTGTCCATTCATATTCTATCTTCTGAATAGTTTGAATGCTAAATCCTTCCAAATCTAAAAGTAATTCTAGTTCTTCTTTTAAGAAATGCTTGGTAGGAACATCATCAATATCTGTTACGCCATCTTTTATAAACCTAATTTGATCAATGGCTCTTTTGCCTGTTGGTGCTTTATCATCTTTAGCATCGTCTACATTGTATTTATTGGCAATGATATGACTAAACAATTTGGATTCTAAACTGGGTACTACTAAAACCAAATCTGCTTTGGGTTTCAAGAAACTGGCCATATGTTTAAAAAACAGGTTTCTCTTTTTTAAGTCCGAAGTTAGAATAGCATTAATACAGATAGCCGCGTCAAATGCTTTACTAGTAAGGGTTTTAGCAGACATGTCTACTCTTTCGTAACTAATATTTTTTAATGCTGTATATTTTTTCTCTGCGATTTGTAAATTCTTATTAGAGATATCAATAGCATGTACCTGTTTAAACAAAGGAGATAACACTGGCAGCCATTTACCTACTGCGCAACCAATATCAATGATGCTTTTTTTATTACTTGCAAAAGACTCAATGGCTTTTACAATATATCCTTGCTTGTCGTTTTTTAAAACATCAAAGATTTCTGTTTCGTAGATAGGGGCAATTTTTTCCCAGTAGGATTTTTCCATGTAATTCTTTTAAGCCACTTCAGCTCCCACTGAAGCACTGTATAGTTTATAAAAATCTTCTGTACTTAATTGTATATGCATGGCTTCTTTGGCTTGCTTAATTCTTGCAAACTGTGTAGTGCCAATTACTGGAGTAATTTTTGCAGGATGTGTATACAAGAATGCTAATAATATTTCATTCACTCCTGTGCCATATTGTTTAGACAATGCTTCAGCACATTCTATTATCCGTTGATGCTTTTCTGTTTTCTCAGTAAACAATCCATTGCCCCATGGAGACCATGCTTGTGCTTTGATGGCATTGTTTTGACATTGATCTAATGTGCCATTGGTAAATGCATCCAAGTTGGTTACAGAAATTTCTACCTGATGATAATCTACTTTAATATGCTTATTGATTAAACTTAATTGTGATGTGGTGAAATTAGATACACCAAAGCTTTTGATTTTACCAGCTGCTTTTAATTGAGTGATGGTTTCTGCAATTTCAACTGGATTCATTAATACATCTGGTCTATGAATTAATAATGTATCTAAATAGTCTGTATGAAAATTTTTAAGTGACTGATCCACGCTTGCTTTAATATGTGCAGCATTGGTATTGTAAGATTTAATCTGGTGTGCAGGCCTATTGGGTGTGATCATTTGAATACCACACTTAGTGATTAACTTTATCTGTGTTCTAAGACTGCTATTGTTTTGTAGTGCTTTACCAAATTCGGCTTCGGTAGTATAATGTCCGTATATATCTGCGTGATCAAATTCGTTTAAGCCAATACTTAAACATTGATAAATAATTTCTTCATATTGCTCGGTAGTAAAATTGCTACCCCAAATGCCCCATCTCATTACGCCGACAATAGGTTGGTGGTTGATTATATTTTTCATGTATTAAATATATGAAAAACCAACTTGACTATTGGGCAAAAAAAATCCCGACACTCACTGAGTGTCGGGATGTATTGCAACGAGGTTGATTAATATCTGTTATATTCACCACCACCATTACCGCCACGGTCACGGTTATAACCGCCGCCAGTTCCGCCGCGATTGAAACCACCGCCACCACGATTACCACCACCACCGTAAGGCTTCTTGAAAGAAGATCTTTCGCCTTCTGGTCTTGGAGTAGACTCGTTTACGACAATGTTACGACCCAATACTTCTGTGTCGTGAAGTTGAGCGATAGCTGCTTTAGCTTCGTCATCATTTGACATTTCAACAAAACCGAAACCTTTGCTTCTGTTGTTGTTAAATTTGTCAGTTACAATTTTTGCACTTGC
>JAHEFI010000007.1 GCA_024640255.1 Bacteroidota bacterium | reverse complement strand
AGTATCAAAAAACTAAAAAAAGTAAAGTTCTGTCTTATGAACCCAATGATATTCTTCAAAGGAAATTACTTTATTTTGGTTTATCTCATAATGAATGGGAAGCGTTGATAATTTTTCAAGGCAATACCGGTACCTCTTACTACACTCTTTAATGGATCATCTGCAACATGTACAGGTAATTTTATTTTTTGACTTAAACGCTTGTCCAAGCCTCTTAATAATGAACCACCACCTGTAATGTATAATCCTCTGCGATAGATATCTGCAGCCAATTCTGGAGGAGTTGTTTCTAAAGCTTTTAAAATAGCTTCTTCAATTTTAAAAATACTTTTATCTAAAGCTTCTGCTACCTCTTGGTAAGAAACCATAATTTGTTTTGGAATACCTGTTACCAAGTCTCTACCATTTACTGGCATATCATCTGGTGGGTTATCTAAATCTTTCAATGCAGCACCCACATGAATTTTAATTTGTTCTGCAGTACGCTCACCAATTAATAAACTATGGTATCTTCTTAATGCTTCCATAATATCTGCAGTAAATTCATCACCTGCAATACGAATACTTTGATCACACACAATACCTGCTAATGCAATAACAGTAATACCAGTAGTACCACCACCAATATCAATAATCATATTACCAACTGGTTCTTCTACATCTATACCAATACCTAATGCAGCAGCCATAGGTTCGTGAATCATATATACTTCTTTTGCACCTGCTTGTTCAGCACTATCTCTTACCGCTCTTTTTTCAACTTCAGTAATGGAAGAAGGAATACAAATAACCATTCTCCAACTTGGTGGAAATAATGGCTTCTTTGGATAAATCATTTTCATTAACTCACGAATCATTAATTCCGCAGCGTTAAAGTCGGCAATTACACCATCTTTTAAAGGACGAATTGTTTTAATGCTTTCATGTGTTTTCTCGTGCATTAATAATGCCTTCTTACCAACACCTAAAACTTCTTTCATATTATTCCTGTTCAAGGCAATAATTGAAGGTTCGTTTACAACCACTTCATCATTGTGAATGATTAGGGTATTGGCAGTACCCAAGTCCATTGCAATTTCTTGAGTAAAAAAATTGAATAATCCCATTATCGTTAAGCTTTTTTATTGTTCTAAGTGAATGCTACAAAATTCACTTAAAATCCTTGAACTACAAAGCTTTTTGTTAATTAAACTCGTAACCAATATCTTTTCTAAAATACATTCCATCAAAGTGGATATGGGATAGTGCATTTTTAGCATTGCTAACCGCTTCTTGAAGCTGTTTTCCTTGTGCAGTTACGGTTAAAACACGGCCACCTTTTGTAACTATATCATTTCCTTGAAATCCTGTGCCAGCTTGAAATACAAGGGTTTTTGGATCTGTAGGAGTGCTGTCTAAACCTGTAATTTTTATATCTTTTGGATAACTGCCTGGGTAACCAGCACTTACGGCCATGACTGTTGCATAAGCGCCTTCATTGAATTCGATATTTACATCAATTAATGTTCCATTATCTGCAGCAGCTAACAAACTCACCAAATCAGTTTGTAATCTTGGTAGAATAACTTCTGTTTCTGGATCCCCTAATCTGCAATTGTATTCAATTACATAGGGTTCTCCACTACAATTCATCAATCCAAAAAATACAAAACCCTTATATACCAAGCCTTCTTTTTGAATGCCTGCAATCGTAGGCTGAATAATGGTTTTCTCCACTTTTTCCATGAATTGGGCATCCATAAAGGGAACCGGACTCACGCAACCCATCCCACCTGTATTTAATCCTGTGTCGCCTTCGCCAATTCTTTTATAATCCTTGGCATGGCCAATAATTTGATAGTCTTTACCATCTGTTAAGGCAAAAACACTCACTTCAATTCCTTCTAAAAATTGCTCTATCACTACTTTTGAGCTAGCTGCTCCAAATTGTTTGTGTTGGATCATTTCTTCAAAACTAGCCAATGCCTCTTGGTGGTTAAACGCAATGATAACGCCCTTTCCGGCAGCTAATCCATCTGCTTTTAATACTATGGGTAAGCTATGATTGCTGATATATTGCTTGCCTTCTTCATAATTATCAATGGTAAATTCTGCATAGCTAGCTGTTGGTATAGCATGTCTTTGCATAAAATGTTTACTAAATGCTTTACTGCCCTCTAATTGAGCTGCATTTTTAGAAGGCCCAACAACATTTATATGAGCAGTGGATTCATTTTGAGCAAAAAAATCGAAAATGCCATTTACCAAAGGTTCTTCTGGCCCCACTACTATTAAATCAATGGCTTTTTCTACTGCCAATTGTCCTAATGCCTTGAAATCATTGATATCTATAGCTACATTGGTTCCAATAGAGGCAGTTCCGGGATTGCCTGGAGCAATAAACAATTGATCACAATGATGTGATTGTGACATTTTCCAAGCCAATGCATGCTCTCTACCTCCAGCACCAATGAGTAAAATATTCATAATATGTTCGATTAGACCACGAAAGTAAAAATTATTAAAGGGATTTTATTAATTTGGGTCAATTAAATAAACGATTCTTATGTCAGCAACCACTCAAAAACATCCAAAAGGTTTATACGTATTATTTGCCACAGAAATGTGGGAGCGTTTTAACTATTATGGAATGAGAGCCATTTTGGTGTTGTTTTTAACCAAGGCTTTACTTTTTGATAAGGTTTTTGCTTCACAGGTTTATGGAAGCTACACTGGTTTAATTTACCTAACCCCCTTGTTAGGTGGCTATATTGCTGATAGATACTGGGGTAATAATAGATCTATTATTGCGGGTGGTTTGGTAATGGCTATTGGGGAGTTTTTTTTATTTGCATGTGGTCATTTTTATGATCAAGCTGCATTAGCCACTCCCTTATTTTATACAGGATTAGGTTGCATGATTGCTGGTAACGGTTTTTTCAAACCCAATATTTCTAGTATGGTGGGTCAGTTGTATCCAAAAGGAGATAAAAAAATTGATGCAGCGTATACTATTTTTTATATGGGTATCAATACAGGTGGTGCTATTGGTCCAGTGGTTTGTGGTTTTTTTGCAGAATCAAGTGGTAATGCAGGAGATTATAAATGGGGCTTTTTAGCAGGTGGTATTGCAATGTTATTAAGTGTTGTTACTCAAATAAGTTTTCAGAAAAAATATCTAGTGAATGCAGAAGGAAAATCAATTGGTGTTACTCCAAAAGATGCTCCTGCATTTTTTCAAAAAATGCCAGTGATGGTGGGTTTTTTATTCCTTTTATCCTTATTAACTATTGCCTTGGTATATATTGATATTAAAGTGGTGAGTTATTTATTTTGGTTATTATTAGCTTGTATTATATTTATTTCTTTTGTTGTTTTTTCTGACAAAACTTTAAATGTAATTGAAAAGAAAAAAGTAGCTGTACTATTTATTGTTTCTTTCTTTGTCATATTTTTCTGGAGTGCTTTTGAACAAGCGGGCGCATCATTGACTTATTTTGCTTCTGAAAATACACAAAGAGATTTAGGTTTCTATGTGGTGCCTGCAAGCTTTTTCCAATCATTGAATTCTTTATTTGTTGTAAGCTTAGCACCAGTGGTGGCTTGGGTTTGGGTAAAATTGGGAAAAAGAGAACCATCCTCTCCTTATAAAATGGCCTTCGGTTTATTTTTCTTAGCCTTGGGTTATTTATGGATTGCCACTGGAGTAAATGGAGTAGGAGCTGGCATTAAAGTAAGCATGATTTGGTTATTAGGAATGTATATGATGCATACACTAGGTGAACTATGTTTGTCTCCAATTGGATTATCGCTATTTAATAAATTAGCGCCTATCAAATTTGCTTCTTTATTAATGGGCGTATGGTTTACTGCCAACGCATTCGCCAATAAATTAGCAGGAGTATTTAGTGCTTTGTATCCAGAAAATGGAAAAGTAACTTCTTTTGCAGGATATCAAATAAGTAACTTACATGAATTCTTTATGTTCTTTGTATTCATGGCAGGAACTGCTTCCTTGATTTTATTCTTTATATCAAGTAAGTTAAAAACATTAATGGATCAATAAATTAAAGTACTCCTTTAACTATTTCGTCTACCACTGCTGGATCTAATAAAGTAGAAGTGTCTCCCAAGTTTTTCAATTCACCTTCTGCAACCTTGCGTAAAATGCGTCGCATAATTTTACCTGATCTTGTTTTAGGCAAGCCAGATACAAATTGAATTTTATCAGGTTTTGCAATGGGTCCAATAATGCGTGTAACTGTTTGTAATAAATCTTTTCTAATTTGATCTGCAGTACCATGCGTGTCTTGACCATGAGAGCCTGTATAAATAACATAGGCGTAAATACCCTGTCCTTTGATATCATGCGGATATCCAACTACTGCACTTTCTACTACGCCTGCATGCATATTGATAGCATTTTCAACTTCTGCTGTGCCAATTCTATGACCACTTACATTTAATACATCATCCACTCTTCCTGTAATTCGAAATTGACCCAATTCGTTTTTCAAAGCACCATCACCTGTAAAATATAAATTATTATAGGTAGCGAAATAATTGGTTCTGCATCTTTCATGATCACCATAAGTGGTTCTTAAAATGGATGGCCAAGGTTGTGTGATACATAGGTTACCACGTACAATTCCTTCTTCATCTTTTTCATTTACTTCTTCTCCTTTATCATCCACCAAAATGGCTTTGATACCTGGCATTGGATAAGTGGCCCATCCTGGTTTGCCTTCTGTGATACCTGCCATATTAGAAATTAAAATACCACCCGTTTCTGTTTGCCACCATGTGTCTACTATTGGACATTTTTTCTTTCCAATATTTTCGTTGTACCAATGCCATGCTTCTTCGTTAATAGGTTCACCCACGGTGCCCAATACTTTTAAACTACTTAAATCTTTTCCTTGTATAGGTCCTAAACCAAATCCCATTAAAGATCTTATTGCAGTAGGAGCAGTGTATAAAATATTCACTTTGAATTTTTCAATGATATCCCAAAATCTTCCAGCATCTGGAAAGGTTGGAATGCCTTCAAACATTAAACTAGTTCCCCCTGCACTTAATGGCGCATAAACAATATAACTATGTCCTGTTATCCAACCAATATCTGCTGTGCAAAAGAAAATATCTGCAGGTTGATATTGGAAAGTGTTTACAAAAGTATAATTAGTATAAACCATGTATCCTGCAACACTATGTACCACACCTTTTGGTTTTCCTGTAGATCCTGAGGTATACAAAATAAATAAGGGATCTTCTGCATCCATTACTGTTGCAGCAACATTGGTAATGTCTTGAGATTCTACTTTTTTAATTTCATCTTCCCACCATACATCTCTTCCTTTTAACATGGATACTGCAGTTCTTGTTCTTGTGCAAACAATCACTTTATTGACTGTAGTATTGCCAATTAATGCATCATCAATCACCCCCTTTAAAGGAATGTCTTTTGCTCCTCTAAAAGCGCCATCACAAGTAATAATACAAGTTGCATTGGCATCTTCTAATCTATCTGCAATACTTTGTGCAGAGAAGCCACCAAATATCACACTATGTATGGCACCCATTCTTGCACAGGCTAATACTGCAATAGCTAATTCAGGTATCATGCCCATATAGATACAAACACGATCACCTTTCTTCACACCGTTGTTGATGAGCACTTGAGTAAACTGACAAACTTTAGTGTGAAGTTGTTGGTAGGTAATAATTCTATGATGTTCATTGGGATCATTGGGTTCCCAAATAATAGCAGGTTGATTGGCTCTAGTTGCCAAATGTCTATCCAAACAGTTTTCAGTAATATTTAATTGTCCTCCTTTGAACCATTCTACTTTTGGTTCTTTAAAATTCCAGTTCAATGCTGTATCCCATTTCTTATGCCAAGTAAAGTGTTCTGCAATCTCTGTCCAGAATTGTGCTGGTTCTTCTATACTCTTTTTGTAGGCAGCATGATAAGCATCTATGCTTCTGATTTGATAAGGATAAGACATGGCAACGGTAATAAATAGTGTTTCCAAATTTACGTTTTTCAGTTTAAATATTTAACTTGAAGAATCGATTGCTAAAACAAATTTTATGAATGCTTCAAAACAGCCAAGCAAAATTGCTTTTGTCATTGGCGCTTCTTCAGTGGGAACTTTGATTGAATGGTATGACTTCTACATTTTTGGCATGTTGGCCACCATTTTATCCAAACAATTTTTTCCTGCAGATGCAGGTACTGCAGCGCTTTTAAGCACTTTGGCCATATTTGCTGCGGGTTTTATTGTGCGTCCTTTTGGAGCATTGGTATTTGGAAGACTGGGAGATTTGATTGGCAGAAAACATACTTTCTTATTAACCCTAGTGATTATGGGAGGCTCCACATTTGCCATTGGCTTGGTGCCAGGTTATGCAAGTATTGGTTGGTTAGCGCCCATTTTAGTGTTGATTTTAAGATTATTGCAAGGCTTGGCTTTAGGCGGTGAATATGGCGGAGCTGCTACTTATGTTGCCGAGCATGCGCCAGCTGGTCAAAGAGGCTTTTGGACAAGTTGGATTCAAACCACCGCTACTTTAGGATTATTTCTGGCATTAGGAGTAATTATTTTAATTCGTTCTAGTCAAGGAGTGGATCAGTTTAGTGCAGAGTGGGGTGGATGGCGCTATCCATTTTGGATTTCTATTTTATTAGTAGGTGTGTCTGTTTTAATTAGAATGCGAATGAGCGAATCGCCCATGTTTAGCAAACTAAAATCTGAAGGAAAAACTTCTACTAATCCATTAAAAGAAAGTTTTGGGCAAAAAGCAAATTTCAAAATGGTTTTACTTGCTTTGTTTGGTGCAGTAATGGGACAAGGTGTGGTTTGGTATACTGGTCAATTTTATGCGCAAAGTTTTATTGAAACAGTTTGTAAAATTGAATTTATACAATCTAGAAATATCATGCTAATTGCTATTTTAATGGCAACGCCATGTTTTGTTTTATTTGGATGGTTGAGTGATAAGATTGGAAGAAAGTGGATTATGTTAACTGGCATGTTATTGGCGGTACTTACCTACCGACCTATTTATAAAGAGTTCATTAATATTACTGCTGCTAGCAAAAGAGTACAAATTTTAGACAACAGATTAACCAACTCCCAATCTGCTTTTCCATTAATTGATGGAAAGGATAAAACGAAATTGTATTTAAAAACTCAAGCAGATACTTTTTATTTAGATGGATCTGTTTTTAGGTATCATATAACAGATACCATGATTTTAAAAGCACCCATGGATGGATCAAGACCAATGACTTTAATCAATCCTGACATGATTCAATATCAGTCTCCTAAACCCAATGTGGTAGTTGAAAAAACATTAGGATCAGCTGCATTTTGGGATATGGTTTGGTTGGTCTTTATTCAAATTGTGTATGTAACAATGGTGTATGGTCCTATTGCTGCTTTCTTGGTAGAAATGTTCCCAACAAAAATTAGGTATACATCCATGTCTTTACCTTATCATATTGGTAATGGTGTATTTGGTGGGTTGGTTCCTTTTTTAGGCACTTTGATTGTAGAATTTACCAAAACATCTGATCACCCAGCTGGAGATGTATTGGCAGGCTTGTGGTATCCAATTGGTGTAGCCACTGTATGTTTGGTGATTGGTGCGGTATATCTAACCAATAAGATTGACAAAAATGTGATGGACTAATTTATTTACTTGAAAAATTTGTAACAATGAATACTTTAAAAAAATTATTAGGATATGTATGGATGGTTTTGTCCCCAGCCATTATTTTATTTTTATTGTATGAAGCTTTTGTAAAAATTGGTGCAGCTACTGAAGCTGCAAAAGCGAATACTATTTTACAATGGGTCATAATTTTATTAATCTTTTTACCTATTTCTATTGGGTTTTTTATTTTCGGGAAATATGCCTCTCAAAATGAGTATGAACAACTTCCCTAAAAGGATGTAATTTTGAGTATGTCTTTACTAGTAAGTCATATTCAAAAACAATACAATCATCAAAAAGCAGTTGATGACATTTCATTTGAAGTGCATCCTGGTGAAATTGTAGGTTTTTTGGGTCCCAACGGTGCTGGAAAGAGTACTACCTTAAAAATGATTGCTGGAATTTTGGCTCCAGATGCTGGAAAAATTACACTCAATAATGCTGCTGTTCAGATTGACTCCATTGATGCTAAAAAAATAATTGGGTATTTACCGGAGAGCAATGCTTTGTATAAAGATTTATATGTCAAAGAGTATCTGCAATTCTTAGGAGCGGTTCATCATTTAAAAAATATTCCTGATAGAATTAAAGAAGTCATTGACTTGCTGCAGTTAGGTTCTATGCAACACAAAAAAATTGGAGAACTGTCTAAAGGGTATCAACAAAGAGTGGGTATTGCTGCTGCGATTTTACATCAACCTGCTTTATTATTATTGGATGAACCCACTTCTGGTTTAGACCCCAATCAATTAATTGAAATTAGAGAAGTGATCAAACATTTAAGTAAGCATTCGATGATTTTGTTCTCTTCACATATTTTGCAAGAAGTAACTGCTGTTTGTAATAGGGTATTGGTAATGCATCAAGGTAAATTGGTGGCAAATGAACCAATTGCTTCCTTGTTAAAACCAAGGTCTAACAACTTGCATATTCTTTTCGAGGAAGAAATTTCCCATTTAACAGAACATCTTTCGAAATTAAGCTTGGATATTGTTAGCATTGACAAACACCTGTTAGTTGTAAAAACCGCTGAGGGTAAGGATGTTAAGAAAATAGTGATGCAATTTGCTTTGGATATGGGCTTGAATATAGAGCGTTTACACACAGAAGAAGCTAGTTTAGAAGAAATCTTCAAATTGCTTACCCATTAAAAAAAATGGGTGTAAATTGCGTTCTCAAACAGTACAATATTTTAGAAAATAAATAATCAAACTATGAGTTACATTGTTGAAGTAAAAGCTAGACAAATTTTAGATAGCCGTGGAAATCCTACAGTTGAAGTAGATGTATTAACAGATGAAGGTGCGTTAGGTCGTGCTGCTGTGCCAAGTGGTGCAAGTACAGGTGTTCACGAAGCAGTTGAATTAAAAGATAATGACAAAAAGAAATATTTAGGAAGAGGTGTATTGAAAGCGGTTAAAAATGTAAACACTATTATCGCTAATGGTATTACTGGTTTTGATATTACTTCTCAAGCTGCTATTGATCAAGTAATGATTGAATTAGATGGCACTCCAAACAAAGCTAAATTGGGCGCTAATGCTATTTTAGCTGTATCAATGGCTGTTGCAAAAGCTGCAGCAGAAGAAGCTAATTTACCTTTATACAGATATATTGGTGGTACGAATGCAAGAACATTGCCAATGCCAATGATGAATATCTTGAACGGTGGTGCACACGCAGATAATAAAATTGATTTCCAAGAATTCATGATTATGCCAGTGGGTGCTTCTAGCTTTAGCGAAGGTTTAAGATGGGGAGTTGAAATTTTTCATCAGTTAAAAAGCACTTTAAAGAAAAAAGGATATAGCACTAACGTAGGTGATGAAGGTGGATTTGCACCAAATATTCAAAGCAACGAAGAAGCTATTGAAACAGTACTTGAAGCAATCAACGCTGCTGGTTATAAAGCAGGTTCTCAAATTGCCATTGCAATGGATGCTGCTAACAGTGAGTTGTGGAATGCAAAAAAGAAGAAATATGTTTTCCATAAGAGCTCTGGTAAAGAAATGAGTTCTGATCAATTGGTTAAATACTGGGAATCTTGGGTGAAGAAATATCCAATTGTTTCTATTGAAGATGGTATGGCAGAAGACGATTGGGCTGGTTGGAAAAACTTAACTGACACCATCGGTTCTAAGTGTCAATTAGTGGGTGATGATTTATTTGTAACAAATGTAAATCGTTTACAAACTGGTATTGATAAGAAAATTGCGAATGGTTTATTAGTAAAAGTGAACCAAATTGGTACATTAACTGAAACAATCAACGCAGTAAGTTTAGCACAGCACAATGGTTACAATACCATTATGTCTCACAGATCTGGTGAAACAGAAGATACTACTATTGCTGATTTAGCAGTAGCATTAAACTGTGGTCAAATTAAAACTGGTTCTGCTTCTAGAACAGATCGTATGGCTAAGTACAACCAATTAATTCGTATCGAAGAGCAATTGGGTGAGACTGGCGTTTTCCCAACTAAGGGTAAATTAAAGTTCGGAAGCAAGTAATCAATTGTCGGCTTCAAGTCAGACATCTTGATATATTTTTTGAATGAGCCTCCAATAGGGGCCCATTCTTTTTTTGTGCATTATCTGAACTAGCTTATTTTTACCTAGAATCTTTTATATGAGCATTGTAAAGAAAATTTTTCCTGTTATCATTAACCGCTATTTTTTAGTCTTAGTAGGTTTTGTAGTTTGGATGTTGTTTTTTGACCAAAGAGATTTCTTTTTACAAAGAGAAAGAAAGGCTGAATTAGAAAAATTAGAAGCTGCTAAAAAATATTATCAAGACGAAATTGATCTTACTAAAAAGCAGCTGGAAAACTTACAAATCAATCCTGCAGCCGTTGAAAAATATGCTAGAGAAAGATATTTATTAAGAAGAGATGGGGAAGAGGTTTATTTATTTGAAGATAGTACAGAGACCAATACAGAAAAGGCTCAATAAGCTTTTGCTTCATGAAAAAACAAGAAAGGTATAAGGCGGTCATAGATTATTTTTTGGAGCATGTTCCCGTTGCAGAAACAGAATTGTATTACGAAAATCCTTTCCAACTATTAGTAGCCGTTATTTTATCTGCTCAATGCACAGATAAAAGAGTGAATTTAACAACGCCTGGTATTTTCAAAAAATATCCTACTCCTCAAAAAATGGCGAAAGCTAGTTTTGATGATTTGTTTCCATTAATAAAAAGTATTTCTTATCCCAATAATAAGACCAAGCATTTAATTGGCATGAGTCAATTACTCTTGGATAATTTTAAGGGGGAAGTACCAATGACTATTCAAGAATTGGTAACGCTTCCAGGGGTGGGAAGAAAAACAGCAAATGTAATAACAAGTGTAATAGATCAACAGCCCAATATGGCCGTGGATACCCATGTTTATAGGGTGAGCAGAAGAATTGGCTTAGTGCCACAAACAGCCACAACACCATTAGCAGTGGAAAAAGAATTGATTAAAAACATTCCTTCAGAACTAGTACATAAAGCGCATCATTGGTTAATTCTTCATGGCAGGTATGCATGTCTTGCTAGAAGTCCTAAATGTGATCAATGCGGAATTCAATCCTACTGCAAATACTTTCAGAAAATGAATAAATAAAAATGGGTCCCTTTCGGAGACCCATTTTTTATAAGTATGATTCAATGGCTGCAACCAATTCTTGTTTAGTAATTGGTATACCCATTATTTTGTTATATCCTTTTGCATCCACAAAATATTGGTCACGAATAATTTTAATTAATTGGCCATTATTAATTTCTGGAATTAAAATAGTTTCAAAATTATTCAAGATATCTCCTAAGTTTTTAGGGAATGGACGCATGTATTTGATATGCGCATGACTTACTTCCTTACCTTGGCTTTGTAATTGTAATGCAGCACTCTTAATGGTTCCATAAGTAGATCCCCAACCTAAAACCAATACTTTCCCTTTTTCGGCGCCACTATCAATGGTTTGTAATGGTATATAGTCCGCAATCTTTTCTACTTTGGCAGCCCTTGTTTTTACCATGAACTGATGGTTCTCACTATCGTAACTTACATTACCTGTTTCGTGTTGTTTTTCAATACCACCAATTCTATGTTCTAATCCTTTGGTTCCAGGAATGGCCCAAGGTCTTGCTAATTTTTCATCTCTTTTATAAGGCAAGAATTTTGCTTCTCCTTCTGCTAATTCAGTTTTGAATTTCACTTCAATGTCAGGTATTTCATTAGCATTTGGAAATTTCCATGGTTCAGCACCATTTGCAATATATCCGTCACTTAATAAAATCACAGGAGTCATATGCTGCAAAGCAATTCTCACTGCTTCATAAGCCATATGAAAACAATCACTTGGTGTAGAAGCTGCTAATACTGGAATAGGGGCTTCACCATTTCTTCCATAATAAGCTTGTAACAAATCACTTTGTTCTGTTTTAGTAGGTAATCCAGTTGATGGACCTCCTCTTTGAATATTCACAATCACTAATGGAATTTCTAACATTGTTGCTAAACCGATGGCTTCAGTTTTTAAAGCCATACCTGGACCTGAAGTGGTGGTTAAGCCAATAGATCCGCCATAACTTGCTCCGATAGCTGCACCAATACCTGCAATCTCATCTTCCGCTTGGAAAGTGCGAATACCAAAATTTTTATACTTACTTAATTCGTGTAAGATATCCGATGCAGGAGTGATTGGATAAGATCCTAAGAATAATGGTAGTTTGGCTTTTTGTGAAGCGGCTACCAAACCCATTGATAAAGCTTGGTTACCCATAATGCTTCTATACATTCCAGGTTCCATCTTTGCTCTATCCACTTTATATCTTGCATTAAATAATTCAGCAGTCTCTCCATAATGGTATCCTGCTTTTAATACATCGATATTGCTTTTTAAAATATATTCTTTCTTGCCAAATTTCTCTTTTAAAAATTCAATGGTTGTATCTAAGTCTCTGTTGTATAACCAATAGATTAATCCTAATACAAACATGTTCTTTGCACGATCTCTCTCTTTATTACCTAATTCGGTATAAGCACTTAATGCTTCACGTGTTAATTTGGTAATATCTACTTTGGTTAATTCGTATCCATCTAAACTTCCATCTTCTAATGGATTAATTCCTTCAGGATAAGCAGCCAATCTTAAATTCTTTGCATCAAATCCATCTATATTGGCAATAATTTTTCCGCCTTTTTTTAATCCCTTTAAATTTACTTTTAATGCAGCAGCATTCATTGCCACCAATACATCACAAATATCTCCAGGCGTATATACTCTGTCTGAACTAAAATGTAATTGGAATCCACTTACTCCAGGCAAGGTTCCAATAGGAGCTCTAATTTCTGCTGGAAAATCTGGAAAAGTGGCTAAGTCTATTCCTAATAAGGCAGTATTATTGGTAAATTGTTGACCAGTTAATTGCATTCCATCTCCACTATCCCCTGCGAATTTGATCACCACATCTTGTAAAACAATATCTTTTTGCATTTTGAGCCGTTTGCTGCAAAGGTAAAGCTTCGGTCGGCAAAACCTTCATTTTTATGCCTAAAATCCCCAATTCTTAGCTAACTTTGCGGCCATTCCAACGTAGAGAAATATGATCGGTTACTTAATTTACATTGCAGCACATTTTTTTACTCAATTATCAGCATCTTCAGCACCTATTCCCAAAGCCACTGCCCCAACAGTTGATAGCCTAGCTAAGTATATTTATTTAAGTTTTGATGATGGCCCTTTGCCAGGTACTGGAAATTGCATTACTATTTGTGAGCAACAACAGGTAGCAGCTACATTTTTTGAAGTAGCATTTCATCAATCAAGAAATAGTTTTGGAAGAAATTTGTACAAGAAGATTAGTTCAAACAATCGCTTATTTGATATTGCCAATCATAGTTATTCGCATGCGTTTTATGGGGATTATATTAATTACTACCATCAACCCGATGCTGCTTTACAAGATTTTTTAAAAGCAGATACCCTTTTACAATTGAAAAATAAGCTCTCAAGACTTCCCGGTAATAATGCTTGGAATACTGCCAACATTAAAAGAGCTAGTGGATTGGTAAGGCCTTTGGTAAATAAGCTGGATAGTGTTGGTTTAAATGTAATTGGATGGGATATGGAATGGCGCTTTAATAAATCTGGCAAACCTATCGATGCCCCTCAAAAAATAGCAGCCTTAGCGGATAGTTTATTGTTAATGAACAAAACAAAAACTAAAAATCATTTGGTGATTTTAATGCATGATCATGAATTTAGAGCAAGTGCAGATTCTGCTAAATTAGCTACCATGATTGCTTTGCTAAAAAGAAATCCGCATTATCAATTTCGTAAGTTAACAAGCTATCCAGGCTTGAAATAAAGGGATTAACTATTTTTTATAGTAGGGATTCTTTATTTATCATTTAATAAGTAGTATTTTTATAGTAGTTAATTAAAACTATATTTTATGTCAGTATTCAAAACAGGTAATCCTACATTAACAGAGAAGATTTTTGATAAAAGTCTTCATGAAACTGCTGGTTCTTTTGGTGTAATGAGCATCAGAGGTACTATGAATAAGTTTGGTTTTTTATTATTAATGGTAATGGCTTCTGCCATGTTTATCTGGAACATTTATGCAGAAGGTAATTTCCAAACGGCTACCACTTTAATGCTAGTGGGTGCAATTGGAGGTTTTATATTGGCCTTGGTTATTATGTTTAAACCAACTTGGGCTGGATACATTGTGCCAGCTTATGGTATTTTAGAAGGATTATTTATTGGTGGTATAAGTGCATTTTTCAATCAAATGTTTGCTAAGTCTTATCCAAATTTGGTTCTTCATGCAGTTGGATTAACCATGGGCGTTGCTTTAGCGATGTTCTTATTATACAATTTTAGAATCATCACTGTAACCAATAAATTTCGCTCTATTATTATGAGTGCAACAATGGGTATTGGTTTATTTTATTTAATTGTTTGGATTTTGGGATTATTCGGAGTGAACATGGGTTTTGCTTTTGATAGTTCTCCTTTAAGTATTGGCATTAGCTTATTTATAGTAGGTATTGCTGCATTGAATTTATTATTAGATTTTGATGCGATAGAGCAAGCTGCTGAAATGGGTGCGCCTAAGTATATGGAATGGTATGGTGCATTTGGATTACTAGTGACTTTGGTTTGGTTATATCTAGAAATTTTAAAGTTATTGAGTAAATTAAACTCAAGAGACTAATACAACCTGATGGAATTTAAAAGAGGGGCTTTAGATAATCAACAATTAATTCATTTATATCGTTCGATGGTATTACCTAGAATGATAGAAGATAAAATGTTGGTTTTATTGCGCCAAGGAAAAATCAGTAAATGGTTTAGTGGGATTGGTCAAGAAGCCATTGCAGTGGGCGTTACATTAGCCATGGATCCAACAGAATGGGTAATGCCATTGCACAGAAATTTAGGGGTATTCACTTCACGAAATATGTCATTGGTAGATTTATTTAAACAATGGCAAGGAGATAGAGATAGTTATAGTAAAGCAAGAGAAAGAAGTTTTCATTTTGGATCGGCTGCGCACCATGTTTGTGGAATGATTTCACATCTGGGTCCTCAACTTGCCATTGCAGATGGAGTTGCTTTAGCTTATCAGCAAAGAGGTTTATTAAAAGCAACCATTGCATTTACAGGGGATGGTGGAACAAGTGAAGGTGATTTTCATGAAGCTTTGAATGTGGCCGCTGTTTGGAATTTACCAGTGATTTTTATTATCGAAAATAATGGATACGGTTTAAGTACGCCTACCAATGAACAATATGCCTGTGAACATTTAGTGGATCGTGCTAAGGGTTATGGTATGGAAGGTATTAAGATTGATGGTAATAATATTTTGGAAGTGTATGAGACCATAAAGTATGTTAGGGAATATTGTATCAATAATCAAAAACCTTATTTAATTGAATGTGTCACTTTTAGAATGCGTGGACATGAAGAAGCAAGTGGTGTAAAATATGTTCCTAAGGAATTAATGGAAGCGTGGTCAAGAAAAGACCCGATTAAAAATTATGAACAATACTTAGTAAGTGAAGGAGTGATTAATGAGATGCAGGTGGCTGAAATTAAAAACGAGATCAAGGATCAAATTGAACAAGACTTGGCAAAAGCAATGGAGCCAAGCAATTTCAGCCCTTCTGTTGAAGCTGAATTAGCAGATGTTTTTGCGCCAACTGTGGAAACTGGTGTGCAAGTGTATCAAGATGTTTTTGCAAATAAAGATAGTCTTGGCAATTTTCAACAAAAAAGATTTATCGAAGCTATTAGCGATGCGTTGATGCAAACGATGGAGCGTTATCCTGAAATGGTCATCATGGGTCAGGATATTGCTGAGTATGGTGGTGCCTTTAAAGTAACAGAAGGTTTTGTAGAAAAATTTGGTAAGCAAAGAATTCGCAATACACCCATTTGTGAGAGTGCCATTGTAGGTGCTGCATTGGGTTTAAGTTTGGAAGGCATTAAATCAGTTATGGAAATGCAATTCGCAGATTTTGTTTCTGTGGGATTTAATCAGATTGTCAATAATCTTGCAAAGATTCACTATAGATGGGGGCAAAATGCAGATGTGGTGGTTAGAATGCCAACAGGTGCTGGTGTGGGTGCTGGTCCTTTTCATTCACAATCTAATGAAGCTTGGTTTACACATGTGCCTGGATTGAAAGTAGTGTATCCAAGTAATCCTGCAGATGCTAAGGGTTTATTGATTGCGGCTTTATTAGATCCGAATCCGGTTTTATTTTTTGAGCATAAAGCTTTGTATAGAAAATTAGAAGGTGAAGTGCCTGAAGCCTATTATCAATTACCCATTGGGAAAGCCCATTTTATTAGTAAAGGAACAGAAGCAACTATTATAACTTATGGCATGGGTGTGTTATGGGCAAAAGCATATCAAGAGCAACATCCCGAAATTTCTATAACCCTTTTGGATCTTAGATCTTTGGCTCCCTTAGATTATGAAGCTATTGCTGAAGCTGTTGAAACCACCGGTAAAGTGTTGGTGCTACATGAAGACAATTTAACTGGAGGTATTGGTGCAGATATTGCTGCATGGATTGCAGAACATTGTTTCCAACAATTAGACGCACCTGTGATGCGTTGTGCATCTTTGGACACGCCTATTCCATTTAATTTGGAATTGGAAAAACAATATTTAGCCAATGCAAGATTGGACGAAACTATGCAGCGATTGCTCAATTATTAATTTACATTGTTAGCTCGGTACACGCGTAAGAAGTTACCCCCTAAGATTTTTGCAATATCTGTATCTGAGTAACCCCTTTTAATTAATGCTTTAGTAAACTCTGGATAATCCACTACTGTTCTTAATTGTTTTGGAGCAGAATCAATACCATCAAAATCAGATCCCAATCCAACATGATCTACACCAATCAATTTAACAATATGATCTAAGTGTTTCATTAGGGCTTCTATATCTGGTTTATTGGCATCTGATTCTTCTTTATATTTTTCTGCTAATGTTGATTGAGCATATTCAGGTTGAATTCCTGTAGCTAATAAAGAATCTAATTCGGCTTTATGTTTTCTTCTGAAAGCCATGTTTTTTGCTTGGAAAGTACTATCTACAAAAGCAGAGAAAAAGTTTAAATGAATTACGCCACCATTTTTACCTACTGCCTTGATTTGATCGTCTTTCAAATTTCTAGTAACTGGACAAATACTATAAGCATTGCTATGCGAAGCTATGACTGGCTTTGTAGTTGTTTTAATGGCGTCCCAGAAAGTGGCTTCACCCACGTGTGAAATATCTACAATGATTCCTAATTTGTTCATTCTTTGAATGATTTGTTTTCCAAAAGGAGTTAAACCTCTAGGTCCAGCATATTTAGGATCTTTTTCATCTGCATGAGAACTTGCCCAACTTGGAGAATTATTCCAAGTCAATGTCATGTATCTAACACCTCTTTTATAAAAAGTATCTAATCTATTGATATCGTCTTCAATCATATGTCCACCTTCTACACCATATTGAGCTACTAATTTTCCTTCTTTTAATGCTTTTTGAATTTGAGCCCAATTTTTAGCCACCACCATTTTGTCTGGATTTCTTGCAGCAACTGCATCCAATGTATCCATTTCTCTCATTGCCCATGCATAGGGGTTCTTTTTGTCACCATCGCACCAAATAGAGAATAATTGGTAGTCCAATCCACCTTCTTTGAATCTCTTTAAATCAGAGTGATTAATCCCTCTTAAATCTTGATCCAAGCTTACTTTCTTCTCAATACAAGCGGTAACAGCATCATTATGTGTATCTACTACAACCGATTTAAAATGGATTGATTGGGCTTGAGCTCCAATAGAAAGCGCCATAAATAGGGGTACTAAAATTTTCATAAGAAGGGATTGTTTTAATTGACAACTAAAATAACTATTTTTGCGCACAGAAAAACGACTATGTTAGATAAATTAGAAGCCATAAAAGCTAGATTTGACCAAGTAGGGGTGGCTTTGACCAATCCAGAGATCATTAATAACCAATCTGAGTTTGGTAAAATGAGTAAGGAATACCGTTCCTTAGAAAAAATCGTACAGCCTTATTTGAGATATGTGAAAGTATTGGCAGATTATCAATTTGCTAAAGACAGTTTGAATGGAGATGATGCAGATATGCGTGAGTTGGCTAAAATGGAATTACCAGAATTAGAAACGGAGAAAGATAGTTTGGAAAAAGAATTAACTAAATTATTAATTCCAAAAGATCCTCAGGATGATAAGAATGCGATTATTGAATTGAGAGCTGGAACGGGTGGTGATGAAGCAAGTTTGTTTGTGGGCGATTTATTGACAATGTATACAAGATACTGTCAGAAGAAAGGTTGGAAAGTAGCAGTAGCAAGTGAAAGTGAAGGAACCGTGGGTGGCTATAAGGAAGTTATATTAGAAGTAACTGGTGAAGATGTATATGGTACTTTAAAATTTGAATCTGGTGTACACCGTGTACAAAGAGTTCCAAGTACGGAGACACAAGGTAGGGTGCATACTTCTGCAGCAACAGTGGCGGTAATGCCAGAGGCAGAGGAAGTAGATTTTGTTTTGAATCCAGCTGATGTAAAAATGGAAACTGCTCGAAGTGGTGGTGCGGGTGGACAGAACGTAAATAAAGTAGAGACCAAGGTAATGTTAACGCATATTCCAACAGGCACGGTGGTAATTTGTCAAACAGAAAGATCTCAGTTAGGTAATAGAGAGAAAGCAATGACTATGTTACGTACCCGTTTATTCGAAGAGCAAGTGCGTAAGCAAGAAGATGAAATTTCTAAACATAGAAAGACCTTGGTAAGTACAGGTGATAGAAGTGCAAAAATTAGAACCTATAACTGGCCACAGGGGAGGGTTACAGACCATAGAGTGAATGTCACTTCTTATAATTTAGATGCTGTTGTGAATGGCGAGATAGATGAATTTATCGAAGCATTACAAATGGCAGAGAACGCAGAGAAAATGTTGGTTCAAAACTAATTACTTCGCAAGACTTTGTTCCCATTGCCAAGCTGTTAACATCATCTCTTCTAATCCATATTTACAATTCCATCCCAATTCTTTTACCGCTTTGTCGTTATTGGCATAGATGGCAACAATATCGCCAGCTCTTCTTGGTCCAATCTCGTAATTTAACTTAACACCACTTACTTTTTCAAAAGCCTGAATAGCTTCTAGTACAGTAATGCCATTACCAGTGCCTAAATTAAATACTTCACAAGCTTTTTCTTTGTTGTGCTTGATAGAATATTGTAAAGCTAATGTATGGGCATGTGCGATATCACAAACATGTATATAATCACGAATACAAGAACCATCTCTTGTATCATAATCTGTTCCATGTACTTGCATTTTGGGTAATTTACCAATTGCAGTTTGTGTAATAGCAGGTACTAAATTTTGAGGACGTCCAATGGGTAATTCTCCAATTGCAGTACTTGGGTGTGCGCCTACTGGATTAAAGTATCTTAATAAAATCGCAGATATAGGGTAAGTGTGTGCAGTATCTTTTACAATCACTTCTCCCATTTGCTTGGTCGCACCGTAAGGTGAAGCTGCTGTTTGTAATGGTGTAGCTTCTGTTACTCTTGTGGTATCTGGATTGCCATACACAGTACAAGAAGAAGAGAAGATAAAATGTTTTGCATTATACTTTACAGACATTTGTAATAAATGCACTAAAGAAAAAAGGTTGTTTTGGTAGTAATCCAAAGGCAGTTCAACAGATTCACCCACTGCTTTATAAGCAGCAAAATGAATTATACCTGTTATATTAGGGTTCTCTATAAATATTTTTTCAGTAGCTGACTTATCAGTTAAGTCTACAGTATAGTTCTTGATTTTCTTACCGGTAATTTTTTCAATGCCTACTAAAGATTGATCACTTGCTCTAGAAAGATTATCAACTGAAATAACATCAAATCCATTCTCTATTAAATCTACAATGGTATGTGCTCCAATATAACCGCAACCACCTGTTACTAAAATAGTTTGCATTAAAGAAATTTAGAATACAAAGAAACGAAAAAATTAGGATACTATCCCTTAGAAGGCAAGGTAAATCCAACGGTAGTGCCCACGTTTATTTTACTTCTTACTTGAATACTCTCTCCATGGGCTTCAATAATATGTTTACAGATGGCTAATCCTAATCCAGTACCGCCTACTTCTCTACTTCTGGCATCATCTGTTCTATAAAAGCGTTCAAATAATCTTGGAATATGTTCTTCCGCAATACCAGCACCATTATCACTAATTTCTATCAATACTTTTTTGTCTTCTAGTAAATACACGCTTGCAATAATTTCTCCATCTTGTTTGCCATACTTAAGGGCGTTGGTAATTATATTGGAAAGCACCTGATAAATTTTGTTCTTATCTGCAAAAACTTGAATGGGATTTTCACAGCCTTTTTTGAAACTAAATTGTACGTTTTTTTGTTCCAGCTTTAAACTAAGATTATTCACTACATCTCTAATAGTGTCTTGAATAATAAACTGATGCTTTAATAAAGGCTCTTTATTAATCTCCAAATTGGTGATAATATCTATGTCATTCACTAATTGCACCAACCTTTGTACATTGGCTTGTGATTTATTGATATATTTTAATGCGCTTGAAGTATTTTCAATGGCACCATCTCCTAAAATTTCTAAATAACCTTGAATAGAAAAAATAGGTGTCTTGATTTCGTGAGATAGGTTTTGTAAAAATTCTTTTCTAAACTCTTCGTTAGATTGTAACTTTTTAATTTCTTCAAATTTTTGTTCTGCCCACTCTTCTACGTCTTCTCTAACCTCGTCAATACCTTTTTTAGGTAAAATATATTTTTGATAGGCTTCCTCTCTTTTACTTGCCTTGGTTTGTGAGATTAGTTTGTAAATCAATTTTATTTTTCTATAAACAAAATGATCTAGTATTTGATCCAGAATAAAATAAATGGCTACAAAGCATGCAAGAAAATAAGCCAATAAAACTTTCCAATCAGGGAACCACACAAATACACTAATAGCGATAAGGCTTGAAAGTAATAGTGCTGTTAGGGCAGCCAATTGTTTGGGCGATAAATTTTTGTCTTTGAACATGCAAATTG
The DNA here is from genome assembly GCA_024640255.1 of Bacteroidota bacterium. Taxonomy (GTDB): domain Bacteria; phylum Bacteroidota; class Bacteroidia; order Chitinophagales; family Chitinophagaceae; genus Sediminibacterium. Next base: position 30,069 of record JAHEFI010000007.1, on the reverse strand, counting down.
AGCGTTTGACGCTATAACGAAGGTAGTAAATTAATAGTCAAACTTATAACCCACGCCTTTAACAGTGGTTATTAAGTCTACCCCCAATTTAACCCTGATTTTTCTGATATGTACATCAATGGTTCTATCACCCACAATGACATCATTACCCCAAACCTGAGATAATATTTCATTTCTTAAAAATACTCTTCCAGGTTGAGCTGCTAAAAGATATAGTAATTCAAATTCTTTCTTCGCTAATACAAATACCTGTCCATTAATGGAGGTTTTGTATTGAGTGGCATCTATAGTTAAATCTTTTACTTGAATAATTTTCTTTTCAGTACTTGCTGGTTGAATTCTTCTATATAAAGCACTAATTCTACTCACCAATACTTTTGGACTGATAGGTTTATTTACAAAATCATCTCCCCCTAATTCTAAACCTTTGATATGAGAAGCTTCGTCATTTAAGGCAGTCAATAAAACAATAAATGTTTTATCAAATTCTTTATTAGATCTTAAATATTCGCAAACCTCAAAGCCATTTCTTTTGGGCATCATGATATCTAAAATGATGCAATCTGGTTGAAATTGTTTGGCTTTTTCAATGGCTTCGCTTCCATCTTTTGCTGACTCCACTAAGTATCCAGCTTTCTCTAAATGAAAACTAATAATTTCAACGATATCTGGTTCGTCGTCTGCAATAAGAATTTTGATTGGGCTGGCTTCCATGATTGTACAAATTTAACCTTTATCAGACAGATTTGGCGTTTAGTCTAATATTATTAAATTGTTAACTCGGCATGCTTTTTAATATATGTTTGATATAGGGATTGTGTTGTTTTTCCCTTCCTAGGCTTGTAGCAGGTCCATGCCCAGAGTGTATGATCAAATCGTCTTTTAATGGTAAAATTTCTTTACGGATACTGTGTATGAGGTCGGATGGGTTGCAGCCTGGCAAATCTGTTCTACCGACACCATCCATGAATATTAGATCACCACCAATAATGAAGTTTTGTTTTTCATGATAAAAGCAAAGACTGCCAGGTGAATGTCCTGGAGTATACAAGCAGGTAAATTCATCTATACCAAATTGAATCAGTTCGTTTTGTTGCAGATATTTAACGGGTCCTTTATAAGCCTCCGTAACCACGCCCCATTTAGCGCTGGCTTCTGAAAGTCTATCAATCACTACTTGCTCGTTGGCATGAAAATGGGCAGTTAGGCCATAGGCTTCACTTACAAAATTATTTCCAAAAACATGATCTAGATGACAATGCGTATTTAATAGTAAGGTGGGAGTTAATTGATTGTCTTCTAAAAAACTAGTAAACTGCTTGTATTCAACTCTGGTATACATTCCTGGATCTATGATGATCGCTTCTTTTTGCTCATTGTATAAAATATAAGTGTTTTCTTGAAAAGCATTAAAGCAAAAAGAATGTATATGAATCATGTTAAAGACTTTATTGCAAAAATACAATCAATTTGATGAATGGTAAGTTTTATCAGCTTTAAAAATGATACTATTCTTTACCTTTGCGAAATGAAAACGACTCTGTGCAGAATTTTTGTGTTTTTATTTGTTTTAATGATCTTAAGTATTCCCAATTTTGCTCAAGATGGAATATTAAAAGGCAGGGTTGCGGACCATCAGAGTGAAGAAGCTTTGCCCTATGTTTCAGTATCTTTTGTAAAAGCAAAAAGAGGTGTTTTAACTGATTCTGCTGGTTTTTTTAATATTCCTTTTTCATTTTATGGTAAAGAAGATAGTTTGTTAATTCAAAGTGTTGGTTATAATCCTTTATATATACCAGTTACAAAATTAATCAGTAACGATTTAGGCATTGTGCATTTATTTGTTCAAGCTTCCAAACAAGAAGCGGTTGTGAAATCAAAGTATAATCGAGCACTCTGGTTTTGGAAAAAAATCATGTCAAAAAAATACAAAAACAATCCTGCCAACTTTACTAACTATAGTTATGAAGTGTACAATAAAATGGAAGTGGATTTGAATAATGTACAAAAAAATAAATTGGCGAAAAGCAATTTGATTAAACCATTGGAATTTGTTTTTGATTTTATAGATACAGCTGAAAATCATAAAGCATTCTTACCTGTTTATATTACAGAGACCATATCTGACTACTACAATCAGAATGATCCACGCAAGGTTTTGGAAGTGATAAAAAAAACCAGAACCAATGGATTAGAGAATGAATCTATTATAAAAGAATTAGGAGGTACTTATCAGAATATCAATGTGTATAAGAATGTGGTTCCAGTATTTAATAAAGAGTTTATTAGCCCCTTACATACTAATGCCGATGCATACTATAATTTTAAATTAGCGGATACGGCTTATTTGAATGGTAAAAGATTGGTGCATTTATTATTTAAGCCAAAAGGAATTAATGAATTAACTTTTGAAGGGGATTGTTGGGTAAATGATACCAGTTTTGCTATTCAAAAAATTACTTTAAGACCTTCCACATTTGCAGACATCAATTTCTTGGAAGCATTGACCATGATTCAAGAATTCAAATTAGTGAACGATACCACTTGGTTTTTAGCAAAAGATAGATTTGTTGCAGATTTTAGTCCTAAAAAAGGCGGATTGGGTATTAAAGGAAGAAAGACTACAACTTATAAAAATATAAGTATCAATGACACCACTATTGCTGCAAGATTAGATGAAATAGAGCGTTCGCCCAAGGTGGAATTGTTAGATAAATCTTCATCCAATAATGAGGCAGAATGGCAAGCTTTAAGACATGAACCTTTAGGAAAAACAGAAAAAGCGGTTTATGCAGTATTGGATACACTCAATAAAAACAAAACATTTTTATTGTATAAAAATGCTGCAGAGTTTTTAGTCAAAGGGATTAAAGAAGTGGGTAATTATACTTTTGGACCTTGGTTCAATGTATTGAGTAGTAATAAATGGGAGGGGACAAGGATTAGATTGGATCTGGCCACTAATCTTGGCTTTAGTAAAAAATGGAATTTTTACGGATATGGTGCTTATGGTTTTTTAGATCAAAAAGCAAAAGGAAAATTAGGGGCTACTTATAGATTTAAGAAAAGTCCATTGATGTATTTGCAATTGGAGCATAAATCGGATTTAGAATTTGGTCAAGAATATTTTGATCAAATTAATAATGACAACCTATTTGGTACTTTATTAAGAAGGCCCAATATTCCATTTAGATTTCAGGAATTGCAACAAACTCAGTTTAAGTTCTTTCATGAAAATAATAAGGGTTTTCAATTTACATGGGCATTTGCTGACAAGCAGTATAATCCATTATTAAACCTCCCTAAGATTTTAGAAAACGGAAGTATAGCACCAATGCACGCAGTGGAAGCATCTTTAGGTGTTCGATTTGCTTATCAAGAAAGATATTTAGAAAGTAATTTTTCTAGATTTGGTTTCGGGAGTGTCTATCCAGTGGTTGAGTTAAAATTTGCCCAATCCTATAAAGGTGTTTTAAATAGTGGAGCAGATTACCAGAAATTGAATTTTACATTAAATGACGAATTGCCTATTACTCCCTATGGAAATATTGTGTATTCGATTTATGCAGGTAAAACATGGGGTAGGGCTGCTTATTCCTTCTTGGATATTATGCCGGGAAACGAAATGATGTATTATAACAAATATGCTTTTAATTTGATGAGAAGGTATGAGTTTGTAAGTGATGGTTATATTGGAATGAATCTTGAACATAAATTAGGAAAGGGTATTTTAAAATATATTCCCTTAGTTAAAAAAACAAAATGGAGACAGTTCTGGAATGCTAAAGCGGTTATTGGTGAACTTTCTAATGAGAATAAGGAATATAACTTTATTGGAAATCATCCATTCAATTCTCTTGCTTCAAAACCATATTACGAGATTGGTACTGGAATTGAAAACATTGCTAGATTTTTCAGAGTTGATTTTGTTTGGAGAGTAAAGGACGAGCAAGTAAAGACGGCAACCGCGTCTAGTTTTGGCATCTTTGGAAGTTTTCGTGTAAGCTTATAAGTACTTACAAATATTTTTTACCATATTGGGTCCTTCATAAATAAATCCTGACCAAACCTGCACCAGTTCAGCACCAGCATCTAATTTAGATTGAGCATCTGCACCTGTCAAAATACCACCACTTGCTATAATGGGTATGCGCCCGTTAATGCCTTTGTATAAATAACGAAGTACTTCATTGGATTTATGTAATAGCGGTTGTCCGCTTAATCCACCGGCTCCAATGGCTTCTGCTTTTCTTTGATTGGCTTCATTTAATAAAGTTCTATCTAATGTGGTATTGCTAGAAACCAATCCTTCCATCTTAACTTCTTGTGATAAAGCAATTATATCATCTAGCGCACTTAATTCTAAATCGGGAGCAATCTTTAATAAAATAGGTTTATTATTTTTATTTAAATTTTGCAGCTCAGAAAATATTTTTCTTAAAGCTTCTTTTTCTTGAAGGGCTCTTAATCCGGGTGTATTAGGCGAGCTAACATTTACCACAAAATAATCTACTACTTCTTCTAATCCTTTAAAATTAATGCAGTAATCTTTCCACGCATCTTCATTTTCTGTGATTTTATTTTTTCCAATATTGCCACCAATAATAATGGGAGCGTGTTCTTTTGATTTTCTGTCTTTTAATCTAGCAGCTATTTTTTCTACACCATCATTGTTAAAACCCATTCTATTGATCAATGCTTTTTGATCGGGTATCCTGAATAATCTTGGTGCTGGATTACCTGCTTGTGGTAAGGGAGTTACAGTTCCGATTTCAATAAATCCAAATCCTAATAATGCTAATACATCTAAATGTTCTGCATTTTTATCAAAACCTGCTCCTAATCCAACTGGATTAGGGAAGTTTAAGCCAAAAACTGTTTTTTTCAAATTGGTGGATGGATACTGAAATTGATGCGCCATCCAATTTCTAATAAAAGGCACACTCGAAGCAGCGTGTAAACCTTTCATAGAGATTTTATGGGCCGTTTCTGGAGGAAACAAAAACAGGGTATTCTTCACTAAAGGATAAATCATGGGTCAAATTTACAATGAAATATTTAGTTGCATAAACAACCTTTTGAAAAATTGACTACTTTTAGGCTGGAATTAGTCTTTATAAAAAATCATTTTATGCAAGAAGCTTATATCGTTGCTGGATTTAGAACAGCTATTACAAAAAGTAAGAAAGGTGGATTTAGATTTATGCGTTCTGATGAATTAGCTATTGAAGTGATCAAAGGGTTAATGAAATCGCTTCCGATGTTGGATCATAAATTAGTGGATGATGTAATTGTAGGAAATGCGGTACCAGAAGCAGAACAAGGTTTGCAATTTGGAAGAATGATTTCTGCAAAAGCATTAGGTATTGAAGTGCCAGGTATTACTATAAATAGATATTGTGCAAGTGGATTAGAAAGTATTGCAATGGCCACTGCAAAAATTAGAACTGGTATGGCAGATTGTATTATTGCTGGTGGAACTGAATCCATGAGTATGGTACCAACTGCAGGCTGGAAGACAGTCCCAGCTTACTCTATAGCAGAACAAGATCCTGACTATTATTTATCCATGGGCTTAACTGCAGAAGCAGTTGCGAATGAATTTAATATTAGTAGAGAAGATCAAGATGCATTTGCATTGGCTTCCCATCAGAAAGCAAAAGCTGCTATTGATAATGGTTATTTCAAAAATGGAATCTTACCAATTGAAGTGCAAGAAAATTATATCAACGAAAAAAATAAAAAAGCAACTCGTTCTTTTATTGTTGATACAGACGAAGGTGTAAGAGCTGATACAACTTTAGAAGCATTAGCAAAATTAAAACCCGCTTTTGCAATGAAGGGTTCTGTTACAGCGGGTAATTCTTCTCAAACTTCAGATGGGGCAAGTTTTGTGATGGTGATGAGTGAATCTTTAATGAAATCTTTAGGTTTACAACCTATTGGTAGATTGGTAAATTGTGCTAGCGCAGGGGTGCATCCTAGAATTATGGGTATTGGACCAGTGGAAGCGGTTCCAAAAGTGTTGAAGCAAGCTGGGATGAATCTAGATCAAATAGACCTTTTCGAGTTAAATGAGGCCTTTGCCTCTCAATCTTTAGCCGTTATAAGAGCCTTAGAATTAGACCCTCAGAAAGTAAATATCAATGGGGGTGCCATCGCTTTAGGCCATCCTTTGGGTTGTACCGGATCAAAACTTACTGTACAGATAATCAATGACTTACAAAGATTAAACAAGCAATATGGCATTGTCACAGCCTGTGTAGGAGGTGGACAGGGAATTGCTGGTATCATTGAAAGATTATAAATCTATATCGCTGGTCATTTTTCCTGCTTTTTTGACTAAAAATTAAGTAGCTTAGATACTCATTATTTTAAATTAGTAAATAATCTAAGCACATGCGAATTATTCTATTAGGTACCATTTTGGCTGCTCCCCTTTTGACTATTGGAGAAGCAAATGCACAAAAGTCTAAAAAAACTCCTGCTCCAGTTGTGAGTGTAGAGAAAATAGACATTAATAAAGCTTTTAAAAATTGGAAGCCAAGAAATATTGGACCTGCTTCTATGAGTGGTCGTGTAACAACGATCGATGTGGAAGTGAATAGTCCTAATAATATTTGGATTGGAGCTGCATCTGGTGGTGTTTGGAAAACCAATAATAGTGGTGTTAGTTGGACTCCTTTGTTTGAGGAACAACCTATTATGAATATTGGTTCATTAGCCATTCAGCAATCTAATCCAAGTGTGGTTTGGGTTGGAACTGGTGAAGGAAATCCAAGAAACTCTATTAGCATTGGTGAAGGTATTTATAAAACAATGGATGCAGGTAGAACATGGAAGCGTATGGGTTTAGAACAAACTAGAAATATCCATCGTGTGATTATAGATCCAACCAATCCAAATACAGTGTATGCTGGTGCCATTGGAAATCCTTATGGACAAAGCAAAAACAGAGGTGTATTTAAAACAACAGATGGGGGTGAAACTTGGAATCAAATTTTATATACCAATGACACTACAGGTCCTGGTGATATGATTATGGATCCATCTAATCCTAATAAATTATTTGTTGCCATGTGGCATCATTATAGAAATCCTTATCATTTAGAAAGTGGTGGTAAAGGAAGTGGATTGTATATGACTATTGATGGTGGTAAAAACTTTATCAAATTAGGAAAGGAGCATGGATTACCAGAAGGAAATTTAGGTAGAGTAGGTATTACTATAAGCAGATCTAATCCAAACAGAGTGTATGCTTTAATTGAATCTACTAAGAGTGGCTTATATAAAAGTGATGATGGTGGTTATTCTTGGAAAATGGTGAATGGACAAAAATCAATTGTAGATAATAGACCATTCTACTTCCAAGATATTATTTGTGATCCTTTAAATGAAAATACTTTATGGTATATCAGTCAAACTGTTCAAAAAAGTATTGATGGTGGTAAGAGTTTTGAAACCATTATTCCTTACAGTGGTATTCACCCTGATCACCATGCATTTTGGATTCATCCAACCGATAATAAATATATGGTGGACGGAAACGATGGTGGTATTGGTATTACAAGAGATGGTGGTAAGACTTGGATGTTTGATGAAAAAATTCCAGTGGGACAATTTTATCATATAAATGTAGATAATGAAATTCCATATCATGTAATGGGAGGTATGCAAGACAATGGATCTTGGAGAGGACCAGCTTATACTACAACTAAAAGTGGTATTAGAAATTTTGATTGGGATAATTTATGGGGTGGGGATGGTTTTGATGTAATGCCAGATGCAGAAGATGCAAATTGGGTATATGCTATGAGTCAAGGTGGTTCTGTAGGAAGATACAATACACAAACAGGTGAATCTTCTTATATCAAACCTCCAGCTCCAGATGCAAAAACCTTATTAAGATTTAACTGGAATGCTGCTATTGCACAAGATCCATTTGATAAAAAAACAATTTATTTTGGATCTCAGTTTTTACATAAGAGTACCAATAAAGGTGCAGGATGGAAAGTCATTTCTCCAGATTTAACGACGAATGATAGTGCAAAAATTGATCAAACAAATAATGGTGGATTAAGTATTGATATTACTGGTGCTGAAAATTATTGTACTATAATTTGTATTGCGCCAAGTGCTGTTCAAAAAGACTTAATTTATATTGGTACAGATGATGGTAAGGTTCAAGTAACTTCTAATGGAGGAAATACTTGGACAGATTTAACTGCAAATATTACTGGTTTACCAAAAGGTGCATGGATTCCTCAAATCAGAACTTCTAGCTACAATGCGAATGAGGTTTTTGTAATTGCTAATAATTATAGACAAGGTGATTTTGCACCTTATATCTTTAGATCTTTAGACGGTGGAAAAACATGGACCAATATAGTAGATGCTAAAAAAGTTACAGGATATGCTTTATCTGTATTACAAGATCCAGTTGAGCCTAATTTAATTTTTGTAGGAACTGAGCAAGGATTTTATGTAAGCTTGGATAATGGCGTAAACTTCCAACAATGGAAAAATGGTTATCCATCTGTGTCTACTTATGATTTTGCTATTCAAGATAGAGAAGCCGATTTAGCCATTGCTACATTTGGTAGAAGTTTATGGATATTAGATGATATTAGACCTCTAAGAAAATTAGCAGCTACAAAAGGTGAGCAAAACAAGTTCTTTGTAAGTGCTCCACCTGCATCTTATAATTTATCAATGAAAAATTCTCCTTACGAGTGGAGTACTTGGGGAATGTGGGATGCTCCTAACAAACCTTCAGGATTACCACTCACTGTTTATTTAACAGATAGTACTAAAAAAGTAAAAGTTCAAATTAAGGATATCAATGATCAAGTAATTCGTAATCTAACTTTTAAAGTAGATTCTGGATTAAATAGAAATTATTGGGGATTTGAACAAAAAGGTAAGCGTGCTGCTGGTGCTCCAAAAACTGGCGGTGGCGGAAGAAGAATGTTTGACGAAGAGGGTGGCGGTGCAGCTGCTAACGAAGATGATAAAGAGTTTACAGGAAGAGATGTTCTAGCTGGTAAATACAAATTTGTTGTGACTGCAGGTAATAACAAAGATTCTGTTTGGGTGGAAGTTAAAGACGATCCAAGATTGCCAGTGAAGAATGAAGTAGTATTAGCACAAGATGCTGCTTTAGAAAAACTACAACCTATTAATGATAAATACAATGCTGCATTAGATTTAGTAGAAGATGCAGAAGCAGTATTGGCTTCATTGAAAGCAGAATGGAAAGATAAAAAAGATAAAGGTGTAGATACTTTAAACAAAACACATAAAGCCATTACGGAAAAAGTGAAAGGTTTAAGAGAATACATGATGGGCAAGAAACAAGAGAAACAAGGTTATGGTACCGTGCCTGTTATTACACCAATTGGTGTTATTAGAAATGCTAGCATGTTAATCATGGGTAAGAATACTGCTCCTGGTGAACAAGAAGAAGCTGCGATTGCTGCTGCAAAACTAGCTGCTGATGGAGTTGCTACTAAAGTAAATGCCTTCTTTGAAAAAGATTGGGCTGAGTTTAGAAAGTTAGTAGAGTCAACACCTATTAAGAAATTCAAAGACGTTGAAGTAATTAAATAAGTAGAAAAAATGAGTCTCTTCGGAGACTCATTTTGTTAAAATCAAATAGTATGAAAAAAACGATTGCAATTGTATTACTAATGGTTGTTGCTTGTACAACTGGAGTAATGGCACAAAAGAAAAAAACCGCAGCACCTGTCCAAGCTGCGAGTATTACGCAGGATCCAATCATTAAAGCTCAAAACTTTAGATTAATTGGACCATTCAGAGGTGGAAGAGCTGCTGCTGGTGTTGGCTCTTATTCTGAACCCAATACATTCTTTATGGGTTCTACTGGTGGTGGCGTTTGGAAATCTACCGACGCTGGTGCTAATTGGAAAAATATTTCTGATGGTTCTTTTGGCGGAACGATTGGTGCTATTGCTATTGCGCCATCAAATGAATCTATCATTTATGTAGGTGAAGGAGAGAATACTATGCGTGGTAATGTGAGTGAAGGTTTAGAAGGTGCATGGAAATCTACAGACGATGGTAAGACATGGAAGAATATTGGTTTAAAAGAAGGTCGTCATATTGTAAGAATGATTGTACATCCTAAAAACCCGGATATTGTTTGGGCGGCTGTGATGGGACATTTATTTGGACCTAATGAAAATAGAGGTGTATATAAAAGCACTGATGGTGGAACTACCTGGAAGAAAGTTTTATATGTAAATCCTCAAACTGGTGCAAGTGATTTAATTATTGATCCAAGTAATCCTGATGTTTTATATGCAGGCACATGGCAATTAATTAGAACACCATACAGTTTAGAAAGTGGTGGAGAAGGTTCAGGTATGTATAAGAGTACAGATGGTGGTGAAACATGGACTAATATTAAAGCTGCAAAAGGTTTACCTAAAGGTGTTTGGGGAATTGTAGGAATTGGTATTGCTAAATCTAATACTGATAAATTATATGCTTTGATTGAAAACAAAGACGGTGGTTTATTTATGTCAGATGATGCAGGGAAATCTTGGGAATTAGTTTGTAGTGATAATAATATTCGCCAAAGAGCTTGGTATTACACAAAAGTATTTGTTGATCCAACAGACGAAAATAAGGTATACTGTCCCAATGTAAACTTTATGGTTTCAACAGATGGCGGTAGAAACTTTAAAGCAGTTCCAACACCTCATGGAGATCATCATGATTTATGGATTGATCCAAAAAATCCAAAGAGAATGATTGTTTCTGATGATGGTGGTGCGCAAGTAAGTTTAGATGGTACAAAAACCTGGAGTACAGTGATGAACCAACCAACCGTTCAAGTATATCGTTTAAGTACAGACAATAGTTTTCCTTATAGAGTATTAGCTGCTCAACAAGATAATACAGCATTCAGAATTAAATCAAGCACCTATGGTTCATTTATAGGTGAATCTGATTTTGAAGTAACTGCAGGTGGTGAAAGTGGTTATATTGTTGCTGATCCTAATAATCCAGACATTGTATATGGTGGATCTTATGGTGGTTTAATTACTAGATTTGATCATAAGACTGGCGAAAATAGAGTAATCAATGTATGGCCTGATAATCCAATGGGTGCTGGTGCAGAAGCGATGAAATATCGTTTCCAATGGAACCATCCTATTTTCTTCTCTCCTCATAATCCTAAAAAATTATATACGGCGGGAAATCATTTATTCTCTACTGAAAATGAAGGAGCTAGTTGGACTAAACTTTCTCCAGATTTAACAACAGATGATAAATCAAAACAAAAAAGTTCTGGTGGTCCAATTACACAAGACAATACAAGTGTAGAATACTATTGTACCATTTTTACTGCTGCTGAATCTCCATTAGAAAAAGATTTATTATGGACAGGTAGTGATGATGGCGTAATAAGTGTTAGCAAGGATGGTGGCGCTAACTGGAAAAATGTAACTCCAAAAGATGCTCCAAAATGGATGATGTGGAATAGAGTAGAAGTAGATCCTTTAAGAAAAGGAACTGCTTATTTTGCTGGTACTAGATATAAATTAGATGATTTTGCTCCTTATATCTACAAAACAACCGATTATGGTGAAACTTGGGAGAAGATTACTACAGGTATCGATCCAATGCATTTCACTAGAGCGATTGTTGCAAGTACAAAGAAAGCAGGTGTATTATTTGCAGGTACTGAATATGGTTTATATGTATCTATCAATGATGGTAAGTCTTGGGAACCTTTCCAATTAAACTTACCAGTGACACCAATTACAGATTTATTAATTCGTGATAATAATTTAATAGTTGGAACACAAGGTAGAAGCTTATATATATTGGATGATTTAAGTGTAGTAGAGCAATTCCAATCAACTTCTGGTAATAAGGTATTCCCAGTAGCGAATACTTACAGAGTTCCTCCACAAATGGGTGGAAGAAGAAGAAGAGCTGCAGCAAGTATTCCTGCTAATGTGGGCTTGAATCCTTTAAAAGGTGCAGTAGTGAAATATTATTTAGCTGCTACAAATGATAGCACTAAAGTAGAAATATCTATTTTGGATGATCAAAATAAAGTCATTAGAACTTACAGTTCAAAAGACAAAGATGGTCCTTCTGTAGAGCAAGGCTTCAATCAATTTGCATGGAATTTATACCATAAAGAAATTGAGCAACCTGAAGCTGGATTGATTTTATGGAATGGTTCTACTAGTCCGGTATTAGCTGCTCCAGGAAAGTATACTGCTAAAGTAACTATAGATAAAGAAGTTGTATCCTATCCTTTTGAAGTAATTGCTGATCCTACTTTTAAAGTGTCTAATGCAGATTTAAAAGCGCAAGAGCAATTTTTATTAGAAGTTTCAGGAAGCTTTAGTGAGATCATGAAAACTTTAAAAGGTGCTAAAGAAATCAAAGCACAAATTGCAGCAGTTCAAAAGAAAACAAAAGATTCAAGTTTCCAAGCAAGTGCAAAGGCAGTTGTTGAATCATTAACAAAGATTGAAGAAGCATTGCATCAAACAAAAGCGAAGAGTGGACAGGATGTATTAAACTTCCCTATTCGTTTAGATGATAAAATTGCAGGTGTATTTGAATCAGCAGCTGCTGGTTATGTTGCTCCAACCAAACAAGTTAAAGAAACTTATATTGAATTAAAGCAACAAATAGATGAGCAATTGAAAAAGTACGAGACTATTAAGAAAGAAAGCGTAAAGGCTTTAAATGATAAAGTACATCAATTAGCGATACCTATTATAGGTAACTAAGTATATCGTGAGATCATTAAAAAGGCCCCGAAGATTCGGGGCCTTTTTAATTAATGGATTCCTTATTCGAAATCTTTATAGAGTAAATATTTTTTTCTAATTTTTTTAAAGGCAATTAATCCAGGTTGCCAGCTAGCGCGGATTTCTTCAACCGATTTATCTGCTTTTAATTGTTCCATTAAGCTTGCATTGCCTGCTAGTTTATTGAAAAAGAAATCAGTAGCTAAGCCCGATTTTGGTTGAATAAAAATGCTGTCTTTTTGTGGGAATGCAGCATAGATCTCTTTAATGAATGCTAAGTCAATTTTATTATGAGGCGCTTGTTGATTGCTTAAGTCCCAGCCATAACAAATTTGTCCATATAATTTAGAACTCATAGCACCTTGTCTTGGAGCTGGAGTAAATTGAAAATCTTTTCCTTTGATGGAAGGGTGACCAATATATGCAAATGCATGCGGTGTTCCTCTTCCTTCACTTAGTACAGTACCTTCTATTAAACAGGTAGTTGGATACCAATAAATTGAATTCATTGTTGGAAGATTAGGAGAAGGAGCAATGGTAAAAGTATACATGGATGAATGCGTGTAGTTTTTACAAGGGATAACTATAAACTGACTAGGCCCTTGAATCCAACCTTCACCCACAATCATTTTGCCATATTCTCCAATAGTCATTCCATAAACAGTAGGAATGGGCATTTTGCCAACAAAACTGCTAAATGGTTTTTCTAAAACAGGCCCATCTACATAATGCCCATTAGGGTTGGGACGATCTAAGATGATTAATTGTTTTTGATTGACTGCCGCTGCTTCAATATAATATTGTAGAGAAGAGATATAAGTATAAAATCTTGCTCCTACATCTTGTATATCAAAAATCATTACATCCACATCAATTAAATCTTCATTACTTGGTCCATATTTTTTACCATACAAGGAAACAATATTAATCCCTGTAATTGGATCAATACCGTCTGTTGTTTTTTCTCCTGCATCAGCTGTACCTCTTAATCCATGTTCTGGCGTAAATAATTTTTGAATATGCACACCTCTCTTAACTAGTGTGTCAATTAAATGAACAGGCCCTAGCATCGCCGTATGATTGGTAAATATGGCTACTCTTTTATTTTGTAAAAGGGGTAGGTATTGATCCATTTGATAGGCTCCAGGTAAAATGTTTGTAGAGGATTGTGCATACGTATGACTACAAATAATAACAAGCCCAAGAAGAAAGATTAATTTTTTCATACTATAAATGTAAATAAAAATGAGCCTTTGTAGAAGACTCATTTAAAATTAGCTTAGGTATTTACCAACTATCGGAACCCTTCTTCCAACGCCAAATGCTTTTGGAGAGACCCTGATAATAGGACAAAATTGGTTTCTCTTGTATTCGTTATTGTTGACCATCTTTAAAGTCTTATCAACTAAAGCAGCATCAAAGCCAAGTGCTTTAATGGCAGCTGGGTCTATTCTTTTCTCGATATACTGATATAATAATTGATCCAATACTTCATAATCAGGTAAACTATCACTGTCTTTCTGATTGGGTCTTAGTTCTGCACTAGGTGCTTTGTCAATAATGTTTTGAGGAATAATTTCTTTATCTCTATTAATAAATTTCGCTAGTGCGTATACCTGCATTTTATAACAATCACCCAATACACCCAAACCTCCAGCCATATCTCCATATAAAGTACCATAACCTGTGGCTAATTCACTTTTATTAGAAGTATTTAATAATACATAGCCTAATTTATTAGCAATGGCCATTAAGATATTCCCCCTGGATCTACTTTGTATATTTTCTTCAGCTAGTGAAAATGGAAGGTCTTTGAAAATAGGTTTTAAGGTTCCCAAAAAAGATTCATACACTTCTTTTATAGGAATAATATCATGCGGGTTGTCTAAGTTTTTACTTAATTGAACTGCATCATCTACAGAATGATTGGTTGAATAGGGAGATGGCATTAATATGGCATACACATTTTCTTTACCAAGAGCTTCCACTGCAATAGCTAATGTTACTGCCGAATCAATGCCCCCTGAAGAGCCAAGAATGGCTTTCTTGAATCCCATTTTATTAAAATAATCTTTTACTCCTAAAACCAATGCTTTGTATACTTGATCGATATTTAATTCAGGTATTAACTTAGCAGGATTCAATTCTTTGTTTGGAACTCTTGCAGCTGATTCTAGTATAGGTGCGTTGATAGTTCCATCATCATTGCATTCAAAAATTTGCATTGAAGATTCAAACATAGGAAGTGAACCGCATAAATTGGCGTCTTTGTCAAATGCATAAGAACCTCCATCAAATACAATCTCCGTTTGACTTCCCACTGCATTGCAATAGAATAAAGGAATTTTATATTTTAAAACATTTGCTTTGATAGTCGCTTTTCTGTCTTCATCATGTGTATAGTCAAATGGAGAAGCACTCAAATTCAACATGATATCTGGTGATTGCTCCATCAAGTGATCCATAGGGCAAATTCTGTATAAAGGGTTGTCTCCTAAATTCCAGATATCTTCACAAATGGTAATGGCTAATTTTTTTCCTTTGAAAGGAATCACTTTCCAATTATCTGCAGATTCAAAATACCTATTTTCATCAAACACATCATAAGTAGGTAATAAGGTCTTGTGTATCTCAGCGATTACTTTTTGTTCGTGCAAGAAAAAAGCAGCATTGAATAAATCTTTTCCTTTTTTTTCTGGATTTCTTGCTGGACTACCTATTAAAACACCGATGGTATCTGCAGCTTTTTTGATTTTCTCAATGCTTTGATAACATTGTTCTATAAAGTCATTGAACTCAACAAAGTCTCTAGCTGGATACCCACAAACACTCATTTCGCTAAACAAGATTAAATCTGCTCCTTGTTTTTTAGCTTCTTCAATGGCGCAAAGAATCTTGTTGGTGTTCTCTTCAAAATTGCCAATATGATAGTTCTGTTGTGCAATGCAAATCTTCATGCCCCAAAGGTCGGGTTTTAACAGAAATAACCTCGCATTTTTTGTATTTTTGACCATGCGCATTCTACCTTTTTGGCTAGGCATATCTATTTCCTTGCTTTTTGCTTGTCGTTCTAAGCAAAATGATCCCATTGAAGGGCAGTCCATTCAGCCAATAAAGGTTAAAAGGTTTGATACTGCTTTTTTTGCAATGGATACGACTGATGTAAAAAAGGGGGTCGAAAAATTGAGTGTGAATTATCCTGATTTCAGCAAAGATTATTTCACTAGAATTTTACAATTAGATCCAAATAAGGATACGCAAGAAATAAAAAAATATTTCAAAGAGTTATTACCGCTTTTTAAAAAATCTATTTCAGTTAATACTCCTGAAAATATAAGTTCTGAGCTGAATAAAACTTTGGCAAGGTTTCACTTTTATTTTCCTACTTACAAAATGCCTGATGAACTAATTTATTATATTAGTCCAGTGTCAAGTTCATTGAATGTTTTAGGGGAACACTACCTTGGGGTAGGATTGCAAATAATTGACTACAAAAATTATTCACCTAAGCAAATTCCTTTTTATTGCGTCCAAAATTTATTAGATGATTATTTATTCAATCATCCTACTGAACCTTCATTATTGTATCAGATGATTGATGCAGGTAAGCGTCAGTACATTTTAGAAACCATTTGTTTGCAAATGCCAGATACCTTGGTTTGGAATTATTCATCCAAGCAATTAAAAGCTTTACAAGAGCAAGAATCGGAGATTTGGCAATATTTATTGGATCAACATTTGTTGTTGAGTAAAGAAAGAATTGATTACCTCAATTTCATGGGAGAAGCAGATCAAAATAGTTTATTGGGTACTTCCTTACCGGGCAATATTGGAAAATATATCGGATATAAGATTGTTAGTGCCTATATGAAAAAGCAAGCCAACGAAAAATTTGCGAATTTAGAAAAATTAGTGGCTACGCCTGCTTCTATTATATATGCAGGAGTTAATTATCATCCTTAGTTTAACTTAACTGGCGCAATCATTTTAAAGGCTGGAATATTCACTTGTATCAACTCTTTGGTTTCTACATTCTCCATGGTATAATAACCTTGCATTTTACCCATCTCACTTTTTAAATGACAACCACTTACATATTGGTATTGTTTACCTGGCATAATTAAAGGTTGTACACCTACTACGCCTTCTCCTTCTACTTCTCTATGTTCGCTATTGCTGTCATAGATTTCCCAATATCTTCTTAATAATTTGACTGGAAATGAATTGTGATTTTCGATAGTGATTCTGTAAGCAAACATGAACTCATTTTGCAATGGGTTGCTATAGTCTTTTTGAAAAAATGTTTCAATGCTTACTTCAATGCCTTCTGATATTTTAGAGGTCATGATACAAAGTATAAAGCCATTTGCAGAGTATACTGCCCCCCGAAATTAGGAAATTTCTGTCCGTTCAAATAAATTAATCCTCAAATTTTTCTTAAACACCATAACTAACGTAAATTTGCAAAAAATTGGGGCTTTTTAGTCATTCTTACACGTTCAAAATCAACTTACAATGAAGATCGCAGTAGCAAACGGAGATGGAATAGGTCCAGAAATTATGGAAGCGGTAATTGGGGTTTTTAAGGCTGCCGAGCTGCCTTTAGAGTACCAATTTGTGGATATGGGTAAGTGGGTATTTGACAAGGGATTTAGTAATGGAATGACCCCTGAAGCCAAAGCAACTATTGAGCAATTGGGTATTCTTTTTAAAGGCCCTATGGAAACGCCAAAAGGTAAAGGAGTAAAAAGCGTAAATGTTACAGCTAGAAAAACTTGGAATACTTACGCTAATGAAAGGCATTTTCAAACCTTGAGTGGCGTAAATACTGTTTTTAGTAAAGCAGGGGTGAATGTAGACCTGACTATTGTTCGTGAAAATATTGAAGATACTTATGGTGGTGTTGAACATATGTTAACACAAGATGTAGCAGTTGCAAGAAGATTTATTACAAGAGGCGGAAGTGAGCAAGTGATTCGATATGCATTTGAAATGGCTCAGAAAAAAGGTGCTAAAAGAATTACCTGTGGTCATAAGGCGAATATTATGAAATTAACGGATGGTTTATTTCTTGAAGTATTCAATGAAATTGCTAAAGAATATAAAGACATTAAAGCGGATGATATAATTGTGGATGACTTATGTATGAAATTAGTTAGCCGTCCAGATTTATTTGATGTTATTGTTTTAACTAATTTACAAGGTGATATTGTAAGTGACTTGTGCGCTGGATTGGTTGGTGGGCTTGGATTTGCGCCATCATCGAATATCGGAGATCATATTTCAATATTTGAAGCAGTACATGGAACAGCTCCAGATATTGCTGGTAAAAATATTGCTAACCCCACTTCATTATTATTAAGTGGATTAAATATGTTAAGACATTTAGGCTTGATGAGTAAAGCTGCAATGATTGAAAATGCTTTATTATATACATTAGAATCAGGAGTGCATACTGGAGATTTCGGTGACAAAAGCATTCCATCTTTAAACACTACTCAATTTGCACAAGCTATCATTGATAATTTTGGTAAACAACCGAAAGTAAATGCCAAGCCAAGTTTAAATGATTTTGAATTTGTGCCCACCAATAGTAAAATTACTACTAACCCAATGTTATTGGGTAAGAAAAAGGAAGAGCATGCAATTGCTGGTGCAGACTTTTTTATAGAAAGTGAATTACAAGCGGATGCTATTGCAGAAATAGCTAATAAACATGAAACAGCAGATTTAAAATTATTGATCATATCCAACAGAGGCACTCAGGTATGGCCAACTGGTTCAGTATATACCAATCTGGTGAATCAATTTCGCTTACGTTTTGAGGCAGGTGAAAATGCATCCATTGCTCAGCAAGATGTCATTTCACTTTATAGCACCTTATCCAAAGATTTTCAAATAAGTTCGGTTGAAGTCCTGAACATGTGGGGTGGCAAAAAAGCCTATAGTTTGGCTCAGGGTCAGTAGTTATAGGTATTTTGAAGATTTATAGCATTTTCGCCCCCCATTTGCGATAAAATTGAGTTTTTGGGCGGGAAAAAATACAATTTTAGCGTAATTTCACGTCTCAATTACAAACTAGCTTTTTACTATGGCAGAAGTTATATTAATGCCCCGTTTAAGTGATACCATGACAGAAGGCGTTATTGCAGCATGGCACAAAAATGTGGGTGATACAGTTAAGAAAGGAGATTTATTAGCAGAGATTGAAACAGATAAAGCAACCATGGAATTGGAAAGCTACCAAGATGGTGTTTTATTGCATATTGGAACTCCTCGTGGTGGAAAATTACAAGTAAATGATTTGTTAGCCATTTTTGGTAAACAAGGTGAAGATATTAGTGCATTGATTGCACAGAATTCAGGCGGAGCTGCTACTGCTCCTGCTGCAGCGCCAGCTGCTGCAACACCTGCTGCTCCTGCAGCAGCTTCTACAAGTACTATAGATGTTTCTGAAATGGAAGAAGTTGTTTTAATGCCAAGATTAAGTGATACAATGACGGAAGGGGTGATTGCAGGATGGCATAAAAAAGTGGGCGACACTGTAAAGAAAGGGGAAGTGTTAGCAGATATCGAAACAGATAAAGCTACCATGGAATTAGAATCTTATAAGGATGGTATTTTATTATATCAAGGAGCGAAGGCAGGTGAAAAGATTTTAGTAAATGAATTATTATGTATCATCGGTAAAGATGGTTTAGATATTAATGCAATTGTTGCTGCTGTTAAGGGCGGTGCAACTGCTGCTGCGCCTGCTGCTACATCTGCAGCTCCAACACAAGCATCAACACCTGCTGCAACTGCAGCGCCTGCAAATACTGCAGTGGTGAACGATGGAAGAATTTTTGCTTCTCCTTTAGCAAAGAAAATTGCGCAAGAAAAAGGAATCGATTTAAAATATGTGAAGGGAACAGGTGAGAATGGAAGAATTACTCGTGCTGATTTGGATAATTATACTCCTGGTACTGCTTCAACTGCATCTGCAAGTGCTGCTCCAGTATTTGTTCCATCAGGTACAGTAAGCTTTGTTGATACACCGGTATCTCAAATGCGTAAAGTAATTGCGAAGCGTTTAAGTGAAAGTTTATTCACTGCACCGCATTTCTATTTAACTATGAAGATTAATATGGACGCTGCTATTAAAGCGCGAACTTTATTAAATGAAAATGCAACAACTAAGATTAGTTTCAATGATATGATTGTAAAAGCTACAGCATTATCATTAAAGCAACATCCAAAAGTAAATAGCAGTTGGATGGGAGATTTCATTCGTGAGAATCATCATGTGAATATTGGTATTGCAGTGGCAGTAGACGAAGGTTTATTAGTTCCTGTATTAAGATTTGCAGATGGATTGTCTCTATCTCAAATTAGCGGATCTGTAAAAGAATTTGCTAAGAAAGCTAAAGATAAAAAATTACAACCAGCAGACTGGGAGGGTAGTACATTTACTATTTCCAACTTAGGTATGTTTGGTATAGATCAGTTTACTGCGATTATTAATCCTCCCGACGCTTGTATTTTAGCGGTGGGTGGTATTGCTCAAGAGCCTGTTGTAAAGAATGGACAAATTGTTCCAGGTAATGTAATGAATGTTACATTGAGTTGCGACCATAGAGTAGTAGATGGTGCAACAGGAGCAGCGTTCTTACAAACTTTAAAGAGCTTACTAGAAGAACCACTTCGTATGTTGGCCTAGGAGAAAATCATATGACAAAAATAAAACAGCCCTTAAATTTTCTTAAGGGCTGTTTTATTTCACCTACTCAACATCGCAGCCTATTGGTGCGCCTGGAGGAATCACTACTGCTTTTGGCAATGTGATAGTTCCAGGATTTTTAATTCTTTCTATTGCAAATTGATAATGTGCTTTGTGTGTAGCATCTGTTTTCGCCATTGCTTCTAATTTAGTTTGAAGTGCTTGTAATTTGCTATGGCAAATAGAACGTACTTCATAATTCGCATCTGCGCTTTGACCCAAACCAATTATCCAAGTCAATACTTGTTGTTGCGTTTGCATATGAACAGATCCTGTCAAGCCCGTTGGGATAGTGGTATTCCAAGTTTGCTTCATAACCGCGTCAATTACATCATCTAATCCAATTGTATTGGCTCTAGCTTTATTTTGGACTAATCTATTCGCTCTTTCCGTATTGAATAAGAATCCTAATTCAAAATCTGCTAATGCTTCTGCAGCACTTAATGCATCAAAGCTCATCCCAGTTCTTTTATCAAATAATTCTCCTACACCATAATACATTGGTGGACGTGGAGGGATTAAAGCAATTATATTTTCTGGAATAGTCAAAGTTGAAGCTGATAAACAAGCTACTGCTGCATTTAATGCCTTTGTTTGTATAGCATTTGGTAAGATGGTTGGTTTAATTTGATTAAGATCTCCTCTAACACTATAATTATAATTCATACCACCTACTAATTTGGTCACTGCTTCGTATTGATAGCGGTGGTAATTGTATAATGGCACTAATACATCTTCTAGTTTTGTTAAAGGTGTTCCGTTTGGCACTGCGTTTTCATTAAACTGTTCCATTGCTTTTTTACGTACAGCAATTACTTGATCCAATCCTGCTACTGCATCTGAATTATTATCCCATAAATGCGCGTATGGATGAAAACCACTTGCCGCTCTAGCATCTGCGTCTGCAATAAATAAAGTACCATTTTTTGAATTCTCTTCTAATAAAGCATTCAAAGCAGTTGCTTCGTTGGTTTGTTTTGGAAAATCTTGGTATCCATAAGTGATAGCTCTCTTGTCCCAAAATCCAATCCCTTCTGTATAGATATCTGAAAAATCGATAGCGCCTTTTGCATTTACAAAAATATTAGGATGAGGATAATCCATAACAGATGCTCTATTATTATAACTAGAAGCATAATTATGTTGTAAACCTAAAGTATGACCAACTTCATGTGCCGCCAATTGTCTTAAACGATGTAAAGCCGCCGTTCTCATCTGATCTGTAACGGGCTGGCCATTTACATATGGAGATAATAGAGAAGTGAAAATTAAATAATCCTGTCTTACTCTAAGTGAGCCCAATGTTACTTGGCCTTTGATAATTTCACCTGTTCTAGGGTCAGTTATACTTGCGCCATAACTCCAACCTCTTGTTGAACGGTGAACCCAATTAATCATATTATAGCGAATATCCATGGGGTCTGCTGAGTCAGGTAAAATTTGAACCTGAAATGCATCTTTGTATCCAGCAGCTGAATAAGCCTGGTTCCACCATCTTGCACCTTCTAATAAAGCAGTTCTAATAGGTTCAGGGGTACCATTGTCTAAATAATAAATAATAGGTTTTACAGGTTCACTTATTGCAGCAGAAGGATCTTTCTTTTGAAGTCTATGTCTGCTGATATACATTTTTTGTATTGGCTCACTAATGTCTGAACTATAATCATAAAAACTAATTCCAAAATAACCACTTCTAATATCATATTTTCTTGGAGTATAATTATCATCTGGAAGTTCTACAAAACTATGATGCATTCTTAATGTTAATGCTTCTGTAGATGGAGCAACTGCTTGCACAAATCTTCCTGCATCTGAGCCTCCAACAAAAGTTAGTGTTGCTTCAAATTCAGAATTCTTTGGAAAGTTTTTGGTGTTTTGAATATAGATAGCAGATCTTGCTTCACTCAAAGTATAAGTTCCTTGTCTCATTTTTCTAATCTTATCTGCTGCATTATGCGCATCTCTTAAAAAGAATGGTGTTGCATCAACTAATAATTCATTACCAGCTTCTGCTTCAACAGTGAAACTGGCTAATATAGATTGCGCGAAAGATTCGTTTACTGCTTTTTGTTCTCTAGGGTCTTTGCTAATAGCGCGATAGTCATAATTTGGCTGTACCATTAATATTTTCTTACCAACTCTGTTAAAATAAACAATTCTGGTATCACCCAATTGTCCTCTGTCAAGCCCTATATCATTGGATCCTAGCCCTGCAGGCAAAGAGTTTACATATAAAAAGGGAGTATTTAATTTATCAATTACTAAATATATTTTTCCATTGGCATTATCCCAATAGTAATTAAAATAGCCTTTTTTAAATTCCATTGATTTTGTTTTTTCCGTAATGCTATTTTGAGCAAAACAGAAAATGGGCATTAATAAAACGAATAAAATTTTACGCATACAATTTGTTTTAAAATAAAAATCCCGCTAAACTGTTTCAGAATGGCGGGATTTAAAATAGAATGAGCTAGAATTAAGCTGTTGGATTGCTATCAGTTGTTGGCTCAGTGAAAAGTGTTTGTGGCACTGCTACTGGCGCTGCTACTGGAGCAGGAGCTGCTTTCTTAGCTGGAGCTTTCTTTTTCTTTGCTACTACTTTCTTAGCAACTGCTTTTTTAGGAGCAGCTTTTTTTACAACTTTCTTAGCAGCTTTTTTCACCACTTTTTTTGTTGCTTTCTTTGCTGTTTTTTTAGCAGCTACTTTTTTCTTTGGTGCTACTTTCTTAGTTGATTTTTTAGCAGCTTTCTTTACTACTTTCTTAGCTGCTTTTTTAGGAGCTGCTTTTTTTGCTACTTTCTTAGTTGTTTTCTTTGCAGCTTTCTTAGCTGTTTTTTTAGCGGCTACTTTTTTCTTTGGAGCTGCTTTCTTAACTGCTTTTTTAGGAGCTGTTTTTTTCTTAGAGGTCTTTGCCATAAGGGGTTATTTTAATTTATTTAGTAAGTTGATTTAGCATAAAATTACATTCTTTTATTGTAACAAAATAAAATCAATTTATTTTTTTATTGGGTAACTTTGTTTCATGAAAGAACCAGTAACATTAATTGTAGGAGCTTCATCCAATCCAGAACGTTATAGTTTTATGGCTACCCATTTATTAAAATCTTATGGGCATAAAGTTTATGCTTATGGAATTAAAAAAGGGATGATTGAAGAAGAACCTATTCAATTAGAATGGCCAGCTGCTGGAACGATTGATACCATCACTTTATATCTAGGTCCAGCAGCACAAAAACCAATTTATGATACTATTTTGGGTATTCAGCCAAGACGTATCATCTTTAATCCAGGCACAGAAAACCCTGAATTAGAGGCCCTTGCACAAGAAAGAGGTATACAAACGCTAGAAGCCTGTACTTTGGTTATGTTAAAGACCAACCAGTATTAGGATAGATTAAGCTTGGTATTTTTCATTACCCTCTCTTTCCATACACCTAAATTGGATTGCTTCATAAATATGTTTAGTTTGTATTTGGGTGGATTTATCTAAATCGGCTATAGTTCTTGCCACTTTGATAATTCTTATATATGCCCTAGCACTAAAATGATAATTATTCATAGCTTTTTCTAATAAGCGAACAGAAGAGGAATCTAATTGAGCTTGTATAGGTTTCCCTTCAGCTTGCTTTATCCGCTTATTTTGTATTTCCCTAACCGTTTGAATATCCTCAATTAGTTTAGGTACTTCGTTTAAATTAACGGAGTTGGGTTGTAAATCTGCAAAAGAAACTGGTAATACATTCATTTGCAGGTCAATCCTGTCTAATAAAGGTCCTGATATTTTATTAAAATACTGATGGATTTTATCTTCGGAGCATTTGCATTTTTTATAGGGGTCTGTATGATAGCCGCAAGGGCAGGGGTTCATAGCGGCAATTAATAGAAACTTAGAAGGAAATTGATAACTATACTGTGATCTGGTTATTTGAACATAGCCATCTTCCATGGGCTGTCTAAGCACTTCTATAACTGCTCGGTTAAACTCTGGTAACTCATCTAAAAATAAAACCCCGTTATGGGCAAAAGAGATTTCACCCGGATGGGCACTTTGTCCCCCTCCAATTAAAGCAATATCTGTAATGGAATGATGTGGAGCTCTAAAGGGTCTTTCAAACATGAGCCCCTGATCAAATTGATATTGTTTGTTATAGCTATAAATTTTAGTGGTTTCGATGGCTTCTTCTCTGGACATGGGAGGCAAAATAGATACAATGCTTTTAGCTAGCATGGATTTTCCTGCACCAGGAGGACCTATCATCATTATATTATGATTGCCAGCACAAGCTATGGTTAAAGCTCTTTTTAAACTTTCTTGACCTTTTATTTCTGTAAATAAAGAAGTATCAGCTTGTTTTGATCGCACCAATGGTTCAGTTTGAGAAACGGTATACAGGTTTGGACTTTCTATAAATTGAAGTAAAGAGGATAAGGAATCAAAACCAAACACATCAATACCATCCACTAAACTAGCTTCCACCAAATTGTCTAATGGTAGAATGATTCCTTTGAATTTTTCTTTTTTGGCTTGTTGTGTCATAGCCAAAGCGCCCTTTATAGGATATAGCTTTCCATCAAGGCCAAGCTCTCCCATAAAAATATAGTCTTCCAAAGTAATATTACTGATTAATTGTTCTGAAGCGGCTAGTACACCAATAGTGATGGGTAGATCAAATGCTGCGCCAGATTTTTTTATTTCAGCAGGAGAAAGGTTGACCAATAATTTAGTTCTTGGCATGAATAAACCATTGGATTTGATGGCGCTTTCGGTTCTGTGTAAGCTTTCTCTAACTGCACTGTCTGGTAGGCCTACCAAATTATAGCCCTGTCCCATACTAATATTCACTTCAACAGTAATGGTGATGGCATTCATACCCACCAAGGCACTTCCTTTAATTTTTACAAGCATTTTTGCTTGAATATACCCGTTTAGTGATGTTTAAAATTGCGTAGAAATACCTTATAAATTATTCAACATATTCACTACACCTTCTCTTTCTAAAATTAGATAACCAATTCTGTCCTGACTTACGCCTTCTTTTAAATGGTAGTGAAAAACCAATTCTTTATTGGTAATAGTGGTCTCAAAATATTTAAACTGAATATTGTTGTAAGCAGTAAGAGAACTGCTTATTTCATATAAATGGGTACTTAAAATAAATAAACTTGATTGTACTTTCTGAAGTCCTTCAATCACTGCGATACTGCATTTCATTGCATCTTGAATATTGGTGCCTTTAAAAAGCTCATCAATTAACACAAAATATTTTTTACCATCTTTTATTTTTTCAACTGTGTTTTTAATTCTTTGTACCTCATTAAAAAAATAACTTTCTCCTTTTACAATATTATCTGCAATGGTTAAATTAGTAATTAAACCATCCATCACCGTTAACTGAATATTTTTACCAGGTGCACCCATTCCAATATGAGCTAAGTAAATAACAATGGCAATGGTTTTAATAAAAGTACTTTTCCCAGCCATATTAGCCCCTGTTAAGAATAAGAAGTTTTGGTCATTGTTTAAATGAAGTGGGTTACTAATAGCATTTTCCACTAGAGGATGTGATGCAGCTTCAATACTGAATACGGGTTTAGATTGCTCTAACCAAGTAGGAAATTCAAATACATAATGTAGTTTTGAAATAGCTAGACTATTGTATGCATCTATTTCATAAAATAATTCTAATAAGTTTCTAATTGAATGCTTGTAGTGAAAAATATAAAAATGACTTAATTGCAAAATATCACTGGCATTCAGGGTAGAAGCGGCATTTCTAATAGGAATAATAGTTTCATTAGAAAGAATTTTATCAATTTCTACATACCATTTATCTATAATGGGATTCTGTCTTTCATTTTGAAAAGCAATTAGCCATTGGTCAAAATCTTGTATCAGTATATTAATATGCTCAACAGAATATTTGATTAAAGAGTAGTCTGCTTTATTAAAAAGCTGATAAATAATGGTTTCCCACCAATTGGGGTAAGGGCTTGTTTTTTTAAAACCAGTCTCAAAAAATTTATCAATCACTAATGTAGTGCCATTACTTGTTTTAAATTTTTCAAACAAGGATTTTTGATGAATAAAAACTTGCAGAAGATCCTGCCTTGTTTCGATATTCTTTTTATTGGATAAAGGATGGCTCAGTAATTCTGTAAAATAAAAACCACCTCCGTTGGTTTTACAAAAATTCAAATGTGTTGCAAGGCCAATATGGGCTTCGCTATCAAATAAGCCAATATCTTTTAAAGTAATAGAATCTACTTGCATTAACCTAAGTTAGGAATTATTGTCTATCAAACTGAAGTCTTTGTCCTTTTTCAGACTCGTCAAACTGTCCATTATTAAATACTCTGTGACCATTCACGAATGTGCTATGAATTTGATAAGGAAATTGAGTGCCTTCTAAAGGACTCCATCCACATTTGTATAAAATATTGTCTTTAGTAATGGTATAAGGTGATTCTTTCACTAATACAAGATCTGCAAAATAACCCTCTCTAATAAATCCTCTTTCTTTGATTTGAAAACAAGTAGCTACTGCATGGCTCATTTTTTCTACCATTTTCTCGATGCTTATTTTTCCTTCCTTTACATATTTCAACATCAACATCACCGAATGTTGTACCAATGGAAGACCTGCGTGTGCGTGCGCATAATCTTCTTGTTTTTCTTCCCAAGTATGTGGGGCGTGGTCTGTGGCAATAATATCTAAACGATCATCTAATAATCCTTCCCATAAAGCAGTTTTGTTTTGTGGTGCTTTAATGGCTGGGTTGCATTTAATTAAATTGCCTTTTGTTGCATAATCATCGGCTGTAAAATGCAAATGATGTACACATACTTCAGCGGTAATTCTTTTATCTGCTAATGGTCTTAAATTAGAGAATAATTGTAATTCCTTTGCTGTGCTAATATGCAGTATATGTAATCTTGCATCAAATTTTTGAGCTAATTGAATAGCTTTCCAAGAAGATTCAAAACAAACTTCTTCGTCTCTTATAATTGGATGATCAGATGCTTCAAGTACTGGCTTAATTTTTTCTAAAGCAACTTTATTTCTTCTAATTAAACCTTCTTCTTCACAATGTGTAGCAATTAATAATTCTGTACCGCTAAACACTTTTTCTAAAACCAATGGGTTGTCTACTAATAAATTTCCAGTGGAGGAGCCCATGAATATTTTAACCCCGCAAATTTCATTCTTCTTTTTATTGATTTTTAAAATCTCTTCTAGATTATCATTAGAAGTACCCATGAAAAAAGAATAATTAGCCAATGCATTCTTAGATCCAATAGCATATTTATCTTCTAATAAATCTAGCGTAAATGCTGGCGGATTGGTATTGGGCATTTCCATAAAACTAGTTACGCCTCCAGCAACTGCAGCTTTTGCTTCTGTATATATATTGGCCTTATGGGTTAATCCTGGTTCTCTAAAATGCACCTGGTCATCAATAGCGCCAGGAATTAAATACATACCTGTAGCATCTATTTCTTCTATTGCATATGGGACTGAAATAGAGTTTGCTATTTTTTCTATTCTTCCGTTTTTAATCAATAAATCACTTGTAAATGTTTTTCCTTCATTTACTATTTGTGCATTTTTAATTAAATAGTTGCTCATTGCTTTAGTTTTCTATATGGAGTGAGAATGAAACGTAGTTACTAGTAAGTTTATCCAAATTATATAATGGAGAGCCACTTACTCCTGGTTTAATTAAATTATTAAATCCGTAACTAAATTTTAATTCTGGTGAAATTCTAACATAATCATTCACAACAAAGGTTAATCCAAGTCCAAGATCATAGGTAAGATTAAATGGTTTTAGAATGGCCGTGTTGGGTGAAGCGGAAGCTCCATAATAAACTGAACCTGTACTAAAATCATAATTTAAAGTGGCGCCAGCAAAAACATAATGTCTCATAGCATCTCTAAACTGTAACACATCATATCTATCTGATTCATACTTTATGGCAAAAGGTACCTGAAAGAAAATGGGACTTGTTTTAAAAACCTGAGGTCCTAGTCCTTTTTTGATATACTTATTATTGATATCACTATTTAAGATGATCGCTGTACCTGTTCTAAATAATACATTTTTATACAATCTAAAACTTACTGGTATGCCACCATGCAAAAAGGGAACAGGTTCTGAAGTGATTTTACTAGTCTGACCAGTTAATACGGCTCCTGGTAAAAATCCAGACCCTCTGGTGTATTGGTAATTATTTGTAATAATTCCAAAGTATAAACCTGACCAAAACTTTTCGGTATCGTGATCTGGTTGATTAATGCCACCCATTTGTCCAAATCCTGAAAGACTTAGACTTATAAAAAGACAAGAAGCAATTATTTGTTTCCAATATAGATGCTGCATATGCCTAGGGTTAATTTTTCTTGTTGTACATGTTTGAATCCCGCCTTTTCTAATACTTGTAAAAATGCTTTTCCTTCCGGGAAGGCTATAACACTTTCGTTTAAATAAGCATAAGCTTCTTTATTGCCTGAAAAAAGTTTACCCACAGTTGGAGTAATCCATTTCATGTACAAAGTATAAATGGGTTTGAACCAAAAGCTACTAGGTTGTGAAAATTCTAAGACAACTAATTTACTTCCTGGTTGAAGTACTCTATTAATTTCTGTTAATCCTTTTTCTAAATTGGCAAAGTTGCGAACGCCGAAAGCCACCATGGCTCCATCAAATTGAGCATCATCGAATGGTATTTCAGTGCTATCTCCCAATGTTAATTGAATGGTATCCTCTAATCCTTTTTCTGCAATTTTTATTTTTCCATATTGCATCATTCCCTCTGAGATATCAATACCTGTTATTTTTTTTGGATGAATTTGCTTGTAAGCCATCAAAGCCATATCCGCAGTTCCAGTAGCAATATCTAATAAATGATTTAATGGTTTTTCTTTTAAATTGCTAATTGCTTTCTTGCGCCATCCCTGATCTATCCCTAGGCTTAAGAACCTATTCAAAAAATCATATTTTTTAGCAATAGAGTCAAACATACTGGCTACCTGCTCTTTTTTTGAAGCATTACTTTGGCTATATGGAACTACCTTATCGTGGGCAAATTGACTCATGTGGCAAAGATATTGATTTTGTGGGTTATCTTCGTATTCAATGCGCGCTAGAGTCTATAAATCAACAGGTAGCTGGTACTCGATTAAATCCGAGGAGGGACTGTTTTATCAGGCCCGTATCAAAGGGGCAATTAAGTTAGACAATCGTTCTTCTACCAATCCCATTGCAGTGGGCGATTGGGTAAATGCAGAAATTGAAGAGGGGGGAGATGAAGAAGCCATTATGATTGCTGAGATTTTAGACAGAGACAATTATGTTGCTAGACAATCCCCGCATAATAAAAGACAACAACATATTATTGCATCCAATTTGGATCAATCTATTTTACTAGCTACTTTAAAGTCTCCCAAAACTTCTCAAGGATTTATTGATCGTTTTTTAATTGCTTGTGAGTCTTTTCATATTCC
>JAHEFI010000047.1 GCA_024640255.1 Bacteroidota bacterium | reverse complement strand
ATGGCTTGACGGGCGGTGTGTGCAAGGTCCGGGAACGTATTCACCGTATCATTGCTGATATACGATTACTAGCGATTCCAGCTTCATGCAGGCGAGTTGCAGCCTGCAATCTGAACTGAGAGGGAGTTTTTGGGATTGGCTTCATATCGCTATGTTGCAGCCCTTTGTCTCCCCCATTGTAGTACGTGTGTAGCCCTGGGCATAAAGGCCATGATGACCTGACATCATCCCCTCCTTCCTCACACCTTACGGCGGCAGTTTCTTTAGAGTTCCCAGCATTACCTGTTGGCAACTAAAGATAGGGGTTGCGCTCGTTGCGGGACTTAACCCAACACCTCACGGCACGAGCTGACGACGGCCATGCAGCACCTTACTGGCAGTGTATTGCTACAAAACTAGCTTTCACTAGCGGTCTCCCAGCATTCTAGCCCAGGTAAGGTTCCTCGCGTATCATCGAATTAAACCACATACTCCACCGCTTGTGCGGACCCCCGCCAATTCCTTTGAGTTTCATTCTTGCGAACGTACTTCCCAGGTGGGATACTTAATGCTTTCGCTCAGACACACACAGTGTATCGCGTATGTCGAGTATCCATCGTTTAGGGCGTGGACTACCAGGGTATCTAATCCTGTTTGATCCCCACGCTTTCGTGCCTCAGCGTCAATATATGCGTAGTAAGCTGCCTTCGCAATGGGTGTTCTATGTCATATCTAAGCATTTCACCGCTACATGACATATTCCGCTTACCTCCACAATATTCAAGATAGATAGTATCAATGGCAGTTCTGGAGTTGAGCTCCAGGATTTCACCACTGACTTACCTACCCGCCTACGCACCCTTTAAACCCAGTGAATCCGGATAACGCTTGCACCCTCCGTATTACCGCGGCTGCTGGCACGGAGTTAGCCGGTGCTTATTCATATGGTACCGTCAAGTGATCTAGAAAGACCTTTTTTCGTCCCATATAAAAGAAGTTTACAATCCAGAGGACCTTAATCCTTCACGCGGCATGGCTGGTTCAGACTTTCGTCCATTGACCAATATTCCTTACTGCTGCCTCCCGTAGGAGTCGGGCCCGTGTCTCAGTGCCCGTGTGGCTGATCATGCTCTCACATCAGCTAATGATCGTAGACTTGGTGAGCCGTTACCTCGCCAACTATCTAATCATACGCACACCCATCATTAAGCGTCGAAACTATAATTGCAATGTGATGCCACATCGCTATGTTACGGGGTATTAATCCAAATTTCTCTGGGCTATTCCCCACTTAAAGGAAGGTTGTGTACGTGTTCCGCACCCGTTTGCCGGTCGCCATCAAAGTATTGCTACTTCATGCTGCCCCTCGACTTGCATGTATTAAGCCTGCCGCTAGCGTTCATCCTGAGCCAGGATCAAACTCTCCATTGTAAATGTTGTTTGATCTGACTATCAATCTCAAATAAATCCGAAATTAACGTCTGATTTAATTTTTTTGATGCTGTAACCTTTACCTGATTTTTTCAATTAATCAGTTACTATTGTTTCCAAACTTTCAAAGATCTTTATGCTTGTTTTGCATCGCTATTATTCGTAGCGGGGTGCAAAGGTAGGCACATTATTTTTAACCACCAAACTTTATTCCAAATAATTAAGAATTATTTTTCAATTAGTTAGGCGATATTATTTCGTAGAACTGGTCCCTTTTTTATGAGGGAGGGCAAAGATACAGCCGTTATTTAAAACCACCAATTTTTGGTTGATTTATTTTAATTTTTTTTTGCTGTAAAATTGCTTCAGAGAACTTCCCGTTGTGATGTGTTTATCATTAACGGGCGGCAAAGATAAGGAGCAATTACTCACAGCCAAATTTATTGTATACTATTTTTGATTTTTTTTCGTTTAACCCACTCAAAATCCGCCCATTATGGGTCAGAAGCTAGCAATAGCAAGGCTTTCGATTAATCGATTTTTTTTAAAAAATTGGGGTATTGTATAGCAGATAAATACAATCCGTAGGCCGGAGTAGAGAAATCCACCCTTTGTTCATTGTGAGAAGCCACAATATCCATCCATTCTTCTAAGCTAATTTGCCCCCTACCAACCTGTAATAATGTACCCACCAAGCCTCGAATCATTCCTCTAAGGAACCTGTTAGAGTCTATATGAAAGTACAAATGCGTACCCTCTACCTGCCAGAAAGCCTTACTAACACTGCATTCGAAGGTATTTACAGCTGTGTTTTTCTTGGAAAAACTCTCATAATTAGTGAAGCTTAGAAGGGTTTTAGTGGCCTGATTTAATAGGTTTAGGTCTAAAGGGAAAGGATAATACCAGGATCTACCCTCTAAAAAAGGGTCTTTTTGGGTATGCAACTTATAAATATAGGACCTAGTGGTTGCGTCAAATCTGCAATGGGCTGTTTCAGGTACCTCATAAATGGCTTTAATGACCACTGTATTGGGTAAAATCGCATTTAAATTATAGACCTGCTTTTGTGTAATAACAATATCGGTATCAAAATGAAAGAAGTTTTGCAAAGCATGTACGCCTGCATCGGTTCTAGAAGCACCAGTTAACTCTATCTCTTCTCTATACAATGTTTTCATGGCAGCTTGCACAGCACCTTGAATAGTGTCCACATTGTTTTGGATTTGGAATCCTCCAAATGTTGCACCGTCATAACAAAGCTCCAAGAAATACCTACTCATTTTATCTTTTGATTATGACGCTAAACTACTACATTTTCAAAAGCCTTGCTTAACTTAGAACCAAATATTAATAATGATGAGAAAGATTGTACTTTTTGGATTATTCTTTTTAGCAGTTGCAGCAACTATACAAGCGCAAGAAAACGAATACCGTGGCTTTGCAGAAAAACAACACGATTTGATACACACCAAGCTGGTAGCGGGTTTCGACTATACTAAATCTGAATTAAATGGAGAAGTTTGGTTACAATTGCATCCACATTTTTATGCAAGTAATGTTTTAGTATTAGATGCAAAGGCAATGGCTATTCATCAAGTAGCGATGGAGAAAAACAATCAAAGAAAAAATCTTTCTTACACTTATGATAGTTTACAATTAACCATCACATTAGATAAAACTTATACTAAGAACGAGAACTACACTGTCTATATTAAATACACTGCAAGACCTAATGAATACAAAGCCAAAGGAAGTGCAGCTATTACCGATGCGAAAGGATTGTATTTTATTAATCCATTAGGAACCGATAAAAACAAGCCCACACAAATTTGGACACAGGGTGAAACAGAAGGCACTTCAGTATGGTTGCCTATTATTGATAAGACCAATCAAAAAACTACTCAAGAGTTTCATTTAACCGTGCCCAGTAAATACGTGAGTTTATCCAATGGCTTATTGGTAAAGCAAGTGGACAATAAAAATGGCACAAGATTAGATGTTTGGAAAATGGATCAACCGCATTCTCCTTACCTATTCTTTATTGGCGTGGGTGATTATGCGATTGTAAAGGACAGTTATAAGGGCAAGGAAGTGAATTACTATATAGAAAAAGAATACGAGCAAGTGGCTCGCAAGATATATGGCAACACCCCTGCTATGATAGCTTTTTATGAAAAAATATTGGGTGTGAATTTTCCATGGGTGAAGTACGCACAAATAAGTGGAAGGGATTATGTATCTGGTGCAATGGAAAATACAACTGCAACTTTACATAGCGATGCAGTGCAACAGGACGCTAGAGAATTGGTGGATGAAAACGCTTGGGAATCTACTATTGCTCATGAACTATTTCACCAATGGTTTGGAGATTTAGTAACCGCAGAAAGTTGGAGTAATTTAACAGTGAACGAAAGCTTTGCAGATTATAGTCAAACCCTATGGGCCGAGCATAGCAAGGGAAAAGACGAAGGTGCTTATGAAAACTATAAAGGATTAAGAAGTTATTTGTCTAGCCCCACTGATGCAGAAAAAGATTTGGTTCGTTTTTACTATAATGATAGAGAAGACATGTTTGATTTAGTGAGCTACCAAAAAGGTGGACGCATTTTAAATATGTTAAGACATTATGTTGGTGATGAAGCCTTCTTTGCATCACTCAATAAATACTTAACCGATAACCAATTTAAAAATGGCTCTGCTATTAAATTAAAACTAGCATTTGAAGCAGTTACAGGTAAAGACTTGAACTGGTTTTTTAATCAATGGTATTTTGGAAGCGGGCACCCTTATGTAAGAATTACCCAAAACTATGATGCTGCTAAAAAACAAGTAATGGTGGCTATACAGCAAACACAGGTACAGGATAAAATATTTACCCTACCTATTGGCATAGATGTATATGTGCAAGGAAAAAGAAATCATTATGATGTATGGAGTAAGAAAAAAGTTGATAGTTTTTATTTTGATGCAGCAGTGACTCCAGACAATGTGAATGTAGACAATGATAAAGTATTGCTTTGGTCAAAAGATGAATCCAAACCATTAGAGCAATATGCTTTTCAATTTAATCATGCAAGAAATTTCTTAGACAGATACGAAGCAGTCAGCGAAGCAAGAGAAAATCAAAACAATGTATTAGCTCAAAAAATATTACAAGCCGCTTTACAAGATAGTTTTTATGTAATTCGTTCTGCAGCCATGAATTCATACAATCCAAAAGCCTTGGATAGTGCAACAGAATTGGCTATTTATACTATAGCTGTAAAAGACCCTTCTAATGCCAATAGAGAAGAAGCCATAGATATTATTGGCTCTTTGATAAAAGAAAAATACAAGAATCAATTTATTCAATGGACCAAGGATTCTTCTTATTCAGTGAGTGGTGCAGCCTTAGAAGCATTGGAGAAATTAGACAGCACTATGGCGAAAGAGATTGCTTTTAAAGAAAGTAAAAATATTACGAAGAAAAGATTGAATACAGCAGTGACCAATATTATTACTAAATACGGAGATGAAAATGTATTTGATTTTGTAGCTAGCAAATATGAAGCTTTGAATATTCAATCTTCAGAAAAATTTTACATGACTACAAGCTTTGCGCAGTTACTTGTTAAAACATCCGATCCAATTAAGTTTAAAAAGGGAATTGATTTGATTGTAGGATTTAGAGAAGCTATACCACAGGGTTATAGAACTCAAACAGATCCTTATTTTAATGGAAAGATATTAGGCATGATCTTAAAAGGAAAGAAAGATAGAGGAGAACAAGCACTAGTAGATATGGTCACAGAAGTGTTGCCTAAATTATAAAAAGAAAAAGGAGTCTGATTGGACTCCTTTTTTAATATGTTTACCAGCCTCCGCCAGCTCCACCACCACCAGAGCTACCGCCGCCGAAGCCTCCAAATCCGCCACCGCCGCCAAAACCTCCACCACTATCACCCCATCCTCCTCGGCTAGATCCTCCGTTTAATAAAGAACCTAATAACATACCAGTAGTAAAATCAGAGAAACCTCCTCTATTAATATTAGAACCGCCACCTCCACCTCTTTTACCTAAGATGATCACAATGAAAATAACAATCAAGATAAACACTAAAGGATTGCCATTGTCTTTGCTTCTCTTTTTTCTAGCTTCCTTGTATTCTCCTACTGCAGCTTTGGCTAAATCATCTGTAGCTTTATCCAAGCCTTCGTAATATTTTCCCGCTTTAAAAGCAGGCTTAATATCGTTATCAATAATACTTAAAGCAGTTATATCTGGAATAGCTCCTTCCAAACCATAACCTACTTCAATTCTGATTTGTCTATCTTGGATGGCAACTAAAAGTAGTACACCATTATTGGTTTTAGTATTACCTATGCCCCATTCTCTAAATAATTTATTGGCATATTCTTCTTTGGGTTGTCCGTCTAAAGAAGACAAAATCACTACAGCAATTTGATTAGAACTGCTATCGTCAATAGCCACTAATTTAGCTTCCAAAGCTTGTAACTGCTCTGCAGATAACACACCTGCTTGATCGGTTACTAATCTGGGAGGATTAGGTTTGGGTAGTACATTTTGAGCAATTACATTAGTAGTAAATGTTACAAAAAGAACCGCAATAAATAGTTTTAAAAATTTACTCATTTCCCCACCATAATTTCGTCAGATAATTCATTCAGATCCGTCTCTCTATCAAATGGGAAATGATTAGTTAATGCTTGTCCAATTTCGGCAACCACTTTACTAATGCCCTCCACATAACCGCCTTCTTTAAAATGGGCAGTCATTTCTTGCACTTGGCTATACCAAAATTCGATACCCACTTTTTCATGAATGGCTTGATCACCATACACAGCTAGTTTTTTATCTGCCACTGCAACGTACACCAATACACCATTACGGTCTTTGGTTTCGTTCATTTTGTTTTTAAAAAACAATTGTGTTGCTCTCTCTAAAGCATCTTGTTTTTTTGGAATATGCGATTCCACAAAAACACGAATCTCTCCGCTGGTTGTTTTTTCCGCAGCTTGAATAGCCTGGACAAGTAATTGCTTGTCCGAGGCACTCAATAAATTGGGAGTGGATGATTTAAATAGAGAAAGTGGGTTCCACATAATTAAAATTTAACTTCTGGTGCTTTTGCTGCACTCTCTTCTGCTTTGAAACCTTCTTTGGTTTTAAAGCCAAACATACCTGCTAATAAATTTACAGGGAAAGATCTTGCTCTTTTATTGTAATCCGCAACAGCAGCATTAAAATCGTTTCTAGAAACTTTGATTCTGTTTTCTGTTCCTTCTAATTGCGCTTGCAATCCACGGAAAGCATCATTCGCTCTTAGGTTAGGATAGTTTTCAGATACTACTAATAAACGGCCCAATGCTTGAGACAATTGACCTTGATTTGCTTGGAACTGTTGTAATTTTTCTGGAGTTAAATCTTTAGCATCCACTTTCATTTGTGTAGCGCTTGCACGAGCAGCAATTACATTTTGTAAAGTAGTTTGCTCAAAGTTAGCTTCCCCTTTAACGGTATTCACCAAATTAGGGATTAAATCCGCTCTTCTTTGGTAATCACTTTGAACATTATTCCAAGCTTGATTTACATTCTCGTCTTGGTTTACTAAGCCGTTGTAACCATTACAACCCCATCCGAATAAAATAATGATTACACCTAAAAAAATGAATAAACCTAAATTTTTACGTAACATAGTTTTGTATTTGTTTATAAAGATAGAGCAAAGCAAGTACCAAACTACATTACTGACGGAAAGTCCTGACAAATTAGCCCTTAATCGCAGCTATTCCAGGAAGTGTTTTGCCTTCAAAGTATTCTAACATGGCTCCACCACCTGTGCTTACATAGCTAACCTTGTCGTTATAACCAAACTGGTTAACGGCTGCCACACTGTCGCCACCACCTACTAAACTGAAAGCGCCTTTTTGTGTAGCTTCTGCAACTGCATCAGCAATAGCTTTAGTACCTGCTTGGAAATTCGCCATTTCAAAAACACCCATTGGACCATTCCATAAAATGGTTTTGCTTGCTAAAATTACTTTTGCAAATTGAGCTCTAGATTCTATACCTGCATCCAAACCTTCCCAGCCATCAGGTATTTCTCCACTAGCACAGTTTTTAGTATTAGCATCGTTGCTGAACTTATCAGCGATAATATTGTCAATAGGCAAGTGAATATTCACTCCCTTTGCTTTTGCTTTTGCTAAAATTTCTAAAGCCAAAGGCATGCGATCGTCTTCATGAATAGAATTACCAATCTTGCCACCTTGTGCTTTAAAGAAAGTATAAGCCATACCACCACCAATAATAATATCAGTAGCTCTATCTAATAAGTTTTCGATAATTAAAATTTTATCAGACACTTTTGCTCCACCTATAATAGCAGTGAAAGGTTTTTGAGCATCATGTAATACTTTTTCTGCACTCACTACTTCTCCTTCCATTACTAAACCAAATGTTCTATTCTCTTTAGAAAAGAATTGAGCAATAATAGCAGTAGATGCGTGCGCACGGTGTGCAGTACCAAATGCGTCATTCACATATACGTCACCTAGCTTTGCTAATTTTTCAGCAAAAGCTGTATCCCCTTTTTCTTCTTCTTTATAAAAACGTAGGTTCTCTAATAATAATACTTGACCAGCTTTTAATGCAGCTGCTTTATCCACTGCCTCAGCGCCAATACAATCATTCGCGAATTGCACATCTACTCCTAATAACTTAGATAAATGCGCCACAATATGCTTTAAAGAAAATTTATTTGTTGGACCATCTTTCGGACGACCTAAATGGCTCATTAAAATAACACTACCACCATCTTTCAAAATTTTTGAAATAGTTGGCACTGTTGCACGCATACGGTTGTCGTCGGTAATTTCAAAAGCATCGTTTAAAGGAACATTAAAATCTACACGGATTAAGGCTTTTTTACCTGCGAAAGAAAAATCTTTAAAAGTACTCATTGGGTTTATTTATAAAAGTTAGAATAGATTAATAAAAATGCCCCCGTTTGTCGGAGGCATTTTAGTATAGCAATTTGCTTATTTAATTTTGCTTGCAAAGTGTTTCACTGTACGAACCAATTGAGACACATAGCTCATTTCGTTATCGTACCAGCTAACAGTCTTTACTAATTGAACATCACCTTGAGTCATAATCTTAGTTTGAGTTGCATCAAATAAAGAACCATAAGTGATACCAATTACATCAGAGCTTACAATTTCATCTTCAGTGTAACCAAAAGATTCGTTCGCTGCTGCTTTCATAGCTGCGTTGATTTCTTCTACAGTTACTTTCTTAGATAAGATAGTTGTTAACTCAGTTAAAGAACCAGTGATAGTAGGAACACGTTGTGCAGAACCATCTAATTTACCTTTTAAAGAAGGTAATACTAAACCAATTGCTTTAGCAGCACCAGTACTGTTAGGTACGATGTTAGCAGAAGCAGCACGTGCTCTTCTTAAATCACCTTTAGGGTGAGGACCATCTAATGTATTTTGATCGTTTGTATAAGCGTGTACTGTTAACATTAAACCGGTAACGATGCCGAACTTGTCTTCTAAAACTTTTGCCATAGGCGCTAAACAGTTAGTAGTACAAGAAGCACCAGAGATAACAGTCTCAGTACCATCTAAGATCTCGTGGTTAGTGTTAAACACTACAGTCTTCATTTCACCAGTTGCTGGAGCAGAAATAACTACTCTCTTCGCACCTGCTTTAATATGTAATTCAGCTTTTTCTTTATCTGTAAAGAATCCAGTTGATTCGATTACTACGTCTACATTGTGTGCACCCCAAGGAATTTGAGATGGATCTCTTTGTGCGTAGATTTTTACTGTATGACCATTTACCACAATAGAATCTTCTGTTGCTTTTACATCAGCATCAAAACGACCTTGTGCACTATCATACTTTAATAAGTGTGCTAAAACAGCTGGAGAAGTTAAGTCGTTGATAGCAACCACATCAATTCCTTCCATGTTATAAATTTGGCGGAAAACTAAACGGCCAATTCTTCCAAAACCATTAATCGCAACTTTAACTGAACTCATAGTATTAAATTTTATATTTTTCAATAGGAGACGCGAAGGTACCATCTTTTTAAAAAATTTCCCTCAAAAAGGGTATTAAAAACGCAGTAATTATCAACAAAATCAAGGATTTATACGAACCATTGATAGTTTCAGTAAAATGGAAGCCTCCCAAACCCCGTCCATAAAATTGATTTTCAACGAAAAATATGCAAAATGATTTGGCAGTAAACCGATTGCGTCCTATTTTTGCGACCCGATTGACACAAACGTCTATCAAACGACGGCCGGTTCGTCTATCGGCTAGGACAGCCCCCTTTCACGGGGCAAAGACGGGTTCGATTCCCGTACCGGCTACAAAGCCTCTCACGCAAGTGGGAGGCTTTTTTAATGCGAAGACGCGAAACAAGCTTGCTTGATTGAGCGGCTGAGCATTAAAAAAGCCATTCGAACGCGGAGCGTTTGAATGGAAGGCTTTGGGCAAGGCCAATGGGCTGGTAAGTCGGCGAAGTGAAACGAAGCCGACAGTCCAAGAATTAAAAAAAATTAGAAAATAGTTTAACCCCCATGCTGCCAACAATAACCATTTGACCTAGCGGATCTAGAACATCTTGTTCCCTTTTTTGTAGTTGCATTACATTGACCAGAATATTCACTTTTGGTCTCTTTTTTAACTTCACTATTTATATCTCCAGAGTTAATTCTTTCTTTATTATATCTATCAGGTAGTGACTTTGTATAGCCTTTAAGTATGTCATTCAAATCCTGGCCTAAAAATGAAATCGATTTTTGTAACCTTTCAATATTTTGGTTATGTTGATAATAATTATTTTTTAAATCATTCTGGATTTGAGAAAGATTTTCTTTTAGTTGATAAACTTCATTTGAAAGCTTCTGATTTTCTATTTTGAGATTATTTATTTCAATTTTTAAATCTTTAACGTCTTCTGATTTTACTTTTATATTTTGTCCGAAAACAATTGATGTGTTAAAAAATAAAATAATTATCAGGAAATAATTTTTTCTCATATTATGATAAAATTAAAAAATTTAATACAATCCCAATTTAGCTACCTCATCACTTGTGAAACCACAGTCAAAAGCAATATCTTTATTATACTTTCTAATCGCACCGTTTAAAGTGAATAATCTATATAAGGCCCATAATCCAATACCACCAAGTGTTAAGTAATAAAAAATTTGTTTTCCCATTTTATTCATAGAACCATAAGACCAACCCAAAAACAAGAATAAAATCCAAATTGTAGAAGGATTTAGACTTCTTTGTTGATATGCGAATTGTTTATCCATAAAATTAATTTCCTAGTTTAATATCTTTTGTATCGCTAACATAAACAAAGCCAAAAGCACCAATTCCAACTATCTTAGATTTACCTTCAAATGATACTTTAGTTAATGATAAGAAAAAATAATTTTCTCTATATACAACCGACTCAACAACTTTATTGATTAATAACATTCCAAGATTTTTCCCAAATTCTTCCCATTCATTATTTGACTTTTTGTTAATTGATTTATCATTTGCAAGAAATGCTTTTATAACTGCATCTCTATGCTGTCTTTCAGAAGGATTAGTAAATGCCATTGCAACCAATAAAACAAGGATTAAACCTAAGACTACTTTTTTCATGGTGTAAGTATTTAAATTAAATATATAAAAAAAATACTATTTCCTGATTCAGATACCACTTATCCCCCAACCCCCTCATCTTCAACCCCTTACACCCGCATCTCCCCTTTACTCACAAAAATAATAGTATTACTATCATTTGTAATGGTAATTATACTATTTTTGTGCCCATAAGACCAAAAAGCATAAAAAGCTATGAAACTAGAAGTACAAATAAAGATGAACGAAACCCTTTACCT
Organism: Bacteroidota bacterium; assembly: GCA_024640255.1. GTDB lineage: Bacteria > Bacteroidota > Bacteroidia > Chitinophagales > Chitinophagaceae > Sediminibacterium. The sequence goes on along the minus strand of JAHEFI010000047.1, from coordinate 193,962 downwards.
AAGGGATCCAGAGCAGTCTGAATTAGGCAGAAATATCATCAAGCACAGTATTCAATTAATCCAAAAAACGGGTTTTGAATCCTTCACCTTTAAAAAACTTGCGGAAGCAATAGGTACCACAGAAGCAGGTATCTACAGATACTTTGAAAACAAACATAAGCTATTAGTATATATCATCTCTTGGTACTGGGGATGGTTAGAGTTTCAGATAGGCTATCAAACCAAAAATATAAACGACCCAATTACCAAACTTCAACAGGTAATTAAATTATTAGCTACTACCGTAGAAGATGATATTATGACCAGCCATGTAGATGAATCATTACTACACCAAATAATAATTGCAGAAGGTTCTAAAGCATACCTTACTAAACATGTAAGTGAAGACAACAAGCAACAATATTTCAAACCTTACAAAGACTTATGCAAAACAGTAGGTGATATTATATTAGAATGCAATGCCAACTATCCTTACCCCCACTCTTTGGCATCTACCATTGTAGAAGTGGCGCATTTGCAAAACTTCTTTATGCATAATCTACCTGCATTAACCGATTTTGATAAAACAAAAAAAGAAGATCAGATAATCAATTTCTTAAATCATTTAGTTTTCTCAAGTATCAACAAATAGAACTATGGCAAAAAACGATATATCCGTAAAAGCTTCTCTAGATAAGTTCTTAAAAATGATCAAACTAGAGAAAAGAGAAGTAACTGCAATATACTTCTACGCAATCTTAAGTGGAGTAATACAATTGTCCCTTCCATTGGGTATTCAAACCATTATTAACTTCTCACAAGCAGCAGCTGGTATAGGTGAACTACCTGTATCCATCATACTATTAATTATTATAGTATTAGCAGGTATCTTGGTTTCAGGTATTGTTCAAGTAAACCAAATGAAGATAGTAGAGAAGATAGAGCAAAGTATTTTCACTAGATTCTCTTTAGACTTTGCACATAAAATACCTAAGATAGAAAGTAGTGAATTAAACAATAACCACTTGCCTGAACTAATGAACAGGTTCTTTGAGGTGATTAGTTTGCAAAAAGGTTTATCTAAGATTTTATTAGACATTCCTTTAGCGGCCATTCAAATTATTTTTGGATTGGTTTTATTATCCTTCTACAACTCTACATTTATTGTATTGGGCTTATTATTAATCTTATTACTATTCTTCATTTTCAAATACACTACTAAAAAAGGATTAGTAGCTTCTTATAACGAAAGTGAGAACAAGTATGAAGTTGCTAGCTGGTTAGAAGAGATTGCTAGATCTTATAAGACCTTTAAAATATCTAGTCAAAACAATTTCCATTTAAAAAAGACAGACGAACTAGTGAAAGACTATCTAGTGTCTAAAACCAAGCATTTTCAAATTCTAAAGTTTCAATACTGGAGTTTAATTGTATTTAAACTACTCATCTCTGCGATGATGTTAATTATTGGTGCTGTTTTATTAATTAAACAACAATTAAATATTGGCCAGTTTATTGCCGCAGAGATTGTAATCTTATTAATCTTATCGGCGGTAGAAAAATTAATTCTGAATTTAGAAGTAGGTTATAATATTTTAACTGGAGTAGAGAAACTAAATGTAATTAGTGAGAAGAGAACAGAGGTTCAAGGAAAGAGCCCTTATACTTCTAATGGAAATGGTATAGGCATTGAAGTGAAGGAGCTTAATTTTAAATTTGAAAACAGCCCTTATTTATTAGAGAACATCAATTTTACCATTCAGCCAGGCACTAAAGTATGTGTAATGGGTGATGGAGGATCGGGTAAATCTATTTTACTAGAATTAATAGGTGGAACCTTGAAAAACTTTGAAGGTTTAGTGAATGTTAACAATACCCCTATAAATAATATCAACCAAAACGAGTACAGAAAAAATATTGGCATCTTTTATAACGAGCAAGATATTTTTGATGGCACTATCTATGATAATATTTGTATGGGCAATGAATCCATTACCCCTAATGAGATTATGAAGCATGCAGAAATGCTAGAAATCAAAGATTTTATTAGTCAATTACCTGAAGGCTTATATACCCCATTACAACCTACTGGTAAAGGCTTAAGTACCATTATTGCTAAGAAGATATTATTACTAAGAGCCATCGCTAATCAACCAGAACTATTAGTATTAGACGAACCTTTTGAATTAGCAGGCGCAGAATCCAGTAAGAAAATTTCTAAGTACCTAACAGATCTTCAAAATACAACCTGCATGGTAGTAAGTGGTTATATTCCATTTGCTAAAAGAGCAGACCTAATTATCTGGTTAGAGAAAGGAAAGATTAAACATATAGGAGAACCGGCAACTATTTTACCACTTGTAATTAGTTAAACCATTATGAAAAAGACTATTGAAAATATTAGCAGCGAAACAAATTTCATCCCAAAATCGGTAAGGTCTATTTACCGATACGAGAAGTATAGCAAAATTGGCTATTGGTTATTGGGTGTATTGGGATTTTTAGTAGTGGTATTGTTTTTACCTTGGACACAGAATATTTCTAGTAGTGGCCATGTAACTACCTTGTACCAAGACCAAAGACCTCAACAAATAAATACGGTCATCCCAGGTAAGATTATCCAATGGTATATCAAAGAAGGTGATGTAGTGAAGAAGGGTGATACCATTGTACAATTAGCAGATACCAAGGATGATTATTTGGATTCTAACCTAGTAGAAAGAACCAAGGATCAATTAGCATCTAAAGAGCAAAAACTTTTGTTTTATAGTGAGAAGATTAATGCCATTGAAAGCCAGATCAACGCCATTGAAAATAATCGTGATTTAAAAATAAATGCTTACGAGAATAAAATTGAGCAATACAAAAGAAAATTAATCAGTGATAGCTCTGAAGTGGTAGCTGCTGAAGTAGATTTTAAGATTGCACAAGAGCAATTAAGCAGAGGTAAACAATTGTACAATCAAGGTGTTGTGTCTTTGGTGGAATTAGAGCGCAGAACTGCTCAAAATAATAAAGCCCTGGCTATTCTTACAGAGAAACAACAGAAATTATTAAATACCAGACAGGAAATCAATATTCTTAAAATAGACATCAACTCTATTAGACAAGAAGCGGATGACAAGATATTTAAATCAAGAAGCGAGATTGCCACTTCTAGAGGAGAGATTGCTGGTACCACTGGCGAACTAGCTAAAAACAAAAATGTTTTAGCAAATTATATTAGCCGTGGAAATCAAAAATGGTTAATTGCTCCACAGGATGGTCAAATTATCAAAGCAAAAAAATCGGGCATTTACGAAATAGTGAAAGAAGGAGAAATGATTGTAGAAATGGTGCCTACCAAAATTGATCACGCAGTTGAACTATTCATTGAACCAATGGATTTAATCTTGATTAACCCTGGACAAAAGATTAGAATGATTTTTGATGGATTCCCTGCTATTGTTTTCTCTGGATGGCCAGATAATAGTTATGGAACATTTGCAGGCGAAGTTTCAATGGTAGAAAACAATAGAAATGAAAATGGGAAATTCAGAATCTTAGTGATTCCTGATAATCAACAAAAACAATGGCCTACAGCCTTAAAAACTGGTACAGGCGCTAGAGGATTTGCCTTATTAAATACAGTACCTGTATGGTATGAACTATGGAGACAGATTAATGGTTTCCCTCCAGACTATTACAAAACAAAAGAAACTACTAAAAAAGCGAAGTAAGATGTTAAAGCCATTTATCTATACCCTTTTATTCATTGCTTGCATAGGCAATAGCTTTGCACAAGAGAAGAATTTGAGCATTGAGAATACTTTGGATATTGTCAGAAAGTACCACCCAGTTATTAAGCAATCTTTTTTACAAAACGAGATAGCTAAAAATGAACTGCGTGCCTCTAAGGGCGTATTTGATCCAAGCATACAAATTAACAACGAAGAAAAAACCTACGATAATAAATTATACTATAAGTACAATACTTCTGAGTTAAAGATTCCTCTATGGTATGGCATTGATATCAAAGCAGGAACAGAAAATAATTTGGGAGAACGTTTGGATCCCATGTTAACTAAAAACAAATCTGCTTTTGTGGGTGTGAGTATGGATCCATTCAGGGGCCTGATTGTAGATAAAAGAAATTCGATTGTCAAACAAGCTAAAAGCTTTGTGGAATTGACAAAGAATGAACAATTACTAGTAGTGAATGATTTATTATTAGATGCCACTAGTGCTTACTGGAACTGGGCAAATGCTTATAATACTAATGCTATTTTAACAAGATCTGTTCAGAACAATAAAGAAAGATATGAAGTAATTAAAAAATCTTTTGTTGCTGGAGACAGAGCCCCTATTGATACTACCGAAGCCTTGACCCAATTACAAACATTTGAGATGATGCAATCCCAGGCTGCTTTGGATTTACAAAAAGCAAGACTAGAATTAAGTAATTATTTCTGGACAGAGAATGGGCTTCCTTATGAATTAGATGAAAAGGTTTCGCCTACGAACAACTTAAATTTATCTACCATAAATGGTATTGAATTAGGAAGAATAGAAGAGCAAGTAAACCAAGCGATTCAATTGCATCCCAAATTGAAAATGATCAATGCTAAATCGGATATATTAGACATAGAGAAAAGATTAAAGACCATTGAACTATTCCCTTCTCTAAAAATAAACTACAATGCTTTAGACAATAATTTAAATAATATCTCTACCAGCATTAACACTTCCAATAATGTAAAGTATGGCCTTTCATTAACCATGCCGCTTTTTCAAAGAAAAGCTAGAGGTGAATTAGCAAAGACCAAGAATAAAATGGAGGATTTGCAATGGGATAAAAGATACCTAAGTCTCGAAATTGAAAACAAAGTGAGAAGCAGCTTTGCAGAATTTTATGCTTTAAAGCAACAGATTAAAACCAATGAAGAAATCCTAAATGCTAACAAGCTTTTATTTGAAACTGAGAATACCAAGTTTCAAATGGGTGAAAGCAGTTTGTTCTTGATTAATAGCCGTGAACTTAAATTCATCGAGACCGAGCAAAAGCATATAGCGCTTAAAACCAAATTCTACCAAAGCATCTATAAGAACCTTTGGGCCATGGGGAGTTTAAATTAGTATTTCCCGAAATTATTCATCTAAACTAAAAAAGTATTTTTCGTTTTATTAATTATACTTACTTTTGACGTAAGTATCGTAAAACGTTAGTATGATACTTGATTTATATGAAAAAACTTAAAAACATACATCCAGGGGAAGTACTTAAGGAAGAATTTTTGATTCCTTTAAATATTAGTGCTTACAAATTATGTAAGGATATTGATATTCCACAAACTAGAATTTCAGAGATTCTAAAAGGCAATAGAAGCGTCACTGCTGATACAGCATTAAGATTATCAAAGTATTTTGGCAATACCCCAAATTTTTGGCTAGGACTTCAAAATGATTTTGATATCGAAGCAGAACTACAATTAAAAGGAGACCAAATAAGAATGATTAAGAAACTTAAGATAGCGTAAGTTTTAACTAATAACGCTTCTCCTTTAACAAATAAGCTTGAATAATAGTTGCTAGCAGCTGAATGCAACCCATGGTTATAAATAATGCATTAAAAGAAACATAACTGGCAATCAAACCTCCAATAGCAATGGCTATTCCAGAAACAAAATGCGTATGGCCATTGGCTATACTCCAATGAAAACTATTTTCATTGTCTTCCAAATGTGTGGCAAATAAAGAATCCCAAATAGGCGTACTCACTGCTTCGGCAATACCCAAACCTATTTGTAATAGGAGTAATTGCTGAGTATTATGAACAAACAAATAACAAAAAGTAAGAATGGTATTTAAAGCATAACCGCCCACCATGATTTCTTTTTTGTAGGAAGAGTAATTAAATAGCTTTCCAAGAATTACATAAAATAATCCCGTTGCAATTAAATATGCAGCCCAAGCCCAAGTAATTTCTAGCATATCTCCTCCAATCTTTTCAGAAAATACGGCGAATAAGGGACCAAATAAACCTTCCCCGAAATACCATAAACTGGAAGCTATTAATAAAATTTTAGTGACTTTTTTCATGTTAGAATTTTAAGAAAACACCAGCCTGAACATACCATCTATTTTGCAAATGCGTTTCTGAATAAGGAGTGGAGTTTACCTTATTGATAATGTTATTATTGGCCACATTTCTTAATGTGGTAGTTGTAGTAATAGCATTATAAGGAATAGCATAGGCAGGATAAATAGTAAAACCAAAAGATTTATTCTCATAACTTATGGGCAAGGATAACTCCATAGACATAAACTTGATACCTTGTTGATTCGCAGTGGTACTAGAAATAACATTAACTGTTACTGGATTTTTAATTGCTGGATTTTTAGGCCTTAACCTTCTTGTTACCTCGCTTTCATAATAATTTAAACTACTAAAATTACCATATAGCCCAGGAGTAAAACTAAATTTAGAATCTCCCTTTTCAGAACTAAAACTTTTTTCAAAACCTGAGGTTAATTGAATATCTGCTTTGTCAGCAAAAAATACATCTAGTGAATTGCTTAATTCAACAAAACCTGCATTGTAATTTAATGTTCCACCCAAATCAGAACTTATATTTCCATTCAATAAGGCAGATTGACTAGAATAAAAGAATTTAGTTCCATAAACAGAACCTGTCCATTTTTTATCGACATCAAATTCATACCCTAGATCTAACTGAAAAAAGTCAAATCTTTGTTGACCTTGTGTCAATAAATAGTCTGCACCAAGATTGATATATACTCCATTAGCAAAATTCACAGATGCCGTAGTGATTTGATAGGGATACTTAATACTATCCACTCTTCCATTGTATACATAATCAGTTAGGTAATCCAACTGGATTTTAAATGTGGTGGTTTTGGGCTTAATTGCCTCTTGTGCAGACAATTGTAAATAAAAACAACTAAATAAACTACCAACCAACAATACTTTAAACTTCATAGAATTATGTTAAACTGATTTTAGACAACCTGAAGCTACAAAAGTTTAAAGAAACCTCCCCTTATCTTCTTCTTTAGGCACCATGCATTGCGCTTGCTTGCCAAATAATCTATATCTATTAGCAGCCACTAATTGATAGATATAGTTTCGGATAAACCTTGGAACAATAATGGTGTATTTAAATATGCTTGGCCAACCTTTTAAAAGCTTGGCAATTTCAATCACCGCATCAGATTGATTGTAAACCACTCCCTTGGTGATAAATACCACAGAGCTGGAACTTTCTCGAATAACATATTGATGTAGCAACTTCTCCCCCGCCTCTGATTGCTGTGCGGCAAAATGTATTTGAGCTGAAGGGTCGTGGCGAATAATAATTTGCACTATTCGGTTACAAAAATTACAAACCCCATCAAATACAATAATATTCATCTTAGTTTTCAATAATCGCATCCCATAACAGAGACCTTACTTTAAGTGCTTTTAAAGAAGCATTGCTAGCTTCCTCCCATTTTTGCTCATCTGAACCACAAAGCTCAGCCACCATTTCTAAAGCTAACTGACTATGATGTCCTCCATCCACTTCAATATGTCTTTCGATATAGTATTTAAAGGTAGACACCTTATCTGGATGATCAGCATATATTTTATGCAAGATTTCAGTAAACATATCCGGTATTAAATCTTCTCTTCCAAAAGTAAACACAGCAGCTTTTACATGTAATGGAGCATGCTGCGCAATTTCAAATGTATAAGACAAGAAATCTTTTGCTTTTTGAGGAAGCGGTGATTCTTGTATGGCTGCATCAATGGTTTTACCATTTGAAATAGCTTGCATTAAAGCATCTATTAAATGAGTAGAAGCACCCATTTGTTTCATTGCTTTTAAATACAATTCAAAATGACTAATTCTTTGATCATGCTCGTCCACATCAGACTCTTCTCCTAATACTATCTCGTTAATCAAATAACGAGTATTGGCAGAACCCACTGGCACCCATGGTAACTGAACAGAAGTTAAGCCTATTTGAAGTGATTTTAATAAACTCATAAAATCCCATACCGCAAAAACATGGTATTGGGTAAACTGTTGCAAACCCTCTAAATTATTAATCTTGGTATATACTGGATGTGCTAACAAATGCACTCTTGCAGCCTCAATATTCGCTTTTAGTTTTTCTACTTGGTTTTGCATAATTTCAGTTTAAATATCAACAAAATAGAACCCTATTTGTTGTAAGATTTGCAAAGGAACTACAAAAATTTGCAGCAATAAACCAATATTTAAAAATGCATTCAGATTTTCCAAATATCATAAACAAAGACGGCATAGCTGTTTACTATGGATGCATTTTGAATGAGCAATCTTTACCTACTATTTACAATGAATTATTAAACAAGATTGCATGGCAGCAAGATCAGATAGTGATGTTTGGAAAAGCCATCACTACCAAGCGCAAAGTGGCTTTTTACGCAGATAACCATATTGATTATACTTATTCCAGTGTGAAAAAGAAAGGTCTTGCTTGGACCCCTGAATTGCTTCAAATAAAAAACTTAATCGAGTCCCAAACAGGAGCCAAGTACAATGCCTGCCTACTTAACCTATACCATACCGGAGAAGAAGGCATGGGCTGGCATAGTGATGATGAAAAAGAAATTATAACGAATAGCTCTATTGCTTCTTTGAGCATTGGTGCTGAAAGAAAATTTGCTTTCAAGCATAAAGCCACCAAAGAAACTGTTTCGGTAATGCTTGAAAATGGATCGCTTTTAGAAATGAAAGGAAGCATTCAACAAAACTGGTGGCATAGTTTACCTAAAACCAAAAAAGTTGGCTCCCCAAGAATTAATCTCACATTTAGACAGATGCAATTATGAAAAATTCAAAAAATAAAGCAGTAAAAAAAGGAGACCTGCCTAGCAAAATTTGTTTAAACTGTCAAAGGCCTTTTACATGGAGAAAAAAATGGGAAAGAGATTGGGAGGAAATAAAATATTGCAGCGATGCCTGCAAGAAGAAAAAGTTTTAGCGCTTACTTATTTTATTCAAAGAAATAGTTTTTTGTCTTGAGCATTTAAATCGCTTAATATCTGCACTTCTTTTAATTAAATGTTTTTGGCTCACTCCACTATTCACTCTTTTACGCCATAAATTAAAACTGCTACGCTTTAATTCATTGCGCATGATTTTAATCGTTTCGGCTTCTGAAATACCAAACTGAAAGGTGATGGCTTCAAAAGGGGTTCTATCCTCCCAAGCCATTTCAATAATTCTATCAATATCTATTCTTTCCATTCAATAGGGATGATTACTTCATTGGTTCTGCCAATAAATTGAAAGGGAGCATTGTATCCTAAAAAATTATATCCGCCCTTCTGTTCAATATTACGCTCTTTTAATAAAGCCGCTAATTGCTCATAATGCTCTTTAATTTTTTCATCTGATGCATAGCCACCAAAACTAATTACAGCAACATATTCTGGATTGGATTGCTTGATCTCAATTTGAGGATCATTGGGTGTAGGCAATGCTTTGTCATTGTATTTTTTAGGCATTACAAAACTCATGCTTGATCCCTTTTCTGAAATATTCATTCTTACAGGAGCTGTCATAGAAATGCTCTCTTTTTGTTGATTGCCTCCAAATATATATTTCGCCAATTTATTGAAACCGGAACTAGCCACTGATTTGTAATTGGTTCCCTTAGAATACACTGTTGCCATGGTGGCTGCCGGATAATACCTAATCTCGAACCCTGCTTCTTTTTTGACTAAACGATACGCTTGTTTCTCCGTCTTTAAAGAACTGATGGTTTTAAAAGACTGGAATACAATGTAGATTCCGGCTAAAATAAAGGGTATATAGAGTGCTTTCATACATACTATAACAAATTGCCCAGCCAATGGTTCATCCCAAATAATACTTAATTTTGAACCATGTGTTACGTAATTGGCGTTAAAGTACCTAAGAAACAAACCATTAAAGTTGGTGATACACCTATTGAATTGGATCCGATTGATATCCCTATTCAATCTGGTTTTTCTTATAACCAATGGCCGGTAATGTATAAAGAAGAAAATGCGATTCGACCAGGACTAATGCATTGGGAGTTAATTCCTCATTGGACCCGTAATCAAAAAGAACTAATTGAGTCCAGAAAAAAATACACTACCCTTAATATTAAATCGGAAGGAATATTTACCAATAAAGTGGCACAAGCTGTGGTGCATACCAATAGATGCTTAGTACTAGCTTCTCATTTTTTTGAATGGCAGGAAATTGAAAAACAGAAATACCCTCATTGTATTCAAATAGACAACACGCCTTTATTTTATATAGCAGGTGTTTGGAATACTTGGACTGATTATAGCAGCGGAGAAACTAAAAATAGTTTTGGCATTATTACTACAGAAGCCAATAGTTTAATGAGCAAGATTCATAATGTAAAAAAGAGAATGCCCACTATTTTAGATGATGAAAGAGCCAATATTTGGATCAATGAACATTTAACTGAAAAACAAATTCAAGAAATCGCCTCTTATCAATATCCTGCAGAAAAAATGAAAGCACATACAGTGGCGAAAAATTTTCAGCAAACAGACAACCCCACTGAGCAAATGAATTATGCCATTTTCACACCACAGACCTTATTTTAATTATTGCATGATAAACTCTTCATGCATTTGAGGGACAATTACTTCTTTAAAGCCCTTCTTCAATAATCTTTCTGCGAATTTATCCTGTACTTCTGCCTCTCCATGTACCACATAAATTTGTTTCACCAAATGTGGAGCTTGACAAGCTAAAAATTGCATTAAATCTTCATAGTCACCATGGGCACTCATACTTCTAATAGAAGCCACATGACATTTTACTTCGTAAAACTCACTATAAATTTTAACTTCTTTCTGCCCATTCATTAATCTACCCCCTAAAGAATGCGGCTCGCAATAGCCTACTAATAAAATAGTATTCTTTGGATTATCAATATTGTTTTTGATATGATGTTTTACCCTACCCGCATCAGCCATACCTGAAGCCGAGATAATTACTTTAGGATGTAAGTCTTCATTCAATGCCTTACTCTCTTCTACCGATTTAATATATCTCAAACCTTCAAAATCAAATGGATCCTCGTCAATCTCTAATAATTTTTGAATCTTCTTATTAAAATATTTAGGATAAGCTTTTAACACTTCAGTAGCTTCAATACTCAAAGGACTATCTACATAAATTGGAATATGTGGTAATCGCTTTTCAATAGACAACTGATTTAATTCATATAAAATTTCCTGGGTTCTACCCACACTAAATGCAGGAATTATCAAATTGCCTTTTCTACCCACACAGGTTTCTTCAATATGTTTTAATAAATCGTCTGGTGTGGTATGAATTAAATCGTGGAGTTTATCTCCATAAGTGCTTTCAATAATAATAAAATCTGCAGCAGGGAATTCAGCGGGAGATCTTAAGATCATATCTCTATATCTTCCTATATCTCCACTAAAGGTGAGCGTTTTAGTTTCGCCACCCTCTTTAATCTTTAAACTCACTGCAGCACTTCCAATAATATGTCCGGCATCGGTGTATAATAATTCCACGCTTGGACTAATCTGAGTGGGCTTATTGTATTCAATGGGAACTAGCATTGGGATGGCTAAGTTCACATCATCCATATCATATAAAGGATCTATGGGAGGTAGGCCCTGCTTGGCTCTGCGTTTATTGCCATACTTAGCATCGTCTCTTTGAATCATAGCAGAGTCTTCTAATAATACCTCGGTTAATGCTTTGGTTGCAGGGGTGCAATATATATTTCCCTTAAAACCATCTTTCACTAGTTTAGGGATTAAACCTGTATGATCTATATGTGCATGAGAAAGAATTACATAATTCACAGATGTTGGATCAAAACCAAAATCGGCATTCAAGCCATCGGTATCTCTACCCATTCCTTGAAACAAACCACAATCTAATAAGAAAGTTTCTCCGTTATCTAATGTGACTAAATGCTTAGAGCCAGTAACAGTTCTAGCTGCACCATGAAAACTGATTTTCATACAAATTATTTATAGCACTAAGATAACTTATATTGCGATGGAAGCGACTAAATAATCGGCAATTAAAATAATAATACAACTTACCACAACAGATAAGGTGCCCGCCTTACCAATTTCTAAAGCACCTCCTTTAACATAGTATCCAAAATAAGATGGAACGGTACTTATAATAAATGCAAAGATGAAAGATTTATAAAAAGCAATACTGATATAATGAACATCTAAACTTTTGCGAATACCATCTATAAAAACTTCATTAGGTACTGCATTGGTCCAACCTCCTACTAAGTACCCACCCCAAATACCAATCACGGCTGAAATGCCTACCATTAAAGGAACCATGGTAAAAGAAGCCAATATTTTTGGAAGGATTAAATAACTTTTGGTATTAATACCCATAATTTCTAATGCGTCTATTTGCTCAGTTACGCGCATATTGCCTAATTCACTGGCAATCTTACTTCCTACCACACCGGCTAATACAATACTTAAAAAAGTTGGCGCAAATTCTAAGATCATTCCATCACGCACAATAATTCCAATAGTAGATAAAGGCACCATTGGGTTCACCAATTGCGCTGCAGTTTGAACGGTCATTACTGCTCCTAAGAAAAATGAAATGATGACTACAATGGGCAAAGACCCAATCCCAATATCAACGCATTGTTTGATGTACTCTTTCCAAAACATGGCACGACTATCCGTCTTAGAGAACATCCCTTTTAACATTAAAAGGTATTTGCCAAAATGCGTTAGAAAATCCATACCGTAAAGTTAAGACTTTTCTACTTCTTACGCTTCTTCATTCGCTTCCACCAGCTAGTTCTTTGTACTTCTGCTTCGGTATCTATTCTGGTTTTTAATTGTGCATCCACTACAGCCACAGTAGCCATATTGATAATATTTCTAACACTAGAACCTAATTGCAATACATTCACTGGTTTTTTCATTCCCAATAACACTGGACCAATTACATCAATGCCACCAATTTCTTTTAATAAATGGTAGGCAATATTACCCGCTGTTAAATTAGGGAAGATTAACACATTCACATCCTGATCTACTAATTCACTAAATGGATAATTTTCTTTTAAGATATCATTATTGAAAGCGAGCATGCCTTGCATTTCTCCATCCACAATTAAGGAAGGATTTCTTTGCTTCACAATTCTAGTAGCTTCTGCTACCAATCTTGCTTCTGCAGTATCAGAACTACCAAAGTTGGAATAACTTAACATAGCCACTCTTGGTTCCATATTAAAGTTTCTTACTTCCTTAGCTACTAATAAAGTGATATCTGCTAATTCTTCTGCTGTAGGACTTACATTCACTGTAGTATCTGCTAAGAACAATGGACCTTTCTTAGTTAATAAGATATACATTCCAGCAATCTTCTTCACGCCCTCGTCTACTCCAATAATTTGTAAAGCAGGTTTAATACCATCCGCATAATTTCTGGTTAATCCAGATAACATAGAATCGGCTTCACCGGTTTCTACCATCATGGCACCAAAATAATTCTGCGTACGCATTAATTTCAAGCTCTCGTATTTATTGATTCCCTTACGTTGTCTCTTTTGGAACAATAAAGATCCAAAGAATTCTCGCTTGGCTTCCATCTCGTCACTTCTTACATCTATAATTGGTAAGTCAGAAATATCAATATTGTTTTTCTCTGCGATATTTCTAATTCTGGTTTCGTTACCTAATAAAATTGGATAAGCAATACCATCATCGTATACAATACTTGCAGCTTTTAAGATCTTTGTATTTTCTGCATCAGCAAATACTAGACGCTTTGGATCTCTTCTTGCTTTGTTACTAATTAAACGCATCATTTGGTTATCCAACCCTAAGCGCTTGTTTAATTGTAATACATAAGCCTCCCAGTTAGGAATTTGTATTTGCGCTACACCACTTTCTACAGCTGCTTTGGCTACTGCAGGTGCTACGGTACTTAATAATCTTGGATCCAATGGTTTTGGAATAATATATTCTGGACCAAAAGCCATATTAGTTTGATTATAGGCCATGTTCACTAAATCAGGCACTGCTGTTTTAGCCAATTCTGCTAATGCTTTTACTGCAGCCAATTTCATAGCTTCATTAATGGCTGAAGCTCTTACATCCAATGCACCTCTGAAGATGTATGGGAAACCTAATACATTATTCACTTGGTTAGGAAAATCTGTTCTACCAGTAGCCATGATAATATCCTTTCTTACACTTGTGGCATCTTCATAACTAATCTCTGGATCAGGATTCGCTAAAGCAAATACAATTGGATTTTTTGGCATTGAAGCAATCATTTCTTTGCTTACCACATTACCCACACTTAATCCTAAAAACACATCTGCCGTTTTCATCGCTTGCTCTAATGTCATATTAGATTGCTTAATCGCAAATGGTTTTCTATCTTCTCCTAAATCTGTTCTTTCGGTGTGTAACACTCCATCTTTATCAAATAAAATAAAATTCTCGTAACGAGCACCCAATGCAACATATAGTTTGATACAAGCCATTGCTGCTGCACCTGCGCCATTCACTACAAATTTTGTTTTCTCAATTTTTTTCTTTTGTAATTCTAATGCATTTAGTAAAGCTGCACTACTAATAATCGCAGTACCATGTTGGTCATCATGCATTACCGGAATATTCATCTCCTCTCTCAAACGCTTCTCTATATAAAAACATTCAGGCGCTTTAATGTCTTCTAAATTAATTCCACCAAAAGTGGGACCCAAAGATTTTACAATCTCTACAAATTTATCTGGATCAGTTTCGTTGATCTCAATATCGAATACATCAATGTCTGCAAAAATTTTAAACAAGACAGCCTTTCCTTCCATCACGGGCTTACTTGCCTCGGCTCCAATATTTCCTAAACCCAATACTGCAGTTCCATTAGTAATTACACCCACCAAGTTTCCCTTGGCAGTATATTTATATACATCGGCTGGATTGTTCTTGATCTCGGTACAGGGGATAGCCACACCTGGACTATATGCCAATGAAAGGTCTTTTTGGGTCTTAGCTTCTTTGGTAGGGATTACTTCAATCTTACCCGGACGACCACTTGCATGGTATTCCAAAGCCTGTTCTCTTCTTAAATTTTCTTTATTGGTTTTATCTGACATGCAATAGTTTTATAACGAATGTTAGTTTTTACTGTATGCGAAGTTACAAAATTCCTAGAAATGGTTGATTTTGGGGTATTTAGGCCTCCAAACTCACTCCTAACCAGGCCATCATGCCTACTCCGTGGGCAATAGCACGCTCGTCTACATTAAAATGAGGGGTATGTACATTATGGATGATGCCTTGCTCTTCGTTGCGAACGCCTAGTCTAAAAAAGCATCCTGGAATTACTTGAGAATAGTAGCCAAAATCTTCAGCGCCCATTCTTTTCTCTGTTTCTTCCACATTTTCGGCACCCATATATTGATCTGCTAATCTCCAAGCAGCTTCTGTAATTTTTGGTTCGTTGTCAACCGTTGGATATCCAACATCTACTTTGAAATCTATTTCTGCACCTGTAGCAATTGCAATACCCTGTGCTTGTTGCACCATTAACTTGTGTGCTTCAAAACGCCACTGCTCATCCATTGCTCTAAATGTGCCCATTAATTTTACTTCACTTGGAATTACATTGGTGGTATGTCCTCCTTGAATAGAACAGATAGATAATACAGAAGGATTTTGCGGATTTCTATTTCTTGAAATAATGGATTGTAAACTTGTAATTAATTGCGCAGCTACTAAAATAGTATCCACTGTTTGATGTGGCGTAGCAGCATGTCCACCTGGACCTTTGATGCTTACATATAATTCATCTGCACTGGCCATCACTCTTCCTTTTCTAAAACTTAATTTTCCATAAGGTAAACCTGGATGTACATGTAATCCTACAATACCCTGTGGTGCAGGATTTTGTAATGCACCATCTCTAATCATATAACTTGCTCCACCTGGATTTTTTTCTTCACCAGGTTGAAACAATAATTTAATAGTGCCTTCAAACTCTTCACGCAATGACCATAATATTTTAGCAGCACCTAATAAAATAGTAGTGTGTACATCATGACCACATGCATGCATCACACCATCCTTGGTAGATTTATAATCAATATTATTTTCTTCTAAAATAGGAAGCGCGTCCATATCAGCACGAAGTGCAATCACTCTTTTACTGGGATTCTTTCCTTCAATAATACCTAAAACTCCAGTGGTAGCAATCACTGTAAAAGGAATACCAATGGCTTTTAATTGTGCTTGTACATATTTACAAGTTTCAAATTCTTGATAGCTTAATTCAGGATGCGCATGCAGATGTCTTCTGATCTGAATATTTTCAGCTGCAGATTGCGCTGCTAAGGATTTGATTTTTTCTAGTAACATAATGCAACTAATTAATATTGACCATTAATAATTTGATTTACTATCTGCCATTTGAGCTCCGGTTACAATAGCTACTCCCGCACTACAACCAATTCTTGTTGCACCAGCGTCTATCATTTGCTTGGCTGTTGCATAATCTCTTATACCACCAGAAGCTTTTATATGCACTGCTTCTGGTAAATGCTTCCTAAACAGTTGGACCGCTTCTACACTTGCCCCTTTCTCTGCATAGCCAGTAGATGTTTTTAAATAATCAATCCCTGCTACCCCATAAATATCACAACACTTAATAATCTCTTCGTCTGTTAAAACCCCAGATTCAATAATCACTTTTATTTTCTTACCCTTTGATCTAACAATGGGCATGATATGATTAATTTCATCTGCAATAGCCATCCAGTCTCCATTTTTAATCGCAGAAATATTGGCTACCACATCTAATTCATCCGCTCCATCCACCATAGCTAATATCATTTCAGCAATCTTGGCTTCTGTGGCACTATACCCAAAAGGAAAACCAATTACTGTAGCTACTTGCACATTTGTTCCATTCACTAATTCCTTAGCCAACTTTACAAAATTAGGCGGCACGCAAACAGCAGCAAATTGATATTGTTTTGCTTCTGCACACAATTTTTGAATATCCGCTACTAAACAAGTAGGTTTTAAAATAGTGTGATCGATATATTGGTTAACAGCTAACATGTTTCAATTTATTTAAGCAGCGTCTTTTCCGTGACAAGCTTTGTATTTCTTTCCACTTCCACAAGGACATGGATCGTTGCGTCCAATTTTTGGACCCACTTGAACAGGTGCTTGTTTTACTTCTGAAGGATCATTATAAGTTGGACCTGATGGCGTTTCGTCATTTCTGTTAACGCTTAATTTACTTAAGTCAGTTTTTTGTTGCTTACCTTCTTTCACATTATTGCCTTCCAAAGGAATATGTGAATGACATAAGAACTGCACCAAGCTATGGTTAATAGACAAGTCCATTTTTCTGAACATTTCAAAAGCTTCCATTTTGTAAATTACCAATGGATCTTTTTGTTCGTAAGTAGCAGTTTGAACAGATTGTTTTAAATCGTCCATTGCTCTTAAATGTTCTTTCCAAGCATCATCAATTAAACTTAATGCAATAGATTTTTCTGCTTGCATGGCTAAGGTTAATCCAGAAGTACTCAAGTTCTTTTCTAAATTCACTAAAACACTAAATACTGTTTTATTATCGCTTACTGGAACAATTACATTTTCGATATGATTGCCCTGTGTTAAACGAATATTCTTAAATACAGGAATACTATCCTGCATGATTTCTTTCTTCTTGTACTCGTAATGTGCAATGGCTTCTTGATACACTGCTTCAACTAAAGCATTATCATTGTTTTTGTTAAACTCTTCTAATGTAATCTTAGTATCTAATCCAACTTGAACAATTAAATCCAATTTGAAATTTTCAAAATCGTTGGCAGCTTTATGACCCAATACCAATCCTTCAATTACTTGATAAAAAGCATTATCAATATCCAATGCCAAACGCTCTCCAAACAATGCATGACTTCTCTTCTTGTAAATCACTGCTCTTTGTTTGTTCATAACATCATCGTATTCTAACAAACGCTTTCTCACACCAAAGTTATTTTCTTCTACTTTCTTTTGAGCACGCTCAATAGATTTAGTGATCATGCTATGTTGAATTACTTCACCTTCTTTGTATCCAGCAAAGTCCATCACTTTAGCAATTCTTTCACTACCAAACATTCTCATTAAATCGTCTTCTAAAGAAACAAAGAATTGAGAAGAACCTGGATCACCTTGTCTTCCTGCTCTACCTCTTAACTGTCTGTCTACACGACGAGATTCATGACGCTCTGTACCCAATATTGCTAAACCGCCAGCAGCTTTCACTTCTGGACTTAATTTAATATCCGTACCTCTACCCGCCATGTTTGTGGCAATAGTTACTGCACCTGTTAAACCTGCTTCAGCAACTACTTGTGCTTCTCTTGCGTGTTGCTTTGCGTTCAATACATTATGCGGAATATTTTGCTGACGCAACATTCTACTTAATAATTCACTCACTTCCACCGAAGTTGTACCTACTAGTACTGGACGACCTTGATCTCTTAATGCTTGGATGGCTTCAATCACCGCGCCATATTTTTCACGCTTGGTTTTAAACACCATATCCTGCTCATCAATTCTCACTGCAGGAATATTGGTTGGTATAGAAACCACATCTAATTTATAAATGCTCCAAAACTCTGCTGCTTCTGTTTCTGCAGTACCTGTCATACCACAAAGCTTGTGGTACATTCTAAAGAAGTTCTGTAAAGTAATGGTTGCATAGGTTTGCGTAGCCGCTTCAATCTTTACATTTTCTTTTGCTTCAATGGCTTGGTGTAAACCATCTGAGTAACGACGGCCTTCCATGATACGACCCGTTTGCTCGTCTACAATTTTTACTTGACCTTCTATTACTACATACTCAACATCTTTATCAAATAAAGTGTAGGCTTTAAGTAATTGATTAATGGTATGAATACGATCTGCTTTAATGCTATAATCGTTAATGATGGTTTCTTTCTGTGCTAATTTTTCTTCTGCACTTAAAGTTGCACTAGTATCTATGGCATTTAATGCTACACTAATATCGGGTAACAAGAAGAAATTTGGATCTTCTCCTGAACCCGTGATTAAATGCAAACCTTTATCGGTTAATTCTACTGAATTATTTTTCTCGTCAATATGGAAATACAATTCTTCATCAACCAATGGCATTTCTCTTTGTTGATCTGCCAAGAAGAAGTTTTCAGACTTTTGCAATTTCACTCTTATACCTGGCTCACTTAAGTACTTGATTAAAGCGCTATTTTTTGGTAAACCTCTAAACGCTCTATACAAAGCCAATCCACCATCTTGTGGATCGTCATTGCCTTCTGCGATTTTCTTTTTGGCTTCTATTAAAAATTGGCTAGTCGCTTTCTTTTGCGCTTCTACTAATTTTTCAATTCTTGGTTTTAAATCAAAGAATTGTTGCTCTCCTGTTTTATGACCAATAGGACCAGAAATAATCAATGGCGTACGAGCATCATCAATCAATACACTATCCACCTCATCCACCATCGCGAAATGATGTTTTCTTTGCACCATTTCTTCTGGGGTATGCACCATATTATCTCTCAAATAATCAAACCCAAATTCGTTATTGGTTCCGTATGTAATATCTGCACGATAAGCATTTCTTCTTTCTTCAGAATTAGGTTGATGCTTGTCGATACAATCTACTGTTAATCCCAACCACTCAAATAAAGTACCATTCCACTCACTATCTCTTTTTGCTAAGTAATCGTTTACGGTTACCACATGCACCCCTTGTCCCGCTAGTGCATTCAAGTAAGCTGGCAAAGTAGATACCAAGGTTTTACCTTCACCAGTTGACATCTCAGCAATCTTACCCTGGTGCAACACAATACCACCAATTAACTGCACATCATAGTGCACCATATTCCAAGTAACAGGTGTACCTGCTGCTTTCCAAGTAGTTTGAAAAACAGATTGATCTCCTTTAATGCTTACATATTCTTTTTTAACAGAGAATGTTTTATCCAATTCAGTGGCTGTAGATACCAACTCTTCGTTATCGGTAAATCTTCTTGCTGCATCTTTTACCACTGCAAAAGCTTCTGGTAAGATTTCCCATAAAATAGTTTCCAAAGATTGGTCTCTGTCTTTTCCTAATTTATCTATGTTTTGATAAATCGCATCACGACCCATTAAATCACTCAATGGCAAAGCATCCGCCTTGGCTTGTTCAGCCGCAATTTGTGCATCGATACCTGCTAAATGATTTTTTATGCGCTCTTTGAATTCGTTTGTCTTGTTTCTTAAGGCATCATTAGTTAGGGATTTATATGACTCAAAATGTCCATTAATCACTCCCACTAAGTGCTGAATTTTCTTAACGTCTTTCTCGCTTTTTGAACCGCCGAATAGTTTATTGATAATTTGCAACATATAATCCTCTGTTTTTGACCTGTTTTGAGGGCCTTAAAGGTAAGCATTTGAGGGCAGTTTGACCATTTTCGGGCCCTATCTGTATAAAAATTAACTTGTACCCCCTTAAAAGTGGAAAATGGACGAAAAAATTATACCTTTGCTCGCTTATAAAACACAGATATGGCTGGACAATTAAAAGAAGTAAGAAATAGGATAAAAAGTACCCAGGGTACACAGCAAATCACTAAAGCCATGAAAATGGTAAGTGCTGCTAAATTACGTCGTGCACAAGACGCCATCACTCAAATGAGACCCTACGCCAACAAGTTACAAGACATGTTGAGCAATATTGTGGGTAGCTTGGAAGGAGACATTAATTTGGCCCTTGCGGAGACTCGCCCAGTGAACAATGTTTTGTTGATTGTGATTACTTCTGACCGTGGATTATGTGGTGGATACAATGCGAATGTGGTGAAATTAGCAAAAGCGACTATCGCTGATAAATACCCTACTCAAAAAATTACTATATGGAACATTGGTAAAAAAGGATTTGAGAGCTTAAGCAAATCTGGATACAATACCAATGCCGATTATAAAGACATTTTCTTAGACTTGAAATTTGAAAACGTTCAAGTAGCTGCGAAAGCTGCGATGAATGCTTTTGCTAATAAAGAGTTTGACGCTATTGAAATTATTTACAGCGAATTCAAAAACGCTGCTACACAAGAATTCAAAGCAGAACCTTTCTTACCTATTCCTAAAATCAGCGCTGCGGCTAACAAGAAAAAAGTAGATTTTATTTTTGAGCCAGAGAAGACTGTTTTAGTAAATGAATTAATGCCTAAGATCTTAAATACACAATTATTCAAAGCCGTGTTGGATGCCAATGCAAGTGAGCATGGTGCTAGAATGACTGCGATGGATAAGGCAAGTGAGAACGCAAACGAATTATTAAAATCATTGAAAATATCTTACAACCGTGCAAGACAAGCGGCTATTACGACTGAGTTAACTGAGATCGTAAGTGGTGCAGCGGCATTAAACGGATAAGCAATACCCATATGGAAATCAGCCAAATTATTCCTCATATAGAAGCCTTGATCTTCGCTAGTGATAAAGCTTTAAACGCTAATGATATCACTGAATTAATTAATAATGCTTTTGGATTTTTAGAAGAGCGTATTACATTAGATCAAGTAGAATCTGCCTTAAATGGTATTCAAGAGAAATATGCTACTGAATTTTATCCATTTGAATTAAAACAAAGTGGTGGAGGTTGGCAGTTTTTAACCAAACCTTCTTTTCACTCAACCATCGCTCAATTAAATGGTGATAAATTTTTAAAGCGTCTATCTAATGCTGCTTTAGAATCTTTAGCCATCATTGCCTATAAGCAACCTATTACTAAAGGAGAAGTGGAAGCCATCAGAGGTGTAAATAGCGATTACTCAATTCAAAAATTATTAGAGAAGGAATTAATTATAATTAGTGGCCGTAACGAGCATTTACCTGGCAAGCCATTGGTATATGCGACTTCTAAAAACTTTATGGACTACTTTGGTATCAATACCACTGATGATCTTCCTAAGATTAAGGAAGTATTGGCTGACCAAATTGTAGAAGCTACCGTGATCAAGCCGGAAGACTTTACCGACAATAGCGTTTTTGAACAAATCGCTGATGCAAACGAGGAGACTCGCGAAGAAGAAGAGACCCCAAATTTACCCGAAGACGAGGCATAAATTGTATCTTCGTGGTATGAATGCAAGTTTATCCTACGATCAATTAAAACAAGCTGCAACTACCTATGGTACACCCTTGTATGTGTATCATGCCGAAAAAATTGCGCAGCAATACCAAGATTTATTTAATCATTTTGATGCTAAGACTACACGCATATTTTATGCATGTAAAGCTTTAACCAATATTCATATTCTAGATGTGGTTAAAAGAGCAGGCGGTAATATAGATTGCAGCTCTATCAATGAAGCTAAATTGGCTTTACATGTAGGCTTTGCTCCTACGCAAGTTTTATATACTAGTAATAGTGTGAGCTTTGAAGAAATTGCAGAAGCGGTAAGCTTAGGCATTTATGTAAATATTGATAGCTTATCTAATTTGGAAAAGTTTGGTGCTAAGTTTGGAAATACTTATCCAGTGGGCGTTCGTATTAGACCTAATATTATGGCAGGTGGTAATTTAAAAATTTCTACTGGGCATGATAAAAGTAAATTTGGTATTCCAGTAACTGAATTAACAACATTAAAAGAAATTCAAGCGAAATTCAATATTCATATCTCTACCCTTCATATTCATACTGGAAGTGAGATTAAGGATGTGAAAATATTTTTACAATCTGCTGAAGTGTTTGAACAAATGCTTCCTCATTTTCCTACTGTCAATGTATTGGATTTTGGAGGTGGATTTAAAGTGCCTTATCAACCTAATGAAAAAGGAACTGATATGGCTTTATTAGGAGCAGAAGTAAATAAAGTAGTGGCAAAATTATCGGAACAATTTGGAAGACCTTTGACCGCATGGTTTGAACCAGGAAAATATATAGTGAGTGAAGCGGGATTTTTTATTGCTACAGTCAATGTGCTTAAGCAATCTGGCACTATTCAATTTGCTGGCTTGGATACAGGATTGAATCATTTAATTAGACCTATGTTTTATGACTCTTACCATCATATAGATAATTTGAGTCATCCAGAAAAGCCTACACAAGAATATGCAGTAGTAGGTAATATTTGCGAGACAGATACTTTTGCTTGGGACCGCGCCATCCCAACTATTGAAGAAGGAGACTTTTTAGTATTTTATAATGCGGGGGCTTATGGTTATGAAATGGCTAGCAATTATAATGCTAGATACAAGCCAGCACAGGTATTAATTGAGAATGGCGAAGCCAAGTTAATCAGTAGAAGAGATAACTTTGAAGACTTATTGCACTTACAAGTGCCTTTAACTAAATAGCATGATTGAGATTAAACATATCAGCAAACAATTTGACACTAAAGTAATCTTAGATGATATTAGTGCGCAATTCAAGCCTGGTATGTGTAATTTAATTATTGGTGCTAGTGGCAGTGGAAAGACCGTACTAACTAAATGTATTGTGGATTTAATTCAACCAGATAAGGGAGAAGTGATTTTTGATGGGGTTGTTTTGAGTGGCATGGATAAAGAAGATCGAAAAGAATTAAGAAATAATATTGGCATGCTTTTTCAAGGTAATGCCCTATTTGATTCTTTAACTGTGGAAGAGAATGTAAGATTCCCTTTAGATATGTTTTCTGACTTAAGTATGGGTGATAAATTAATTAAGGTGAATCAAATTTTATCAAGGGTTAATTTAGAAGGCGTAAACAATAAATACCCAGCTGAACTAAGTGGCGGTATGAAAAAAAGAGTTGCCTTGGCAAGAGCGGTGGTGATGGAGCCTAAATACCTTTTCTGTGACGAGCCCAATTCCGGCTTGGATCCGCAAACTTCGATGGTGATTGATAAATTGATTGAAGAACTTACCAAAGAGTACAATATCACCACCATTGTAGTTACGCACGATATGAATAGTGTAATGGAAATTGGTAATTATATTTTGTATTTACACCAAGGTAGAAAAGAATGGGAAGGATCTAATCAGGATATTATTTACAGCAAGAATGAATTATTAAACAAATTTATATTCGCTTCAGAATTTTTACAAGACGCCAAAGCCATGCGAATGATGGAAGGCGAAAAAAAATAAACCTATGAAAAAATTATTAACGCTCTTATGTAGTATGGTTGTTTTAAGTGTGGCTGCTCAAACAGATCCAAACGCTCCTTATTTAAGAGACAAGAGCTTTCCCATTTTTAAAATGGTTACAATCAATGGTAAAGAAATCACTAATAAAGATTTGCCTAGATACAAGTATCAAATGATTATTATTTTTAGTCCTGATTGTCCGCATTGCGAACATGAAGCCACTGAATTAAATAAAAATTTAGACAAGTTCAAGAATGTATTATTTATATGGGATAGCTATAAAGACATGACGGCTATCAAGAACTTTGCTGTTAAGTACAATTTTGTGGGCAAGCCCAATATTATCATTGGAAGAGACCCTGAATTTACCCTTCCTATCTTTTTTAGACCTACTATGACCCCTTTTGTTGCATTATATGAGAATAATAGGTTGATAAAAGTGTTCGAAAAAGGGGCAGAACCTGCCGAATTGATTAAAATTATAGGCAGTAAATAACTAACTTTGCCCCGGAAAATCATCTTCTTATAAAAAATATATACCTCTTATGAAAATTACAGTAGTTGGAGCAGGTGCAGTAGGCGCAACATGTGCTGACAATATCGCTCGTAAAGAATTAGCTAGTGAATTAGTTTTATTAGACATTAAAGAAGGCTTTGCAGAAGGTAAAGCACAAGACATGATGCAGACTGCTGCATTATTAGGTTTTGATACTAGAATTTCTGGTAGCACAAACGATTATACCAAAACTGCTAATTCAGATGTGGTAGTAATTACTTCTGGCTTACCTCGTAAACCAGGAATGACAAGAGAAGAATTAATTGGTACGAATGCTGGTATTGTTAAAGGTGTTTGTGAAAATATCTTAAAGCATTCTCCTAATGCAATTATCATTGTAATTAGTAACCCAATGGATACAATGACTTATTTAGCATTGCAATCTACTGGCTTACCTAAGAATAGAATTATCGGAATGGGTGGTACATTAGATAGCGCTCGTTTTAAATATCAATTAAGCACTACATTAAACTGCAGCCCTGCAGATTTAAATGCATTGGTAGTAGGTGGTCATGGTGATACTACTATGATTCCTTTAATCAAGCATGCTACTTGGAATAGCATTCCAGTAACTAAGTTCTTGAACGCTGAGCAACAAGAAAAAATCATCGCTGACACTATGGTGGGTGGTGCTACATTAACTAAATTATTAGGTACTTCAGCTTGGTATGCACCAGGTGCTGCTGGAGCTGCATTAGTTGAAAGCATTGTTCGTGATGAGAAGAAATTATTTACTTGTTGCGTAAGCTTGAATGGCGAATATGGCCAAAACGATATTTGCTTAGGTGTTCCTGTAGTAATTGGCAAGAATGGCTGGGAGAAAATTGTAGAAATGGATTTATCTGCAGACGAGCAAGCTGCATTCAATAAGAGCGCAGAGGCTGTTAGAAGCATGAACGATGTTTTAAAAACATTATAATAAAAAAAAGAGCCTCCCGTCGGGAGGCTCTTTTTTTTATTGATAATATTGCATTGCTTTTTCTGCGATGAAATTCAGGTCTTGTTTTTTCATACAAGCAAAATGTCCTTGGGGACATTTTTTGGTGCCGTATTTAGAACAAGGCTGACAAGGTAAATTGGGCACCATGGCATTGAAAAACATTTCTTGTCCATTTTGCAAATCTGATTTTGCATAATATGGTGCTACTTGTAATAAAGGACTGGTGGCACCCCAAATAGCAATGGTCTTTTTATGAAAAGCACAAGCTATATGTAAAAATCCAGTATCATTAGAGATGACCATTCTAGCCCCTTTCACTAGTAAAGCTGATTCATGTAAATTAAATTTACCACAGGCATTATATATTTTAATTGAATCAATGCTGGCCACTACTTCTCCAGCTATAGCATCTTCTTTCCCGCCAATGAGTATAATAGGCACTGGTATGAGTGCACACAATTCTTTTAATTGCTCTACTGGCATTTTCTTGGTGGCATAAGAAGCCCCAATTACTAAAGCAATATATCCTGCTTGATGTGCTGTTGGAATATCATTACTTTTTAAACTAATATTCGCTGGAATAAAATAATCCATTCCCTTGCCATCATTTTGAACACCTAATTCTTTTAAAGGATCCAAACTTCTTTGAACAATATGTGTATCAGGTAATAGGTTAATGCCAAACCTAGTGAGTATCCATTTTTGCAGGGATAGTTTTTGGTAAGTATGCGATGGAAGACCTAAAGCTTTTTTAATTCTAAAAGTTCTAAAATTATTATGCAAATCAATCACCTTATCTATTTTAGCCGCTTTAAGATGAGCAATGGTTTCGGCTAAATTATTGTCGTGATAATGAAAATGGTCAATATAAGGATTGGCTTCTGTAACAGCTTTTAAAGACTTCTTGGTCAAGAAATGTATTTCAACTCCAGGGATTTGTTCTTTAGCACAACGAATAGCTGCGGTAGTGAAAACAATATCACCAATGGAGGAAAGTCTTATAATTAAAAGGCGCATATGAATTCTTAACCGTAATAAGATTAAGGCAATGGATTATCATGCTCTAAATAATCCAAATCCTTATGAAAAGTTTCTTCTGTAAATACAAAAGCAATTAAGGTAATACCCATTACAATAGCACCTGTTAAAATACCACTTTGAACAATTGTCCAACCTAAACTCTTTTGTAAAATATCTAAGAATAAGAAATTGATTAATGGTAAAGCACCTCTTACCATATTAGGTATTGTGGTTGCTGCAGTAGCTCTTAAATTGGTGCCAAATTGTTCAGCAGCCATTTGATTAAAGATAGCCCAGTAGCCTGTACTAAATCCTAAGAAACCACAAATGGCATACATACGATCATCGTTGTCATTAAAAGCACTAAAGAACAATACCATACCAATGATATTCAATGTATAAAATACTAGTAATGCTTTTTTACGGCTTTTAAAATATTGACTCACATAACCAATCACTAAATCACCAGTGGCAATTCCTATATAAGCAAACATGATAGACCTTCCAGAATCAATTAAATTTTCTCCATAATTAGCGGTAGCAAATTTGTTGCTATAATTTACCAACACGCCAATCACAAACCATGTAGGTAAGCCAATTAAAATGGCTTTGATGTATTTAGAAAATCTTTTTCCATTATTCAAGAACATCAAGAAATTGCCTTTTTGAATATTCTCCAATTTTGCAGACTCAAACATAAATGATTCTGCTACTCTCACTCTCAGAATTAATAAGAATACTCCCAAGCCCCCACCTATTTGATAACATAATCTCCAATCCTTAGTGTATTGAAAAGTAAAATAAGCAAACACAGCACCAAATAATCCAATACCTGCCACCATCGAAGTGCCAAGGCCTCTTTTATTTTTAGGCAACATCTCTGATACTAAGGTAATACCTGCACCTAATTCACCTGCTAATCCAATTCCACCAATAAAACGGCAATAAGCATATTGATCAACGTTTTGTACAAAAGAGGTTAAGATATTGGCAACAGAGTATAATAAAATAGAACCAAACAATACCTTCAATCTACCCTTCTTGTCTCCAATCACGCCCCAAAGTATTCCACCTATTAACAAACCAGACATTTGCCAGTTAATAATATGCGCACTGTCTACAATAATGGTATCCAATGTTGAACCTACAGCTAATACACTGGGTTGTCTAACAATAGTGAATAATAATAAATCATATACATCCACGAAATAGCCTAACGCAGCTACTAATACTGGTAATGACCAAAGTCCAATTTGTTTGTGTTGATTCATCTTACGCTTTTTTAGAACGGTGGGTAATCACTTTGAATATAACTGGTGCAGTAGTGATAAAAACTATGCCCAATACAATAACTTCTAAATGTTTTTTCAAATCAAATTGGAAATGCTCCAATATCCATGTTTGTAAGAAATGGCCACCAAACACCATACTAGTTACCCATACAATACTTCCTACTATATTATTGTACATGAATTTTTGCTTATCCATATTCACAATACCTGCCACAATGGGAGCAAAAGTTCTTACAATAGGAATAAAACGTGCAATAATAATAGCACGGCCTCCATGCTTTTCATAAAACTCTTGTGCTTGAACCAAGTATTTCTTTTTGAAGAATAAATTTTCTTTCCAATCAAACATAGTAGGACCCACTTTTTTACCAAAGCTGTATCCAACATAGTTTCCTAGAATTCCTGAAACTGAAATACAAGCAGTAATTACTAATAAATTAATCCACTCATTATTAGAAGGTATCAGTTCTGCAGCCAATGGGCCTGCATAAATACCTGCTACAAATAATAAACTATCACCTGGCAAGAAAAAGCCTGCAAATAATCCTGTCTCTGCAAATACGACAAATAAGATTAGCCACAATCCACCATGTTCAATATAAAACTGTGGTTGTAATAATTGACTCCAATGAAAAACTTCAAGTAATGTTAGCATGACAATATTTTAAGACTGTTGTGGCGTTTCTAATGAACCTTCCCATTTGCTTACTACAGAAGTAGCTAAGCTATTTCCTAAAACATTGGTTGCTGTTCTAAACATATCACAAAAATGATCAATCGGTAAGATTAAGGCAATGCCTTCTGGAGGAATATGGAACATCGCACAAGTAGCAGTTACTACTACTAAAGAAGCTCTAGGCACACCTGCAATTCCCTTACTAGTTAACATTAAAACTAATAACATAGTTAATTGAGTACCCATGTCTAAATGTATTCCATAAGCTTGTGCAATAGCTAAACTTGCAAAAGTCATGTACATCATGCTACCATCTAAATTAAAAGAGTAGCCTAATGGTAAAATGAAAGAAACAATTTTATCCTTACATCCAAAGCGCTCTAATTCTTCTGTTAATTTAGGAAAAACTGCTTCACTACTTGTAGTGCTAAATGCAATCACCAAAGGACTAGAAATATGTTTCAATAAAGATGGAACTCTCTTGCCTAAAATGATAAATCCAACTCCTAATAGTACAATCCATAATACACCTATACCCATTAAGAAATACAATAAGTACTTCCCGTAAAATACAAAAACTGCCAAACCTTTGGTTGCAATCACCGCGGCAATCGCGCCAAACACACCCAAAGGAGCAAAGTTCATTACATACCCTACCATCTTTAAAATAATATGCGCAATGGTATCAAATGCTTTGATCAATCCTTTTGCATGATCTCCCATGGCAGCTGCTGCCACACCAAAGAAAATACTAAAAATGACAATTTGTAAAATCTCATTATTGGCCATGGATTCAATCATGCTTTTTGGAAAAACATGCTCCACGAAATTGAGTAAACTAAAAGATTGTGTTTTGCCCATTAAATCCTTTGCACCCGTCATGTCTGCATTAGATAAAGCAATGCCTTCTCCTGGTTTAAAAATATTCACCAATACTAAACCAATTAATAAACTCATTAAAGAGGCCGAGATAAACCATAACAATGCCTTGCCTCCAACCCTTCCAACCGTTTTAATATCCCCCAATTTAGCGATCCCCACTACTAATGTGGTGAACACCAATGGAGCAATAATCATCTGCACCAATCTTAAAAAGATAGTGGTCAATAACTTTAAATTCTTGGATAAAGTTTCGATACTTGTAGCAGACTGTGTCTCGTGTATATAGTATCCCAAAATAGCACCTGCTACCATGGCAATAACAATATACAGGGTCAGTTTATTCGATTTTTTCATAGGCCTGTTAGTAGTGCAATATAAGACTAGATTTTCATAAAAAAGGCGGGGGGAATTGCGAAAAAAGTGCTATTTTTCAACATAAATTGATTTAAAATCAAACCAAACATTATGAGTTTATTTAGAAAAAAGGATTTGACTGCCATGCTTGCTCAAGCAGATGATGGTGGCAAGGGTCTAAAGCGAACATTAGGAGCGGGTAATTTGATTGCATTAGGTGTAGGTGCTATTATTGGTGCTGGCTTATTTGTAAGAACTGCTGCTGCTGCTGGACAAGCTGCTGGACCTGCTGTAACTATTTCATTTATAGTAGCTGCTATAGGTTGTGCATTTGCAGGCTTATGTTATGCAGAATTTGCTGCAATGATTCCTATTTCAGGAAGTGCTTACGCTTATTCTTATGTTACAATGGGCGAAACAGTAGCTTGGATTATTGGTTGGGCTTTAATTATGGAATATGCTTTAGGTGCTGCAACAGTTTCTATTGCATGGAGTGAATATTTAAACAAGCTGTTGGGAGGAGGCATTCCTTATGAATGGAGCCACTCACCATTTGAAAGCGTAACAGATGCAGCAGGTGTATTACACCATGGTATCATGAACGCTCCAGCTTTAATTATTCTTTTATTATTGACTTTATTGTTGATTAAAGGAACACAAGAGTCTGCTATTGTAAATGCGATTATTGTATTTATTAAAGTAGCGATTGTATTATTATTCATCTTTATTGGATGGAAATTTATTAATCCTGCAAATCATACACCTTATTTAATTCCAGCAAATCAACCACCAGTAGTAGATTCTACAGGTAAAGTAATTGCTGATTACTCTGGCGTTTTCAAACATGGCTGGGGCGGTGTATTAGGTGGTGCAGCGATTGTGTTCTTTGCATTCATTGGTTTTGATGCAGTATCTACTGCAGCACAAGAAGCAAAGAATCCAAAAAGAGATATGCCTATTGGTATCTTAGGTTCTTTAGTAGTATGTACTATTTTATACATTTTATTCGGTCACGTTTTAACTGGCGTTGCTCCTTGGACAGATTTCGTTGATCCTTTAAAAGGTCGTGAAGCTTCTGTAGCATATGCTATTTCTACTTATATGGCTGGATACGGTTGGTTAGCGACTGCAGTGACAGTAGCTATCTTAGCTGGTTTCTCTTCTGTAATCTTAGTAATGTTAATGGGTCAATCTCGTGTATTCTTCTCTATGGCGAATGACGGATTGTTACCAAAAGTATTCTCTGATTTACATCCTAAATTCAGAACACCTTATAAATCTAACTGGATCTTATTTGTATTCGTAGGTGCTTTCGCAGCATTTGTGCCAGGTAGCGTAGCAGGTGATTTAACATCATTTGGTACTTTATTTGCCTTTGTATTAGTAAGTGCTGGGGTATGGATTTTAAGAGTAAAATCACCAGAAATGGAAAGACCATTCAAGACACCATTGGTCCCATTGGTTCCCATTTTAGGTGCAATCATTTGCCTTGCAATGATTTTTGCTTTAGATGCACAAACTTTGAAAGTAGCATTTGGCTGGATGGCTTTAGGTTTGGTGGTATACTTTGTATACAGCCGTAAACACAGCAAATTGAACGAGGGAGCTTAATTCCTCTTTTATTATAGGAATAGCCAGACGATATTGTCTGGCTATTTTTTTTGCCTTATTTTTGCAGACTTAAAAGCACTAATTATGGGAAGGATATTTGAAGTAAGAAAAGCCACGATGTTCAAGAGATTTGACCGTATGGCCAAACAATTTACTCGTATTGGTAAAGAGATTGTGATTGCTGTAAAAGCATCTGGACCTGACCCAGATTCTAACCCTGCTTTAAGAAGATGTTATCAGAACGCAAGAAGTGCTGGTATGCCCAAGGACAGAGTGGAAGCGGCTATTAAAAGAGCCATGGGTAAAGACACTTCTAACTATGAAGAAATTTTATACGAAGGATATGCACCACATGGTGTGGCTTTATTAGTAGAGACTGCTACTGATAACCATGTAAGAACAGTTGCCAATGTAAAAA
Organism: Bacteroidota bacterium; assembly: GCA_024640255.1. Taxonomy (GTDB): domain Bacteria; phylum Bacteroidota; class Bacteroidia; order Chitinophagales; family Chitinophagaceae; genus Sediminibacterium. Next base: position 162,043 of record JAHEFI010000047.1, on the reverse strand, counting down.
GTCATTTTAACAAAGGCGGAGGATCCATGGGTAATAGTGGTAGCGTAAGTTTCCAATTCAAAAAAATGGGTGTGTTTAAATTAAACCCTGAAGGATTGGTGATGGATGATTTAGAATTAGAATTAATCGATCATGGCTTAGATGAATTAGGAGAAAGCAATGACGATAATGGTAATCCAATATTAGTGTTAAGATGTGCTTTCGCGGATTTTGGTAGTTTACAAAAAGCTTTGGAAGAAAAGAAGTTAACTGTAATTAGTGCTGAATTGGAGTGGATCCCAACAACAACAGTTCCAGTAACGGATGAACAAGCTGAAGACATTAGTAAATTAATCGAAAGACTAGAAGAAGACGAAGACGTTAATAAGGTATTCCATAACATGGGATAATCTATGAAAATCTTAAGCACCTTTTTTATAGCATTTAGTTTATTCCCACAGGCAAAAGATTCTGTAGCACCCGCTTTTAATAAATACAATATGGTTGTATCCTTAAAAGTGCCTACCAATTATTATACCAAGACCACTGGATTTTTTTGCAACACCGAAAGAGCTGTTCAAAAGCAAACTAAAGTAGCCATCAAATTTAGATTGGGATCAGTGGAACAAACACAAAGATTAGAGGGATATAATTTATCTACTCTGCCATCATCTCATTAACCACTTTAATTACTTCTTCTGTATTAGGCTTAGAGAAGTAATCGCCATCACTTGCATAAGCTGGGCGATGCGCTTTGGCGCTTAAAGTTCTTGCAGCTACATCTAAGTATCTATAGCCACCTTGTATTTCAATTACCTGTTGGAACATATAAGCACTTGCTCCACCTGGCACATCTTCATCAATAAATAAAATACGATTGGTCTTTTTCAAGGAAGACACAATCATATGATTGATATCAAATGGTAATAAAGTTTGTACATCTATAATTTCACAATCTATACCCATAGTTTGTAAACGTTCTGCAGCATCTTGAATAATTCTTAAAGTAGAACCATAAGAAACCAAAGTAATGTCTGCACCCTCTTTCAAAATTTCAGGTTTACCTAAAGGAATAGTAAACTCCGTAATATTAGAAGGCATTTTTTCTTTTAATCTATAGCCATTCAAACATTCAATTAATAATGCAGGATCGTTACCTCTTAATAAAGTATTATACATTCCCACTGCTTGTACCATATTTCTTGGCACACAAACATACATACCTCTTAAAGAGTTAATGATCATTCCCATGGGTGAACCACTATGGAAAATTCCTTCTAATCTATGCCCTCTGGTTCTAATAATTACTGGACTACTTTGTAAACCATTGCTTCTATAATGCATAGTCGCCACATCGTCACTCAAGGTTTGTAATCCGTATAATAAATAATCTAGGTATTGAATTTCTGCAATAGGTCTTAATCCTCTTAATGCCATGCCATGTGCTTGACCCATGATAGATTGCTCACGAATACCAGTATCAAAAATGCGATCTTCTCCATGCTTGGCTTGTAATCCTGCAAAACCTTGATTCACGTCTCCGATATTTCCCAAATCTTCTCCAAAAGCAAACACTTTAGGATTACTTGTAAATAATTCATCGAAATAATGATTCAATACTTCATACCCATTTACTATTGGCGCATCTGGTGCATATTGAACAGATTCAACTGATACATTTAAAGTACTTTTTGGACCTTCATCATACAAGTCTTTTGCATAATAAGGTGCTTCTGTTGCATGATAGTTAGCAATGAAAGAATTTATGGCAGCTGCATTTGCATGGCTTGGTAAAGTTTCTAAAACCAAATGCACCATTCTGAAAATATCTCTCTTTAATGGCTCTTTATTATTGATTAACTCTACACAAATTGGTTCTATCAAAGCCCAGTCTGCTTCATTGATATTCGTTTGTGCTAATTGAATAGCTTCTTGCACTTTCTCCTTAATGGGTAGATAATATTTATCCCAAGCAGCTTGTTTTGCTAATCTAACTTCTTGTTTAACCTCAGACTCTAATTGATTTAATTGCTCTTCGGTAGTTAATTCATTAAATATTAACCACTCTTTCATTTTTTTATTACAATCCCATTCACGCTCCCACTCTAATCTTTCAGAAGACTTATATCTTTCATGGCTTCCACTAGTGGAATGCCCTTGCGGTTGCGTTAATTCTTGTACATGAAACACTACAGGTGTATGTGTTGTTCTTGCATAATCTATACCCACTTCAAAAGTCTCACACATGGCTGCATAATCCCAGCCTTTTACTTTGTATAATTGAATACCATTGGTACCAGATTCTTTTTCAAAACCTTTTAACGCTTCAGAAATAGATCCTTTTGTAGTTTGTAATTCTGTTGGAACAGAAATGCCATAACCATCATCATAAACAAAAATGACTAAGGGTACTTGTAATACACCCGCTGCATTCACCACTTCCCAAAAATGTCCTTCTGATGTACTTGCATCTCCGATAGTACAAAAACATACTTCTTCTCCTTTTTTACTTAAATCTGTAAAAGAAGACAAGGCGTCTACCTTTCTAAAACACTTGGATGCAAAAGCCAATCCCAATGCTCTAGCCATTTGACCAGCGGTAGGTGCAATATCTGCAGTAATATTAAATTGCTCTGTCAAATTATTCCACTCTCCATTCTCTTTCACAAATTGCGTAGCAAAATGTGCATTCATATTTTTTCCACCACTAAATGGATCATTGATTGTATCTGAATATAATTGAGAAAAATAATTTTCTACATTGGCAATCCCTAATGCAAACATCATGGTTTGATCTCGGTAATAGCCACTTCTAAAATCTCCTTTTTGAAAATATTTGGCCAATGCAACTTGAGCCACTTCTTTGCCATCCCCAAAAATGCCAAATTTGGCTTTTCCAGTAAGTACTTCTCTACGACCTAATAAACTTACTTCTCTACTTAAAAGCGCCACTCTGTAATCTGCTAGAACAGAGCTGCGAAATGCTTCAAAAGACAGCATGTCGGCATTATTTTGGGCTTCTAAATGGGATTCCATGGAACAAAAATAAGGTGCAAAAAGCATAAAAAGCCCATTCTTAGATAAAATCAAATAATTAGGGTTTTTTCGATAATTTTACCCTATAAAAGCAACCCTATCTTATATGAAAAAACTCGCATTTATACTATCCTTTATCTTGATTTTGACCGGTTTACAAGCACAATCAGAAATCAAATTTGACAAGACCAATCATAATTTTGGGAAGATCAAAAAAGGAATCAATAAATCGGTTGTTTTTAACTTCACCAACACTGGTGCCAAGCCAGCTGTTATAGAGTTTGCACAAGCTGAATGTGGATGTACTACACCCGAGTACAAACAAAACCCTGTATTAAAAGGCCAAAGAGGAAATATCAAAGTAACTTATACTGCTCCTTTTAGTGGTGTTTTCAAAAAGAATGTAACTGTTAAATTCGCTGGTATTAAAACACCCATTGAATTAACCATTGAAGGAGAAGTAATATTGAAGTAGCATGATCCAGATTAGCCAGAGAGGTATGGACATGCCCTCTTCGCCAATTCGTAAGCTTGCAAGCTATGCAGAAGCAGCTAAAAAAGAAGGCGTAAAAGTTTACCACTTAAATATTGGACAACCAGATATAGAAACACCTTCTATAATGATGGACGCTGTTAGAAATACCGATATGAAAGTATTGGAATATACAGACAGCGCGGGTATATTAAGTTTCAGAAAAAAATTAGCAGGCTATTATCAATCCAAGCAAATCAATGTTGACTATAGCGATATCTTAATTACCATTGGTGGTAGTGAAGGTATTTTATTTGCTTTTATGGCATGTTTGGATGCTGGAGATGAAATTATTGTACCAGAACCATTTTATGCCAACTATATTGGTTTTGCGATGTCTGCTGGTATTAAAATTATTCCCATTACTTCTACCATTGAATCTGGTTTTGCTTTACCTCCAATAGAATCTTTTAAAGCAAAAATTACACCAAAGACCAAAGGTATTTTTATTTGCAATCCCAATAACCCAACAGGCTATGTATACAGTGAAGAAGAATTATTACAAATCAGGGATTTAATTAAAGAAAAAGATTTGTATTTATTTTCTGACGAAGCATATACTGAGTTTAGTTATAAAGGGAAAGTAAAAAGTACCCTTACTTTAGAAGGCGTGGAAGATAGAGTAATCATGATTGATACTTTCTCCAAAAAATATTCTGCTTGTGGTGCAAGAATTGGTGCATTGGTTACCAAGAATAAAGAAGTAATAGAAGCGGTGATGAAATTTTCACAAGCTAGATTAAGCCCTCCTACGCTAGAACAAATTGCTGCAGAAGCAGCTTTAAGTTTACCATCAGATTATTTTGAGGCAACTAGACAGGAATACGCGAATAGAAGAAAAACTTTAATTAGTCGTTTAGAAAAAATGGAAGGGGTATTTTGTCCAGCCCCTAGTGGTGCATTTTATGCCATGGCAAAATTACCCGTAGAAGATACAGATGCTTTTTGCCAATGGTTATTAACCGACTTCAGAAAAGACAATGCCACAATTATGATAGCGCCAGCTAGTGGATTTTATACCACTAAAGGATTAGGCAAAAATGAAATTAGATTAGCTTATGTCTTAAACGAAAAAGACATTCATGCTGCAATGGATTGTTTGGAAGAAGCCTTACAGCAGTATCCTTACCGCTTATCCATTTAATTACCTATTTGAGCTTATTTAACAATTGTTTCATCTTATTTTTTTTGAAAAAAAATAAGCATTAATTAATTTTGCGTCGTTATGGTTCGGGTTTGGTTTAACCATAGCAAGCAATCGTTAACCGTCCCTTCGTTTCCACGAGGGGACTTTTTTGTATATTTGGGTATTCATGAAGCATTTTATACTAGTTTGTTCAATTTTTTGCCTTTTTGGTAGCCCATTATTTGCACAACAAAAACAAGTTTTACATTATAATCAGCTTTGGTATGCCTATAATAATAATTCAAGGCTTTCAGATAGATGGGGTATTTGGATGGACATACAGAACAAAGACAAATCAGAATACCTGCACAATTTTGATGTAAAAGAAAATACCCTTGGTGGTATTTATTACTTGAAAAATAAAATGAAACTAACGGGGGCCTTCACTTATATTCAGTCATACCCCAATGATCTTTTACCTGATTTTTATGCACCAGAATATCGTCCTTGGCAAATGGTACAATGGAAAACCTATTGGAATACCACCAGCTTTGCACATTGGGTTAGATTAGAAGAAAGATTTAAGACAAAAACCATTCATGGGAACGAACTAACCAATGATTTTGATTTTAGTTATAGATTAAGATACAATGTATTTATAGAAAGACCCCTTACTGTAAAGAAGCATGAAAAAGGGGCATTGTCTTTATCGATTGCCGAAGAGATTTATTTAAACTACGGAAAAACAATTGTGTACAATACTTTTGATCAAAACAGAATTTTTGGCGGCTTCTTGTATTATTTTAACACGCATGATTATTTACAATTTGGATATACCAATGTGATTCAACATCAAGCAAGTAAAGACCACTACAAAGCCATTGACGCTATTAAACTTACTTTCTTTAATAATTTAGATTTCAGGAAAAAGACAGGATCCAGTAAATCATAAAACTATTGTACCTGAATAGTTTGCTTCTTGTAAACAATATCACCAGTGGCTGTTAATCCTACAATTTGAATAGAGTAATTGGTTGCATCATCTGCTGTATAAAATTGTACAGAAGCTTTCCCTTTTTCATTGGTATATAAATGGCCATTCCAATAAATGGTTGGGCGGTGATCTTTAAAATTACCATTCTTAATCATTAACTGATCGTATTCAGGCACTACAAAACTAGGTGCCATATGATAAGATTTAGGATAGTATTGAATAGTGCCATATCCTTCTATTTTATTTCTAAAATTAGACACACGATGTGTGTTAATGATAATTACGCCATTGGCAGCTCTAGTACCATAATAAGCAGCTTCTGGGCCTCTTAATACCTCAATAAAATCCACCATATCTGTAGTAATTCTAGAAATTTCTGAAAGCACTGGACTACTATTAAAAACAGGTCCAGGATCTGAAGTGTTACCGCCATCTAATACAGGCACAGAACCTCCTGCCATCATTACCCCATCTATAATTAATAAGGGTTCGTCTTTCTCGCTAATGGTGAAACTAGTTACGCCTCCTAAAGTAATAAAACCAGACCTTAGATGTAAACCAGGTATAGTAAGTATACCGGCGCTGGCATCTGTATTGCCAATTTTTTGCAAAGATTCACCTGTTACAATTTGTGAAAAATTACTTACTCTTTTACTCGTATTATAACTATTGGATTTGATAGAAGATTTTACTGTAACTGTTTGCAACCATTCTTTACCTGTTCCAATTAAAATATCAGGAGAGTTTAATTTTTGATACAGTGGATCAATCTCTTCTTTTGAAATATATTTTTTCAAATTAGCAGGAGTAAGGAAGCTGGGGAAGTTAGCATTTATCTCCATCTTAATTTTATCAGTCACCTTATAGCCTTTGGAATCCGTTACTTGAATGGTAAAAGGTAAACTATCTACAATCACAGGTAATCTAAATCCAAATTGACCATTGGCATCCGAAGTAGTTGCATCAAAATAATTTAATTTGCCTTTTGCATAAATGGTGATGGTTCTACCAGGCATAGGCAAATTCTTTTTATTAAAAACCGTACCCTTAATATCTGTTATGGTAGTATCAATTGGTAAAGACCATTGCGCGTATTGTTCAAGACTAGGATCGGAAGACTTAGAAAAGCTTTGTCCTAAGTATTGAAAAGGTTGCGTGAGTACCTGTAAATTTCTAACCTGCGCATTACTATCCAGATTATCTAATTGTGTATTAGTATAAAAATTATTACTAGCTCCATAAATAGATGCATTGTTTACCACAATACTCAATGATGCCAAGCTAGGTCTTAACAAAGAGTCGCCACTTAAAATAGTTGCTTCCACTAAATCCCTTTTACCAAAAACGGGCTTTTGTGTTTGTACAAAAAGTTCTTCTTTATCTCTTGCTATATAAATACTTCTTTCACTGATCACTTCTTTTTGTTCATTGAATAGTAATAATTTAGAAAGCCCTTTTGGGAAACTGGTTTTAGGAATACTAATTTCATACATATCAGATCCCTCACTAGCAAAGCACAAACTATCTTTATTCATGCCTAACAAATAAGAGGTATAGCCTTTTCTATAAATGGAATCGCCTTGCGCAATCACAATTTTAAAATAGTTGGGACTTTCGTTTTTAATAGAAATCTGACCGGCATATTGATTCACTGCTGGCAGTGGCCATGAAATTTTCTTTCCATTATAATTCATCACTGCATAATAGCGATGGCTCTTAGAAACAAAGAATTGACATTTACCCAAGCCGTATTTTGCTTCAGTAGTAAACCATGTTTCAATGGTGCTATCCTTACTATCAATAATATAACCTTCCACCGCAATAGGATGGTGTTGATTATCCATCGCTTTAATACCAATGACTGCATTGGTTCCAGCAATCAACTGCCCCCCTTCTGGAAATACTTCTAATTGAGGATTGGCACTAGTAGCAATTTCGATTACTTTATTAGTGTTAGATTTCGCAATACTATTTGAAGGTAGTTTTGGATTAATAATATATACAGGGATAACCATGATAGAAGCAGTATCTCTTTTTACCATACCCGCCGTATACACTCTTACCCAATATTGCCCTTCCCCAAACTTTTCTGAAATGGCTATTTTAGCTTCCGTTTTCTCTGAAGGCACATTCAATAATATTTTTGAAAACACTGAATCCCCTTCGTTCACAAGGTCTACATATAAAGTTTGACTATGTTTATAATATTTATGAGAAAGATGATTAATCAACCATGCTTTTAACCAAAGATCTTCTCCAGCAATAAAAACATTTTTATTGGTTTGCACCATTAGTTTTTCGCTATACTCCTTTCTTAAATTCTTAATAAATCTTCCCGCAAGACTATCAATACGCTCAATACTTTTTTGTGCTTGTATATGGGTACAGGCTAAAAGCAATGCAAAAAGGACAAGGGTTTTTGATAATCTGGGCATCTTAGTTAATTGTATACTAAAGTTAAAAGCTTGTGCTTAAATTATTGGCAAAAAGGGATGAACGGAAACAAGAATTTCATAAGTTTAGGTACAAAATTTATCCATATGAAAGCTAGATTTCATTTTTTCATTTTATTGATGGCTTGTTTAATTCATTCAAGTCTTTTTGCACAAATACCTCCAGCACCTAACCGCAATGCGGGTGAAGGTCCATACACACAATTGATTATTAGAGGAGCGACCATTATCAATGGTACGGGTGCGCCTGCTTTAGGACCAGTAGATATAGTGATTGAAAATAACAGAATCGTAAAAATTGTTACCGTAGGTGCTGAGGGAACAAAGATTAACCCTGCAAGAAGACCCAAATTAGCCGCTTATGGAAAAGAAATTGACGCTACTGGCATGTACGCACTTCCCGGGTTAATTGATATGCATACCCATATTGGAGGTGTTGAACAGGGAACTCCTGCTGAATATGTATACAAACTTTGGATGGCTCATGGTATTACCACTGTAAGAGATGTATCTGCCGGAAATGGTTTGTCTTGGGTATTAAGTGAAAAGAAAAGAAGTGCTGAAAATAAAATTATTGCCCCTAGAATATACGCCTATACTGCTTTTGGCCAGGGTTCTAAAAAAGAAATCATTACCAAACAAGATGCCATTGATTGGGTGGATGAAAATGCAAAAAATGGTGCAGATGGTATTAAGTTTTTTGGTGCTGCACCCGAAATTATGGACGCAGCCATTAGAGAAAATAAAAGATTGGGTTTAAGATCTTGCGCGCACCATGCCCAAACAGATGTAGCAAGATGGAATGTGTTAAGTTCTGCAAGAGCAGGTATGACCAGTATGGAACATTGGTATGGTTTACCAGAAGCTTTATTTGAAAATAAAACAGTACAGGATTTTCCATTAGATTATAATTATACCAATGAGCAAAGTAGATTTGAAAATGCAGGTAAATTATGGAAGCAAGCGGCTGCACCTTATTCTGACAAATGGAATAAAGTAATGAACGAATTGCTTTCATTGGATTTTACATTAGATCCTACTTTTAATATTTATGAAGCCAATAGAGACTTAATGCGTGCTAGAAGAGCCGAGTGGCATGATGATTATACCTTGCCTTCTTTATGGCGCTTCTACTCTCCTAGCAGAAATTCACATGGTTCTTATTGGTTTGACTGGGGAACAGAACAAGAAATTGAATGGAAAAACAATTATAAATTATGGATGAGCTTTATCAACGAATACAAAAACAGAGGTGGTAGAGTAATTGCAGGTTCTGACAATGGTTTTATTTATCAAACCTATGGCTTTGGCTTTATTAGAGAATTAGAACTATTAAGAGAAGCAGGATTTCATCCTTTAGAAGTAATTAGATCTGCGACCTTATATGCAGCGCAAACCTTGGGTATGGACAAAGACCTAGGCACTTTAGAGCAAGGTAAATTAGCAGATATCATTTTACTAGATGAAAACCCATTAAAAAATCTTCAAGTATTATATGGCACAGGCGCTATTCGTTTAGACCAAGAAGGAAATACTAAAAGAGTGGGTGGTGTAAAGTACACCATTAAAGATGGTATTGTTTATGATGCTAAACAATTATTGAAAGATGTAAAGAAAATGGTTGATAAAGCAAAAGCAGATGAGCATTTTGTAATGAAACAACCTGGCGTGGAATAGTAGAACAATCATTTATGGACATTAAATTAATCAAGAATAGATCTGATATTGGTGCAGGTACTAGAGGATCTGATATGGGTATTGATGCGATTGAAATAGCTGCTATAAATTCTGGCAACGATTATTTTAATAGACATCCACACATAGATGTGGAGACCCATAATGAAACCATTTATCAGAAGAATACCAATGATTTTGCTAAAAGAATTGAACATGTTGCAGAACAATGTGAAAGAGTTGCTACATCAGTTCGATCTACTTTGGCAGAAGGTTATTTTCCGATTGTATTATCAGGAGATCATAGCTCTGCATTAGGCACTATGAGTGGCATAAAAGCCAAGTATCCAGATAAAACATTAGGCGTAATCTGGTTAGATGCACATGCAGATATTCACTCTCCTTTCACCTCTCCTTCAGGTAATATTCACGGAATGCCATTAGCTGCTGCATTGTCTTTTGATAATATAGATTGTCAAATTAATTTACCCACCCCAGCCACGCTGCAACAATGGGATAGATTAAAAAATATAGGAATTGCAGGAGCCAAAATAAACCCTAAAGATTTGATTTATTTAGGTGTTAGAGATTATGAAGCAGCAGAAGAAGATGCCATGAATACTTTAGGCATTAAATACTATAAAGTAGAAGAAATTAGATTTAGAGGTATTCTTACTTGTTTGAAAGAGCTTATTGAAAAGCTATCGCATTGTGATTTATTATACATTTCATTTGATGTAGACTCGATGGATTGCGATAGAATTTCTTATGGTACTGGCACACCAGTTCCAAGTGGTTTTTATCCTGAAGAAATTATGGAAATGATAGATTTACTTCAATCAACAGACAAAGTAGTTTGTATTGAATTCACGGAAGTAAATCCATTGCTTGATAATAAAGGAAATAAAATGGCAGAGACTGCTTTTGAAGTACTAGACCATATCTCCAAGAATATATAAATCATACAGGTATAAAAAACAAATAGGCCCCGCAAATTGCGGGGCCTATTCTATATAGTTGATTAACTATTAATACTAGTCAACATCCCAGAAAATACGAGTAGATAATGGGTCGATAGTACCTTGAGCGTTTACATTCGCACCGTTAGAACCTAATTCAGTTCCAGGGTAGAATAAACGAACTGGTCTTCTTGCATCAGTCACGTAGTTCTTAGATTGAGGAGTTACAGGGAAACCGTTTTTACGGTATTCAGACCATGCTTCTAAACCGTTGAAATTTGCTAAAGCCAACCATTTTTGGTAAGCGATTGCTTTTAACTTATCTGTAGAAGCAGTGTAGTCTACTAAATCAACTCCGCTAGATAATAATCTTGTTGCATCAGATGCAGTTGCACCTAAAGCTCTGTAAGATTCTTTAACACCAGCTTCGAAGTATGATTGAGCAGTACCTGTTAAGTTAACACTTGCACCATAACGTTGCTTAGCTTCAGCCAAGTTTAATTGAACTTCAGCAGCAGTTAAAATGATGAAAGGTTTGTTATAAGCACCTTTAACTAATACTGATGGGCCAGGAGCAGAAGTAACAGCTGGTAAGAAACCAGAGCTAGATCCGAAAGGCACACCTACATAGTTAGAGTTGATTTCTGGTTTCAAGCTTACGCCTGGGTTAGCACCATCTTCGTTACCAGCAGCATACATTAAACGCTTCATACGAACTGTATCACCTGTATTCTTTAAAGTATTTACAGTGAATTCAGTAAAACGAGGCCAGTTATTGTTTGCTCTTCTAGCACCAGTTTCGCTATAACCATAAGTATCATAGAAAGGATTGATTTGACCAGCAGAAGGAGTATAACCTGGATTAACACCAGCATCAACTGTTGTTAAGAAACCAGAACCTTCAGCAATTGTCTTATTCAATTCAGCAATGATATAAGCATCTCTTCCACTTACTCTAGATTGACGCATTAAAATACGTAATTTCAAAGAGTTTGCGAATTTGATCCAGTTTGAAGAACTTCCTTTGAATAATACATCAGAAGAAGTAAAAGCACTAGGGATAGCATTTGCTTTCACATCTGCGATACCAGCGTCTAATAAAGAAATTAATCCTTCATAAACTGCTTTTTGATCATCAAACTTAGGCGCTAATTTATCAACACCTTTTAATGCTTCAGAGAAAGGAATATTACCATACAAGTCAACTAATTTTTGGTAGTTGAAAGCTTGCATAATTTTTGCAGGACCTTTTGCAAAGTCTTGACCTGCATCTTTTGCATTATCAATTACATATTGGTAGTCGTATAAGTTATCATACGTTCCATCCCAATAGTTAAAATCACCGTTAGTGAAATTGTATGCAAACAAAGTAGTACTGATGATATAACCATTAGACTGAGTCCAATGACCAGACCAGAACATACCAGTTTCATTTACACCTACCAATGAAGAGGCAGATGTATTGATAGCGTTCGCTAAAACGTACGCTGGAGTCGCTGTTGGAAGTGCGTTAGGGTTGGTATTGACATCTAAGAAGTCTTTTTTACAACCTGTTCCCACAAGTACCAAAAACGCTGCGATATATATTTTGTAAAGTTTCATATCTGTATATTTTTAGTTGTGGTGATTAAAATACAAAGTTTACGTTGAAACCGTACTGACGCACTGGAGGTGTTTGAGCGGTATTAGAAATACCTAAACCATTACCTGAAGTGTAACTGAATTCTGGGTCAGTGTACATGTTTGCCTTGTCTACAATTGTAAATAAGTTTCTTCCGTAGATAGCTACATTAGCTGCACTGAAGATCTTAGATTTTTTAACCAAACTAGTTGGTAAAGAGTAAGACAAGTTAACGTCTCTTAATTTAATAAACCATCCTGGTGTAACGAAGTTCTCAGAAATCAAACGGTAGTTGTTTACCCAAAGTGCATACTCTGGTTCACGAACTTTGATTGATGTATTAGCAACTTCAGCACCAGATGCATCTAAATAGTATGAATTAGGGAATACTTGATCTAATCTGTTTTCAGTCCAAGAACCAGATCCAGTAAATGTCATTTGACGACCTAAGTCAGCATACATAACGTTTCCACCACGGTATTCAAAGTTGAAAGAGAATCTGAAATCTTTGTAAGATACAGAAGATCCTAAACCAACCATATCACGAGGTAATGTACCACCACGAGCAGTTAAAGCAGTATTTTGTACTGGGTAACCAGTAACCGCGTTAACTCTTCTTAATGTATGGTCAGCATTCCAGTAATATCCGTTTGTTTTCAACATTGGGAAACGCTCTCCTAAGATTACGTTTGATGTTGCATAAGAATATCCACCATAAGCAAACGCTGTAATACCAGGATATAAACTTTCAACTTTGTTGTCGTTGTAAGAGTACTTGATATTCGCATCCCACTTAACTGCAGTGTTTCTTAAGATTTGAACTTTTAAGTCTGCTTCATAACCCCAGTTCTTCACTTCACCCACGTTAATTAACAAGTTAGAGAAACCAGTTGTGTTTGGTACTTTAACTGATAATACTTGACCTACTGAAGATTGGTTATACCAAGCTAAATCTAAGTTAACTCTGTTCTTTAACAAGCTAAACTCACCACCTACTTCTAATGCAGTTACAAACTCAGGCTTTAAGTTAGCATCAGGTAAAGTGTTACCTACTGTTAAACCTACGTTAGAACCATAAGGGAAGTTAGCACCGTTAGCAAAAGCTAAATCCAAACCATATAATGGAATGTTGTCGTTACCGTTCTTGTTATAAGAGGTACGTAATTTAGCATAGTTTAAAACATTACTCTTTAAACTTGGAATCGCATCTGTCAAAATGAATGACAAGGCAGCACCATAATAGAAATAAGAATATTGATTTGTAGATCTTGTTGGCTTGAAGAAACGAGAAGTCGCATCATAACGACCAGTAACGTTCAAGTTGATCCACTCCATATCTTTTAAGTTAGTGTTCAAATCGGCATAGTAACCAAACTTACGCTCAGTTGTGTTTGCTTCAGAACCAGATAAGTTACCTTGTCTATTTGAAATGTTGTATACATCAGGTACAACGATAGAACTTGATGCAACAGAAATAGATTTAGTATAACGTTGATACAAGCTATAACCTAAAGTTAATTTGTTTTGAACGATACCTAAATCTTTAGCTAATCTAGCTTGGAATTCATTGTTCACAACATTCTCAGTAGAAGAATAATCGTTAACAGCACCTAATACGTTAGAGATTGCACGGTAGATACCTGGGTAATCATCTTCGTGTGTATAAGGTTCTGGGATATAAGCACTATTTCTAGCCCAATCAGAATAAGTGAATTTCTCTGTAGTGTTCTTACCAGTACGAGAGTTATTCATAATACCTAATCTGTTATATAAGCTCATCCATTCTGCAACTTTATAAGTCATGTCAAAACTTCCAGAGAAGTTTGCATCCTTATATTTAGCACGGTTGATATCCTTATTAAAGTAAGGGTTGTTATAGTAGTCATTGTAATAACCATTAGGATTAGCGAACTTGTTTGTTCTCCAATCTCTCATAGTTGTTAAATCTACCCAAGAAGCAGTATTGATGATATCATTTTGGAAATCAGCAGTAGTTCTGTCGTAAGCGATTTGAGTGTAAGAAGCGTTAAAAGTAGTAGATAATTTACCATACTCTTTTGTAGACTTCACACGAACACCAGTTCTATCACTTACATCACCTGGAACAATACCATTGATTTTTTGATTTTCAACTGATAAATAGTAGCTAGATGTTTCATCACCACCTTGGAAACTTGCTTGGTTGTTGATAGAGATACCTCTATCAAAACTCTTACGACGTACATTAGGTACATCAGCATAAGGGATAATTAAACTGCTACCATCTTGTAATACTCTACCTGCAATACGCTTGCTGCCATCATAAGCATCACCATATTGTTGGTTTTCATAAGGTCTCCAGTTTTCTTTAGCACGGAAAACAGGATCAGAGTTATAACCAGCTTCACCATAACTATATGGATAGTACTGAGAACCAGAACCATATTTGTTTTGGAAAGAAGGTAAGAAGCTGATGTCCTCAAAGTTTGTTGAGTTAGAGAACGCAACTTTTAATTTACCTTTTGCACCTTGCTTAGTAGTGATTACTAAAGCACCGTTTACACCCGCAGAACCATACAATGTTGCAGCTTGACCACCTTTTAAGATAGATACGCTTTCAACGTCTTGTGGGTTAATAGTTGCTAAAACAGTAGAGGTAGTTTGCATACCATCAATTACTACTAAAGCTTCGTTGTTACCAGTTAATGAACGGTAACCACGTAATACTACTTTTACAGCAGGATCAACGCTATTGTTTACAGTATACACCGCTAAACCAGAAACCTTACCCGCTAAGGCTTGAGTTAACTGAGGAGAACGACCTACTGTAATTTCGTCGTTAGATACTTTTGCATAAGAATATCCGATTTCTTTTGCTTTCTTACGGATACCTTGAGCGGTAACAACTACATCATTTAATGCGTCAACTTGACGATTCAAAACAATGCTTAAAGTTGCAGAAGCAGCTTTCACTTCAGTAGAAGAGAAACCAGTTGCACTTACTTGCAAACTTGCATTTGCAGCAGCATTAATTTTGAAGTTACCATTTGCATCAGCTACAACTGCTGATGATTGACCCTTAACTTTAACTGTTGCATAAGCTACAGCAACACCTTTATCGTCTTTAACCGAACCGGTTACAGAACGAACCTGAGCATTAGCAGTTGCGAATACTAAAACAGCCAAGAAGAGTGAGGTTACAATTTTCTTCATTTGCTTTTTGTTTTACTTAAGCCTCTAAATTAAGCAATTTTAGGCTATATGTTAACAATTAGTTAATGAAAAATTGTTTAAAAGATAACATTTGTTAGTTAATTGATTTTAACAAACTGAAAATGAGCTATTTAAGAGTTCCCATTCCTCCATCCACAGACAGAATTTGACCTGTGATCCAGCTTGTTTTGGAGCCTAAAAGGAAGGCTGCCATGGCAGAAATATCTTCTGGTTGACCCACTCTTTTTAAGGGGTGTCTTTCGGCATTGGCTTCGATTTTTTGATCAGAGTTTAATAAGCTTGCTGCTAAAGGTGTATTGGTTAGAGAAGGAGCAATAGCATTGACTCTAATTTTAGGGGCCAATTCGGCTGCTAATGATTTGGTCAATCCTTCAATAGCACCTTTTGAAGCAGAGACTAAAGAGTGAAAATTTAAACCCAATTGAACTGCTACTGTTGAGAATAAAACAATGGATGCTTGTTCTGCATTTTTTAAAGCAGGCAATGCTGCTTGAATAACTTTAATGGCACCCACTACTTGTAAATTATAATCGGAAATAAAATCTGCAGGTTGTATTCTTGCAAAAGGTCTTAAAGCAATCGCACCTGGACAAAACGCAATACCATCCAGCTTTTCAGACAAAAAAGAAAGGTTGATGGTTTCATCCAACACATTCAAAGCATGATAACTTAGATTAGGAAAATTAGAACTTATTTCGTGTGTATTATAGGTTGCAAAAACCTGATGTCCTTCATTCACTAATTGATCTACTAATGCTTTTCCAATTCCTGATGAACCTCCTACTATTAAATAATTTGCCATGATACTTGTTTGATTAATTAACAAAAATCATGAGATAATGTTTGCAGTTTTTTAAACTAAACTCTTAAAAGTCCAGCTTTTGATAAACTATTGATAGGCTTATTGTCCCAAAACAATTCAAAACCTTCTAATCCTGCAGCTTGATAAGAAGCTTTTATTTCTGCAATAGTTAATCCATTGGAAGAATCAACACTTAATTGAGGCAAGATTTGTAAAAACCATTCTGCCTGTTTTGGATCTATTGAAATTGTAAAAGATGCATTATTGGCTTGAAATTGCAATTGCATCTCTTCCCATTTATTCCCCTTTTTGGACTTTTGAACTAATTGACAAGTTGGCATGGTGCCAATCCAAATGGTTTTATAATGCGAAGAGGAAATTAATTCAGGCTCCAAAATAGCCTTTTGGATATAGTCTTTTGAAATAGTGGTTGCTGGAACTTTAAAATCAAACCATTTTTGTAATGGAAAATCAAAGCAAGTTCCATGCATATAATTAAACAATGCCTTCTTTAAACCAAAGCCAAATAATTCATGATTAGCACCCGTAGGGTCTTCATGTTGAATATCATTATTTGCAAATGTTCCTATCTCATTGGTTTGTTTTTTCACTTTATACGCTTCAGGATCTAATCCAATGGGACTATGCGCTGTCATCGTAAACAAATGCCAGAATGCTGATTGCAAAACCCCTGTTTCAAACATTTGTCTTACCATTTCTAAAGAATCAATGGTTTCTTGTACTGTTTGTGTTGGGAATCCATACATCAAATAAGCATGTACCATAATTCCCGCTTCAGATAAGTTTTTACTTACTCTTGCAACTTGCGCGACAGTAATCCCTTTTTGAATTAATTCCAACAATCTATCTGAAGCCACTTCCAATCCACCACTCACTGCAATACAACCAGAAGCGCGTAATAAAATACATAGGTCTTTGGTGAAACTTTTTTCAAATCTTACATTGGCCCACCAGCTCACTACTAATTTTCTCTTGATAATTTCAATAGCTAATGCCTTCATTAAACTTGGTGGAGCTGCTTCATCTACAAAATGAAAACCTCTTTCTCCTGTCGCAGCAATGAGTTCCTCCATTCTATCCACTAATATTCCAGCAGTTAAAGGCTCATAATTTTTAATATAATCTAAAGAGATATCGCAGAAAGTACATTTACCCCAATAGCATCCGTGTGCCATGGTTAATTTATTCCATCTTCCATCACTCCATAAACTATGCATGGGATTGATTACCTCAATAGCTGAAATATATTGATCCAATAATAAGCCGGTATAATCTGGTGTGCCTACCTGCCCTTGTTTATAATCTGCACAAGAACTATTATTAATATAAGCTACTTCACCATTAACAAGTGTGAAACAACGTTTCATATTTTCAATGGTTTCTTTACCATCGATATGATTAATTAATACTTCTAAAGGTGCTTCTCCATCATCTAAAGTGATATAATCATAAAATTCAAAAACCCTTTTATCACTTAAAGATCTCAATTCAGTATTGGCAAAACCGCCACCCATTGCTACTTTAATGCTTGGATATTGTTTTTTAATCCATTGTCCACATCTTAAAGAAGTATATAAGTTACCAGGAAAAGGAACTGATAAACAAACTAGTTTTGGATTAGTCTCTTCGATTCTCTTTGATACTATTTTTATTAAAATTTCATCAATAAAGGTATAAGCTTGTTGCAAAGCTTCATATAATTCATCAAATTGATTGGCTGATCTACCTAATGATTCTGCATATCTACTAAATCCAAAATGCTCGTCCACTGTTTCTTGAATCAAATCACTTAGGTCTTCCAAATATAATGTAGCAATATGCTTAGCCATATCTAATTTACCCATACTACCAAATGCCCATTTTAAATCATCTATCTGGTTAAATCTATTGGCTTCAGGTAAAAACTTTCTAGTACAAATACTATGCGCTAAGGTATTCTGTCTTCCTTGTAAAAATTGAATTACCTGATCAATGGTATGTATATACTTATCTTTTAATGCAATTATTCTTGATGCATTTTCAGATAAGATGATTTCTTTTTGTTCAATAGTTTCAAATAAATGCTGAAGTCCTTGTTTATTGAATAAGGCTAAAATCACTTCAATACCAAAATCGGCCTGTACAGATGAAATGTTTTTGGTATTAAAAAATCCTTTCAAATAAGCAGTTGCTGGATACGGTGTATTCAGTTGTGTAAATGGCGGGGTTATTAATAATACCGGTGCTGACAAGGAAAAAAGTTTTCACAAAAATAAGGAAAAGCCTATTGGTTCTTCTTTAATGAATCAACTATCTTATTGATGGCTTTCATTTCGGCTTTATCACTAAAATTGAACATATCTTCCCCTTTTCTGGTATAAATGGCTAAAGTGCCAGAAGAAGCTGCTAATGCTGTGCTCATAGAAGCACCCGGTTGAAAATATTTTACCAATGCAACATCTTTAGGAAATATATCCGCTAAAAATTCAGCATCTATTAATTGTTCATCTAAATAAATTTTAACACCTGCATCATCGGTAAATGTTTTAACCCTTCCGGAAGTGATCACATAATTTCCATTCATGCCTCTTTCAATAAAAACACCAGCTAGTTTTCCTCTTAAATATTCAAGTATGGGTAAATTGGTTGCAGCTGGAGGATTATTAATAAAATCCAACATTTTTACATTCACCGTATTTTTAAACATACCTCTTGAAGCATAACGGTCATTCACAATAGTAACAGGAGAAGGAAGTCTTTTTTTTACGGTTACTTTTTCAAGTGTAGTACTATCTGTTTGTGCATGTAAAGCAGTTAATACAAACAATGACACAATAAGAAAAGAAAATTTATAAATACGCATAATATATTTTTTATTGAATTAATGCTTCACCCCTTCTTTTACTTTGAAAACATGTAAAATATAAGGGAAGATGGCATTCATACTTTCTTCTGCACCCCTAGGTGAGCCCGGTAGTGTAATAAGCAAACTATCTCCAACAAAACCTGCAATACCTCTAGAAAGCATTGCATAAGGGGTTCTTTGTTGTCCGTAATTTCTTGCAGCTTCCATTACCCCTGGCACTTCTTTTTCAATTAAGGGTCTTATTGCATCTGGAGTAATATCTCTAGAAGACAAACCGGTACCTCCTGTAAATATGATTAATTGATATCCTTCATTCACTAAATTTTTTGCTTCAGTTTGAATAGTATCAAAATCATCAGCAATTATTTTTTTATTGGTAACGGATAAATGATGTTTTTGCAAATGTGTTTCTACCGTTAACCCACTCTTGTCTTCTCCCATACCTTTGCTAATAGTATCACTACATGTAATCACTGCCACTTTCAGCGTTTCAGGATAAGCGTATTTAATATCAGACTTGCCTCCTTTTTTTTCTTCTAATTGAACATTCATTATCTCTACATGCTTATCAATTGGCTTTAACATATCATACATTGTTAAAGCCGTAATCATTACTCCGTGCATAGCTTCCACTTCGACACCGGTTTTATACACTGTATGAACTTCAACTGTTATTTTTATTTCTAAGCCATTAACAGCATGCGTTATAGAGGTATACTCAATAGGTAAGGGATGACAATCGGGAACTACTTCATAAGTTTTTTTACATGCCAATAATCCTGCAGCTCTACTAAATTCAAATACATCTCCTTTCGGCACTAATTTGTTTTGTATAGCATCAATAGTTTTTTGATCAGACACTTTAACAATGCCTGTTGCAATAGCAATTCTTAATGTTGAAGATTTATGAGTAATATTAACCATGATAAAAATTGATAAATTTAACTATTTACTTTCCATTGATAACCCTCTCCCTCAAATAACTCTTTTCCCCAAATAGGTAATTCTGCTTTTATTTTTTCTACACATTCTGTGCAAGCATCTATGGCAACTTTTCTATGCTTAGAAGAAGTAAATACAAATAAACATAATTCACCTGCATTCACCTTTCCCAAACTATGATGCACATGCATGCAAGTAATAGCATATTTAGCAAAAATTGACTCTCTAATTTCATGCATTTTCTCCAAAGCCATTTCAACATTACTTGTATACTCAATGGCGGATACTTTTTTACCCTCTATATCATCTGTCCTAACCTGTCCTAAGAAAATATTATGCCCCCCAATGCCAGTCTTAGAAGCATGTTTGGCAATACTATCAGCAATAAAGCTTGGAGGTATGGCCCCTTCCATAAAAATATTCTTTAACTGCATAACCATTGATAATTTAAACTAGTAAATGCCTCCAATGTGGTTGGCATATTTTTTTCACTATCTGAATGTTGTACTATTTGAATTTTATAATTTTCCTGACTCAAAGCATTGTAAGTTAATAATTCATTTGCTAAGACTTCTCCCATTCCTGTAATTAATTTAATCACTTCCATTGCTTGCATCATTCCGATGATTCCAGGCAATACCCCTAATACCCCTCCCTCTGCACAACTCAACACTTCATTGTTTTTAGGAGGTACCGGGAATAGATCCCTATAATTTAAAGATTGACCCTCTTTCATTACATTAAATACGGCTACTTGGCCTTCAAATTGTGATACAGCGCCAAACACCAACGGCTTTTTCAATAAAACACAAGCATCATTAATTAAATACCTAGTGGCAAAATTATCTGTAGCATCCACTATAATATCATAATAAGGAAATTGTTCCAATGCAAATGACTGATCACAATTTTGTTGAAATACATTTAGCTTAACTAAATTATTTTGTTCAGCTAATTTCTGAGCAGCAATGATAGCTTTATCTTTTCCAATATCTTCTTGACCAAATAAGGTTTGTCTATTTAAATTGGAAAGAGCAACTTGATCATTATCTATAATACCCACTTCACCTACTCCTGCCGCAACTAAATATTGCAAGATTGGACATCCTAATCCTCCGGCGCCCACTACTAAAACTTTGGCATTAGTTAGCTTTTCTTGCGCTACAATTCCAAAACCATTTAAGGTGATTTGTCTTTGGTATCTTAATATATATTCTTTTGACTTTTCCATTTTATCCTCCAGAAAAGGGTGGCATTAAAGCAATTTTTGCATCTTTAGGGATAGCAGAATGCTCAGTGGCCATTTTATTATTAATTGCAATGATGAATTTTGAGCCTTTTAAAAGAGGAAAGTCAGAGAACAATATTTCTTTCAACTGAGTCAAACTAGCTGTGTGCTCTATTTGAATAGAGGACTTGCCTGTTTTGTCTATTAATTGTCCAAAAAATTGTACTTCGACTGTCATTATTAAATATTAGGTTAAAATTAGTTTAACTGATGCCATTAATAAAACTATTGCTAAAGTATATTTCAATATATTTTGATTGAATTTCAAAGAACCCAGCCAAGCACCTACTAAACCACCTGCAAAAGCAATGGCAACAAAGCTATAAACCGAACTGTCGATATGAACTCCTTTAGAGATTTGGCCAATTAATCCAGCGATAGAATTGACAAAAATAAACAAGGCACTAATGGCAGCAGTTTGTTTTTGATTGGTCCAGTTTAATAACAACAAAACAGGAGATAAAATAATGCCACCTCCTATGCCAATTAATCCAGATAAGAATCCAATAATAGCGCCAATCAATATGGACAGTATAATATTATTGGATTTTAAGTTAGCTTCTTCCGTATTAGGATAAAAGAAAAAACGAATCACAGGCAATAATAAAAGCACTCCTAATACTTTTTTATAAATTACTGCATCTAAACTAATTGTACCCCCTAAAAAAGAAAATGGAATTGAAGCCAAGGCAAATGGCAAAAATAATTTCCATTTAAAATGACCGCCTTTATAGAACATAATAAAGGAAGTAAGAGAGACAAATAAGTTTAAAATTAATGCAGAAGGTTTCATAATATCAGGTGCAAATCCGTAGATGGCCATCAAAGCCAAATAACCACTTGCTCCTCCATGTCCTACTGAAGCGTATAATAATGCTACGATAAATAATAATATAAAAAAACTGATGCTCATTATAAAAATTAAGGGTTAAAACAAATGTATTTTTACGATTTCACTTGAACGAATTTCTAATATATCTTCTGGTAACTCTACAAAACAATTGGCCATAGCAAAAGCACTCATCTTAAATGATTCCTGTCCATCTAAGATAGTCACTTCATTGGTGACATGATTATACAAGCCTTTCAAGAAATGAGTTAATCCAATTGGTTTTGAATAAGTATTGGTTAAGCTAGCTTGTACCGTCTTCATTTCTAAAGAAGTATTGGATAATTGATCAAGCACTATGCTAACGTAATGATTAAAACAAGATAATACAGAAGCTGGATTACCCGGCAATGCACAAACCACCTTTGTTTCTTTTTTCCCAATATATAGTGGCTTTCCTGGTTTCTGCTTTACTTTATGAAAAATCTGCTCTATATTATTTTGTTGACAAGCCTCTAAAACAAAATCAAAATCCCCAACACTAATTCCTCCTGTCAAAATTGTTAAATCAAATTTGTTTAGCGATACCTTGATCGCTTCTGTAACCGCCTCTAATTGATCAGCAACTTTTATAAAATTAACCTCTTTAATGCCGAATCTATTTAGTCCTGCTTTTAATGTATGAGAGTTTGATTCATAAATTTGACCAGGAGTCAATGGCTTGCCTATATCCTGCAACTCATTACCTGTTAATATAATATTGATAGTAGGTTTTCGTGTAACTGATACTTTAGTAATACCCAAGCTTGCCAACAAGCCAATAGCGCCTGGAGTCAATATGGTCCCTTTCTTTACAGCAATTGCATTTTCTTGCATGTCTGCGCCAATACTTCTTGCATTAGTTCCTTTTTGCAGTTTTTCGTCTAACACAAATAATTGATCATCCTCCACTTTTGCTTTCTCTTGCATCAAGACCGTATCTGCCCCAATAGGCAAAGCTGCTCCAGTAAATATTCTTACCGCTTGGTTTTGCTGAATCTTATTTGAAGAACTGTCTCCTGCCTGAATAGTATCTATAATTGTAAATGATGCAGCACTTTTAAAATCATCAAAAGCAAAAGCATACCCATCCATAGAGGATTGTATAAAAGATGGCACATTGATTGGAGATATAATGTTCTCATTTACAGCATAACCCATAGCATCATCTAAATTCAATATTATTGAATCGAGAGAAAATATTTGATTCCTGATGATATTTTTTGCTTCATTTACACTTACCATAGAATACTCATTAAATTTATCCTCCAATACTTATCATAGTTCTATTATGCAAGTCCTTTGCTTCAATTTTTTCTAAATCTGTAGTGAATTGTCCTCCTAGTGCTTCTTTTTTAGTGGCAATATTTTGATGAATTAAAGGGGTTATATCTTCCCCATTTCTCAAAGCAGTTAATATGTCTGTTTCAGAGGTAGAGAATAAACAATTCTTCATTTTGCCATCAGCCGTTAATCGAATTCTATTACAATCGCCACAAAATGGTGCGCTCATTGTACTAATTACTGCAAAAGTTCCTTTATGTCCATTTACTTGATAATTCTTAGCAGTTTCATGTGCATTTCTCTCTAATGAAGAAAAATCAAATTCAGTTTTGACTTTATCTAATATTTCTTGCAGTGTAATTACCTTATCTCTATTCCATTGGTTGCCATCAAATGGCATGAACTCTATAAATCTTATATGAATAGGCGTTTCTTTAGTCCATCTAACAAAATCATTGATCTCTTCATCATTAATGCCTTTCATTGCTACCACGTTTACTTTAACACCAATACCATTTTCTAGTAATAACTGAATATTACTCATTACTTGTTCATATTGGTCACGCTTGGTCATTAAAATAAATCTGTCTTTTTGCAATGTA
Organism: Bacteroidota bacterium; assembly: GCA_024640255.1. Lineage (GTDB taxonomy): Bacteria > Bacteroidota > Bacteroidia > Chitinophagales > Chitinophagaceae > Sediminibacterium. The sequence continues at coordinate 137,804 of JAHEFI010000047.1, read as the reverse complement.
TCCAAGCTAATATTTAAGGATTGAATACCTGCATTTTTTATATCAACCACAAATTCATGTAACCTTGTTGCATTGGTTGTCATGGTTATTTGTACTCCAAGAGTAGACAATCTTTTTAAAATATTAGCAAAGTCTTTTCTTACCAAGGGCTCACCGCCAGTTAATCTTATTTTTTTAACACCTTCTCTTACAAAAACTGCGGCAATCGCTTCAATTTCATCTGCCTGCATTAATTTACTAGAAGGCGTGAAATGATACTCTTCCTCAGGCATGCAATAAAAGCATCTTAGATTGCAGTTATCCGTCAAGGAGATTCTTAAATAATCGTGTACTCTATTAAATTTGTCTTTTATCATTGCTTGCTCGCCTCTTTCAGTAATTGTTGATAATCTTCTGGTGTATCAATATCTAATACACCCTTTTCGAACTGCAATTTAGCAAGTTCTTGGTCTCTTTCTTGTATTATTCTTTTTGCGCCTTGATCTCCTTTTAATGCCAATAAATCTGAAAAAACAGATTGATGAAACAATGCAGGCGTTCCAGCAATATTTGCATAAAAAGATGCAGCTATAGCTGTATTCTTAATTGCTTGAAGTGCAATCAAGTCTTTTATTGACGATTCAGATAAATAAGGTTGATCACAAACTAGTATTAATACTCCGTCGTGTTTATTCGCACTACTTGCCACTGCTTGCACACCCAATCGAATGGAGCTTCCCATACCTTCCTGCCATTCAGTATTTTCAACAATATTCAAGCTTACATTAGGCAATTGTGCTTTTATTTTTTCCGCATTTGCCCCTAAAACTAAATAGATAGGAAAATCAACTGCTTTTTGCACCATTTTAATCAACCTATTCAACATGGAATCCTTATCCAATAATAATAACTGTTTTGGAGAACCTAAACGCTTGCTTTCTCCTGCAGCAATAATCACTACAGCGCAGTTGTCAATTTTATATTGATGCACAGTATCCATTATTGATGAATGGGTGTATTTTTATTTCTTAGTTGAATGCCTTCTTTTCTATTCAATACCATTTGAATCTCAGCAATAATACTACTTGCAATTTCTTCTGCTGTTTCTGCCCCAATATCTAATCCAGTTGGACCATATACATTTGCTAATTGTGCTTCTGTAGGAACATATCCTTGTTCTGCTAATTCATTTAATACCTTTTCTAATTTCTTTTTGGGACCCAATAACCCAATATAAGGAAGATCCAAAGGCAATAAAGCTTTAAGCATTTGTAAATCGTATTGATAATTATGGGTCATTAAAACAAAACAAGTACGATTGTCTATTTTTATTTGCTCTAACACTTTTTCTGGTTTACTCACCAACACCTGACAAGCACTAATAAATCTATCTTGTTTAGCATGTGTATTCCTTCCATCTACTACTTTTACTTCCCATCCTAACAAATCCGCCATTTGTGACAAAGGAATAGCATCATTGCCAGCACCAACTATCACAATGGAAATAGGTGGTTGTATATAATCTAAAAAAGCTTGGATGGATTTTTCTCCTATTTTATACTGACTAAAATGTGCACTTGCATTTGTTAACACTTGTCGAGCATCAACTAAAATACTTGTGTTAATTTCTGCTACTACATTAGATTCAAAATGTTCTTGTTCGTCCAATAAAAAAGCAGTTCCCATTAAAGGATTTTTTTTGTCTTGTACATCAAATAAAGTAACAATTACTGCTTTTTGTCTATTGTTACAAGCTTTTCTTAAAAGTTCAATAGGATTGTTTTCTTGGCTATGGTTTATATATTCAAATAAAACTTGAATAACACCTTCGCAACCTAGTTGTATTCCCACAGTAGCATCATCTTCATTGCTAGTATCATAAGTAATTAACCTTGTAGTTCGATCCGTAAAAGTTAATAAAGCTTTTTTTAGCGCATCACCTTCCAAACATCCACCACTTATTGCGCCAATCATTAAACCAGATTCTAAAACAAGCATTCTTGCACCGGGTCTTCTATAAGACGAGCCTTCTACATGAACAACTGTAGCCAAAACTGTTTGCATTGCATTTTTTTTGGCTTGGTCATATGCACGAATTATTTCAACCAGTTCTTTCATTTATTGAATGTTTAATAAGCTTGATACCCTTTTACAACTGCTTTTTTAGCAGCCGCTACTTCTGGAACAGTGATCATAGGTGCTTTATTGCCCCAAGAATTTCGAATATAATTAATTACATCAGCTGTTTCTTTATCAGATAAACTAATACTAGCCATTTCTCCATCATATTTTGTTTCTTTTACATTAATTGGACCACGAACACCTTGTAATATAATTTTAACTAATCTATTTTTATCCGCCAAATTACCTGTTTTAACCAATGAAGGGAATGCCCCAGGCACACCTGTACCATTGTCCATATGACAAGACATACAATAAGTCTCATATACATTTTTTCCATTTGACAAACTAGATGAATTAGCTTGTTTAAAAGATTGACTTGCTAATGCCATCATTCCTAGTGAAATAAAAAGTATTGCTTTTTTCATTTTAATTAATTTGAATATTAATTAAAAAAGACTGCCTAAGCAATCTTTTTTAATGAGTTAAAGATTTAAATTTTTTAGCTTTTATTTAATTCGTTCAAATAAGGTTGATTATATAAACGCTTTCCTGTTGCTTTATACAATGCATTAGCTAATGCTCCAAATACTGGTGGGAATGGAGGTTCTCCCAAACCTGTTGGATCAAAATTATTTTGAACAAAATGTACTTCAATTTTTTTAGGGGCTTCCTTATGTCTGATAATTCTGTACTGATTTAAATTCTTTTGCATTGGAACACCTTTTTCAATTCTCATACCACCATACAAGGCATTACCAATACCATCTACTACAGCACCTTCCACCATATTTACAGCACCCTCTGGATTAACTATAACGCCACAATCAATAGCTGATACAACTTTATCGATTACTGGTTGGCCATCTTTCATAGTCACATCTACCACATGTGCAGCATAAGAACTATGACAGAAATAAGCTGCCACACCTCTTTTTGCATTTTTAGGTCTTGCAGCCCAATTAGATTTTTCTTTTACCAATTCTAATACAGCAATATATCTATCAGCATCATAATCATTTCTCTTACCAACTGGATTTGCTTTTGCTTTTCTTAATAACTCTAAGCGATAATCTAATGGATCTTTACCAATAGTTTCAGCTAATTCATCCAAGAAACTTTGCTCAGCAGAAGCAATAAAGTTGGAGCCTGGTGCTCTAAATGCACCAATCGTAATATTAGAAGGAATTTCCCATCCTTCTGCAATATAATTTTCAAAAGCTCCAGCAGGGAAACGATTCTCATGCACTGCTCCTTCTGGTATACCACCCCCTTTGATAGCAATAGCTGTTACATTATTAGTTGCGTCTATTGCAGCTTTGTAAGTAACCATATAAGTTGGACGATAAATACCATTGGTCATATCGTCTTCTCTTGTGTAAATTAATTTTACTGGCGCTTTTATTTTTTGTGAAATCAATCCAGCTTCAACAATATAGTGTCCATATGCTCGTCTTCCAAAACCACCACCCATTCTAGTTAATTTCATTTCTATCTTATCACCAGGAATACCCAAATTGCTTACTATATTTTGCTTCATCATTTCAGGTATCTGAATTGGTGCAACAAAATAAGCTTTCTCATCAGTGATATGCGCGAAACAACTAATTGGCTCCATTGGATTATGTGATAAGAAAGGCGCTGAATAAGTTCTTTCAATCACTTTAGCAGCTTTTGAAAAAGCAGTCTCAGGATCTCCATCTTTTCTTAACAATTTCGCAGGCTTTTGTTGCATCGCATACATTTGCTTCATATGCTCATCTGTACTTTCTAAACCAGCAGGTACAATTTCTTCTCTTTGTCCGCCCCATGCTGCAACAATTTCTTTAGTGGTTTCAGTGGGTATCCATTGTACATTCACTTTTTTTCTTGCATTCATTACTTCCCATGTAGAATTACCTACCACTACTACTAATTTATTGAATGCTCTTGTATCAAACCCGGCTCTTTTGTAACCATCTTTATATACTTGAATATCAAATACGCTTTTAATACCTGGCATTTTTAATGCTTCTGTTGCATCAAAAGATTTTAAAGTCATACCAAATGCTGGTGGATGTATTGCCATGGCAATTAACATTCCCTCATGCTTATAATCCATCGTAAATAAAGAATGTCCAGCAACAATATCTTTACCCACTTTATTTTTTTGTGGTGTACCAATTAAAGAAAAAGCGGAATTCTTTTTTAATTCTACATTAGTGGGTGCCGTTAATTTTGAAGCGGCTGTTGCTAATGCTCCAAAATTCGCAGATCTATTAGATGCTTTATGTGATACCACTCCATTAGCTACTGTTAATTCTGCTACAGGCACATTCCATTCATTAGCTGCAGCTTGCATTAGCATCATTCTTGCAGTAGCACCAGCAGTTCTTAATGGCTTCCAACCTTGCGCCATACCTCTACTTCCTCCAGTAAACTGACTTTTAAATCTTGGTGTATCGTAATCACCCATTTCTACAATTACTTTAGACCAATCTGCTTGCAATTCTTCATTCACCATCATTGGTAAAGAAGTCATTACATTGGTTCCAAACTCTGGGTTAGGGTTAAATATTTTTACTTGATTGTCTGGAGTAATTTTAATAAATCCGGTAAGCTCTACCCAATCATTAGCATTCGCAGCTGTTGCTAAAGCTTCATTAGGTAATAAATTAGCTAACCAGCTAAATCCAATCATCATTCCGCCACCAGTTAAAGATGTAACTTTCAGGAATGAACGTCTGCTTTGATTATTTGTTGACTTTTCCATTTTTTACAATTTTATTTGGTTGATGATTTTGCCGCTTGTTGAATAGCTGCTTTGATTCTTACATAAGTTCCACAACGACATATATTTCCACTCATCGCAGATTCTATTTCTTCCTCTGTTGGGTTTGGTTTTGTTTTTAATAAAGCTACTGCTGCCATAATCTGTCCAGTTTGGCAATAACCACATTGAGCAACGTCTAATTCTAACCAAGCTTTTTGTACTGGATGCATTTCACCTACTTCTTCCACTACACCTTCGATTGTTGTAATGGGTTGAGTGCCTACAGCAGCAACTGGTAATTGACATGATTTTAAAGCACGGCCATTTAAATGAATAGTACATGCACCACATGAACCCACTCCACATCCAAACTTGGTTCCAATTAGGTTTAAATGATCACGTAACACCCATAATACCGGGGTAGTTGGATCTACATCCACCTCATGATTTTTGCCGTTTACTTTTAAATTAAATTTTGACATATAGCAGTTTTTATACTTGAATGAAACAATTTCATTACCTTTTAAAATTAACCCATTTATTTGGGTAAAAATTCACCTTTTTTAAACAAATTGATAAATGGTAACCTTTTTTACTTTGGCAACTTCAGAGGTCTAGCCAAATGTGAAAAAGTAAGCTGTCCAAGTTTCCATAAACCACCCTCATTTATATAAACCTCGGTAACCATAAATGGATTGATCGCATCTTTGCCTCCTACCACAGCTACTAAGTCAATGTCACTCAATACGATAGCAGTGTTTCCATAAAACTTAACAGATGTATTGTATACTTCGGCTTTTTTGTACCAGATAAAACCCCCTTTAATAATATCCACTTCTCTTTCCTTACCCCATGTTCCACCCATATGCACAAATTCACACTTTTCGTCAAACAAAACGCTTAAAGAATCGGCATTTTTTGCAGACATCCAATCCCATTTTTTCTTTGATAAGTTTTTAATTGTTTGCTCTAAAGTATTGGCAGTTGGAACTGATGGGTCAATCACATTGTATTCTTTCTCGTCTACTGGCTCTTTCCAAATAGTTTTACCTTTTTGAGATGGAGAACTAGCGATATAAGAAAACCCAGTATTAGGAGTAGATCCATGCCAATGCAAAACATTCGGAGCACATTTGATAATATCACCTTTACGAACCACCTGTCTTGGCATTCCTTTCTCTTGATAATACCCAATTCCATTTGTAATAATTAAAATTTGACCTCCTGGATGCATATGCCAATCTAGTTTAGCATTGGGAGCGAAACTTGCAAAAGCCATACCAAATTCAAAAACACTATCAGGTGTACTAATTTCTTTTAACCACACTGATCCAGTATTGTGCGTGTTAATGTTTTTCTCTCCTAAAGTAAAGATGGAATTATCTTGCGCAATTATTTCATTGCTATTTATTAAAGCCACAATGGTTAATAGAAATCCTAATATTTTTTTCATGTTGAACATTTTAAAGTGCAAAGATCAATTTTTCTAATATTATGTTGTTATATAAATAACTGCAAATTCTACCATTTTTACCTTTTGCTAATATTTGTCTAATGCAAATTGCCAGACTCAACTGCTTTTTGAATTAAATCCAGTCTTTTCTTTTTAGGATTAGCTTTTCCAATGGCCGTTCCATCACCCAAAAATTCAATTAATTCATCTGTGTCTGTTGAAAATTTTGGCCACTTTGCTAAACCCACTCCATTTGGATTACCATATTTTGCAAAATTCACCCAATAGGTATTCATCATTGTTGCTACAGCCTTATCTGTTTCACTTATAGGATCGTTATTTCTTGATCTAAGATTGTCAAAAACATAAGAAATTTCTGAAGCATGAGCAGCACCATAACGCATATACTGTTTCATAGCAGGTGAAACATAAGAGAATAAATAAACATATGCAATACCCCCTTTTTTAGTAATTGCATTAGCTGTAAATCTTGCAGGTTCTGCCCACACTTTATCTGTATTAACCATTGATAAAATTTGACCAAATTCCGTTTTACCATCTTCGTCATAAACCTGCTTTGCTTCTTCTTTCATTTTACCAAAAAGCGAAAATAATTCGTCTTTGTTTTGGGCATTTACAAATCCTGCTGGAACTTCTGCACTATTAGACCCAATCATCACAGATACATTGGATGCTTTATTGGAATTATAGAAAGATTGTGCAGTTTCAACTACCAGCTGACCATCAAAAATTGGCCCAGAATAGGTTGGAGCCCCAGAACTTGCATCTCTCTCTTGTCCTTTGTCAATAATTTGTGCAACAGTTAGTGCTCTTAATTTTGCTAAACCAATTTCATCTGTTTCATTAATGCCATATCTTTTTGCAAAATTCACACCAATCGTTTCAGCAGAAACTGGATAATAAGAATCTGCATTTTCTTTATTTATTGGTCTTCCAGTTAAAACTCCATCTCTACCTCCACCAGATTCAATAATTCCTTTTTGGAAAAGATCTTTTGCTGATGGAATTGAAATTAAAGATTGTACTGAAACGCCACCTGCAGATTCTCCAAAAATGGTTACATTATTTGGATCTCCTCCAAATGCAGCTATATTATTCTTCACCCATTTTAGTGCAGCAATTTGATCCATATAAGCATAATTGCCTTTAAACTCTTTAGGTTGTTCTTTTGTTAAAGCAGGAAAAGCAAAAAATCCAAGTCTTCCTAATCTATAATTGATTGTTACTAAAATAACACCCTGTTTGGCAAATTTTTCACCCGAAAAATCTTGTTGAGCACCACTTCCAAACATAAATGCCCCACCATGTATCCAAACCATTACTGGTAGTTTTTTGGTTGTATTATTTTTTGAAGGAGCCCAAACATTTAAGCATAAACAATCTTCAGAAGATGTTTTGGATATAGAGTCTGCATTTGGTCCAAAAGCAGCTTGAGCACAATCTTTACCAAAATTAGATGCATCACGAACACCATCCCATGCAATCACTGGTTGCGGCGCCCTCCATCGCAACTGACCCACTGGTGGCGCTGCAAAAGGAATTCCTTTATAGGAAACTACATCTTGATTTATTAAGCCTTTAATAGATCCTCCTTCGACTTTTAGAACTAACGAGTTAGTAATATCTGGTTGCTCTTGTGCTTTTGTTTGAAAAAAAGCAGTTAAGATTATTACAACAAATAATAATTTTTTCATAGCATGTTTGATTGTTTATACAAGGTGTAAATTAAACTTAATCAAACCCAATGAAGTATATCTATTAATGAGAATTCTACCATTTTTACTGATTTAGATAGATTGGAGCATAAATCATTGTTTAAAAAGGTAAATTTGATGACAAATTAGTCTTATGGAAAAGATATACGCAATCAATAATATTAATGATTATAATAAGGACAACAATACTAAAACCTACAATCCACTAGTAACTGTGATTGATTTTTCTAACGCAAGTATGAGAGATTGGGGTAATGTTAGTTCTGTTAGATTCCAATACGGCATGTATTGTATTTATTTAAAAGATGTGAAATGTGGAGACATGAAATATGGTCGTCATTATTACGATTACCAAGCGGGCACGCTTGCCTTTTTTGCACCAGGACAAGTAATGACTATGGAAAAGCCTACTGAACCATACCAACCAATGGGTCATGGACTTGTATTTCATTCGGATATTTTATTAGGAACTTCATTAGGTAAAAACATTCGTAATTATAAGTTTTTTGATTACGAGTCTAATGAAGCATTGCATTTATCGGATGATGAAAGAAAATTAATTCTTGATTGCTTTTCAAAAATTGAATTTGAATTAAAGCAGCCAATTGACAAACACAGTAAGAAATTAATTGTTGCAAATATTGAACTCTTCTTGGATTATTGTCAACGCTTTTATGATAGACAATTTATTACAAGAGAAAATGTAAATAAGGGTATTCTAGAAAAATTTGAACTATTCTTGAATGATTATTTCGAATCTGAAAAACCAAATCAAATTGGCCTTCCATCTGTTGCTGCTTGTGCAAGTGAGATGAATTTGTCATCCAATTATTTCGGAGACCTTATCAAAAAATCAACCGGAAAAACTGCACAAGAATATATTCATAACAAGATTATAGAAGTGGCTAAAATAAAATTATACGAGTCTAACAAATCTGTGAATCAAATTGCCAACGAGCTTGGATTTAAATATCCTCAACATTTTACTAGATTCTTCAAACAACAAGTAGGATCTACGCCAAAAGAGTTTATGAATTTGAATTAATCTATTTATGCAAAAAAGAATTTTAGGAAAATCAGGTTTAGAAGTATCTGCTTTAGGATTAGGCTGTATGGGGTTGAGTTATGGTTATGGAAAACCTACAGACAAGAAAGAGGCTATTCAATTAATTCACAAGGCCTATGAATTAGGGGTAACTTTTTTTGATAGTGCTGAAGCATACGGCCCATTTGTGAATGAAGAATTGTTGGGCGAAGCATTAGCACCATTTAGAAAAGAAATAGTAATTGCTACAAAATTTGGATTTGTAGGCGGGGATGTAAACAAGGGAATGGATAGCCGTCCTGAAAATATTCGTGCAGTTGCAGAAGCAGCATTAAAAAGATTAAAAACAGATGTAATTGATTTATACTATCAACATCGAGTTGATCCAAAAGTGCCCATTGAAGAAGTTGCCGGTGCAGTGAAAGATTTAATTCAAGAAGGTAAAGTAAAACATTTTGGTATGTCTGAAGCAGGAGCAGCAACAATTCGCCGCGCACATGCTGTTCAACCTTTAACTGCCTTGCAAAGTGAATATTCTTTATGGTGGAGAGAACCTGAGCAAGAAATTTTACCAACTTTAGAAGAACTAGGCATTGGATTTGTTCCTTTTAGTCCACTTGGTAAAGGTTTTTTAACTGGTGCCATCAATGCTAATACTCAATTTGATCCTACAGATTTTAGAAATGTAGTACCAAGATTTACTGAAGACAACAGAAAAGCCAATCAAGTATTTGTTGATTTTGTAAAACAAATTGCTGCAGAGAAAAATGCAACACCTTCTCAAATTGCATTGGCATGGCTATTAGCACAAAAACCTTGGATAGTGCCAATTCCAGGTACTACTAAAGAACATAGGCTAATTGAAAATTTAGGTGGGGCTGCTATTCAATTAAGTAAGGAAGATTTGGCGAACATTGAAACAGCTGCTGCAAAAATTACTATTCAAGGAGCAAGATACCCTCAAAGTTTGCAAAATAGAGTGGGGAAATAATTACTTTTTGTTTAAAGCAAAAGCTATATAAGAATCCCCGGATTTCGTACCTAATTTACCTCCACCACAGGCAATAACAATATATTGCTTTCCACCAATAGAATACACTGTGGGTGTTGCAAATCCAGGAGCAGGTAAAGTAGTTTCCCATAAGAGTTTTCCATTGCGCTTATTGAAAGCCCTCATTTTGCTATCTTTTGTTGCTGCAATAAATACTAAACCACCTGCGGTAACTACAGGGCCACCATAATTTTCAGTACCTGTATGAATACCTTTTGCTAAGAGTTCAGGATAATCACCTAGTGTGTCTTTCCAAATTATTTTACCAGATTTTAAATCAATGGCATTTAAAGTACCCCAAGGCGGCATCACTGCAGGATATCCTTCTTTGGTTAAAAATTTATTATACCCTGTAGAATTATAAGGCAGCTCCCAATATGGATCTGTTGTTTTTTGTGGTCCTTTATATGTTTGTAATTGTTTGTCTTTTAAATCTAATACATAAGAAGCAAGCGCTTCCACTTCTTCTTTTTTAAGCTGCTTAAAGGCCGGCATCATTCTTCTTCCAGAGGCTATTAAATTGATAAAAGAACTAGAAGTATATTTTTTATCAACCCCAATTAAAGTGGGATAATTTCCACTGCCCTTTCTTTCTGGACCATGACATGCCATACAATTAGAAGTATAAATTCTTTTACCTGCTGCTGCATTATTTTCATTAACTAGCACTTTATTATTATTTTCAACCATTGTTAAAATCCATGGCATTTCATTGGCATTCACATACATTATTTCAGTTGTTGGATCAAAAGCAGGTCCACCCCATTCTGCACCGCCATCAAAACCAGGAAAAATAACAGTTCCCTTTTTAGTATTTGGATTAAATATAAATCCAGTACTTACTTCCGCTAATTTTTTCTTAATAGCTTGATAAGAACTTTCAGGAACCAAATGATTCAACTCTTTTTCGGTCAATGACTGTCTAGCAAATGGCTCAATAACAGTAGGCCATGGCTGGGTTCTAGAAAGTTTTTCGCCATTTAATTCAGAATAGTATGGTACAGCCTTTTCTTCAATTGGATAAATTGGTTTACCAGTAGCTCTATCCAATAAAAAAATAAATCCCGATTTAGTGGGTTGTGCAATAGCTTCTATTTTCTTTCCCTCTTTGGTGATTGTCACTAATGCAGGTGCAGTGGGCAAATCTCTATCCCAAATATCATGATGCACGGTTTGAAAATGCCAAATTCTTTTTCCAGTAGCTGCATCTAATGCAAGCACACTATTCGCAAATAGATTGTCGCCAGTTCTTTTACCACCATAAAAATCAAATGAAGCAGATCCAATAGGAGCAAACAAAATTCCTTTTTCTTCATCCATACTAAACCCCGCCCAGGCATTAGCTCCACCAATATGTTTCCATGCTTCTTTGTCATCCCATGTTTCAAATCCTGCTTCACCAGGTTGTGGAATGGTATGAAAAATCCATCTTAATTTTCCAGTGTACACATCGTATGCTCTAATATAGCCAGGTGCCGCAGCTGCTTCTTCAGCAACTCTTGTTCCAATGATGATCATGTCTTTATATATAATTCCTGGACTGGTCATGGCAATATATAAATCTTGTACATCCCTTCCCAAATCATTATGTAAATCAATCTTGCCATCTACTCCAAAACTTTGAATAGGCTTACCAGTTAAGGCATCTATACTAAACAAACTAGAACCCGCAGCATAAAATAATCTTTTAGAATCACCATCTGCAAAATAGGTTACACCTCTACAAACATTCATGGCAAAATATCCCAGTCCTTTTACGTCTTTATTATTTATTTCATAAGGATCAAACATCCATTGTTGTTTACCTGTTACTGCATCTAATGAAAACAATTTTAACTTAGGAGAAATGGCAAACAATGAATTACCAATCACTATGGGATTAAACTGCAACTGTGTTAAAAAACCAGTATCCTTAGTATGAAATTCCCAAACCGGAGTTAATTGCTGGACGTTATTGGTATCTATTTCCGTTAAAGAGGAATACCTAATATTTTCTTTAGAACCACCATACACTCTCCAGTCTTCATAAGAATGCTTGGTTGGTTTACATGCATTTATTAACTGTAATGCAAGTATTCCAATAATATATATTTTGAATTTCATAGGACTATATTGAATGGTTAATTATATTTCATTATTGTAATTTCAAATGTATAACCTGATATCTAGTTAAAGCTGTCTCACTTTTATCTGTAACCTCAACAACTACTTCCATTATTTCTTTTGAAGAAATATCTTTTGGCACTTCAATAGTCGCATTCAGTGTATGCTCATTTGTAATATGTAAAGCAGGAGTAGTTCCACTCTGTTTAAATTGCCACCATTTGATAGTATAATCATCTCCATCTGAATCTTTTACTAATGCTTGTAGTTTGATTATGTCTCCTGCTTTGATAGAAAAGTTTTGTTGTCCTTTTATTTGAACCACTGGAGCATGATTGGCTAATTTAAATTGATTCGTTATGCTCCATTGCATTCTTGCAGCAAAATCATTTTGTGCAGCAGGAAAGAAATTTGGATAGGGAATTTCATTGGCTTTTAATGCTGCTTGTTTCTTTAAAAAATCTTCAGAGATCACTAATGCCTTCACTTTTGTAGTATCATTACTAAATGGATCTATATAAGTTGCTGGATCTGGAATAAAAGGTCTACCTCCCCATCCTCCGGCAGTTTCTTTTTCATCTGCCTCCAAACCATTTGAAATTATATTCATAAACGTACCTGTATCTCCTTCACCCAGCCATGACCCTTTTTCCTGCTTTGGCATCCAAACTATATAACCCATTTTTTTTAATGCTTCATTTGTATACCCATCTAACCCAAAATAATCAAAGGGATCGTTCTTTACCATCTGTTTACCATCGCCCCATACTCGATATATACTACCTAAAGGTCCTTTAGAGCTAATATTTGTTCTCATCCATTCACTAGTTAGCAATGATGCATTTTCTGTAGTTGCTACCAATTGTGCACCATAACCATAATTAGGTCCATTTTTAAATTGTCTATAATCAATGCCTGGCCAATTTGGTTTAATATAAGTTGCATAGGTATTGTCTTGTTCACCTGAAGGCAATAAAACAAGTTTATCAGTTACTTTCTTTTTTATTTGCTTCCAATTGGAGGTATGACCGAACTCGTCTTCTATAGATTTAAGCGCTCTTGCAATTGTACTTTGACCTCCCCATGCAGTAATATAAACAGGTCCGGGTATATCGTCCAATAAAACCGATTTAATTAAATTGGAACCTTCTGTGTCTTTTGAATAATCACCTTCAAATTCGATATTCCCATATTTTACTTTGGATTTTAAGTATGCTGGTGTTGGATAAGCAGGATTATGAATTTTTAAATTGGAATACACTTTTCCATAAGCTTCCACTGCTTCGTGAATAAATCTCTCCCCTTCTCTCCATCTATAGGAAGTGCATGGACATAAATTCAAGCCATATTTAGTATACTCTCTTCCAGGCACCATAAATTTAGTTCCCTTGCCATCTCCCTTCCAATGAAACTGACTACTGGTATAAATTAATCCCTCTACTTTAAATTCTGAACTATATAATAAAAAACGAATCATTGAATTATTATCATCCAACTCTGGATCAGCTGTTATGATAATTCTTGGCTTATTCGATTTTTCAGAAGCTATTACAGTTTGAGAAATTAATAAAAGACTACAGATTTGTAGAACAAGGTATTTAGCAGTGATTTTCATACTCTAATGTAACAATTAAATGATTAACTTTAGAATACATAAAACTTTATCTTATGCGTAATTTAATTCTTGGACTAAGCTTGTTTTTTTCTGCAGCCACTAGTGCTCAGAAAACTATTTTAATTAAATGCGGTAAGCTACTAGATAGCAAAACGGGCATTGTTTCTGAGAAACAAAACATTTTGATTAAAGGTAATCAAGTGGTTTCTGTAAGCAATGCTGTTAGTGCAGCAGACTCTATTATAGATCTTAGTAACTATTTTGTAATGCCAGGAATGATTGATTGTCATACACATGTGCTTTTACAAGGCGATATCACTTCGGAAGATTATGATGTACAAGTGTTAAAAGAATCAATTCCATATAGAACCATCAGAGCCACTAAAAGTGCTGAGAAGTCTTTAATGAATGGTTTTACAACCATTCGTGATTTAGGTACAGAAGGTGCTGGATTTGCAGATGTAGATCTTAAAAAAGGCATTAACAAAGGCGTAATCAGCGGACCAAGAATGATTGTTTCTACTTTAGCAATGAATACTACAGGGCACTATCCAATAAAAGCATCAGACTATTCTTGGGAAATACATTTACCAAAAGGGGTAATAGAAATTACTGGTGCTGATGAAGCAAGAAGAGCAGTAAGACAACAAATTGAACAAGGCGCTGATTGGATTAAAATATATGCAGATCGTGGTTATTATAGATTAGCAGATGGCTCTTTTAGATCTATTCCCAATTTTACAACCGAAGAAATTAAAGCCATTGGAGATGAAACTTTAACGAGTAGAAAAAAATTAGTGGCACATGCTATGACAAGAGATGGAATATTAGCAGCTATTAATGCAGGTGCTTCAAGTATAGAACATGGAAGTGGCATGGATGAAGAATGTATGCGTGTCATGGCGGAAAAAGGAATTTTCTGGTGCCCTACTTTATTTGTGAATGAATATGTTGCAGAAGGAAGAGCCAAATTAGGAAGCCCTATTAATTTATATTTTCAACAATCTATTCAAGCTACTTTTAAGAAAGCCATTAAGATGGGTGTTAAACTAGCCTATGGTACTGATATTGGTGGTTATGATTGGAGTTTACCACAAGCTAAAGACTTTACTTATTTTGTTGAGTGGGGATTAAGTCCAGTGCAAGCTATTCAAACAGCAACCACTACTGCTGCCGAATTATTAGGCATGCAAGGTAAGATTGGTGAAATCAAAGAAGGAAGTTTTGCAGATATCATTGCTTTAAAGAAAGACCCCACTAAAGACATAAGCGTTTTACAAAATGTAGATTGGGTTATGAAGGATGGCAAAGTGTATAAGCATTAATATTTATCTCTGATATACATTCGTAACAGAAACACCAGCTGTGTCTGTTAAAATGAAAGTGTATTTATTACTTGCATCCCAACTATATTTTACATACCCATTTTTAGTACCTCTTTTATAGGTAAGCAAATAACCATTGCTTCCCACAGCAGTAAAATCAGTAATCACTGCCCCAGTTAACGGACTTGTTGCAGGACGAACTGGCTTGGTAAATGCTTGAGGAATAACTTGATTCTCAGGCGCTGTGGTAGCTGGATCCAAAGTAACTTTTCCTTTCATGGCACCCACAACATAAGGATAATCAGTAGTACCATGATAATGATAGGTGCCATTTGTTCCAATATGACCATGACAAGTATCCAATACATTCATTACAGCTCCATCAGGTTCTTTTGATCCATATACAGCAAATCCATCTACTGCGTATGCGATGGGTTTTAAACCATTGGTAGTAGATAAGTGAAGTGGCGCTGCATGATAATGATAATCATCCCCTCTTCCACAATGTCCACCCCAATTATCTAATTCACCAATTTTATAGGAGTCCTCTCCTCTATTATTTAATGCATTAAAAATTGGTATACCATTCACCGCCACTGCTACTGCACCTTTCATTAAATTGGTTTTAGTACTTAATGGTATTGTTGCATAAGTTGGTTGTAATGGAATGGACCAGCTATTGGTTCCATTATAAGGCTGTGTAATGGGTACTTGCTGTTGCCAACTAGTAATTCCAATCATCATATTGTGATTAGGTATACCATTAGAAGCTATGTAAAAATAAGTATCGTCCCAAGTAGTAGAAATAGCAGGCTTAAAGGCAGAAAATGCTGAATCTATTGAAGCAGTATTTGTTTTTGGAATAACCACTACAACAGGATTGCTGGGTGTTGTATTAATTGGAGTACTAATTGTTGAAGTAGTTGTTGTAGTTGATTTACTACATGCTATAATAATAGTAACAACAAAAAGAAAACTAAAAGTACTTAATCCAAGTCTTGAATTAAAGATATAATTTTTAAAGAAATGTTTATTTAAAAAATATATAGCTATAACACTAAGACATAATAAGAATAAAGGAAGGTATTTGAATGGACTACTGGTTTCAGGAAATGTGTTTATATTATCAGAAATGTTGAAATGATTAATCTTATTTATTTTCCATTTGGCCAATTGTTGGTCTTGAATACTTAAATCACTGATTAAAATAGAAACTATTTTACCTTCTTCTTGTTCAAGATAGATTGTATTGTCTTTTGCAAAAGAAAAATTTCCTTGAATGGTCTTTCCAGAATTTAATCTCCATGTATTTAAAACATTGCCATCCCCTTTATGATAATGGCCCCCTGGATGAGCGAATGTATCATTGGAATTAAAAAAGAAAAACACTAAAATCAGATAAAGTAGTTTTTTCATAATTAGGGTCTTGTGTAGGTTACGCTCATTACAGCACTATCTAAAATTTTATTTTTCATGCCCGCCAATAGTATATCCATTGTTACCTGAGTATTGGGTACCGTAATTGTTGGAGCGGCATTCAAAGCATACATAGTTAAAACATATACTTTTGCCCCAGGACCTTGGGAACAAGGAGGTGTATAAGTGGTTTTCCCATTCACCGTATTAATTCCAAAAACACCTATAGATTTTGAATCATCAGGGATGGAACTAATAGTAGCAGGGATATTATAAAGTACAATATAGACATGCTTATCTCCAGTGGGAGGTATAGTATACATGGTTATAGCATAACTTGTAGTGGATGCAGGAGCATTTGACCATTGTAAACCAGGAGATATTCCCAAGCTATCACAGGTATATAATTTGGGATAAGTGCCATTGTGTAAAAATCCATTTCCACTGAATTTCAATTGATTAGCAATTGTTGGAGCACTAGACACTGGAGTTTGAGTAACCGGTGTTTGGGTAACTGGCGTTACAGGTGCCACCACAGCATTAGTTGATTTTTGACAGGCTGCCAATAAAATTGAAAAACTTAATATGTAGATGCTATTTTTCATTTACCTGGCTTTATGTTAGTTAGACCATTCATTTACACAAAAGTTTAATTCAATATTAAACTTTTAACCCATTGGCTGGTCTAAATTAAACATATAAATACCCATAGATTTTGCGTAAATTATTTTTTATACTTCTAGTTGCTTGTTTAGGCAACCATAAACTATTGGGACAGAATTACTCGATTATACTTGGTCGACCAACAGATAAATCCATTTCTGTAAGTTTACTTTTTGATCAAAATACAGATTTTTATATCGAATATGGCACCAGTGCTCAAACTTATACCAAAACCAGTTCGACCTACTTCAGTTCTGCCAATCAAACTTACACTGTTTCACTTTCTGATTTAACAGTAAATACAAAATATTATTATAGACTAAGATATAAGAATAATGCAGTCACTAGTTTTAATGCAAGTACTGAGTATTTTTTTCAAACTCAAAGAAATAAAGGTGAAGCATTTACTTTTACTGTAGAGTCTGATGAACACTTGTATGATAAAAAAGGAATTAGAAGTATGTATCAGGTTACTCTTAATAACCAAGCCTTAGATAAACCAGATTTCATGCTTTCACTTGGAGATATATTTGGTGATGATCACTATCCAACCACCATTACTTCGAATGATTTAAATTTATTACATAAAGATTATAGGCAATACCTAGGAGCTATTTGTCATTCTATTCCGTTTTATATTAGCTTAGGAAATCATGAAGGCGAAAATGATTTTTATTTAAATCAAAATCCTCCTAATAATCTTGCAGTATGGGGTACTTATTGGAGAAAATATTATTATCCAAATCCCTCTCCAAATAGTTTTTATTCAGGAAATATGGATAATGAACCATATGGTATTGGAAGTCCAGAAAATTATTATGCATGGACATGGGGGGATGCGCTTTATGTTGTATTAGATGTTTATAGATATCAAAATGTAAATTCAGATAAGCCTCAGAACTGGGATTGGTCTTTGGGATTAAAACAATACACTTGGCTGAAAAATACACTTGAAACAAGTACAGCAAAATACAAGTTTGTTTTTGCGCATCACATTAGAGGACAAGGTAGAGGAGCTTTAACCAATGCTAAATTATTTGAATGGGGAGGATATGAAGCAGATGGTAAAACTTATGGATTTGATAAAAACAGACCAGGTTGGGGAAAGCCCATTCATCAATTATTCAAGGACAATGGAGTAAATATATTTTTCCAAGGTCATGATCATTTGTTTGCACATGAAGTTTTAGATGGCATACATTACCAAGAAGTTCCCATGCCTAGTGATTCTACCTATATGATTGGGAAACTTGCCAATGCAGATGCTTATACTTCAGACACACTTGACGGCACTGGACATATTAAAGTAACCGTATCTAGCACTTGTGTGAAAGTGGAATATGTAAAAGCTTATTTACCCAAAGACACCCTTGATGGAAAACATAAAAATAGAGAAATTGGATTTAGTTATACCATTGGCACTTGTTTGGTTACAGGAATAAATGATATAGACAACCAGCATATCAGCGATTTTGTAAAAATTTATCCTAACCCAACGAGTAATTTAATTAATTTAAATTTTGTATCCCCCATTATTAAATTTGAGTCAATACTATTTGATGAAGTAGGAAATCAAGTACTCATATCAAATCAAAAACAAATTGATATTAGCACATTACCCAATGGGGTATATGTACTGACCATCAAAACAGATACTTGGCAAAAAAGCCAAAAAATAATAATTAGTAAATGAGAAAATTAATAACAATATTGTTTATTATAATTAGTCATTTTACAAATGCACAAAATTATACTGAGATCTTAGGACGCCCAACAGATACTAGTATGACAATGAGTATATTATTTGATAAAGCAGTCAATGTTTATTGGGAATATGGATTAAGTAGTGGTTCCTACACAAATAATACACCTGTTTATACAACTATTGCTGATACACCAATTGAAGTAAATTTTAGTAATTTATTGCCTAATGCAAAATACTATTATCGAACAAAATATAAACTTACTGGAAACAGTACTTATACAAACGGAGCTGAACACTATTTTCAAACTCAAAGAAAATCCGGCTCAACTTTTTCTTTTGTAGTAGAAGCAGATCCACATTTAGATAGCAATTGCGATCCAGAAGCATATAAATTAACATTGCAGCATATGCTTTCCAAAAAGCCAGACTTTATTGTTGATTTAGGAGATAATACTATGAATGACAAACTACCAGTTATAAATAAGGCTGCGATTATTGATAGAACATTGCTTTTTAGAAAGTACTTTAATGAACTCACTCACTCAGCTCCTTTATACGTTACATTAGGAAATCATGAAGGTGAACTTGGATGGCTTCCAAATACTAATGAAAGTAGTTTACCCACCATGGCAGCTCTTATAAGAAAAACTTATTTCCCCAATCCATATCCTAATCCATTTTATTCAGGTAATACGGTATCCGAACCTATGGTTGGAATCAGAGAAAACTATTATGCCTGGGAGTGGGGAGATGCCTTATTTGTAGTGATAGATCCATATATGTATACAAAAACAAAGCCAGAATGGGGATGGAGTTTAGGCATAGAGCAATATAATTGGTTAAAGAAAACACTAAGCAACAGTAAAGCAAAATATAAGTTTTTATTTAGTCATCAATTAGTAGGAGGTTCAGGAACTGAAGGTAGAGGAGGTTCTGAATTTGCCCATTTATATGAAATGGGTGGTCGAAATACTGATTCTACTTTTGGCTTTAGTGCTAATAGAGTTGGATGGGATAAACCCATTCATTATTTAATGTTTGAAAATAAAGCAAGTATATATTTTCATGGACATGATCATTTATTTGCTAAACAAGATAAAGATGGTATAGTTTATCAAGAAGTTCCTCAACCATCGGCAAAAAACTTAACTACCATTACAGGTACTGCTTATGGTTATGTAAACGGCATATTAATGCCTAATAGAGGTTATTTATATGTGACTGTTGGACCAGATAAAGCTCAAGTAGATTATATTAAAACCTATTTACCTACTGAAGAAAATGCAAATAGAAAAAATGGAGATATTGCCTACTCTTATGCAATTGTGCCTTCTTTGGTGACTGGAGTGAATGAAATCATCAGTAATGATTTTATTAAAGTATACCCTAACCCAGCTACAAACACTATAATCGTGGAAGGCAAAACGACCATTCAAAACTTTCAAATTAAGCTCTTGAATATTATGGGAGAAACGGTTTTACTTACCAAAAACAAAGAAATTGATATATCTGGTTTACCCAATGGAGTTTACTTCTTGAACTTTGAAACCGATCAGTTCATATCAAGTAAGAAGATTGTGGTGCAACATTAAATCGAATTCCAATCATAAAAGAATGATATAAGAAGGAATATTTATTATTATAATGTAAATTGTAATTTAATATATAATTGAATTAAGAAATACTTATAATAATCAATAGTGTCATTGGAATACATAGAAATCAAAAAAATAGACAGTAGTTCTGCCGAAGCTTTAAGCAGTTTGGCTAAAAGTATTTATGTACATCACTATGCGCATTTATGGAATACTGGTGGCATGGATTGGTATATGAATGAATTTGCTTACCCTGCTTCAAAATTGAAACTCGAGATAGAAAATGAAAACTGCTTACATTATATAGCATACATCAATAAAACGCCAGTAGGCTATTTGAAAATTAATATTGATGCAGCCCTTAAAGGCGGCAATAAAAAAGAAGGCATTGAATTAGAAAGAATTTATATTGATTACACTGCAGTAAATAAGGGACTTGGAACTTATTTAATGAATTACGTTTTTGATATTGCCCATTCTTATCAAAAGAAATACATTTTTCTGAAGGCCATGGATACCGCCGTTCTAGCTATGAAATTTTATGCCAAAATGGGCTACGAGCTAGTAGGTAGATTTCGATTATCCGATACTATTTTTCATTTAATGAAAGAAGAGTATAGAGGCATGTGTATTTTGAAGAAAGAACTCAAAGATTAGAAAAATATTTTTCACGACATTTTAATTTATGAAGGATCTAAAAGCAGGCATGTTTATCAAAAGCACTGAGGAATTAAAAGGAAGTTTCTTCGAGAATACAACCATTTTAATTGTTAAACATAATGAGGAAGGAACTGTGGGTTTTGTAAAGAATAAACCTTTTGGGAAATCTTTGCATGAATTAATTGAATTCAATCATAGCAAACCATTCCCTCTAATGGATGGTGGACCAGTGGATAGAGATCATTTATTTGTATTACACAAACGACCAGATCTCATTGAAGGAGGAGAATTAATATCCAATGGTCTTTATATGGGTGGTAATATGGAACAAGTAATCCATGCCATTAATACTAATGGCGCTAAACAAGATCAAATTCAACTTTTTATTGGCTATTGCGGGTGGGATTTAGGCGAATTAGAAGTGGAAGTAGAAGAAGGGAGTTGGATTTCACTGAAAAACTAATTTTTAAAATACTTGCCATAACTAGTAGATAATAAATCTCTGAAATTAATTTCCTCTTGTTTGATAAAACCTTTCTGAGCTAATTTCTTTTTTGCAACTAGTTCTATAACTGCGCATAATGAAGCAGCTGTAGTCCAGGATATAGCTCTCCAATGTTGACCGTCAATGGTTATTGGAGTAAAAGCTTTGTAATATTCTTCTCTTTTCAAAGTATTCTTCTTCCAGCCTTCAATTACAGCGTATACATATACAATATCTTCTTGAACTGGTGGTTTTGCTTCTGTAAGAATATTCTCCAATAATGATTTATTATTTTTTAATATTAATTCATACAATAAGAATTTCATCAATTTGGCATGTCCAGGATAACGAATGGTTTTATAATTTAAGGTATCCAATTTGTTTTCGAAAGTTTCACACATAGTCCCTAACCCTCCTGAAGTGGTGAATGCTTCAAACTCTTGTCCCTCAATATTAATATATTCTACTCCTTCTAATGATGGAACCATTTTTCGCACTCCATTATGTATTACTTCAGCATCATTGATATATTCATTTATTACCCCTGCTGGTGACCATGTAAATGAATATCCAAGTAATCCATTTGGATATCGGGGAAGTGCCCCTACTCTTAATTCAATATCTCTAATTTTTGTAAAAGACTTTGCTAAATCTGCCCCTACAATGCCAATAAAACCTGGAGCTAAACCGCATTGTGGAACCAAAACTGATTTTGCTGTTTTAGCCATTTTACGAATGGCATTGGTAGTAGAAACATCTTCTGTTAAATCGAAATAATGTTTCTTATGTTTAAATGCAATTTTTGCTAAAGGTAAATTTAAATAAAATGGCATACAAGAAACCACTGCATCATGTTGCTTAATGACTTCTTCTAATAATTTAAGGTCTTTTACATTTGCTTCAATGATCTTGAATTTATATTTGCCTTTTTCAACAAATTGATCAAATCCAGTAACTTTAAATTGTTGACTCAAAAGGGTTGCCACCAAGGACCCTACCTTTCCCATACCAAATACAAGAATATTTTTCATAACAGTATTTTAGATAAACTAACTAAAGTTAGTAAATATTCTTAAAATGAGAAAACCTATATTGTTCGTAAAATACTTCTGAATAAAGTGGCTGACCAAGAGGGTCAGCATCACCATCAGTTCAATTCAAGCAAGGAAGTTCTAAAACAATTTTTAATTAATCAAGTTGATTTATATTCAGTTTTTTCAACTCTCTATTTAAACTTCTAATTGTAATACCTAGGTATTCAGCAAGATCATTTTTACTAAATATGAGATTTTGTTCCTTCTGAATTTTCAGAATTTTTATTAATGAACTACCAATTGTATTTAATTGTTGAATGGAAGTCCTAACTCCAGTATTTTTTAACTTATTTGCTAATTCAATCAAAATTAGATCATTAAACTTCTTATTTTCATCAAGTAGCTTTTTAAAAGTATTAAGCTCAATTTTGAATACAACTAAATTAGTTATTGCAATCACTTGAGCCATTGTTTTAGTACCTAAAATTGCTTCAATTTCACCAACTATTTCTCCACTACCAATAAACTCAATGATAAATTTTTTATCATTTTTACTTTCATTAATAACACATTTGCATACTCCTTCCTTAATTACATATAAGTATTTAAGGAATTTATTTTCATCAACTATGTGTTCATTTTTTTTAAAATGAACAACTTCTAATTTATTAGTATTAGAAGCTATAGCAATTTCTGTGATTAATTTTAAAAGGTTCTCGTTTTTTAATACCATGAGACAAATGTCCCAATTTTTATAATATCAAATAGTTAAATTGCAAAAAAATAATTATGCAGAAAATCATTATTCTTATATTTATAACTTCCCTATTTACAAAATCGTTATTTGGACAAAAAATACCTTTCTCTGAACTTCCTAAGGTTGAGCTGCATCAACATTTAGATTGTTCATTAAGTTATGAGGTCGTTAAAAAAATCAAACCCCAAATTAGCTATAAGCAATATCAGGAATCATTTATAGCTCCTCCTAAATGCAATAATTTGGCAGATTATATAAAGAGAGCAGTAAAGGGATTTGAGTTGATGCAAACAAAAAAAGAACTTAGGCTGGTAACATTAGACCTCATTAAACAATTAAAAAGGGATAATATTGTTTATGCCGAAATTAGATTTGCCCCATTACAGCATATTTTTAAAGGATTAAAGCCTAATGAAGTAGTGGAAGCTGTAAACCAAGCAACTGAAGAAGGGAGTAAAAAATATGGTGTTGAAATTGGTATTATTCTTTGTACACTAAGACATTTTACTGAAGCTCAAAGCCTTGAAACAGCAGAACTAGTTAAGAAGTATTATGGCACTCACATTGTGGGTTTTGATATTGCAGCAGATGAGGCTGGATTCCCAATCGATAACAATATTAAAGCATTTGAAATGATGAGGCAATTTGGAATTCCATGTACTGCTCATGCTGGTGAAGCAAAAGGTGCAGAAAGTGTATGGGAAACTTTACTAAATTTTCATCCGCAAAGGATTGGTCATGGAGTAAGATCAATTGAAGATTCAGCTTTGTTAACTTATTTAAAGAATAATAATATTCACTTAGAAGTATGTCCCACGAGTAATATTCAGACAAATGTTTTTGATAAAATAGAAAACCATTCATTAAATCAAATTTACAAATCAGGTGTTTCAATGAGTATCAATACAGATTGTAGAACTATTTCAAATATAACGCTGAATTCAGAGTATCAATTAGTAAAAAATATATTCAATTGGAATCTTGAACAGTTCAAAAAATGTAATCTTGAAGCAATTGATCATTCTTTTGCCTCTCAACAAGTCAAAGATCAAATTAGAAATAAAATTATAAAGGCATACAGATAAAATAATTAAAAAATCTCAATTAGGAGTTCATACAATAACAATATAAGTCTCTTAATTTAACTAGATGACCAAATATGGGATTGCCAATGCTTCGCATTGTCATCCCCAACAGGTTCGCCTTACCCAAAGCCTTACAAACAACAAACTGCGTTTGCTGTTTGGCTTTTTTGCTTTTCGTCTGTTTACGAAAGCAAGCTTTCGACACAGCCTCAAAACAAAAAAGCCTCTCAACTTTGTTGAGAGGCTTTGTAGCGAGATCGGGATTTGAACCCGAGACCTCAGGGTTATGAATAGGATTTTAGATTTCTTTTATATTGATTTTCAATTAATTAAAATTACAAAAGTGAACATTTTACCGAATTTAACTGATTTGAATGGGAAATTTCCTCACGCATAATTTAAAAAATTTTAAAATTTGCTCTTTCAATTAATTAACAAAGTAATTTACAAAATAATATATTATAGCTGCTAACACTCCACTTACAGGTATTGTCAAAATCCAAGCCCATAATAAGTTGGTAGTCACCCCCCATCTAACCGCACTTAAACGTTTTGTTGCGCCTACACCAATAATAGAGCCCGTAATAGTGTGTGTTGTTGA
The DNA here is from genome assembly GCA_024640255.1 of Bacteroidota bacterium. Lineage (GTDB taxonomy): Bacteria > Bacteroidota > Bacteroidia > Chitinophagales > Chitinophagaceae > Sediminibacterium. The sequence goes on along the minus strand of JAHEFI010000047.1, from coordinate 112,624 downwards.
CACGGGAATACCCATTTGACCAGTGAAGAACAAAGTAAATGCTCCTGCCGTTTCTGCAGCCACACCTTCCAAAGGAGTTACTTTAGTAATCTTCGATCCCATTGTTTTTACAATTTTCCAACCGCCACTCATTGTACCTAAACCAATGGCTAAATAACAAGCTACTGGTACCCAATTAGGTAAAGAACTAAAATCTTGGATACTTCCATTAGCTATTAATGCGGCTCCTATAATACCCATTACTTTTTGAGCATCATTACCACCATGCCCAATACTAAATGCAGCAGAACTAAATAATTGCAATTTCTTAAACATATTTGCAATAGTATATGCAGTAGGTGTTTTCACCTTCTAGATTCAACATTATATTTAGTTTATACAAGGATTAATATTTGCCGCTTAACAATTTTTAAAAAAATAAAAAAGCCGCCTACATAATGCAGGCGGCAAACCAGAACATGCCCTATGCGAAAATTGTTACAATTACCATATTGATTTCAATTGGAAATATTTAAGTTTATTAATTTTTGAATTCTTTTTTGAACTAAGATTAACGGTATTGTAGTCTGAGTTTGGAAAAATAATAGAAGTCATTACAGTAGAACCATCATCAGCATAAAGCTCAATAGAAGATTTATCTAGATACAATGTCATTTTCACCTTTGAATTATCACATAACCTTGGCGCTATACTAACTGTAGCGAAATCTTTATGAAAATCTGTAATACCAGATTTTGTCCTATCAATAAAAAATTGATTTTTTAAATCATCAAAACCAACTTTTAATTGTTCTTTATTTTTATTTGCAAAACAAATTATAACATCATTGTTTTTTTCAAATTCTATTTCAATTTTTGAAGGAACAGTGAAATTTTTTATTTTATTAGTGATATTCAAATCTGAACTGCTAATTAATGATGTTAACTCTTCTGAATCAACTTCTAAGCTTTTAATTGCAGATATCGGATTACTTTTGATGATAAAATCATTCTTAAATTTGCCGATACTCAACTCTCTAGTTAAGGTGAATGAATTTCTCCATTTTTCAGTAGGGACAATATTTGCATACATCCAATTACTCATCCATCCTATGAAATATTTTTTATTGGCAGTGTTTTCCCAAGTTACACCGGCGTATTCGTCTGGTCCATAGTCAATCCATTTTTCATCAGTTGAATATGGAACGAATTTTTTTCCATCGAAATTGCCAATAAAATATTGAGTTGCCGACCCTTTATTAGGTCCCCCGGGATTTGTATTAACCAATAAAGCCCATAACTGTTTCCCTTCAAATTTTAAAGGGAATAAGTCAGGACATTCCCAAACACCTCCATGATTTCCTAATCCAGTTCCGAAATCACTCTCTTTTGTCCAATTAATTAAATCTTTTGAAGAATAAAAAGAAATATGATCAACTACTGCCAAACTCATGATCCATTTATTTGTTGATTTATTCCAAAATACTTTCGGATCTCTGAAATCTCTTATACCAGGGGATTTTAATACGGGATTATTAACATACTTGTTCCAATGCTCGCCACCATCCAAACTAAAGGCAATACTTTGATTTTGAAAATCATTTCTACCTGATTTTTCCTTTAACATGTCATGTTGAGTATAGATTGCTACCAAAGGAGCTACTCCATTCTTACCAAGTCCGCTTGTATTAAACTTATCAAAAACTACAGATCCGGAAAATATTAAACCTAGTGAATCAGGATAAATCGCAATAGGCTTTCTAGTCCAATTAACTAGATCTTTACTTGTTGCATGTCCCCAACTTATATCTTTCCACACTGAAGCATTAGGACTATGTTGAAAAAATAAATGATAAGTTCCATTGTAGAAAATCATACCATTTGGATCATTGACCCAATTTTTTTCTGGAGTAAAATGTATTTGAGGTCTAAATTTTTCTTGATTACTTTTTATTAATTTCTGTGCATTTAATTGAACAAAAATAATATTTAAAATAATCAAATGAAAATAGAAGTATTTCATTTTCATAAGAGAATATTAAAGGTAAGAGATCAAGAATTATTAATTACACTCCTTGATCTCTTACCAATTTGAAAAATATTTGTTAACTAGGACTTTAGAATATATTAATAACCTGGATTTTGTTTATATAGTCCATTAGTAAACGTAATCTCTGATTGAGGAATTGGTAAATACTCATCTCTACCTGCCGTAAATTTCGCTGTAGTTAAAAAAGTTCTTCTCACTTTTTCTATATTAATATATTCATTCAAAGTTTTCTCAGCAATTCCCCAACGAACAAGATCAAAAAATCTTTCTCCTTCTGTAGCAAATTCCAGACGTCTTTCCCACTGTAGTGCTTTTAGAGCATAATCTTGAGTCCATCCTGCTGCAGAATAATTCTTTAAATTATAATTAGACGCAAAAGTTCCATCTGATTTTTTTAATCTTGCTGTACTATTTGCTGCTCTAGTTCTGATTTGATTTATAATAGGAAGCGCTTTATCTTGTTGACCTAATTGAATGTAAGCCTCAGCTAGCATTAATAAAACATCATCATATCTAATTATATCATAATTTTTTGCTGTGCCCATGAATGGCCCAAGTTTAAAATATGAAGAACTATTTGCCAATTGTTGATTTCGCATTGTATGGAAATTGCCATACACGCCTGCATCACGAACCCAACTATTACTAAATGGCTTGGTATTGTCATATTTATAAGGATGGCCGTCAATGCCCACAGTATGATCAATACGAACATCTACAGTAGCAGTTTTTAAATTAGCAATTGAATTATTAAATGTTTCAAAATTAGGCAACCCGTTAGCATCAGTAGTAAAAGCATTTACAAGATTTTGGCTAGGTGCATGGAAACCACAACATCCATATTGTGGTGCACCATGGGGATAGTTTAATCCATCTTCAAAGCTTAAACGACCAGATGTGGTTCCATCATTAATGGTGAATTGAATTGCAAATATTGATTCAGGTCCATTTTCAGTTTCAGGTAAAAAATTATCTGCAATATCATTACTTAAAGAATATTTACCTGATGTAATTATAGACTGAATTAAGTTTACTACTTCCTGTAATCTAGATTTATTTACATTTACTACTTTATTATTAACATCTTGCTCGTATGCTTGATAAAGTCTAGTTTTAGCTAAGTAAGCTTGAGCTGCATATTTATTAACTCTGCCAATTTCAGTTTGTGTATTTGGTAAATTATCAATAGCAAATTGGAAATCAGCAGCAATTTTATTCCAAGACTCATCGTTTGATAAAGTATTTGAAACTTTTAATATAGCAGTATCTGCAGTAGTTTCATCAAAAATTGGAATATTTTTATATAATCGCTTCAAAGTAAAATAGCTATGAGCTCTTAAAAACTTCAATTCAGCCAATCTTACTTTTTTATTTGGATATTGCACATCTGTAAGTGAATTAACAGCTCTAAGTGCAACATTTGCTCTTGAAATAGATTTATATAAATTTTGCCAACTTCTAGAAACAAAAGCCCCCATTGAAGGAGATACTAAGTTATAATGCTCCATGGCATCAATTTCCCAAACATCTCCAGTTCCTCCACCTCCTTTATAGGCGTCGTCAGATCTTACACTTCCATAAGCCCAATTGCTATAAATTGGTCCAATCATATCTCCATTACCTATTGCTGCATAAGCTGAAGTAACTAATCCTTCAACTGCTGTAGGAGATGTTAAATCTGCTGAAGAAAGCACTCCTTTCGGATTATAATCTAATACTTTTGAACAAGAACTAATAATCAATAGTCCTGAAGTCACAAAAGCTAATAATATTTTATTTTTCATTTTTATTTATTTTATTAATTCTTAAAATGATGCGTTAATACCTATCGTAAAAGTTTTAGGAATTGGAACTGGATCTAAATCAATTCTTTCAGGATCCGGACTTGTATACTTTTTACTTTTAATCCAAAATAAATTTTCAGCCATTCCGTAAATTCTTATACGATTGAATACCTTTTTGGTATCAACTGTGTATCCTAATTGAATATTTCTTAATTTAAAATAAGATGCATTCACGAAGAAATAATCAGAACCCCTTCCTTCATTATTATTGTCAGATAATGTCAAAGCTGGAACATTTGTTTGCTTATTACTTGGAGTCCACCCATTAAACACACCTGGCCCTACATTCTCTCTACTTCTCATTAAATTATTAAATAAAGTATATACATCAAACCCAGTTTTACCAGCAACACCTGATCCAAAAATAGACAAGTCAAAGTTTTTATAACTAACATCAATTCTTGCTCCATATTCTAGAGATGGAAGTGTAGTTCCAATCCAAGTTCTATCTAAATCATCAATTTTTCCGTCCTTGTTAATATCAACATAACGAATACGTCCAGGTCCTGCTCCAATTTGTTTAGGTGCTGCATCAACTTCAGACTGAGATTGAAATAAACCATTAGACTTATATCCAAAAATGTCAAATTGAGAGTGACCTAAAATTGTACTTACAAGATTTCCTGGATATGCTGGTCTAACACTTTCTGGCAACTCTGTAATTTGATCTCTAAAATGAGCAAGGTTTAATCTTACATTATATTTAAAATCGCCTTTTTGTTGACTTTGGTAGCCTATAACAAACTCCCATCCTTTATTACTTTTAGATGCTCCATTAACAGCTTTTGATTGCCCTTCACCTAAAGCTGAAGCAACAGGTGGCGTAATTAATATACCTGAAGTATTTCTTGAAAAATAATCAAATGAACCAAAAATAGAATTTCTCAAAATGGAGAAATCAATTCCAGCATTTACTTCGTCGGTAGTTTCCCATTTTAAACCTGAATTTGCAGCTTGTGTTTGAACAAAGCCAGAAGGTAAGGTACCAGTATTTGCACCAGACAATGAATAGGCTGTACCTATATTCATATATTGTTCCCAAAAGCCTCCAACCAATTGTGCCATTGTTGTTCCGTATCTCGTATCAAATAATCCAAATCGAGCTAAATCACCAATTTGTTGATTACCAACTCTACCTACTCCAACTCTAGCTTTTAATTCAGAAAAAATTTGATTATTCTTCATAAAACCCTCTCTGTCAATTCTCCAACCTAAAGAAGCAGCTGGAAATATACCATATCTATTATCTGATCCAAATCTTGAAGAACCATCTCTTCTTACAGTAACAGCAGCTAAATATTTATCTGAGAAACTATAATCAACTCTTCCAAATTGCGAGAATAAACTATGACCAGTTGACCCACCAGTTAATGTTGTATTTCCAGTACCTGCACTTAAAGTGAAGTAGTCTTTTTCTTGAAGAGCGTAGCCTTCTTTTTTACTAAACTGATAATCTAAATTCGTTTTGATTAATTCAGTACCAACCAATATTTTGAATCTGTTATTTTCATTTAGATCTAGATTATATCTTAATGTATTTGAAAAGGTTGTACTTAAGTAATGATTTTGATCAAAAGATAAGCTATTAGTTGTTCTATTTAAAGCTCCTTCAGAAAAAGTTGGAGTAATAACTTTATTATTAAAATATGCATTATCAGCACCAATATTTGATTTGAAATATAAATTCTTTATTGGCTGAATTTCTAAAAACACGTTACCAAAAGAACTTAGCCTATTTGCATTATTCCACTTAGCTAAATCTTGCATATGTAGAGGATTATTTCTATCTGAATATCCTGCTCCTAATTCACCTGCATAGGTTTTACCATCTTTTTGATACACTGGAATTGTAGGAGCTAATGTTACAGCTAAGAAAGTAGTTGAAGCACCGCCTAAATCACGAGCAGTTAGCGTTTCATTAGAATTTGCAATATTAAAATTGAACCCTAATGATACTTTATCATTAAAAGAACGTGTTATTCCGCTGACACTTGCACTAGTCCTTTCATAACCAGTAAACTTCAACATTCCAGAATTCTTTAAATGTGCAAGGCTAAAAGTCATCGAAGAATTTTTATTCCCAACAGAGGCTGTTAATGTATTGTTAGTTACTACACCAGTCTTATACATCTCACTTTGCCAGTCTGTGTTACCAAATGGTGTATTTGGATCTCCACCAACAAATGGTTTTGGTGTAACGCTTGTTAATTGAGGATTTTTAAAATCTTTATTCCAATTAAAATCATAAATCTCTCCGTATCCAGCTGCAGGATCTTGACCGTCATTTACAGAAGCTTGCCATAAAGCCTTTCCTCTATCGACTGCATTTAACATCTTAAATCTCATAGATTTTTCAGATTGAAATGAAGTACTAGAATTAAATTGTAACTCAACTTTACCATTTGAATTACCGCCATTTTTTGTGGTAACAATAATCACTCCATTCGATGCTCTAGCTCCATAAATAGATTCAGCAGATGCATCTTTTAAAACTTGAACTGAAGCAATATTTGCTGGATTCAAATTTTGAAAAACTTCAGGTCTTGTGGTTGGAATACCATCAATTACATATAATGGGTCATTATTGCCTAATGTATTGGCACCACGGATTAAAATACGTCCATTTGAACCATTTGGTGAACCATCTTTTTCGATATATAGGCCTGCAACCCTTCCTTGTAATGATTGCATTACATTTCCAGAACTATTATTTTTCACAGGAGACAATTCAACAACAGCAACAGCACCTGTTAAATCCTTTTTCCTTTGTGAAGTATAACCAATCACAACAGTCTCATCAAGGTCTTTCACGCCTGATAATAAAACATTTACTTCAGTTTTATTCACAATTGAAATTACTTTAGAGTCAAAACCAACAAAGCCAACAATGATATTTTCAGCTTTGCCTGGTAAAGTAATACTAAATTTACCTTCAGCATTAGTTGCAACTCCCTTAGTTGAACCTTGAACAATAATACTCGCACCAACAAGTGGCTGATTTGTGTTTGCATCTTTGACAGAACCAGTCAACTGTCTTTGTGCAGAAGCATATTGTAATGCTAGAATCATTACAATAAAAACAAGAAAGGTTTTTTTCATAGTTTAATTTTTAATTTTAAATAATCGAGCAATCGAAATTTTTATACTATTTGACTAATAATTTTTTCTCTAAATCTTCCAATGAAGTGTTTTTTGTTTCTGGCATTTTAAATAACACCCAGATAAATTGTATTAACATCATAAAAGCAAAAAATGCAAAAATTGGCCATGGATTATCTTTAAATATTCCAAATTTTTCATCTAAAAAATAGGGTGTAAATAATGTAATTATTGCAGCAAAAACCCAATGAATACTTGCCCCAAATGATTGTCCTATTGCCCTAAATTGATTTGGAAATATTTCTGATATAAAAACCCAAATTACTGCTCCTTGTCCGATGGCATGTGAAGCAATAAATGTCAAAATAAAAAATATTAATATAGAATAATTAGAATGTGATAAAAAACAACCTGAAATCATTACTAAACTAATAATATAACCTATTGAGCCTAAAATCATTAATTTTCTTCTACCTATTCTATCAATAAAGTATAATCCAATAAAGGTGAAAAGTAAATTAACTCCTCCAATTAATATAGAGTTTAGTAATGAATCTTTTTCAGCAAGTCCAACTCTAGATAAAATTTCAGGTGCGTAATAAAGAATAAAATTAATTCCTGACATTTGATTAAAAAAAGCTATAAAAAAAGCTAAACCTATTATTATTCTAAATTTTTTATCATTAATAATTTGAAAAATAGTTGGTTTAGTATTATCTCTATTATTTAATATATTCGTAATTTCTTTATCAATATTTTCAACCTTCATTACTTCCATAATAGTTGAAGCAAGTAAAATATTTTTTGAATGTAATATTAACCATCTCGGACTTTCTGGAATATTAAATACCATTATAGTATATACGAGCGATGGGATAAATAAGATGCCTAACATCCATCTCCAATCGTTAATACCCCCAACACCTTGAAAAAAATAATTTGATAAAAATGCTATTAGAATTCCAAATACAATATTAAATTGATAAAGAGCCCCTAATTTACCTCTTGTTGTAGGTGTCGAAATTTCTGAAATATAAGTTGGTGCTACAACTGATGAAATACCTATTCCAACACCACCTATAAATCTAAAAAATGAGAAGCTATAAGGATTGAATGCAAAAGCCGATCCTAAAGAAGAAATTGCAAATAAAATGCCAACAAAAATTAATACTTTTTTTCTACCGTATTTTTCAGTTGGCATACCGCCAATAAGAGCACCAAATAATGTCCCCCACAATGCCATTGACATTATGAAAAAACCATGAAACAAAGGAGTGGTATGCCATAAATTCTTAATAGGTAAATTGGCGCCAGAAATTACTACGGTATCAAAACCGAATATAAAACCAGCAAGAGAGGCCACAATAGACCAATGAAAAAGTTTGGACTTAACCATAACAATCGTAATTAAGAATCCAAATTATCATGCTGGCAATGTAAAGAACTCTAAATCCGAATCAATATATTCTAAATTTGAGTTTTATTATAAAAGATTATAATTCAATTGTTTAGGCAATTAATGAACGATCTAAATGATAAAATTTATTCAAAATTGTACCATGCTTTTATAAAAAAAGATTCAATAAACACAAAAAAAAATGGTTATACTCATAAAAGATGCAATTTTGAATGAATTGATACAATTATATAAATTGAATTATTTGATTAATTCATAATTTTCTTAAATGAATAAAGGCATAAAAAATTTGAAAAGCAGGACTGAACTTGTTAGTTCATTATTTTATATAATTATTTTATTATATATATGTATTGCTGGTTTAGGATGCAATGGGACAGAAAATGAAGAACATAAATTCAAAATTGGCTTCTCACAAGTTCAATCTGATGATGATTGGAGAAAAACAATGAATTCAGAAATGAAAAGAGAAGTCTCATTTCACGATAATATTGAATTCATAAAAAAAGATGCAGGTGAAAATGCAAATAAACAAATTGCTCAAATTGAAGAGCTAGTAAAAGCTAAGGTAGATCTATTAATTGTTTGCCCAATCGCTTCAATTCCATTAACTCCAATTTTAGAGAAAGTATATCAATCTGGAATTCCTGTAGTTCTGATAGATAGAAGGATAAATTCGGAAAATTATACCTCGTTTATTGGCGGATCTAACTATGAGATTGGAAAAATTGCAGCTAAATATGCCATTAATTTATTAAAAAAGAAGGGAAATGTTTTGGTAATAAAGGGAATCTCAAACGCTTCTCCATTTATAGATAGAGAAAAAGGATTTATAGATTTTATTGCTCAAGAAAAAGAGATCAAAATAATAAAAGAATTAGAAGATCATCAAGTTGATTACGAAAAGGAACTAATTAATGTACTATCAAAACATAAAGACATTGACATTGTATTTGCACATACTGATTTTATTGCTAAACATATTTATGAAATCAACAAAAAAATTGGTGGAAATCCTAAACTTAAAATCATTGGTGTGGACGGTTTGCCAAATCCAGGTTTAGGCATGGATATGGTTGATAAAAAACAATTAACTGCAACAGTAACCTACCCTACAGGCGGGCAAGAAGCGATACTAACAGCTTTAGACATTTTAAATAAAAAACCATTCGCTAAGATCAACCTGCTAAAGGAAACGGTTATTGATTCGTCTAATGTAAATACCTTATTTCAACAAAGCACAAAGATAAATTCTCAACAAATTGATATAGATAAGCGACAAGAAAAAATTAACCAACAAATAAAAATTACAAAAAATCAAACAAATATAATTTTAGCAATCTCAATAACTTTAGCGTTAATGATTATTTTAGGTGGAGTATTGTTATTTTATTTGAATGAAAATAAAAAAATTAGAATTAAAATTGAGAATCAAAATAATGAGATAATAAAGCAAAAAAATAATCTTGAAATTTTAATCGAAAAACTTAAAGAAGCTTCAGATGCAAAATTCAATTTCTTTACAAACATATCTCACGAACTAAGAACTCCATTAACATTGATAATGGCTCCTTTAGAAGATACTCTAAAATCATCAAAATTACACTTCACGCTTAAAGGAAATCTAGAATTAATAGAAAGGAATGCAAATCGATTATTAAGACTTATTAATCAATTGATGGACTTTAGGAAAATTGAAGAAGGTAAGATGAATCTAAAAATTTCAACTTTTGACTTACAACACTTTATTTCTGAAATTGCTTTTAACTTTAATAATCTTGCAAAAAAGAAGAATATAGTTTACAATACAAAATTTAAAGCTGAACCTTTTAATATTTCCACCGACTTAGAAATGCTAGACAAAGTACTTTTTAATATACTTTCAAATGCGTTTAAATTTACAGAAGAATATGGAAATATCTCGATCATTGTAGAAAATAACATTAAAGACAATACAGCTACAATAAGAGTAATTGACAATGGAATTGGCATGACCGAGGAAGAGGCTCAACATGCTTTTGATATATTTTACCAAGGACATAGCAGTACGCTTCAAGGTACAGGTATTGGACTATCATTATCAAAGGAATTAATTCATTTACTTAATGGGACGATTCAAATAAATAGCAAAAAAGGTTTAGGCACTGAGTTTATAATTACTTTGCCAATAATTAAAGAAGTACCAATTCCATTAGATGAACAAAACAGTAATACTGCTAATACATTAGATAAGTCGATATCTGGATTGTACATAAATGATTTTATTCCAATTGAAATTGAAAATAATAACTCCATATCAAATGCTGAATACACAATTATTTTAATAGAGGATAACGTTGATTTAAGAGAATTCTTAAAAAATAAACTAAATGTTAATTACGAAATTATTACAGCAGAAAATGGAGAGGATGGATTGAATTTGATTTACGAATATATACCAGATTTAGTAATAACTGATATAATAATGCCTAAATTAAATGGATTTGCACTAACTGAAATTATCAAAAATGATGTAAAAACATCACATATACCTGTTATTCAACTAACTGCAAAAAATGCAAATGAAGATCAGATTGAAGGCATGAAAACAAAGGCAGATGCTTACATTACAAAACCTTTTAATTTTGAATACTTAGAAGAAACAATAAATGCTATCTTAAAAAATAGATTTACATTAAAAAATCATTTCACTAGTGAATTAACAAGTGAATCCAAATCAAATATGCCCAATAAATTAGATAGAAAGTTCATTAATGACTTTACATCAATTGTTGAGAAAAACTTGTCTAATGAAAACGTTTCTGTAGATGATATTTGTAGAGAAATCGGTGTTTCTAGGGTTCAACTATACCGGAAAGTAAGGGCGTTACTTGGTTATAATATAAATGAATATATTTTATCAGTGCGATTACAAAGGGCAAAGTATTTATTACTAAATGAGAATATTACCATCTCAGAAGTGGCTTATAAAGTTGGGTTTTCCTCTCAAGCCTATTTTTCTACTGTATTCAAATCTAAATTTAATATTACTCCAAAAGAGTTTAAAGAGAAAAAGGTAATTTAGTAAATACAAAAAATATATGGTAAAGATATCTAAGATTTAATGAAAGATATTTTGATTCCTTTCCCAATAATTATAATTGTCTTTCAATAGTTGAAAAAAATCAAACGCATCAAACTGTGCGAATTGCTCAAAACATATATCTCTTGGCAAAACAAAGAATTGGGTGTGGAAACAGGTTTAGTAACTAATAGTGCAGATAGAGGTGTTCTAAAAAAACACATTACATAGACCCCAAAATTATGACCGCTATTGAGATTTCAGCTCTGAATGTGAGGGTGTTTGGGAAAAGGATATAAGAAATTAAGAGAGATGGCGAATAAACATGATTTTGAAGAAAATTTTCTCTATTCATTTGATTCTGAATAAACATTAACAATTTATATATAGTCTATAACAATATTCACTTTTAGTAATAAGTGTGCATTGTAATTAAAAGTAAGTATTCACAGCAAATTCGAATTGTCCAATAAAGATGTTTTTAAAAGGATTGATGTTGGTTTGTTCATAGAATATCAACATGGCCTTCTTATACTCGATGGAATCTATAGTTCTAAATGAAATTGGACAGTAGTGATTATTCATCAAAATTGCATTACTAATAATCCTTGCAGTCCTTTTATTACCATCGGAAAATGGTTGTATATAGGATATTAGTACAAGTGCTAATAACGCTTCTTCAAATACATTTTCTTTTGAATTTACAATATCACACATTGACTTAAGTGCCTCTTTGATTTGAAATTCATTATCAAGTGGCTTGTAATTTGTACCAGATATACCTACCCTACCCTTTCTAACATTTCTTGAAATATCTAAATCCTTAACCAATATACTATGTATATCTTCTATACTTGAAACAGTTAATGGATTAATATAATCTGGATGACCAATAATAAAATCTAATGCATCTTTGTGGTTTAACAACATCGTTGCTTCATCTTTAGTCTTACCAGCTGCAGTTTCTTTATCCTTTAATAGTCTTTCTGTTTCCAATAAAGAATAGGTATTACCTTCAATTTGAGAAGACTTCCAGCTTAAATCTATTGCTAAACGCTCTAATTCATTTTTATATTCAGTTGCACTTAATTTAGATGAATTTGACTTAAACTTTTCTTGTAATTTGTTTAAATTATCAATTTCGGAATCTGTATAAATTGAAATGTTACTTAGTGTTTGAGTAATCAAATCATGATTAAATCTATCTTGAATAATTCTATCATCAATCTCCTTTTCAAAATATTTTTCAATATCAATTGGTCTTATGATATTATAAGCACTACTTATTTCATATCTTCTACTTTTTAATGCTCCCAGTGCATTAATTAAACCAGTTGTACTTAATTCTTGCAATACTCTACGCAATGTAATAACACTCATATTAAGTCCTAATCCATCATGTATTTCTTTAGAAGAGCATTTTGGATTATTCCTTATAAATTGGATTATATCATCCCTTCTATTGTCAGTTTTCTTTGGCATAGTTATTTTATCGATCATAAAATTATGCTTTATCGATCAAAAAAAGTCAAAATTGATTGATAAAATAGATTTATTTGATTGATAAAATATTAAAAATATTGATTATCAATGTTTTATATTAGTAATCATCATGCCAATACTCTTCCTTGTCATCATACTCGTATTCATGAGTATTGTAATTATCATACCAATTCTCAACATCTATATCTAATGTTTTGACTGTTAAAGTTTCTCTGTCAACATCTTTCAAATATGGGTGATCCAACTTTATCAAAGGGTCATACCAATCAATAGCTGAAGTCGACCATTCAATCCACTCTTTCAACTCAGGTTTGTCACTCTCAATCTTTTTGAGAGAATCAACATATGTTCTCATATCTTGTATTTTTCTATATCTTTTACTTTCTCTTAATAGCTTATTGAATTTTTCTAAATGTATTTGTACGACTTGTTTTCTTGCTTGGATAAGTTTATAAATTTCATGCTTTCTAATATCCTCTCTAATTTTTTGTAAATCATCTTCGTACCTCTGATAACATATTTCTTCAAATTTGGCTATGATACTAGGAATTTTATCTTCTAATTTAACTGAATCACTATCTCTCCATTCAATTCTTCTATAACTTTCGTCAATCTGAAAGCACAAAACTCCATTAGCTACTTTATCTTCAGAATCATACCATTTAGGATTCGTTTTCTTCACCCTATTGTAACTTTCTCTCATTCTAATTGGTAAACTATGTTTCTGAATAATGACTTTTGTACCCCAATTTTCAGATAATACCTCATGGCCTCTTGCAATAAATTGTTTGAGAAGTGTATCTAAAAATAATAATGATCTGTCTATTAATTCCTTTGTTGATACCTGTACATTAATAAATGGTGTATTGTCTTTTCTTGATTGGTAGTAATTATAATTATCTTTTCTTGTTAAATACTTTTGAGTTTCTATAATAACTTCCAAAGGATTTTCCAATTTAGTGGGGTAACTTGGTAATGTTTCTTTAACAAAGTCTTCAATCAAAATAACATCTTCTTTCTTTTTTTCCTCATAAGGGGTTGGAATGAAATGAAATAATTCAATAATATCTGATCCTTCAAAATCATCTATAAAGGGAAAAACTTCAACCTCTTTTCCAAATTGGATCTTTGACCAATAACCATTAATTGGAAGAGGTATTTTGTACGACTGACAAATACCTCTAATCACGCTTTCCTTAATATTTATCTCCTTGGAGATTTTAGTGATTGACTTTGACCAAACTAGATCATAAAGTTCTCTTCGAGTAATAGTTTTCATCTTAAAATTATTTAAAAAGTAAGATATAAATTTGAAGAAAATTACAAGGATTAAATCAATAAACTTCTTTAATTTTAATTAAAATCTAACAGTGACCTATATTATATTTCTTTTTGTTTGTTTCATTTTAAAATTTCTAGTTGAAGACTATAAAGAACCAGTCGTATCCGAAGTTGACCAAATCATCAATTCCATTACTGAAAAGAAACCTGTTAAATACATCTCTAATGGAGTTGAATTAAAGACAACACTCAAAAGACATTATTTTGACATCTTAGATATGGAAAATGGAAAGATATATGACAGAGAAATGATTGCTGAACAAGTAATTAAACAACATTCATTTTATAACGAAGATGTGAAAGTTGGGTATAAAACTAAATTTAATACAAAAGACATAAACTTGGCAGAAAACTATATTTTAAATTACTACGACTATATAGTGAATTTGAATTAATAATTTGAGTAATTAATTTTTTAATACGGATTTATTGATTTTTTAATAATTGTACTATTATACTTATCTAGATCTCTTACTAATTCTAAAAATTCAAACATTGGGTTGGCATAAGCAGTAAAATCAGTATTTCTTGTCTTTACATTAAGCGATGGGGCAATAATGAAAAATGTTGAACTAAGAAGTCTGTTTATATGATGGACAAATTCAGTATCTAAATAAGGCATATAAACAAAAATCTTTTCAGATAACATCATAACATTTGCAACAGAATTATTATAAATCAATTGTCCATAGGTAGCTTCTATAAAATTTCCTGGTGTCCCAAGTAAATTATTAGTTGAAATCTGATTAGGATTAACTTTTTGACATAAAATAATATAATCACTTAAAGTAATATTCTGGATGTCAAAATTAAAATTTTCAATGCCTGCACCCTCAACTAATTTGTAAAAAACGCTATATGCTCTCCCAACTAATTGATTTGTCAATTCATGAACTGAAATATTAATATTTAATTTATCTTTTCTTTCTTTCAACACAACAACAACATAATAAAAAATATAACTTGAAATAAATGCCATACTCAAGTTTGAAAGGACATTACCTAGTTCATGTCCAAATGAAACAATTTCGGTAATATCTTCTAAGACAAAATCATTAGAAATGATGATAAATACTGAAATAACTAATAATAATTTTAATAATTGTTTTTGAAATTTTTTTTTGCCCATTTATATTAAAACGTTTAAAATATGTGAAACATATCTAATCCCTTTTAAAATTACATTAATGTTCACTTATACTAAATAATAAACATTATTTTAACCTAAATCAGACTTTTCTCCAGAAATATCCCAGAATCGATTGAAAAATATTTTTATTTTTTCAATTACAGTTTCTCTTTTTTCGGTTCTTTCTCCATTAGGAGTAAACCTTGATACTGGAGGTAATATTTTAGCTAATCCAGTACCAGTTGTTTGTATATAGCCATCTCTGAATGCATTTTTCATGAATTTGTATGTTTCACCTTTATCAAGATTTTCCTCGATAATAATTTGATTTAATTCTTCTATCTTTTGCTCCTCAATAAAACTTTGCCAATCATTTGTAACATCAGTGCTAGGGGTAAGTGACTGAATGAATTTTTCTATGAGATCTTTCTTATTCCTTAATTCTAAACTAGAATCAATAGCTTTATTAATAGCGATATGAATTTCTTTGTCTTTGAAATGACTTTCATGATATTTTTTAATCAATTCTATAATGTAGTCTATATTTATTTCAACCTGCTTTATCAGCTCCATCTCAAATACGATGTCGTCATTAACATTTTCCACATCTCCAGTCTTTTTATTACGAAATTCATGGTAAAGATTAATGTATATGCTGTGATAGTCCTGCAGATCCCTTTCGGTCAGAATTTCTTTTCCTTTGAATTCGTCAAATGCAGAAAGAATATTCCTTGCTTTTAATATCACTCCATAAAGTTTTATAAAGGATTTCTTTTTCTGTTCTCCTATAATAGGTTCGCCTAACTGGTATTTTGTTGTTAGCTCATCTATTAACGACACATAGCCAGGCGTAACTTTTTTGTCATCTTTATACCCATTGTAATATTGATCAAAGGTTTTTAACAGAACAATTCCACCAGCTTCTTTATCTCCAAATAATGCTATACTTTCATTTGTTGCTTTTTCAAGATTTCTGAAGCAAACAATATTTCCAAAAGTTTTTACAGAATTTAATATTCGGTTGGTTCTTGAATAAGCTTGCAATAATCCGTGTAGTCGCAAGTTCTTATCAACCCATAATGTATTTAAAGTAGTTGCATCAAAACCAGTAAGAAACATGTTTACTACGATAAGTAAATCAATTTCTCGATTTTTCATTCTTAATGATACATCTTTGTAATAGTTCTGAAATTTATCTGCTGATGTATCATAATTAGTTGTGAAAATCTCGTTATAATCACTTATAGCTGTTTCGAGAAAATCTCTATCTGATGTACTTAAACCCTCAGTGCCTTCTGAATTTTCATCTGGCAATCCATCTTCTTCATCATTTACACCAAAGCTGAAAATAGTAGCAATTTTTAAACGTTGTATTTCAGGTAAGGTTTGTTGTTGTTTTTTAAACTCATAATAATAAAGTTTAGCAAAGTCAATGGAACTTACTGCAAATATGGAATTGAAGCCTGAAAGAGCAATTTTTACTCTTATTTCTTTGATTTTGTTACGATCTTTAGAAGATACGACTTCGTAAATATTTTTAAGTGACAAGAAGCTGTATGATTTACTGTTTCGTTTGGTCTTTTGGTCAAAATGATCCAAAATATAATTTACAACATTAGTAATTCGTTTTGGTTCTGTCAATGCCCTCTCTCTATCAATATCCCAAACCTTTTCATCTTTGATATTTTCCTGCTCTTTCATGGTTGATACATAATCAATACGAAATGGAAGTACATTTTTATCATTGATGGCATCAACTATAGTATAAGTGTGCAACTTATCTCCAAATGCCTGCTCGGTTGTTTTTAAACTAGGCTTGTTGCTGCTGTTTGCATTAATTGCAAAAATGGGAGTACCGGTAAAACCAAAAAGGTAATATTTCTTAAAAGCTCTAGTAATAGCTAGGTGCATATCACCAAATTGTGAACGGTGGCACTCATCAAAAATGACAACAACTGGCTCATTGAATAAGCTATGATTTTTTTCTTTTTTTATTAGAATAGAGAGCTTTTGTATTGTAGTGATTATGATACTGGCATTTGAATCACTAAGTTGTTTTTTTAAAATTGAAGTATTCGAATTGCTATTGGCTGCTCCTTTTTCAAATTTATCATACTCCTTCATTGTTTGATAGTCTAAATCTTTTCTATCTACTACAAACAAAACTTTCTTTATAAAAGGAAGTTTACTAGCTAACTGAGCTGTTTTAAATGAGGTAAGAGTTTTACCGCTACCCGTAGTATGCCAAATATAACCTCCAGCATCTATAGTTCCAAAGTTTTTGTAATTGTTGGCAACATTAATTTTGTTCAAAATTTTTTCGGTGGCCACTATTTGATATGGTCGCATGACCAACAATAATTTATCTGAAGTAAATACACAGTATTTGCAAATGATATTTAATAAGGAATGTTTTGCAAAAAATGTACGTCCAAAATCCATTAAGTCTAAAATTGGCCTGTTATTTGAATCTGCCCACCATGATGTGAATTCAAAACTATTACTAGTTCGTTTACCTTTTTTAGGACCAAATTGACTCTGCTCTTTGATATGTGAACTTCTTGTTGTATTACTATAATATTTGGTAAAAGTGCCATTAGAGATTACAAATAGTTGTACATATTCAAATAGTGCTGATCCAGCCCAAAATGACTCTCTATTATAACGATTTATCTGATTAAATGCTTCTTTTATGTCAATTCCCCTTTTTTTTAACTCTATATGAACTAGTGGAAATCCGTTTACTAAAACTGTTACATCATAACGATTGGGCCTATTCCCTTCAGCAACTTCATATTGATTTAAGACTTGAAGTTGATTGTTATGTATATTGAGTTTATCTATAAAATTGATATTCTTAATAGAGCCATTATCGCAATCTAAATTTTGAATGTAATCTTCTTGTATAATCGTTGTTTTTTCAACAATGCCACTATTCTGATTTGAAATTTTACTTTTGAAAAAACGATTCCACTCATTATCGCTAAAAGTATAGTTATTTAATTTCTCTAACTGTCGGCGAAGGTTATTTATAAGTTCAGTTTCGCTGTTAATAACTAAATATTCATATGCTTGACTTTGAAGTAAGGCAATGAATGCTTTCTCTAATTGGTCTTCAGTCTGGTGATTTGTTTCTCTTTTGTAGGGAGACTTATATTCAGAAACGACTGTACTTTCAGCACTTTCAGCTACTATATAATACTTATTCATTGCTTACAGAATTAAAGGTCAATAATTGATTTCTGTAGAACTCATTTTGCCTTCTGCGTGTTTTAATTTCAGCTGGTAAGCCGATTGAAATGTCGTTTACTAATATATCAAATTTATCTAAAATTTTGACAATTCGTTCTTGTTCTAAAAAAGTTGGAATAGGAATTTTAGTTTTTTTTAAATTGTCATTATACAATCTAGAAATTATTCCACCATTATCTGTTTGCCATTTCACAACTTTATAATAATGAAATAAAAATCTATTTGTAACAATTGATTCATCATTATTTATCCAAACTATATTACTATCTTGAAAATAAGCGGGCTCACCATTATAAATTACAGTTCTGCCAATTGTACCTGAAGCTGAAATTAAAATATCACCTTTTTTTGGAAATGAATATCTATTTTTATATTCTTGATATAGTTCTTTAGAAATGAAAGAATCAGGTTCTTTTCCAAAAGTTCCAATTTTATAAAATGGTATATCCCCACTGCTAGTAGTTTCATTTTTAAAAACTCTTTTACACATACAAACATTACCAATTTCTCCAAGTGTCATCCACTTCACATCTTTTCCTTCAAAACATAACAAAGAATCTCGATAAAAAGTGTATTGTTTTTTTCTAGCTTCTAACTCCGCTTCTAACTCCGCTTCTAATGTTGTAAACTTATCTAAGATAGCTACGATTTCTTCTTGAATTGGGAGGAGAGGGATTGGGATTTGAAGTTTCAAAAGATCTGTCATATTTGGATGTTTTACACCTGCACCCCTGAAAAAACTCTCAACTATTTCATTTTTTGACAAAAGATAATAGTAAATAAACTTTAAACTTATAGTCTTATCAAATGCTTTCGCTAAGATGTTTCCACTGTCTACAAATTTCCCATTATAATACTTAATATTAGCCGTGCCACCAGATGGAATAGTAATGACTTCTCCAAAATTAAGATTGCTCCCTGCTTCAATTTCAGTTGTCCACCCATCAAATTTACCTGTAGATAATAATTTTACAGTTCCTCTTTCTTTTTTTAAGCTTTTTAAAATAGCAGAAGAAACATGCTTATAAGAAGAAACCTTTAGTTGTTTTGATTTGTCAACACCATTAAATCTTTTATCCCAAATTGTTACTTCCCAAAGTTCTTTAAATATTATACCTTGGGGACAATATTGCTGTATTAAATCATTAATCTTACTCATTTGCACCTCCTTCTAAATCTGCAATAATTTCATCAATAGCTGTTCGCAATTTATTTTGCTTGATTACTATTTCGGCAATATGTGCGTTCAGCATTTCAATGTCAACTTCCTCTGTGATATTCTCTTGCTCTACATAACTGCTTACCGCAATATTATAATCATTGTCAGAAATGTCTTTGTTTAAAACCAACTTTGCAAAATGGTCATGGTCTTTTCTTTCAATATAAGCATTCAGTATTTTCTTGCGGTTGGAATCTGTTAATTTGTTTTTATTTCCTCCTCTTACAAACTCTGCAGAAGCATCAATAAATAATGTCGCGTTATCCTTCTTACTTTTCTTCAACACAATAATGCAAGTACCTATAGTTGTACCAAAGAATAAATCTGGAGGAAGCTGTATTACCGCATCTATATAATTGTTGTCAATTAGATATTTTCGGATTTTTTGTTCTGCACCACCACGATACAAAACACCTGGAAACTCAACAATGGCTGCGGTACCCGATGTAGAAAGCCAGTGCAACATATGTAAGGTAAAAGCCAAGTCTGCTTTGCTTTTAGGAGCTAATACCCCGGCAGGAGAGAAGCGTGGATCATTAATTAAAAGTGGATTAGTATCGCCTTCCCACTTTATTGAGTATGGCGGATTTGAAACAATTGCATCAAAAGGTTCATCATCCCAATGTTTTGGATCAGTTAAAGTATCACCATGAGCAATATTAAACTTTTCGTAATTTATGTCATGTAAAAACATATTGATACGACATAAATTATGCGTCGTTATATTTACCTCTTGTCCATAAAATCCCTGTCTAACATTATCCTTGCCTAAAACTTTCGCAAATTTTAAAAGTAATGAACCAGAACCACATGCGGGATCATATACTTTATTTACTTGCTTTTTGCCAACTACTGTAATTTCTGCCAATAGCTCAGATACTTCTTGTGGAGTAAAGAACTCTCCTCCAGATTTACCTGCATTACTTGCATACATAGTCATCAAAAACTCGTATGCGTCGCCAAATGTGTCATTGGTGTTTTCTTGATAATCACCGAATTGCAATCCGCCTATGGCATCCATAATTTTTACTAATACCTCATTTCGTTTTGTTACGGTTGCACCGAGCTTGTTGCTGTTTACATCAATGTCATCAAATAAACCTTTTAGGTCATCTTCACTATCCGTTCCTTTTGCAGAGTTCTCGATGTTCTTAAAAACACGACTTAATGTTTCATTCAAGTCTTCGTCTGTCTTTGCATTCTTGCGAACATTTAGAAATAATTCTGAAGGTAAAATGTAAAATCCTTTTTCTTTTATTGTGTCCACCCTACCTAACTCAGCATCTTTGTCAGAAATAGAAGCGTAGTCAAAATTGCTATGTCCTGTACGTTGCTCTTCCTTATTTATATAAGAAGTAAGATTTTCTGAAATGAACCTGTAAAACAGCATCCCAAGTACATAAGACTTAAAATCCCATCCGTCAACACTACCTCGTAAGTCGTTTGCTATTTGCCAGATGGTGCGGTGCAGCTCATCTCTTTCTTGTTCTCTTGTCATAATATATAAATTAATTTAAAATTTGTTTTATTCTTGATCTTGTTTATCCTGTTATCATAATATTATAAATTTTTTAGCATGTTTTGGATAAAGCGAATTAGTTCTATTATTTGTGTTTTCAGTTGATTCAGTAATCTTAATTCTATCTCCAATTTTAAAATTATTGTTTATTATATGATTATACCCTAAAATATATTCTCCACAATAAAAGTTTCTATTACTATCTTGTTCAATGATTCCTTCATAAAAGCTTGTTGTGTCAACCTCTAATAATTCAGTTATTCTGTTATTATATTTATAATCTTGATGATTGTTGAAATAATTCTTACACCAAATCATTATATCTAGTAATTGAAAAACTATACTATTAAAAAGATATGAGGTGTTTTGGGATTTAATAAAATCATCTACTCCTAGTTTTAAATCACCTCTTGAATGAGATCCATCTTGAGTAAGATCTAAAATATTTATTAAGTGAAGTGCTATAACAGGATGTAATATCTGCTCATTATATTTATATTGTTTATTTAAACCAGCTAAAAAATCTCCTGATTTATTGATTGAACCATTTGAACGTGCAATTTCATGAGGTAAAACGCCAATTTTGTAAAAAACATCAAATATATTTTCTATTATTTTTCTGATAGCATTTAACTTTTCTTCTGAGTTTTGATTTTCTTGTTGATATTCTAAACCAATAAGTAAATACAAAAGACCATTTACACTATCCTCTCCAATATATTTTGAAGTACATAATTCAAAGGCCTTGTAATACTTATGTTTTATTGAAGTTTCTTTTTCATTATCAGACTCAATTTTTATTGCACTGAATAACTCAAAAATGTCTGCAGGGTTTGTTTTGTCAAAACACCTTTTTTTATTTGCAGTTAATAATGAATTTTTTGTTTTAGTAAATTGATCTTGACCAGACAAGACAAACCATGGATAGTTTTTTTTATTTTTAAGCTCATTGATTCTTGCAATTGCAGCTCCTAATGCTATCTCGTCTTCCGTTCCAGACTCTTGGTCTCTTTTTTCAAAAAATAAACCGTCTAATAAAACTGCATCATATTTTTTATTACTTTTCTCTAGTTCAGCAAACCCTTCTTCAAAGGATTTAAATCCTTGCAAAAGGAGACCTTCGCCTTCAGCGAGTATCTGAAAATCTATCATTTCATTGAATTTATCATCAATCCAAAGTATTTTATATTGCTTCTTTAACATCTGAAATTATTATTGGAATTAAAAAAATGTATGTTGTTGAAAATTCCTCATTTTCATCTTTGATTAATAAATCTAGCGTTGACCTGCCGTGATTAAAATATTTTATAATTTCATTTAAATCGTAACCTCCGATTCCTGTATTCCCAGTATTCCCTGCTTGTGAATTTTTTCTTACTAGTTTTTCTAAATCAAATTTATCTGGGAAACTTTTGCCATTATTTGAAACTTCAATTTTTACAAAGAAATTTTTACTGATTTCATCTTGACTTAATCCAAGTTTGATTTGTAATTTATACTCTTGATTATTGTCTATAAATGCGTGCTTAATGGCATTATCAACAATATTATTCAATGCAACTTTTAACAAATTTGAATTAGCATTAACATAAATGACTTCAGAGTTTTCTAAATACAACTCTTCGCCAATAATTAAAGTTGTTGAGGTATTTGATTTTTGCTGTGAAACAATCTCTCTTTTATATTCTTCAAAAAATCCAATAATATTAATAGGAACCAATTTGTATTGCTTTACATCAAAGCCTTTATCATTTCTTAAAATATTATGAATTAATTCAAGATTAGAATAAATACTTTTGAAACAATCATCAATATTAATTTCGAATCTATCACTCACTTTAATTTTTTTCCAATCAACATTGTACTTTTCAATTGCTTTTTCAATATTAATTAAAGATGAATTAATATTAAGCAATGGCTTGCCCAATGAATGTTTTACAGAAGCATAATTTTCATATAGTAGATTCTCTAAACCAAATGCTTGAGCTTTACTCTCGGCTTCTAATAATGCAATTTTAACATTTGCCTCCTTTGCCCCTTTTACCTTAGCTTTTTGTATTTCTAAAGAAGGTATAGGAATTTTTAAACTTAAGAAATCCTGGAGCCTAATTGAAGGAACTACAATTCCTGTTCTATATATATCTGCTTGTCTATTAAAGGATTCTAGATTTAATTCATTTATTAAATATTCTAAATCGCAAATTTCAGATTTCAACTTAAAACAAAAAATATCAGGAGAAACAAATATAGGAGTGCCATTATATTTAAAAAATGTAGGCTTCAAGGTCTTCCACCTTGCTGCAACTAAAATAACATCTTCTTCTATCTTAACCCCGTTTCTAGGAATATCTGTAGTTTCAATTTGATCAACATTCAACAGAAAATTCAAACTATCCTCTTTAAGGTCTCGTATTTTAACAAATTTTGCAGAGGTATCATTGACTGCCCTTTGTTGTCTTGAAGCAATTTCTAAAATTGAAGAAAGCTGCTCCCCTGCGATTATAATTTCTTCATGCCTTAAATATCTTGTAGGGAAAAGATTAAAATCGTTTGATTTTATTTTTTCTGTAGAAGCAAATACAGAATAATCGTTCTCAATTTTTTGATCAATAAAATTAATTAAAGCATTATCATTTAATACTTTACTTCGATCTTCCCTAACTTCTACAAAGGAATTTGCATCAACAAAATGAACTAAATTATCCCTTGAATTACTTTTGTTAATTACTAAAATACATAAAGAAATAGAGGTATTATTCAAAATGCCGCTTGGTATTGAAATAATATTTTCAATCCAACCGCGTTCAACTAGTTGCTCTCTAATATGCCTTTCAGCTCCATTTGCAAAAAGAAACCGTTGTGATATTACTAAAATCATTTTGCCATTTTGACTCAAGCTATTAAATGACTTTCCGATTAAATAACTCTCACAATTGTTTGAAAACATATCAGGGGCATTCTCTTGAATTCTTAAACCGAATGGAGGATTAGAAATAATTATATCAAACCCGCCTTGATTAAGTTGCCAATTAGAAATTACATCTGATTCAATTACTGTAGAACAAGAGAGTTTATTATGAGCAATTAATCTTAGTTGTCCAATTATAAATGAATTATGATTATACTCTTGTCCAATATAATGCTTTACATTTTTCGATAAAACCCCAAAACTATTCAAGCCTGAAAATGGGTTATAGACTGTTTTTGCTGATAATGGACCTGCTAATGAAATTGCAAAACGACTAATTTCTAGAGGCAAGAGACTTTCTGAAATCCTATCATGTTGTTTTGAAAGTTTATACAAAACCGAATCAAAAGCATCTCCAAAATCAAAGCCAGGAGTATGAAAATTTAATTCTTTAATACAATCAATTAAACTTTTATAGATCCCAGATGAAATTAGTTTCTGCTTGATTGGATAAAATTCTTCTCTTAAACTGTTAAACACCCACTCTCTGTTATTTTCATGATCACCAAATGGAACAGGATTATCTATCAAACCTTCTTTATGTAACACAAATAAATACAATACATAATAGTATTCGAAAGGGTCCAATTTACCTCTAACCATGTTAATTGGCATCCACATTCTTTCTTTAATATTTTCAATCTCTTTGTTCATATTTGCCTCAACTAATTTTTTCATATATATTTTCTACATAACAAAAGTATTGTTTAACTGTGTAGTCAATCTGCACAGAATAAAACTATTTATATTGCGATAAGGCTAGCTTTGTTTTTTCAATTATTGAATCTATTAGGCTCTTTGGTTTTAATACTTCTACACTATCCGCGTAGGATAAAATCAGTCGTTCTATTTCATAGTTTATTACTACGTTTAAATTTACTTCTACCGTTCCGCTATCTATTCTTTTCAACTTTTGAGAGCCATGAATAGGTTTAGATTCAATATAGTGACACGTTTTACCCTTAAAAAGCAAAACAACATTTTCAACTTTTGCATTTTCGGGCTTTGTGACACCAACTATATCTTCAAAATATTCTTGCCAATCAATTGTATCATTTATTTGATACTGTTCATTCAACTCCTCAATACTTTTAATCCTATCTAGTGCTAAGTTCCAATCATACTTATTTTTAACAGGATTGTATCCATATAAAAACCATCTATTATTAAATTGTTTTAAATAATAAGGATGTATAATAATATCAAATACCTCAGTGGCTTCAAAAGGAAAATACTTAATTGATAATACCTTTTTATAAAAAATCGCATTATATATCACTCCTAAATTTTCAATCCCTTTTAAATATTGATTTGAATCAAATTCAATTATTGTTTTTTCGTTTAAACCTTTTGTAGTCCTATGTTGTAGCTTAGGCAATGTTTCATTCATCCACTCAAATTGAGGCATTCCTTTAAACTGGGAAAGAATATCCATTGCAGATTTTAAATGATTTATTTCTAGTTCATTTAACGGCATATTATTAATCGAATACTTTGGATCAACATACCTGTAGTAGATTCTTTTTCCTACCCTATTTTTTTCTAACTCAATACTCCATCCTTCTGAACTTTCCATAAAAAGTATGTCCTGAAAAATTTGCCTTCTACTTATTCCATTAGAATTAGAATTCAATTCTGCAAGCACATTAGAACACTCGTCAATTAAATCTTCAATAAAATACCTCTTAGCATGGTTTCGAAAACAGGAATCCAATACTTTGTACCTAATTAAAGCATTTTTGTTTACTGACATAAAATATATAATACATATGAAGATACAAAATTCTGTGCAGAGTGATTTCACAAATAAAAATACATCGTAACATTCACTAATGTCTCAAAGTGTACATTTTTTACATTGGATATCAATGTCTTATAAAAGATCTAAATTGATCAATTTTTAACTTTTCTTGCTTGTTTATTGATCATAAAACACTCATTTTAGCCAGAAATAAACAAAAAAATGAGTCAAAAAGGCCAAAAAACCACAACTTACTCCCTTGAATGGGACAGAATAGTAGAATTAGAAACTAAGCTAATTAATCGATACTCGCTTTTTAAGTCAAAAAATGAGGCTCTGGCCCTACTAATTATCTCAATTGGATGCAGACTTGGTTTAAGAGTCATTGACAATCTGGGCTTAAAATGGGGCGATTTAAGCAGCTTACAACCTGGCGATAGATTTATTAGAATTGAGAGGAAAACAGGAAAAGAAAGGGTACTAATTATGAGTACAAAACTCTATCAAGTAGTTCAATTGGTGAATAAAATTCATAAGCCAAAATCCAATGATTATATTTTCACCTCTCAAAAAGGGAAAGGAGCTGAACATATGTCAATCCAAAACTTTAATAGGTTATTGAAACGTATTTTAAATGAATATGGCATTAGATATATTGGGAATTGCTCTTCACACTTACTTCGAAAAAGTTGGGTCGTTGGAGCAATTAAAAAAGGGTTTGATAATGGCGATTCACTTAGTTTGATCAAAGTTTCTCGTCTAGTTGGCCATTCAAACATTAACACAACTTTGCGATACACCAATTATGAAACTTCTAGTGCTTTAGGATTGTTTGAGTTGGATTAAAAAAGGCTTGCTATTCCATGAATAACAAGCCCTTAGCTTACTGACGAAACGATCTATTTATAAATATGTAGTCATTAATCAATGATCAGATTTTCTCTGGCATTTAATTAACATATTGAAAATGAATTAGATATAGGATTTATTAAGAATTTACACTGATCAGTGTTCAGATTTTTTCTGGCAAAACTTATCTTCTATTTTTCAACTTTTATAAGATGAATAGTTTTAATTCTGTTTTTATCTTGTTCAATTAGTAAATTTTTGGCCAAAATCTTGAATTGTTGCTCTTTAATCAAAATCTTCAACTTATTGTTTGCACCTCTTTCTTTCATGTTTTTAATTTTCATATTCTTTTAAATATAAATATCAATTAGTATCAATTTTGTGTTAAATAATTTCAATTAAAAACGACTATTATTCACGAATAGCTCAATTCCTTTTTTGTGGCACATAAGTTTTAAGACCTGATTTATAATTGATATTAACTTTTCTACAGATATCAATATCGTTAATTTAATGAATGAAATTTGTCGTAAATGTGTATTGTATTCTTTTAATTATTATCAAAATTTTTACGACAAAAAAATTATCAGAATTATGAAAAGATTAAGATTGACATTTGCCTAAAATTTATACAAAAACAAATTTGTGATTGATTATATTATAAAATCATCTGCTAGTCTAAGTGGAAAATTTGAAAATACCTCCACAGTAGCTTTTTCTCTAAGTGTCCTTGCTCTACCAATAGCTTGAATTAAATCAGATTCAATTAATGATAACTGAATTTCCCTCAAATCTTCATGGTCAAAACAATTAAACATAAATCGAAATCCATTATATGTCACTTTTTGATATGTAATGGTAATATCTGATGTTTTAAGATCAATCCCAAGAGTCTTTGCCATTAATAGATACTGAACTTGATTACGATGAGGAGTCCCTACAACCACCAAATCCTTTCCTTTCATAGAGTCATAGCCAGAGCAATTTCCAAAATACATTTCTTTTATTGCATTCTTAAATTGACCCCCATATGATTTAAAAGTAATAACAGGCTTATTACCAACTAAACTGCTGACATCTTTAACATATGATTTTAGATTATTCCTAGAGCAAGCGCGTTTTGTATATTGTATAACACTACCTACTTGCTCAACATCTCTTATGTCAACTATTTTCAATCTCTCACCAAAAAGCTTTTTATAAACAAATAATGATAAGGTAGCTGATAATATTATTATCTTCTTATCTTTTGGCAACTCTCTCTTTACAACATAATTTATAATATGAGGTTCAAAAGTATCTCTAATAAAATAATCACTTGAAAAAAAGTCAAAAATATTAGATTCAATATTCGATAATGAAATATTTTCAATCATCGCTTCTATATCAATTGATTGAGTTGGAGTTGAATAAATAACACCTTTTGATGAAGATTCAAGTAGTTCTAAAACACTATTAAACTCTATATTGTTACCCAATTCATATGAAATCTTCCTTAAATCTGTTAAATCCATTTGTTTAATATCAATTAAAGAACTTATTGGGTCTTCATCAAAAACTATTGTACTATTATTAAAACTACTATGTATAGCCCTAGAGTGAGTTGTCAATACTGTTTGGGTGGAATTCTTTGAACAAATAAGTTGTGAAAGGTAATTAGAAGCTATTTGTTGGTCATTTATTGAATTGTTTGAATTTTTGTTTTCTCTTATATCATATAATAGCGCTATCACTTTTTTAGGTTTCCCTATTTTGTAGTAATAGTCAATTTTTCGATTTAAAGATTCATTCTCAAAATAAACCATATCAGGTGTGCTGATATACTCAATCTTCATTCTTGAGGAAATTTCATTCTTTAATTCGTTAGTTGGTGCTGCAATAGTTGCATTAATGCTTGTTAAAGCCTCTGTTTTACCAATTGCGGTTGGCAAAACGAAAAGGTAGATACTATTTGTAATATCAGATAAGGCTTCATTAAAACGCTCCTTGAAGAGCAATTCAGCCTCAACAAGTGGCATTTTATTTATTGGTTCGATTACTCCAATATGTCCTCGAATATTCTTAGTTGCTGTAATCAAATCGTGAAGCTCTTCATCTTCTTCATAAGGGGAAAATGACTTAATTGATTGAGGGTAATAATTAACTTTGTTTACATATTTTATGATGTTGAAATTGTTTTCTGTGTATTTGGTCAAACCCATTTTATTATACTTCTCCATAGTTTCTTTCATTAGCTTTTTACCACCTTTTATGTAATTTAGATTAGTTGCTAAACCAAATAATTGTGTGTGATACAACCAAGTCCCATTTAAGAACTCATCCAATATTTTAACATTAGCTCTAGCTTTATTAATATCTATTACATTTTCGCCAACTACATAAGTAGGATGTATATAATTTTTACTACATTTATTTGATGGAGAAATATGGTCATTCCTATATATATTATATTGAACATCCCTTTTTTCTCCAAGTTGGAAGGTTTCATCTAAATTGGCCGGTTTTATTCCCCTTGTTCTACCTTTATCCCTGCTTATATGTTCCACACAGACATTATCGTGCAGAATATGAGTTGGAATTGGTTCGTAACTTATAACATGTGACTCAATTCCACCATAGAAGAATCTACCTGCATCTTTACATGCCTGGTCAGCTTCTGGAAAAATCTTCAATAGTCCATTTACAATATTATCTCTATAATTGATATTTGTAATGGGTGTATCAACAAATAGCACGATTCGAAACTTCAAATGTTCTTCGGTTGAACTAAGAGTTGTGTACCATATTTGTGGATGAATATAAACACTCTTAAGTCTATTGATTGCATCCTTAATTGATATTTTATTTTGGTCAAAGTCAATTGCAAATACCGATTGCTGCAGCCAATTTTCATTTTTTGGTGCGCCATCTAACAAACCTCCAAACCAAGTATAAGAAAGCGGCCTTTCTGATAGTCGTTGGAAATCATTTATAGTTAAACCTGTAACCAATCTTAAATTATTTGAAATCTTACCTACTGAACCATCATTTTTAGATGGTTTGGTCAATTGAGATGTTGGATCTATTGTGATAGTGTAAGTAAGTTTAACTAAATCCTCTTTGTTTGTTTTTAAATTATAATATCCCATAAAAAATCCCCTGATTTCAGCGTGGTGATCTTTACTTACTATCAGAGGATCTTATTCAATCTCTTATGTGCTTATCAATAATACTCACCACAAATATTATTGCTCTATTATAATATAAATACAATCATATTACAAGTAAAGTCAATTTTTGGAAAAATTTTTGGAAATTTTTTTTGGCTTATTTACTCATTTTTTGGATTGAGCAAAAAATTGTTCAATCAAGATATCATGCGCTTTGTGAATAGATGAACTAGGGGGTAACCAAGCGGGGATACAGGGAAGGGGTTGTGCTTTTTAATAATTATATAACGATATTACTTTGATATTCACATTTTAAATACTTATCCACATGCACTTGATTTTTTCTAATTCTTTCTCTATATTTTATTTTAAGCTCATGACGATCGCATGAGTGAAATAAAACATTTTAAACCGGGGCAACCCAAAAAAATTTAAAGTTATGGGATATAGATTTTCCGCAGAACAAATCTTAGAGTTACAAAATTACTCTAAAGAGGAAATTGAATTAGTTACAAAATACCTAAGCACTTGGACTGAGTCCAAACCGCCTTATTACCCTGATGGTAGTACTATGTATTGTAGAGCAGGAGGTGCCTTTCATAGTTGGGCATCAGATAAGTATGGCGAAGAAATAGCTGATGCAATTTGTGAAGAAGATGATTGGGTAGAATATACATTAGATGATGAATGCGACATTGAATCTATTGTGCATTTTTACTTTAAAGATACTCCAAGAGATTGGGATTACGAGAATTTTGAGTATTTTGTGCAAGACTATATTGAGAGAAAAATAACGAAAAAAAATAATTAGTTGCTAATTTTAAGCTAATTAAGAATTAATGAATGAGGCACTCAGTAAATAACACTGGGTGCTTTTTTTGCCAGAGAAATTTAAAGCATGATCAGTGAAAAAATAATGCACAAACTGGCAAGTGTAAGTCTATTCCAGATCTACCTTCCAGAAAAGTTTGCAATGAAAATTATTAATAGGTCTGGATGGAAATTAAGGTGCCATATTGATATTGTAGAATTTGACTGGCACCATCAACATGAAGTATTTGAAGATGAAAACGGAATTTTAAGATGGGTGCCAGATGAAATATTTATTAGAAGCATTAAGGGGAAAAATTTTAATGATGTGGTAGCAGAGTTAAAACTAAAAGGTCTTGATAAAAATTGCGAGGAATACCGAAAGGTATATAGGGACATTGGCTATAGCTTAAATGGTTACTGGGAAGTTTTCTATTGGCCTGAAAACAACACTATCGCTGACCAATATATTCCAATTAAAAAGTAAAAAGAAAATTCCATTTGACTTTTATTTATGATAAATTTTCTTTATGTTATTCATAGTAATAATTCTCACTCCCGTAAAAAAAAGAGAACAGGGAGAAGATAAAAGATGTTTGATGAATATGTAAAAGAGCCAAAGTCGCTCGACACACTAACACTAGAACAAGTTTCTGAAAGGATTCATTCCACTAATGAAGGAACAACCAGGCGATGGCTAAAAGAATGCGGTATTAAAGTATACCGATTTGCAAGAAAATCATTTGTGTATCAGGTTGAAGTTGAATCAGAAATTGATAAAGTATTCGTAATACAACTACGAAATAAATTTCCCGACAAGTGGAAAGAGCGATATAGAGAAATCGTAAAAGATATAGCAGTATACAATTTGGTGGTGTCAAATATTGAAGATGCACCTGCTCCTATCCCATCTGTAAGAGCAAGAAGAATTAATAAAAAGGATGAAGAGAGATATAAAAGACTATTAGGATGAAAAAATTAACATTACCCCAAAACCCACATAAAGGATTAAAGATATTTTGTAAGACATGTCGTATTCACAATCCAAATTGCAAGCACTATGATAGGCAAATTTATCAGGTTAGAATTCATGTACCTGGAACAAAGCATGAAGTAAAAAGTAAAAATCTTGAGGCAGACAATTACAATGATGCAGTTGCAGAATGCGTTGATTTTGAAAGAGAGTTAAAGTCAAATGGATTTGAAAAAATAAATACAATATTCTCTGATATATCTACAGACTACTCAATTGGAGATGCAATTATCAAATATAGAGAGTATATGTCAGGGGAATCCAAGTTTGCTCACCTTAAAAAGAACGTAACCCAAGGACATATTGACGAAAGTGTGAGATATTGCTGGAAATTCGTTGAAAACCTATCCTTATCTAAAAACGTCAAAAGAATACGTCCAGCAGATATTAAAACAGAGGATGTTTCCAACTTCTACAAATGGGCAGAAGAAACCTACGCACCAAAAACCTTTAATAAGTGTTTTATAGCTGTACGTGCATTTTTTGAATTTCTAATTGATATAGAGAATATAGATATGAAGAATCCATTTAGGAAGTTCGTGCCCAAAGTGGCAATACCTCCAAGTATTGATACAATCACAGAAGATGAATTTGAGATGATAATAAAAGCTGTAGATACTGCATCCCCAATACAAACACTTGGAGGTAAAGGTGAGTCCAAAAACAGGTATAGGCATTATCTAAAGGATGGGTTTTACATGTTCCTTTTAACAGGAGGTAGACGCGAGGAAGTCGTTGATCTAAAGTGGTCTGACATCTACACTTTAGATAGTGGCGTAAAAACTTTTATTGTAACCAACCTTAAAGTTACCAGAATCAAAAAGAACGCAAAAGAGTACACCAAGTACTTCCCTATCAACAAGGACCTAGAAGATTACTTGAGATACTTGGGAATGGATGACATGTTGGGCAAAGACGAATACATCCTTTTTCCTGAAAGAGATGTTAGCACAAAGACAATCATGAACGACTTAAGTAAAGGATTCACTTTTTACAAAGAAGCTGCAGGAATTACCAAAGACATCAGTCTAAGCAACCTGCGCAAAACATACATTTCATGGCACAACAAAGAATTGGGTGTTGATACAGGTTTAGTTACCAATAGCGCAGATAGAGGTGTATTGAAAAAGCACTACATCGACCCAAAAATTAGGACAACAATTGAAATAGCCGCTCTGAATGTAAGGGTGTTTGGGAAGAAAGGTTAAAATTTAGTTTTTCTGTTATATATTTGTCATACCCCAAAGGATAGATTAAAACTTAAATCATGAAAAAATTAATCTTTGCTTTGGGGATTTTTATTGCAGCATCTTGTACAAAAACAGATAAAGGACAATCACTTCTTCCAATTGTTTCTAAAGAAGAGTCCATTGCATTTACTACCAATTTAGACACTGGCAAATATAATGTTGCAGATACGTTACCATTAATCATTTCAATCAGTTCAAAATTACCCTCCAATGGGATTCTATTTTCGATAACAGCTACTTGGACTGATAGCTCTAAACAAATTTATAAACTCGATACTACTTCAAACAGTTCAAATTTAAACTTGAACTTACCAGGATTAAAATTCACCGGTAACTATTCAATAAACATTACACTTACATCAAAATCTACAAGTTCAAATACAAAAAATAAATCTATAAGTGTAATAAATAATCCACTTGGAAGAGCAATTAAATCTTCGGATGGAACTTTTGAAATTGTCCCAGTAGATGAACTTTTAAAATCCAACAATTCAGGTGTTATTAAAGTTCCAGTAATAATATTAAATTATTTACCAACTGCTGACGGTGTTTTACTTGATAGATATAAGACACATAATCCATTAGGTGTTTATGACGCTAACCAAAGATATACACTTGATAGAGCAAAGCAAAAAATATTGACTGAAAAAATTATTGAGAAAAATTAT
The DNA here is from genome assembly GCA_024640255.1 of Bacteroidota bacterium. Taxonomy (GTDB): domain Bacteria; phylum Bacteroidota; class Bacteroidia; order Chitinophagales; family Chitinophagaceae; genus Sediminibacterium. The sequence goes on along the minus strand of JAHEFI010000047.1, from coordinate 78,744 downwards.
ATTGAACAAGGAACTAAATTTCACGACTATGGAACAAACACTGTTAAGCCATATATAAATATTGATGTTGTTGCTTTTATTAATGTATCTAAAGTTAATTATATATTAAATGATTCATCAATGGTTGATACTGTAGGAAATGGCAACAAAGTTAAAATGTACTTTTACAAAATAGATTTCAACGAATTACTTACGAGAATTAACTTGAAAAACTATGTTGAAAACCTCGGCGTTAAAGAAGTTTGGTTCACATCATTTGTTAAAGAAGTTGGGGATTTAAGCTATAATGTTCCAGAATCAAATATGGCAGGACCTTATGGTAATATATCAAATGGTGGAACGCCAACGATCCCAACTTATAACAAAACATATGTAATGTATGGATTCAATGGATGGAGAGGAGTTGATACTGACCTGCATAACAGAGGACATCAGATTGAAAGACAAATGATGGAGATGGATATGACCACTTGGCTAAACTTCACAAAAGGCAACGCTGGAATCATTACTCATTGGGCTCCAAATTCATTGAAAGATTATGAATATGGAAATAAAGCTGCGGCAAAATCTGATATTGAAACATGGAAACTATCTGGAGGAACATTTGTTGACGTGAATGCATATACATGGTTAAATAAATCATATACATTTGAAAATAAAATTAATATGATTTCACCTGCTTATAATGCAACAGTCAATATCGACTATAATAAAGACATTTCATATCCAAATGCAAACCAAATGATGGGTGCTACAACTGAAATAAAATATCATGTTTATTGGTGGCAGTCTATGCCAGGATACAACAATAATGTTTTAGATAATATAATGATTGGAGGCGTTAGTAAAAATATTGGATATACAAATTGGTGGGACATATTCTATAATTGGGATGATGCAAAGAGAAATAAAACAAAATTATATTTCTTAAAATAGAACATAATTAAAAAACTCACTTTATTAAAGGGAAAAATAATTAGAATTCATGAGAAGATTACTTTTTGTTTTAGCAATTTTATTTATAAATAATATCTACTCTCAAACTTTCAATATAGATTCAGTAATTAAAAACTTTAAAGGTTATAAAGTCCCAAACAATGTTAAATCATTAGGTGCTAATTATTGGAAAAGGAATACGCCAGTAATGAAAGATTTAATCATACAGGCTTATCAAAAACCTCTTAGTTTTTCACAAATTGCAAATCAACAAAATTGTATTCAGGGCGGCTGGGGTGGATCTATTTGTGGGGACTTTAACAATGATGGATGGATAGATGTTTTTACTCCAGGTGGCATTGACTCCGCAAGCTATAAAGATAGAAATAGAGGAGTAGGATTCTCTTTTTTACTTTGGGATACAATAAATAAAAGCTTTAAAGACACAAATTTGGTTAATCAAAAGAGTTTAGAAGTTTTAATCTCTGCAATGAAAGCAGTTCCAGTCTATTTGAATTCAGATAATTATGTGGATATAGTAATTTTCCCTGGAGATGATGCTATAGCTCCAGTTAAATTAATGGTGAGTGATGGGAAAGGTGGTTATGATTATTCTGAGATCATTACTAATGAAAACGACACCTACCCAAGTGGAGTACCTGGTGGCAAGCCAACAATATTCAAAGGATCTGGTGATGTTGATGACTTAAATGGTGACGGAAACCCTGATATTTATATTTCAGGCAACAATTTTGCATACATACTCTGGGGTTTAAATAGCTATCCTTATTTCGATTCAAAAAATCACCCAAAATTCGTTTATGATACCTCAAATTTCCCTGGGTTTAATAATAATGGATTTGGTGAAATTTGTATAAATTGTACAAATTCTTTTGGAGGAGTAATTGCAGATGTGAATAATGACGGGAAAAATGATTTAATAGTTTATGGAGCAAATGCAACTGAAGATAAAATAATTTTAAATCAGGGGAGTGGACGATTTAATGATAAAAGTGTAGTATCCATTCCAAGATATATACCTCAAGGAGATGGTGGAGATTATCTTTTAATGGATCTAAACAATGATGGATTAAAGGATTTTGTGACAGTAACAGGTGGCGGAATGAATGGCAAAAATTCATACAATAATATTTATGCTGTAATTCAGAAGCAAGATCATAGTTTTCAATATGACACTTCAATGATACAATTTTCTACTTCTTTTAAAACAAAATTTTTAGGTGGTTCAGGCGGTTCTGGAACTCACTTATTTAATTATGATTTTAATAATGATGGAAAAATGGATATAGGATATATAAACTCTGCATGGGGAGACGATTGCGGATTATATGATTCTCTGAGTAATAGAGGGAATATACTTCCTTTCAAAACGGTTTTTATTAATGAAAACAATAAATATGTAGAAAAGGATTACTACCAATATGACTTATTCGCAAAAGCAATGCTAGAGGTACTGAAAAAAAGATTTTTATGCATACCTATGAAATTACAAAAGCCGACCTATAATACCTCAAATTTCACATTTTGTTCAGGAGACAGCATAAAGTTGAGTATAACAAATGTAAACAAAGATGATAAGTTCAAATGGTACTCAGGGCCAAGTATTGATAGTATTAGTGGAACAAGTAAAAATTTCAATGATAATGCAATATTATTTGTGACAAGAACTGATGCAACTAATTGTGTTATTTCATCAGATACGGTACAAATTAAAAAATTAGCAAAGCCATCAGCACCTACAATTTCTCGCGACACTACTAATAATCTTGTTGCAAATGCAAACAATTTAATTTGGTACAAAGATGGCACTGCAATAAGCGATACAGCTCAAAGAATCAAACCAACAGCTGCTGGATCATATACAGCAAAAACTACTCAAAACGGATGCACAAGTACCATGAGTAATCCGTATTACTACCTAGTAACTGATATAATAAATTTAAATGCAGATGAATTTATCAAGCTTGCTCCAAATCCATTTAATTCATACTTAAATTTTGATTTTGCAATTAAGAGTTATCAAAGATTAAACTTGGAAGTATATGAAATTACTAGTGGTTTAAAAGTTGCTTCAAGGCAAAATCTGATAGCTGGCAATAAAATAAATCTGGGAGAGCTTGCATCTGGAATTTATATCCTTAAAGTGTCATCCCAAGACAATAAAATAAGTTACCAGTTCAAGATGGTGAAACTTTAAAATTTGAAATATTCCTCACTCATTTCCTCACTCATTTCCTCACTCAAGACAATGGCACAAACGACAAAGGACTTACTTTAAATCGTAAGTCCTTTGTTTTCAACACTTTCCAGTGTAGCGAGATCGGGATTTGAACCCGAGACCTCAGGGTTATGAATCCTGTGCTCTAACCAACTGAGCTACCTCGCCTAATTCCTATTGGTTATGCCCTTTTAGGGGTGGCAAATTTAGGATAAAAAATTGATAATTAAGGGTTCACTTGAAGCTTAAAAACGGATTTTCCCTCAAAAAAGCCCTCAAATACATCTCCCTTATGTGTTGGACCAACACCAGCAGGGGTGCCAGTATAAATAAGGTCATCTGGGTAAAGGGTAAAGAATTCTGTGATGCTTTCTATAATTTGAGGTAATCCATAGATCATTAAAGAAGAGTCTCCTTCTTGTACTGTATTGCCATTTTGTGTCATGCTATAATGAAAAGGATTTTCAAACATATCTTCTGTTAATGGTATCCACTCTCCTATCACTGCAGAATCATCAAATGCTTTTGCTTTCTCCCAAGGAAGTCCTTTTGCTTTTAAATCGTTTTGTACATCTCTTGCAGTAAAATCTATGCCTACGGATATCGCATCACAATAATCCATCACATTAGCATTCTTTACCTTCTTTGCAACTTTGTTTACTCTTAATACCAACTCTGCTTCGTAATGCAAATCCTTTGTAAAACTCGGAATAGTTAATTGCTCTCCCTTATTTAATAAGGCAGTTGAGGGCTTCATGAAAATCACTGGAGAGGTAGGCACTTCATTACCCAACTCTTTTGCATGCGCCACATAGTTTCTTCCAATACAATATATACTCATAACAATAATTTATTCAGGTTTAATATCTAATGCATTTGCCATGGTCATGGTTCTTGATAATCCAATAGCTGCAAATGATTCTATCACTTCTACAGAATGTTTAATTTTTAGATCAATGGTTTTTCTTTCGTCCTGTGCCCACTTACCTAATACAAAATCTACTTGTTGTCCTTTGGCAAAATTATTACCTATACCAAATCTTAATTTCGGATAAGCATCTGTTCCTAATGTTAATTGAATATCTTTTAATCCATTGTGTCCAGCATCCGAACCAGAAGCCCTTAATCTTAATTTATTAATTGGCAGTGCTAAATCATCCACAATAGTTAAGGTATTTTCCAAGGCTACTTTTTCTTTATCCATCCAATACTTAAATGCCTTTCCACTTAAATTCATAAAAGTAGTTGGCTTAATACATACAAAGGTTTTACCCTTCCATTTTACTTCGGCTACTTCTGCTAATCTATCCATCTTAAAAAACCCACCATGCTTTATTACAAATGCATCTAGCACATCAAAGCCAATATTATGCCTTGTGTGTGCATACTCTGCACCAATATTTCCTAGCCCTATGAGTAAAAATTTAGACATGATTAATTATTCTTATCAAAAGTAGTTAAAAAGAAAACCCCCTCCGTTTCGGGAAGGGGTTTTTATATTCAATTGGATTGAATTATTTTTTTGGAGCAGCTTTATCAGCAGCTGACTCTTCTTGCTTCAATTGACGAGTCATTACAACTGAAGCAACTGGAATACGAGGAGAGTTCATGATCTCCATGTTTGGAGTCTTGATATCTTCGATTCTTAAGTTACCATTCAATTCTAAATTAGTAATATCTAATTCGATAAACTCTTTCAAATCTTTTGGTAAAGCTTTTACTTTTACAGACTTTACTTTAGAGATTAACTTACCACCGGCTTTAACACCTGCAGAAGAACCCACTAATTTTAAAGGTAAAGTAGCTACTACTTTTTTGTCTGCCACTAATTCTAATAAGTCAACGTGAATTAATGCATCTGATACTTTGTCAAATTGTAAATCTTTCAAAATACACTTGTACACTTTTCCGTCAATTTTAACTTCTGCTAACTGGAATTCACTTGTGTACACTAAAGACTTAAATGCCTTTGCAGGAGCGTAAAAATTTACTTCCTGAGCACCCCCGTAAATTACACCTGGCACGTTTTCCTGAGAGCGTAGTTGGCGGGCGGCTTTTTTGCCAGCTTCGGTCCTCAAGTGTCCTTCGATTGTAACTGTTTTCATGTTTCTAATTTTTTTCTTTTGTAAGATGTGACATTCGCCACACCCATTATTCGTTCTCAATAATGGAGCGCGAAGATAAGTAATAAAAAAGGAGAAACCAAAGTCTCTCCTTTTAATTCTATAAGTTATTGATTATTAACCTCTTGCCTTCAATTGAGAATGCACAAATAAGCTAGTAATACTCTTATTTTCATAGGCATTTCTGATAGCAATGGCAAATAGATCTGCTACCGTAATTACCTTAATCTTTGAAGAGGGCTGTCTTAATGGAATAGTATCACATACCACTAATTCTTCTAAAATGGAATTTTCAATGGTTTCGTAGGCTTTTCCGCTTAATACTGGATGTGTAATTAAAGCACGAACAGTTCTAGCACCTTTCTCTTTTAATAAAGAAGCCGCTTTTACCAAAGTGCCACCTGTATCGCAGATATCATCTACTAATACAATGTCTTTACCAGTTACATCTCCAATCACCACCATGCTTGCAATCTCGTTAGCTCGCTTACGGTGCTTATCACAAATTACCATCTCGGCATTAAAGTAGTTAGCTACTTCACGAACTCTATTGGTGCTGCCCACATCTGGAGCAGCAAAACAAAGGTTCTCTAATTTTAAAGATTCGATATAAGGAATAAATACTGCTGAGCTATCTAAGTGATCCACTGGCACATCAAAGAAACCTTGAATCTGTGCAGCGTGTAAATCCATAGTGATTACTCTGTTGGCACCAGCAGTTTCTAATAAAGAAGCGATCAATTTTGCACCTATCGCCACACGTGGCTTGTCTTTTCTATCTTGACGCGCAAAACCATAATAAGGAAGCACTGCAATAATTTTATAAGCACTTGCTCTTTTTGCAGCATCAATCATTAATAATAACTCCATCAAATTATCTGTAGGCGCATAAGTACTTTGTACTAAAAAAACATAATCGCCACGGATACTTTCCAAAAACACAGGCTGGAATTCACCATCACTAAATTTTTGAATATTGATTTTACCAATGGGGGCGCCAAATCTTTGCGCAATTTTTTCTGCCAAGGCGGTTGATCCAGTGCCTGCAAATATTTTAACTGAAGGGTTCATGGAGTAGTGTATTGCGTCAAAGTTAAAGAGAAGCATAAAAAGAATTAAATAATAAAAGGGCTACTTTTCAACAAGTAGTCGACTTATACACATATGATCCGTTTTTAGCGTATTAATACCCAACATTTAAATGTCCGTTTCTTGGATTTTTGTTATAAACAACATAAGCATGCAGGATTCTATCAAAAATTGGGCAGTAGAAGATCAGCCCATCTATAAATTATATACCAAGGGAGCCAAACATTTAAGTACGGCCGAATTACTAGCTATTATATTACAACACGGAACGGCCAACCAAAATGCCATTGACATGGCCCGAACCTTATTAGCAAGTACCCAACATAATTTTAAAAAATTGGCAGGTTTTACTTTAAAAGATATTTTGAATTTGCAAATTAAGGGTATTGGTAAAGTAAAAGCTGTGCGCATTTTAGCAGCTATCGAACTAGGTTCAAGAAGATTGGAAACACGGTATCCTAAAACACCCATCACCCAAAGTACGGATGTGGTACAATATCTTAGAAATAGTTTGCAGTATGAACCCAAAGAATATTTTATGATTCTATTATTAAATCAAGCACATAAAATTATTCATGAAGAAGTACTAAGCGAAGGAGGCATTACGGGCACCATTGCTGATCCAAGAATTATTTTTAAAACTGCTTTAGCACATAGCGCTACCGGACTAATTATTTGCCATAACCATCCAAGTGGGCAGTTAAGACCCAGTAGTATGGATGACCGTTTAACGGAGAAAGTAAAAAAAGGTGCCCAGGTTTTTGATCTGCAATTAGTAGATCATATTATAGTAAGCACCGAGGGATATTATAGTTATGCAGAACAAGCTGCTAATTGGTAGACTATGCCTGAGCTGTTGGTCCACCAAAATTCATAGGAATTTCTATGGCTTCCATGTCACCTATTGGACCATTCGCTGCTTCAAATTTTTCGATATTATCCACCATGGCTTTCATAAAACGTTTGGCATGCATAGGTGTTAAAATCACTCTAGATTTTACCTTACTTTTTGGAGTGCCTGGCATTACGTTTACAAAATCCACTACAAATTCTGCATTGCTATGGGTGATAATTGCCAAATTAGCATAAGTACCTTCCGCGATTTCTTCGCTAATCTCAATATTTAAGGGCTGATTGGGTTGTTGTTCCATATTTTAAATTATGGTAACAAAGATACTCGGAACCAATCTTAAAATAAACTAAATTTGCCCCATGTTAGTATTAGATGGGAAAATCGCCTCCGCAGCTGTAAAAGCAAGCTTATTAGAACAAACCACTGCATTAAAAGCTGCAGGTAAAAGAACACCACATTTGGCAGCCATTTTAGTGGGCAATAATGGTGCGAGTGAAACCTATGTTGCGAGCAAAGTAAAGAATTGTGAAGAGACTGGTTTTGGTTCTTCCTTATATAGATTCGAAGAGAGCGTTTCTGAACAAGAATTATTAGCAAAAATTGAGGAATTAAATAAAGACAATAATGTAGATGGCATTTTAGTTCAATTGCCTTTACCTAAACATATAGACGACGCTAAAGTAATCGAAGCCATTCACCCTAATAAAGATGTGGATGGATTTCATCCTTCAAATGTGGGAAGATTGGTGCAAGGATTAAATTCTTTTATTCCAGCAACTCCTTATGGCGTGTTATTAATGTTGGAGCATTTTAATATTCCTACTAAAGGAAAAAATGCTGTGGTGATTGGAAGAAGTAATATTGTTGGAAGGCCAATGAGTGTTTTATTAAGTGCAGATCAACCACAAGGAAACGCAACAGTAACTTGTTGTCATAGATACACTCCCAAAGAAGATTTAATTGCAGCATGCAAGAATGCAGATATAGTAGTAGTAGCGGTGGGTATTCCAGAATTTATTACTGGAGAAATGATTAAGCCAGGGGCTACTGTGATAGATGTAGGCATCACTAGAGTAGCAGATGAAACTGCTAAAAAAGGTTTTAGGATTAAAGGTGATGTACATTATGCTTCTGCTAGTGAAGTAGCAAGTGCTATTACACCAGTGCCAGGCGGAGTAGGTTTAATGACCATTGCTGCCTTATTAAAAAATACGATGAAAGCCTACCAAGGTTTATAAAATTTATATTCAACTATTTTGAGCCAAACTACTTCTTATCCAGTAATGGAAATGTTTTACTCTTTACAAGGTGAAGGTTTTCATCAGGGCCGTGCTGCGTTTTTTATTAGACTAGCTGGTTGTGATGTGGGTTGTGTTTGGTGCGATGTAAAAGAAAGTTGGGATGCAAGTAAACATCCAGTTTTAACTATAGAAGAAATAGTAAATGCGGCTAAAGCCCACCCGGGAAGATTAGCGATTGTAACTGGTGGCGAACCCTTATTATATAATCTAGATACTTTAACTACTGCTTTACAAGAAGCAGGATTTGAAACCAATATAGAGACTTCTGGATCTAGTCCTATGTCTGGAAATTGGGATTGGATTTGTTTGTCACCTAAAAAATTCAAAGCACCACTAGAAGAAAATATTGCATTGTCCTCTGAATTAAAAGTAGTGATATTTAATAAACACGATTTTGAATGGGCTGAAACTTATGCAAAACAAGTAAGCCCTTCTTGCAAATTATATTTACAACCAGAGTGGGATAAGTCTGCACAAATCACTCCTTTGGTGATTGACTATATTAAAGACCATCCTCAGTGGGAATTAAGTGCGCAATTGCATAAGTATATTCAAGTACCTTAATGATGCTCAAAAGCAAATTGCCAATATTATTATTCAGTTTGCTTTTTCTAAGCATGGGTCATGCTGCTTTTTCTCAATTATCTGTTTTTCAAGAAGCATTTGAACAAAAAAAAATTACGGAAGGCATTCATGCTTTTGATAAAGCATGGATAGAAGATAGCAATGAAGCAAAACCTTTTTTAGTAAAGTACCTAAGCTTATATGCCATGAAAGGTGATTATAAAACACCTTATACTAATTTGCAAGCTTTGATTGCCAGCAATGCACTACCTACTTATTTACAAGAAAAGGCAGAGAAGCTTTATCAAATTTGCAGTTTTGCCATTAGATATCCTTTAGCAAAAGAAATTAATATTCAAAATGCTGGTGATAGTATTAATAGTAAAGACGCAGAGTATTTTCCTAGTATCAATTTTCAAGATAGTAGTTTGTTATTTATGCGAAGAGCCAATTGGCAAAGAGAAGATTTTTACATTAGCTACTTAAATAAAGATGGATTTACCAAAGCGCAATTAATGAAAGACGCTTTAAATAATACTGCAAAAAAAGGAAGTGCGAGTATGAGTAAGGATCAACAAACTTTATATTTTGCTGCAGAGTATCCTGGCATGGGTTATGGTAGGTATGATATTTATAAAGTAATAGCTACTGATTCAGGATGGAGTAGCCCAAAAAATGTAGGCCGAAATATTAATACCGATTTTTGGGAGAGTGCGCCAAGCATAAGTCCCGACGGAAAGGCATTATATTTTTGTAGTAACCGACCAGATGGCTATGGTGGTATTGATATTTATGTAAGTTATAAAAACGAAAAAGGATATTGGGAAGAAGCAGAAAATTTAGGACCCAATATTAATACCCCTGCAGACGAACAATCTCCTTTTATTCATGCAGACAATCAATCCTTGTATTTTTCTTCTAATGGCTGGCCAGGTTTTGGTGGTTCAGATATTTTTGTAAGTAGAAAAAATAAAGCGGACGAATGGACCAAGCCCATTAATCTAGGTTATCCAATCAACACTTATGATAATGAAGGTAGCATTAGCGTGGCAAGTAATGGTCAAGACGCTTTTATGGCAAGTGATAGAGCCGATACAAAAGGCGGATTAGATATTTACAAAGTAGTTTTAGCTGAAAAAACCAGAGGTTTTATAAAAGAAGATTCTGCAAGTTTTGCTGTATTAGCGAATCAAACAACCAATTTCAATGCGGTTTTATTTGATATCAATGCTGATCAAATCAAATATGCAGGACCCGAATTAGATAGTGTTGCTCAATTTTTAAGATTAAATAAAAAAGCAACAATTCTTATTGAAGGACATACGGACAATACGGGTAATCCTGCACAAAATAAATTACTATCTACTAAAAGAGCCGAAGCTATTAAGCAATGGTTAATCAATCATCAAGTAGAAGCCAGTAGAATTAGTACTATTGGTTACGGAGATACAATGCCTATTGCTTCTAATAATACAGAAGCTGGTAGAGCACTTAATAGAAGAACCAGTTTCAAGATTATTTTTTAAGGTATTTATACGCTAGCATTCAATTCTTGATTTGTAGAGATTTACTTCATGTCAAATCAACTACAAGAAGAACTACTTTATCTTATTGCTTTATCCAAACTAAAACCAATAAGTGATATAGATAAAAAAAATTTATTAACCCAACATGGATCTGCAAAACAGGTACATGATTATTGTAAATCTTTTCCAGCTTTGAATAGTTTGCATTGGCCCATAGATCTTGCAAAAAAAGAAATTGATTTTATAAGCAAGCATTCAATCAAAGCCATTTCTATTCTAGATACACAATATCCTTCTAGATTATTACATTGCGATGATGCGCCCATTATTCTTTACTATAAAGGACAAGGCAATTTCCAACTACCCTACTTAATAAGCATTGTTGGCACAAGGGCACACACCAAACAAGCTTTTACTATTATCAAAGAATTAATGGAAGGATTCAAGCATTTGAATATTGGTATCATTAGTGGATTAGCATTAGGGGTGGATACCATTACACATCAAACTGCTTTATCTTTTCAATTACCCACTTGGGCAGTATTGGGTCATGGACTAGATCAAATCTATCCAACACAAAATCGAAAACTAGCCATTGCGATGCTAGAAAACGGTGGCTTGTTCACTGAATTCAGTAGCCAAACCTCTCCTTTACATTTTCACTTCCCCAAAAGAAATAGAATTGTTGCGGGTTTATCTGATGCAACTATTGTTGTAGAAACAGCTATCCAAGGAGGCAGTATGATTACTGCAGGTTTAGCATTTAAATACAATCGAGAAGTATTTGCCGCCCCAGGCAAAATACATGATCCAAAAAGTAAAGGATGTTTAGCATTGATTAAAAATAATATTGCAAGCATATACCACGACCCTATACATTTATTGGAGTCATTACAATGGCCAGTCCCTTCTATCCCAAAAATTAAAAAGCCTAGTAATCAATTAAGCTTTTACTGGGATGAAATCACCAAACAAATTGTTGAATTCATAGACATACATAGCCCTGTTCAGGAGGAAGAAATACTTGCCCATTTTAGTATGGAACGGAATCTATTAGGCGCAAAACTGCTTGATTTAGAATTAGATGGAGTGATTGAAAGGCAGGCTGGCAACCAATATGCCAGAAAAATTGACTAAAAACCCTATCTTTGCCTATGGCAACAAGAAATTCTACCAACAACTCCCGCATTTTTGGTCAAGGCTTAACATTCGATGATGTATTGTTAATGCCAGCTTACTCTGAAATTCTTCCTTCAGATGTGACTATTCACGCACAGCTTACCAAGAATATCAAATTACATGTTCCCGTTTTGTCTTCTGCAATGGACACAGTTACAGAAGCTAGCTTAGCCATCGCTTTAGCACGCGAAGGTGGTATCGGTATTTTGCATAAGAACATGAGTATCGAACGTCAAGCCGAGCAGGTTCGTAAAGTAAAAAGAAGTGAGAGTGGAATGATTGTAGACCCAATCACTTTAGAAGTAAATGCAACTATTGGAGATGCATTGAACTTAATGAAAGAAAATAAAATTGGTGGTATTCCCATTGTAGATAAGAATAATAAGTTGGTAGGTATTTTAACCAACAGAGATTTACGTTTCGAAACAGATCGTAAAAGAAAAGTGAGCGAAGTAATGACTAAAGAAAATTTAATCATTGCTCCTGAAGGAACCGATTTAAGAAAAGCAGAAAAAATATTACGCCAATACAAAATTGAAAAATTACCAGTAGTAAGTAAGCAAGGAAAATTAATTGGCTTAATTACTTACAGAGATATTTTACAATTAAGTGCTTTCCCTAATGCAGTGAAAGATAAAATTGGTCGTTTATTAGTAGGTGCCGCTTTAGGTATTACTAAAGATGTATTAGATAGAGCAGCCGCTTTACAAAGTGTAGGCGTAGATATTGTTACATTAGATAGTGCACATGGTCATAGCAAAGGTGTAATTGAAGCACTTAAATTATTAAAGAAGAATTTTAAAAACCTACCTGTAATCGCAGGTAATATTGCCACAGCACAGGGTGCATTAGCTTTAGCGAATGCAGGTGCAGACGCAGTTAAAGTAGGTATCGGACCTGGATCTATTTGTACTACTAGAATTGTAGCAGGTGCAGGTGTTCCTCAATTAACTGCTATCATGGAAGCTACCAAAGCTTTGAAAGGAAAAAACATTCCAGTAATTGCTGATGGTGGTATTCGTTATACAGGAGATATGGTAAAAGCTTTAGCGGCTGGTGCCAACTGTGTAATGATGGGTAGCATTTTTGCTGGTACTGAAGAAAGTCCAGGTGAAACCATTATTTACGAAGGTCGTAAATTTAAGAGCTATAGAGGTATGGGAAGTATTGGTGCCATGAACGAAGGAAGTGGTGATAGATATTTCCAAGGCAATACAACCGATTCTAAAAAGTTTGTTCCAGAAGGAATTGAAGGAAGAGTAGCTTATAAAGGAACATTAAGTGAAATCATTTATCAATTTGTGGGTGGATTAAAAGCAGGTATGGGTTATTGTGGTGCTAAAACCATCAAGGATTTACAAAATGCCACTTTTGTTCAAATCACCAACGCTGGTATGAGAGAGAGCCATGCACATGATATTGATATCACTAAAGAAGCGCCTAACTACAGCAGAAAATAATTATCAATGAAAAAAATATTTTTTTTCATTTTGGTATTGGCTTTTCAATTTTGGATAAGCCCTACCATTCAAGCGCAGGATAGCACTCAAGATGCTAAACTGCGTTTTAGTTTAATCACCTGTGACGCAGGGGAAGATCTTTATACTATTTGGGGACATACTGCTATTAGGGTTGTTGACAGTGTGAACCATACTGATATAGTGTACAACTATGGTAGTTTTGATTTTAATACACCCAACTTTATTGCAAAATTTGTAAAAGGTAATTTGTTGTATTTTATTTCTGCAGATACTTATCAAAACTTCTTATACGAATACCAATATTTCGAAAGAGATGTACACGAACAAGTTTTGAATATCTCCAATAGGGAGAAAGTAAAATGGTATCAGGCTTTACAAACCAATATGGTGGGTGATAATCGTTTTTATTTATACAATTTTATCTCAGACAATTGTACTACCAGAATTAAAGATGGCATTTTTAAATACGCTAGTTTAAATGACAGTTTAATCAATGTGCCTAATTATAGAGAGCAAATAGTATCTCCTACTTATAAAGGTGGGCAGCCATGGATTGGTTTAGGAATTGATCTTTTATTGGGTGCGGTATCAGATAGAAAACCCAATGCTTTTGAAGAAGCATTTCTTCCAAAACTCTTATATAATAGAGTGGCTAATAATCCCAAATTGGTCTTGAAGACCAATCATATCAAATACCAAATCAAACCTGTAGAAAAAGGCATCATGCCTATTTATATATTGATGGTTTTATTGTTGGTTTATATATTGGCTGCCAATTGGAATGCAAGACCTGCAGTTTTCTTAGCAAAATTGATAGATATTAGTTTATTACTATTATTTGGAATAGGCGGCTTATTGGTTTTATACATGAGTCAGTTTTCCATGCACACTGCCTGTCATGAAAACTATAATTTATTGTGGCTTCATCCATTTTATTTAATCGCACTGGTTACTTATTTTATTTCCAGAAAATGGACAGGCTATTTAGGTTGGCTATTTTTTAGTATTACCATTTTATTCATGCTAGGTAATTACTGGATACCTCAGCATTTTTCTCAAGCAGTAATAGTAGTAATTTGTTTAGCCTTGGTATTGGCTATTAGATTAATTAAAAGAGGAAGAGATGCAAGGTTCCAATAATCCAAAGCTTCATTATTATCATTACGGAGTAGACCAATTAGCTTATTTTGATTCGGGCAAAGGAAATCAACCCACTGTTTTATTGATTCATGGTTTTGGAGAAGATTACAACATTTGGGATGCTCAAATTGAATACCTTTCTAAATATTATAGAGTCATTGCCCCAAATTTACCAGGTGTGCATTGCAAGCCATTAAGCATTCATCATAGCCAATTACCACAAATCAATATGTATGTTGAAGTGATGCATGAGTTAATGCACCATTTGCATATTGAACAATATTATGTAATGGGTCATAGCATGGGTGGATATATTGGACTGGCATTTGCAGATTATTATACTAATCATGTAATGGGCCTAGGATTAATTCATTCCACTACTTATGCAGATTCTGATGCCAAAAAAGCAAGCAGATTGAAAGTGGCAGAATTTTTAGAAGAATACGGCACCCTTAAATATTTAGAAACGGCCACTGCTAATTTATTTGCTAACCCCTTTAAAGAAAAGCATCCAGGAACTATTCAAACGGTCATTGATAGTGCAAGTGATATTAGCAAAGAAGCCATGATGCAATTTGTATTTGCCATGCGCAATAGAAGAGCACATACACATATGCTTACTCAAAAACGTATTCCAATTTGGATGATTGTGGGCAAAGAAGATATCGCAGTTCCTTTTGAAGATAGCCAGGCTCAAATTGAACTTTTACCCCAAAAAAATGTTCTTATCTTAGAGCAAGTGGGCCATATGGGTATGTTGGAGGCAACTGACCAAGTGAACCAAGCAATGCATCAATTTATTCAAGACGCAATAACAAAATAAATATGTCAAAAATTATTTTAATTACCGGAGCTAGTTCTGGTTTAGGAAAAGCAACAGCAGAAAAATTTGCAGCAGGTGGATGGGATTTGATTGTAACTGCAAGAAGAAAAGAACAACTAGCCAATGTTGCTAGTGATATTGAAAAAAAATATGGCGTAAAAACCTTGTCCTTGGTTTTTGATGTACAAGATAAAAAAGCGGTCTTTGAACATTTAGGAAATTTGCCAAAAGAATGGCAAGCCATCAATGTATTATTAAATAATGCAGGCTTAGCTTTAGGAAGAGAGCCATTTGACGAAGCTAATTTAGAAGATTGGGAAACCATGATTGATACCAATGTAAAAGGTTTATTATATGCAAGCAAAGCAGTGTTACCTTTTATCATTGCTCAAAAAGGTCATATCATTAATATTGGTAGTACAGCGGGTAAAGAAGTTTACAAAGATGGTAACGTGTATTGCGCAACAAAACACGCAGTAGATGCTATTTCTAAGGCACAAAGAATAGATTTATTACCCCATGGCGTTAAAATAACTGCTGTGCATCCTGGAGCCGTGGAAACAGAATTTAGTTTAGTTAGATTCAAAGGAGACGCTACTAAAGCAGATGCAGTTTATGCCGGCTATACACCATTAAAAGCAGAAGATATAGCTGATACTATTTGGTATGTAGCTAATACACCTGCACATGTTTGTATTAATGATTTAGTAGTAACCTGTACAGCACAAGGAAATTCTACGACAATTTATAAAGGCTAACCGAAATCAATCTCGGTATTGTCTCCAATATTTAAAGTTCTGCTTAATCCTTTAACAGAAGCATCGCTTCCTATTAATGAATTATCCAAAACCACTTCATCCAAAGAAGTGTAAGAGCCAATTATACTCTCTTTTACTACCGAGCTTTTTACAGTGGTGTTATTGCCAATAGTTACATGTGGACCAATAATAGAATTTTCAATTACACATCCATCAGCGATACTTACTGGAGGTATGATAATACTATTGATATAATTTTCTGGATTAATAGTAATTCCACCTGTCTTCTTTAAAAGAACAGCATTGGTTTCTAATAAATTTTCTTTCTTACCACAATCGTACCAGTTTTTTACTTTGAAAGATTTAAACTGCACTCCTTTTTTGATCATACAATCCAATGCGTCTGTCAAATTATATTCTCCATTAGATTTAATATTCTCCACAAATAATTGTTGGAAACAATCAAATAAAATAGCTGATTCTTTAATCTTATATAAACCTACTAGGGCAGTATTTGATTTTGGAATAGATGGCTTTTCAACCGTATGTTCAATAAATCCTTCTTCATTAATTTCAGCCACACCAAACATTCTTGGATCATCCACTTTTTTAACTCCCAACATACTATAAGGACTTTCCATTACCTCTCTAATATCAAATTCACAAATGGTATCTCCTAGAGAAATAAATACTTCATCATCCCCAACTATTGATTTAGCTAATTCAATGGCATGAGCGGTTCCTTGTCTATCTGTTTGGTTTACAAAATGCTTCTTTAGATTAGGGTAGGTTTGCTCTACATAATCTTGAATCTTGTCTCCTAAATAGCCAACAACAAAAATGAACTCATCAATACCTACCTCTCTTAGTTGATCTACAATAAAACTTAATATGGTTTTGCCTGCGATGGGTATCAATGCCTTTGGCTGCGTATAAGTATGAGGGCGTAATTTTGCACCTGCACCAGCCACTGGAATAATTGCCTTCATTCGGTTATTTTTTGGGGTGGGTAAAAATAGCAAATATGTGTTAGTTTGAGCCCAAATTCACCCAAATTGTGGATATTAGGCGAGCAATTGTTCAAAGAAAGCTTTGCCTAGGCTTTATAATGGATTATTTTTGCAAAAATATCCCACTTTATAAATATCCAATTATGCAAAGAGATACCCTAGTATTCGACATTATTAATCAAGAATTAGCTCGTCAAAGACGTGGAATTGAATTGATCGCCTCTGAAAACTTTACCAGCTTACAAGTAATGCAAGCCATGGGTAGTGTGATGACTAATAAATACGCAGAGGGTTATCCAGGAAAAAGATATTATGGTGGTTGTGAGATTGTAGATAAGACAGAGCAATTAGCTATTGACAGATTAAAAGAAATTTTCGGTTTAGAATACGCGAATGTGCAACCACATAGTGGTGCTCAAGCAAATGCAGCAGTAATGTTAGCGATATTACAACCAGGTGACGCTATTCTTGGTTTAGATTTAAGCATGGGTGGTCACTTAACTCACGGAAGTGCAGTGAATTTCTCAGGTAAAACTTACAAGCCATATTTCTACGGAGTAGTAAAAGAAACAGGTTTGATTGATTATGAAATGTTGGAATCTCAAGCAAGACAACATAAACCAAAATTGATTATCTGTGGTGCAAGTGCATATAGTAGAGATATCGATTACGCTCGTATCAGAAAAGTTGCAGATGAAGTGGGTGCATTTGTGTTAGCAGATATTGCTCACCCAGCTGGTTTAATTGCGAAAGGATTATTAAGCTCTCCATTTAATCATTGTCATTTTGTGACTTCTACTACACACAAAACTTTGCGTGGACCAAGAGGTGGTGTGATTATGATGGCGAAAGATGGTGAGAATACTTTAGGATTAAAAGATGTAAAAGGTAATTTAAGATTATGGTCAAACGTAATTGATATGGCTGTATTCCCTGGAACACAGGGTGGACCATTAGAACATGTGATTGCTGCTAAAGCCATTGCTTTTGGTGAAATCTTATCAAATGATTTTACAGTATACGCTAAGCAGGTTCAACAAAATGCGCAAACCATGGCGGCTGCTTTTGTGGCTAAAGGATATGAAATTATCAGTGGTGGCACTGATAATCATTTAATGTTGATTGATTTAAGAAATAAAAATATTAGTGGTAAGAAAGCAGAACAGGTTTTAGGTATGGCAGATATCACTGCTAATAAGAATATGGTACCTTATGATGACAAATCTGCTTTTGTTACTTCTGGAATTCGTTTTGGTGTTGCAGCGATTACTTCAAGAGGAATGAATGAATCTCATATTCCATTTGTAGTAGATGCTATTGACACTGCTTTAATGAATGCAGACAATGAAACAGTTTTAGCAAACACCAGAAAAGAAGTTAACAAATTCATGGAGCAATTTGTATTGTACCCAGAGTTAGGATAATTAGTATAACTTTATAGAATGATACAAAGAATTCAATCAATCTATTTATTATTAGCAAGCGCAGCAGCTTTCTCGGCTTTGCGCTTACCTTTTTATTATACGCCTGTACCAACTGCTTTTGAAGTAGATGGTAGCCAGCAATACAGCACTTTAATTACCTTGGCTTTTAGTGCATGCTTATCATTTATTACCATCTTCTTATATGGTAATAGAATGTTACAATTAAAAGTAGTATTGGTAAACCTAATGCTATCTGGCTTAATTGGTTTCTTTATTTACAAGGTAGTATTGGCGCATCCAGGCGGAGGCTTCACTCTTCCTTCAGTAGGTATATTCTTAATGCCTATCCTACAAATACTTTCTGTGATTCGTATTTACAAAGACGAAAGCATGGTAAAAGCAGCGGATAGATTAAGATAAATATTTCCCTGTTTGTGAACTCTTGCATTTAGCTAATCCAGAAGGGACACCTTCGTAAACTACCTGTCCACCTAGTTCACCGGCTTCAGGGCCCATATCAATTACCCAATCGGCGGCTTTGATAATATCAGTATTATGCTCCACTACTACTAAGCTATGGCCTTGATCTATTAAAGCGTTAAAGGCTTTTAATAATTTATGTATATCATGAAAATGTAAACCAGTAGTAGGCTCATCAAAAATAAATAGCATCTTACTACTTGCTTTTCCTTTTCCTAAAAAGCTAGCGAGTTTTACACGCTGCGCTTCACCACCACTTAATGTATTACTACTTTGTCCCAATTTCACATAGCCCAATCCCACTTCTTGTAATGGGTTAATAGCGGTAGTGATATTTTTTTCTTCTGCAAAGAATTCCATTGCTTCATCCACACTCATTTCTAACACATCATGTATACTCTTTCCTTTATACTGTACTTCTAATACTGCTTCTTTAAAACGCTTACCACCACAATCCTCACACTCTAAATGCACATCTGCCAAGAATTGCATTTCCACCAATTGCTCTCCTTCTCCTTTACAAGTATCACATCTTCCTCCGTCCACATTAAAAGAGAAATGTTTGGCAGCAAAGCCTCTGATTTTTGATAGTGCTTGTCTTGCATACAAATCTCTAATGCTATCATACGCTTTGATATAAGTTACTGGATTGGATCTGGAAGATTTACCAATTGGATTTTGATCCACCATTTCAATTTCATCAATTAAATGCAGGTCACCTTTTAATTCAGTGTAACCACCCACTATCTCCGTAGGTAATTGTTTGGCTTTAAGCAATGCATTATAAAATACTTGCTTTACCAAAGTAGTTTTTCCACTACCACTCACTCCACTCACCACACATAAACTATGTAAAGGGAATTGTACATCAATGTTTTTTAAATTGTGTAAGTAGGCGCCTTTTAAAGTAATGCTATATTTTGATACTCTAGTTTTCTCAGGCACGGGAATACTCAATGTGCCTTTTAAATATTTACCTGTTAAACTGTTTTTATCTTTCATTAATGCAGTGGCATTGCCTACCGCCACTACTTCTCCTCCTAAATGTGAAGCTAGTGGACCCATATCTATAATATGATCTGCTTTGCGCATAATTTGTTCATCGTGTTCTACCACCACCACAGTATTACCTAAGTCTCTTAGGTTTTGTAATACTTTAATTAATCTTTCTGTATCTCTTGAATGCAAACCAATGGATGGTTCGTCCAAAATGTATAATGAGTTGGTTAAATTAGATCCCAAACATCTGGTTAATTGTATACGCTGACTTTCTCCTCCACTCAAACTATTCGCCAATCTGCTTAAGGTTAAATAACCCAAGCCCACATCCATTAATGTTTGTATTCTTTGTTCAAGTTCTATCAAAATTCTTTTAGCAATCTCTGCATCGTTTTTAGATAAATGCAATTCCTTAAACCATACTTGTAAATCCTTAATAGGCATGGCACATAATTCTCCAATATGCTTTCCGCCAATTTGTACATAATAAGCTTCTTTTCTTAATCTATAACCATTACAATCCGGGCAATTGGTTCTACCACGATACCTACTTAATAAAACCCTGAATTGTACTTTATATAAATGTGCTTCTACATCTGCAAAAAAATCATCTATACCCAAAGCTTTGCCCGTACCCTTCCACAATTGCTTGTATTGCTCTTTGGTTAATTTATTAATGGGCTGGTGTATGGGAAATCCATTCTTCCCAGCTTCTTTTACAAATTGATCCTTCCACCAAACTAATTTCTCTCCTTTCCATGGTGCCACTGCTCCATCATATACAGAAAGGGTTGGAACAGGTATAACCAAGTTTTCATCAATACCCAAAACCTGACTATATCCTTCACAGGTGGGACAAGCTCCATAAGGATTATTGAAAGAAAACAAATTAGCACTAGGCTCATCAAATTCCATTCCATCCAAACTAAACTTATTATTAAAGTCTTGTAAGCTATCATTGTTTTTTTCTACCCACACAATTCCATCGCCCTCATAAAATGCGGTTGCAATGGAATCACTTAATCTATGGATATCATCTTCTTCAAAATCTTTTACCACAATTCTATCAATGAGTACATACACTTCATGCTCTTTGAACTGTTTATTCAAAGCTGTCTTATTCATCTCCAAAGCCTCTTCTATTCTAAGGATGGTAGATTCGCTCTTTGCAGATCTTAAATAAATTCTAGAAAAACCTTTTTGTAATAATATGTTTAACTCTTCCTGAATATCTCTTTTGGATTGTTGCTTAAAGTTGACCAACAATACCATTTTATCTCCTTTCTTTCCTGCTTGTATATAAGCAATTACATCTTGTACATCATGCTTCTTTACTTCATGTCCACTAATAGGAGAATAGGTCTTACCCACTCTTGCAAAAAACACCCTTAAGTAATCGTAAATCTCTGTCATACTCCCCACGGTACTTCTTGGGGTTCTGGTAACCACTTTTTGCTCAATGGCAATGGCAGGACATAATCCTTTGATATAATCTACATCTGGCTTACCCATTCTAGACATAAACTGTCTTGCATAAGATGATAAGCTCTCTGCATAGCGTCTTTGTCCTTCTGCAAATAAGGTATCAATGGTTAACGAAGACTTACCACTACCTGAAACCCCAGTTACCACAATCAATTGATTACGGGGAAACTCCACAGACACATTCTTTAAATTATGTACCCTTGCTCCTACTACTTGTATGTCATTCGCCATGGCACAAAAATAATGTGGATATCCTAAAAAAGCTTTTCTTCTTTCCCACATTTCAAATTTGGGTTGTTTTAGCTAGTAATTTCCGTAACCAATCCAAAAGGCCCTAACCCAGCCTAGATCGAACACTATAAAAAAACACTAATGAACAAAGTTCTTGACCTAACAGACAACGAATTAATCCAATCTTTTCAAGAAGGAAATACTAGAGCCTTTGACGCCCTTTTGGATCGTCACCAAGAGCGTATTTACAATACCATCTTGTTTATGGTAAAAGACAGTTATTTAGCTGAAGACTTGATTCAAGAAATTTTTATAAAGATTATCGATAATCTTAAACAAAGAAAATACAACGAAGAAGGTAAGTTTTTACCTTGGGCTTTAAGAATTGCACATAATTTTTGTGTAGACCATTTTAGAAAAGTAAAAAGAACTCCTACCATCAGAACCAGTGATGACCAAGATTTTTTTGAAGTAATCAATCACTCAGATCATTCTGCTGACTATAAAATGACGCGTAAGCAAACGCATCAAAATATTCAACAACTAGTTGACTTATTACCAGAAGAACAAAGAGAGATTATTGTTTTAAGACATTATGCCAACCTAAGCTTTAAAGAAATTGCAACAATGACCAATTGTTCTATTAATACTGCACTAGGAAGAATGCGCTATGGTTTAATCAATCTAAGAAAGATGATGAACGAGCGCGGCATGACTATGTAATAAATTACTTACCAGCTTTCACACTACATTGTAACCAAGCTAAGTACTGTTGTACATTAGGGGTATAACCTACTGGATTAGATAACAATTCCTGTTGTGGACTTAATACCACATATAAGGGTTGGGTAACCTGCTTGAAATTTTCTGATTGGAAAGTAGCCCATAAATCGCCCTGTGTCTTGATATCTTTTGATTGACCAGCTGCATTGGTATAGGTAAATCTTTTTTCTATCGGAAGATTCGCTCTATCATCCACATATAAAGAAACAAGAATAAAGTTTTCTTCGATATATGTTTTCACTGCAGGATCTACCCAAACATTCTCTTCCATTTTTCTACAATTCACACAAGCCCATCCAGTAAAATCTATTAATAGTGGCTTATTAGCAGCTTTAGCCATTTCCAATGCCTTAGTGTAATCATTTACTACCTGTGCATGCAATCCAGTTTTGGAATGGTTACTTGATGCATACAAACTATATGAAGTAGGCGGAGGGAAGCCACTTAATAGTTGTAAAGAACCGGATCTACTAGCTGGTATACCTTGACCTACATAGATCGCAAATGTAAAACTTATTAATGCTAATACTTTTCTAGTGGGTGCAATCTTTGCTCCTTTTACATCATGTGGTAATCTAATCCAACCTAATAAATAAGCAGTTAAACCCAAGCTAATCAATGTCCATAAACCTAAGAATACTTCTCTTTTTAAAATGCCCCAATGTTGCACTAAATCGGCATTGGATAAAAACTTAAAGGCCAAGGCTAATTCTAGAAAAGCTAATATTTTTTTAACCGTATCCAACCATCCACCAGACTTGGGAATGCTTTGTAACCATCCTGGAAAAATAGCAAATAAGGTAAAAGGCAATGCCAATGCTAAACCAAATCCTGCCATACCCTGTGTTAGCGCCCATGCACCCCCTTGTAAAGAGCCTACTAATAAGGTTCCTAATATAGGACCAGTGCAAGAAAAAGAAACAATGGCTAAAGTGATGGCCATAAAAAATATACCACCCAAACTTCCTAGTCCACTCTTTGCATCTGCTTTATTAGCAATGCCACTTGGTAAGGTAATTTCAAAATAGCCAAAGAAGGAAATAGAGAAAAAGATAAATACAATAAAGAATATAATATTTAAAGTGGCATTGGTAGAAATACTATTAAATATTTCGGGTTGCACATTTCCAATAATATGAAAAGGCACACTTGCTAATATATAAATGGAGAATATACTTAAGCCATATAATACGCCATTCTTGATACCTTCTTTTTTTGTTTTAGAACGTTTAGTGAAAAAAGAAACCGTTACTGGAATCATTGGAAACACACAAGGAGTAATCAAAGCAATTAGTCCACCTAAAAAGCCTAAGAAGAAAACAGACCAAGCAGATGCATCTGCGCTTGTTTGCACATCGCCACAAGCACCTTCTTTAGCAGTAGTTGCGGAAACTGGTAAGACCATTTGAAAATTAGCCACTTTGGTTCCATTAGCTAAGGCTGCACTATAAGGCAATTCCAAAGCCAAGAACTGATCTCCCTTACCCACATTTAAAACCAACAAGCCTTTTAAACTATCTGGCTGAAAACCATGAATAACTATATCTTGTTGAAAAGAAAGTTCTTTATTAAATACTTTGGCCTTGCCAAATAAAATATCATTTTGTTCAACTGCCTTAGTTTGAAATTGTACCTGTCCCAAAAATTGTGCAGACTCAATAAATGCGTTAATAGTGGGTGCAGTTATTCCTTCTTTATTATTATCATACACATGCCATCCATTCTTTAATATTAAAGAAGACTGTATAGTATAAGTAGAATCGTTTTTCTCAATAGCTTTTACAGAAATATTTACAATGCTATCTGATTGAGCCATAACGCTTATAGCAGTGCTTTGTAATAAAAGGACAAAAGCAAGAAAAAGATATTTTTTCAAAATATAGATTTAATTAAAATGCTTATTGAAGGTTTACTTCAAAATCCAATTTAGTAGGAGGCAAACATTTTTCATCATTACATGCAGTGAATTCCAAAGTACCTGCTAATTTGGTTTTACTAGCCACTTTTAAACTAACCAATTGTTTAAATTTAACCGTACCTCCAAATGTAGCAATCATTGCATTAAAGTTTTTATCAAATTTTTTCTCCAGCTTTCCTTCTTCTTTAGTTTTACCCACCAAGGTTATCAATGGGTTTTTCTTGAATTGGAATGAAGTAGGTATAGGACCGCCTTTCACGAATTGAGAATATATATGCCATGGCGCATCAATAGTAGCGGTAGCAATAATTTCATATTGTTTATCCGCTTTCTTTACTGCTTCAAAACTCCATTTAGTTGGATTAAATCTTTGTGCTTGTGCACTTATCATTAACGCCACACTGCAGATAATCAATAAAAACTTTTTCATACTATCTATTTTAATACGCCTTATTAAGCTTTACTTAAACCTAAAATTTTAAATACTTCCTTGCCATCAATATTATTCAAAGCAACAGAAGTGGCTCTTTCAGGGTGAGGCATCATGCCAAACACATTTCTTTTGTCATTACAAATGCCCGCAATATCATTGGTTGATCCATTTGGATTAGCGGTGCCACCAATATTTCCCTCTTGATCACAGTATCTGAAAATCACTTGATTGTTTTTCTCTAAATGTTCTAATGTTGCTTTATCAGCAAAATATCTTCCTTCACCATGTGCAATAGGAATTTCTAAAGCATCACTTGTAGGTGTTTTTATAAATACATTCTTACAAACAAATTGTTGATTCTCGTTTTGTAATAAAGCACCTGGTAATAAACCAGATTCACATAAAATTTGAAACCCATTGCAAACACCTAAAACCTTTCCGCCTCTATTTGCAAATTCAATCACCGATTGCATCATTGGACTAAATTTTGCAATAGCTCCACAACGTAAATAGTCACCATAGGAAAAACCACCAGGCAATACCACACAATCTTCAGTAGTAAAATGAGATAAATCACTGTCTTTATGCCAAAGCATTTCCACTGGATAGCCTAAATCCTGAGATAATGAATCTTGCATATCTCTATCACAATTAGAACCTGGGAAAACAACTACTCCGAATTTCATAGAATTGAATTAACTAATTATCGTATTATTTGGAAGCCCAAAGGTACCAAATAATGCTCTTTTTTAGGGCTAAAATTCTTCACTTAGGCCCAGTGGTTATACACAATAATTCCCACAGATGCCCAAAAAAGGATATTGGGAACCAATAGTCTTTTTGGAGTCGAATAAGCAAAACTGATAAAACATGCTAGTGGCGATATTACAATTGCAGAAGCGTACAAGGCCTGTACCGAAAAGATAATGGGCTGAAAAAAGGTCAAAATAAGAACCAATAATAATACACCCCAATATTTACGTACCTGAATGATGAATCTGGTTTGTTGTTGTTGCCAATAAAAAATTCCTACTATTAACTGAACACCCATTATAATGAGTCCACTAATAATATTCCATTCGGGCTGTACCAATGGGTTTTTCCAGTCTAATTTGGGAAAATATTGCGTAAAATGAGGAGCCCCTGACGTTAAGAAAACAAAGGCAAACAATAAATAAAAAGGCAATACAATGCCCATTAATAAAACCAACCACTCGGTTAATTTAAAAGGTCTAATAATGGTTAGTGCAAACAATACCACTGGTATTAAAATAGCAATAGGTTCATATAACAATATAGAGACCCCTACAATTAATCCAATATTAAATTCAATAGTTTGTGGCTTATTTTGATCATACAATTTTAACAGCTTTAGTAAAATCCAAATAACCAAAGAGTTGGCTACCAATCCTGAACTAATTACATCCCAATAAGGAAATGTGGCAGTCAATAAAATATAAACAAATGCAGGAAGATAACTTACTTGTTGAAACATTTTCAACTGACTCAACAATACATTTAATCTTAGTGCCTGTGAGATAATTAATAGCTGAAATAAGAAAATCAGCGCAATAGATGGCAATGGTTTAATATAGTGCAATAATATAAAAGCTAAAAAACCATCCGATTCATTGGCAATCACCAATGGAGGTGCCATCCAGTTATGAAAATGCAATGCAAAGCTTAATACTATGATGAATAGTATATTAATATCAGATCTATCTCTAAATAAAAATACCACTGCTTACTTTAATTGAATTTTAGCAAACCCAATCTTATTATTGTATTGGTAAGGTATAATACATTCATTTTCTCCCACTTGTTTTAATGCTTTTGGCATCCAATCAAAACGCTTTTCTTGTAAATTAATGGATTCGCCTTTGCTTAATGCGCCACTTGCACTTAAAGTATTAATAACAAATTGTCTTTGACCCTTTTGTTTTTGATAATAAATAATATTCACTCCGTTATTATTTTCAAAACTACCATATCCAATAAACTGATCCACATTCATATCAGATTGAGACTTGTCAATAGTTTTTACCCATTGCAAATCGCCTTTTTGATTAAAAGACAATAAAGCAATTTGATTTGCTGTATAAGTTACACTTGGATAGCCAAAACTTGCATAGGGATTCCAGAAGCCTCCCCAACCAAAGCCATATCCCCAGCCCCAGCCACCAAAGCCTCCCCAACCAAATCTTGCCCAAGGATAAAAGCCAAATGGTCTATTCCAATAATTGAATAAAAATGGATTGTAAAATGCACCGCCCCAGAAATAATCCCATCTTGAAAAAGCAGATCTATTAGAATAAGTTTCTGCAGACTCGGCCATTAACACAAAATCTCCATTAGCCTGTGTATTTACTTTATCAATATAATAAGTATCTAAAGCAGTTTTTAAATTTCTTTTATTAGTAACCAAAGCTCTATTCGCATCTGTAAATCTGTTAGCAGATAATAAAACTTCTGTTTTTGCATTTGCATCCCAGATATAAGTAAACAAACCTTCTATATTACCTTTCTTAGAAATAGCATAAAAAGAATTTAATACCACTCTATTTTGATTGTTGTCAATTTTTAATCTAATATCATCCAATAAAAATTGCGTATTTAATACAGGTGTTTCAACCACTTCTTTTCCACCCTCACTTAAATAAATTAAACTCACTGCAGGTGCTGCATTATTTTGTGTTGTATTTCTTAAACAATATAAATTGCCTTTATTGTCTAATGCAAAATCTGATAATAATGATTTTTTATTAGCAGAATTAATACTGATAGCAGCATCAGCAATCTCTTCAAAATTGGTATTGTAAGAACTGGTTTTAATTTTAATAGAAGCTGGATTACTTGTGTTTACACTAAATAATAAGATTTTTTGATGATCATCACTTTCTATTAAATTAAAAATCTTTGCTCTTGATCCAGGTCTAATATTTTGTGCTGTATCTAATACAATAGGATCTCCTTGTAATTGACCATCTGCATTCAATGTTGCTAATGCAGCATACACTGTCTTATTATTTTGGAATTGATAAAAAGCAAATAATTTTTCTGCTCTTTTTACAAATTCAATTTGTTGTACTTGTGCAGGTAAAAAAGTTAAATCGTTTTGTTTTACCAATTGCATTTGATCATTGTACTGAGCAATTGTTGAAATACTACCATTCTTTTTATAGATCCAATAGTTTTTTCCCAATTTGCCTAGCACTTCATACTGCATCCCTTCTTTATCTGTTTTTTCAATACCAGAAACTACATAAGATTGCGCCCAACTAATTTGAACAAGTGCTAATAAAGCGATACTTAATGAAAAAATACTCTTTTGCATACAATTCAATTTAATAACCAAAATTAACAATTAAAACGGCTGATTTAGCCACCAGCTACGAATATTAACGTAGTTTTAAAAAATAGCCGATTCTTTTAATATTACGCCGGTTTGGGACACTTCAAAATAATAGTCCACCCCTTCTTTTACAGCATAATTAGGTAACTCGTGGCTAATAGGAAAATCAAAGGAAATCGGAATGGTTTTATCCTCTACATAAGACTGAACCATAGAAACAATATCCTGGCCTATATCCGTCCATTCGTCTTTTAAAGAAGTAAATCCACCTACAATCAAACCTTTAATACCACTTAACAATCCTGCATTTTTTAACTGAATCAACATTCTATCCAAATTATAATGATGCTCAGTGGTATCTTCTAAAAACAAAATTTTACCCTTGGTATCTAAACTATATTTTGATCCAACCAAATGAGCAATCAAACAAAGATTGCCTCCAACAAGTGGCGCAGTAGTGTTTCCCGATTGATTAGAAACATGCGCAGCTACTTCAAAATGAGTAGCCCTTCCTTCTAAAACATCTTTAATAGATTGGATATAAGGTTCGCCCTCCACTCCTTTATTAAATGCAGCAGCCATTGGGCCATGAATACTTGCAATGCCTAGTTGATGAATAGCTGCATGCAATACGGTAATATCACTAAAACCAATTACCCATTTGGGCTGTGCTATAAATTTTGTGAAGTTAATTTTATCAATAATTTTACTTAATCCATATCCGCCCCTTGCACATATAATTGCCTTTATAGCTGGATTGTCCAACATGCTTTGCAAATCTTCAGCTCTTTCAGCATCTGTCCCTGAAAATGTATAATGCTTTGCTCCAACCGTTTTACCCAACAACACTTTATAACCCCAAGTTTCAAGGGTCTGCACACAGGTTTGTACTCTTTCAAGGGGGATGGCCCCTGCTGGGCAGACCATACCTACTAGGTCTCCTGGCTTCAAATGGGAAGGTTGAATCATACCGCAATATTAAGTACTTTTGCAGCAATGAAGACGCCAAAAAGATATTTGATTACTGCAGCCCTACCTTATGCGAACGGTTTGAAGCATATAGGGCATCTTGCCGGGGCTTATTTACCAGCGGATATTTATGTTCGCTACCTTAAAGCTCAGCAAAGAGACGTGGTATTTGTTTGTGGAAGTGACGAACACGGAACTGCTATTCCTATTCAAGCAACCAAAGAAGGAACAACCGCTCAAGCCATTATTGATAAATACCATCCAATCATTGAGCAAAATTTTAAAGATCTAGGAATAGCTTTTGATATTTATCATAGAACCAGCGATCCATTACATCATGAAACGGCTGCTGCTTTCTTTTCCAATTTGGAAGCCAAAGGAGATTTAGAAACCAAGACCACAGAACAATATTTTGATGAAACAGCTAATACATTTTTAGCAGACAGATATATTAAAGGTACTTGCCCAAGTTGTGGTAATAACGAAGCATATGGAGATCAGTGCGAGAAATGCGGTAAAACTTTAAGCCCCGAAGAATTAATTAATCCAGTAAGCACTTTAAGTGGTAAAGCACCTATAAAAAAATCTACTACGCATTGGTATTTACCATTGAATAGACATGAAGATTTTTTAAGAGATTGGATTATCAAAGAACATAGTGATGATTGGAGACCTGCTGTAGTGGGACAATGTAAAAGTTGGATTGATGGCGGATTACAACCAAGAGCAGTTACTAGAGATTTGGATTGGGGAATTAAAGTGCCTATCAAAGGTGCTGAAGGAAAAGTATTGTATGTATGGTTTGATGCCCCTATTGGATATATTAGTGCTACTAAGCAATGGGCTTTAAATAATAACAAGGATTGGAGCCCTTATTGGAATGATAAAGAAACCAAGTTGGTACACTTTATTGGAAAAGACAATATTGTATTCCACTGTATTATTTTCCCAGTAATGTTGCATTTGAATGGACATATACTTCCAGAGAATGTACCTGCTAATGAATTCATGAATTTAGAAGGAGATAAAATGAGTACTTCTAAAGGATGGAGCATTGAGATGGAAGATTATATCAACAAATGGATTAAGAAAGAAAACGGTGGAGAAGCATTAGCCGACTGCCTTCGTTTTTATTTAACTTCTATCGCTCCTGAATCAAAGGACAGTGAATTTACTTGGAAAGGTTTTCAAGATGCAGTGAATGGAGAATTAGTAAGCATCTTCGCCAACTTCATTAATAGAACATGGGTATTAATGCACAAATTGTGTAATGGGAAAGTACCTCCAATACATCAGGATTTATTGGACAACGAAGACTTGGCCATCATGCAAGCGGTAAAAGATACTACGGCTAAAGTAACTGACTTATTAGAGCAATATAAATTTAGAGACGCGCAATTTGAAGTAATTAATTTAGCAAGATTGGGTAACCAATACATGCAAAAGAAAGAACCTTGGATTGTGGCAAAACAAATTGGAACGGATCCAAATGCACAAGCAAAGATTGACAATTGCATGCATGCCTGTTTACAATTGAGCGCTAACCTGGCTATTTTGATACATCCTTTCTTGCCATTTACTGCTAAGAAAATGTGTCACTTAATGAAAGTGGTAGATAAGATGTTAGAATGGGAAAACGCAGGTTCATTTAACTTATTAAAAGTGGGTTATACTTTAAGAGCCCCTGAATTATTGTTTAGAAAAATTGAAGACGAAGAAATTGCAGCAGAACTAGCTCAATTACAAGCCAATGCTGCCGTTAAAAAAACAACTATGGAAAATACTACTACAGAATCAACTGGACCTAATCCATTAAAGCCAGAAATTGTTTTTGATGATTTTGCAAAAATTGATTTGCGCGTAGGAACCATTATTGAAGCGAAGAAAGTAGAGAAAGCAGATAAATTATTAGAACTTTTGGTAGATCTTGGTTTTGAGCAAAGAACTATTTTATCTGGTATTGCAATGCATTTTAATCCAGAAGATATTGTTGGTAAGCAAGTAACTATTGTAGCCAATTTAGCACCAAGAAAAATGCGTGGTATTGAAAGCAAGGGTATGATCTTAATGGCGGAAGATGCTGCGGGGAAATTGTATTTCGTAAATCCTACAGAAGGTATCGCCCCTGGAAGTGGCATTTCGTAACCACCAACGCGACAAAAAATTAAAGACACAAAAAAGGCTAAGAAATTCTTAGCCTTTTTTTATAAGATTAATTGTAGGAAACGCATTCCTTCAGTTCTTTTTCAGTGTAAGCTAAACCATGCTGTTTTAATACATCGTCAGGTACACCATTCCACATATTAGGTTGGTTACCCATATAGCCTAAATCTTTCACACCTATTTCTGAAGTATAATAACCTGTGGTTACTAAGTCTCTCATTTTATTAAAGAAGCTTACGCCTTGTGCATGTTCTGGTTTTGCTTTTTTAGGATAAGCAATCTCGTCTACAATACCAATTTGTTGCTCATGTGTACAAGTAACAAAAGATTTACCATGCTTATTGAAGCTATGTAAATCCAGCCATCTCAAACCACCTCTTACAGGTACTTGATGTTCTGGCATGTCTTTTACAATAAACTCTATAAACTCTGGCACTTTTGCTTCTGAAGCAGAGCCGCTTTGTTCATCCTTTGGCATAATAATATCACCTAATACAGTAATGGTAGCCATCTCATGCTCGTCAAAGAATTTAGGCTCGGCATTCACCTTCACTAAATAATCTTTTTCTTCTTGCATGCGATCGTCCATGTTCACTTCTGTAACCGTGGTCTTCGCATTCTTACAGGCTTCAATAACAACACCTGCTGAAACTGTTCCTAAAACCAAGGCTTTGATGGAGTTCCTTCTATCCATGATATGATAATTTTAAAGTGTGTTAATTAAATGTTTTGTTTTTTCATTTGATCCAAGATATACTCAGAAGTACGCATAGACAATGCTAAAATGGTCCAAGTAATATTCTTATCTGCTTGTGAAGTGAATACAGATCCATCCACACAGAATAAATTATTACAATCATGTGCTTGTCCCCATGCATTTAATGCTGAAGTCTTTTTATCACTACCCATTCTTACTGTACCAGCTTCATGGATAATATTTCCTGGATTAGATAAACCATAATTATTGCTTGCATCATCTGAATCACCCCATGTGATTACCGCACCCATTTCGTGCATAATTTCACGGAAGGTTTCTTTCATATGCTTTGCTTGCTTGATTTCATATTCTGAATTCTTACAATCAAATTTCAATACTGGAATACCGTATTTGTCTACTACTTCTGGATCAATGCTACAATGGTTTTCAAAACGAGGCACTGCTTCACCACGACCTCCCATACCTACACTTGCTCCGTAGAAGAAACGAACGTCTTCTTTTAAGGAAGAACCATATCCACCTTCTTCTTTGGTTTTTCCATTTACTTGGAACTTACCATTCAATCCTTGCATACCCATACCAAATCCATAACTAGGTTGGCTCATACCACCCCAATATTCAATATGGTATCCTCTTGGGAAATCTAATTTTTTATTATCCAACCACCATGGTGTATAAACGTGCATACCACCCACACCATCTTCATTGTAACGCTTACGTCCCATTAAGTTAGGAATCACCCCACCCAATGCAGCACCAGTAGAATCATGTAAGTAGTGACCTACTACACCAGAACTATTCGCTAAACCGTTTGGATGTTTTTGTGATTTTGAATTCAATAATAAACGAGCCGTCTCACAAGTACTTGCACCTAGTATTACTACTTTAGCATGCACTTGGTATTCTTGCTTGTCCATTTTATTTACATAAGAAATACCAGTTGCTTTTCCTTCTCTATCTGTTAATACTTCACGCGCCATTGCACCAGTAATTAAATCTACATTACCAGTTAATACTGCAGGTTTTACTAATACTGATGAAGAAGAGAAATCACCATATACTTTACAAGAACGATTACATTGACCGCAATAAAAACATGCACCACGCTCATCGTTAATTTTCTTTGTTAAAATAGATAAACGAGAAGGGATTACTGGGATATTAATTCCAGTAGCTGCTTTCTTAAACATCAATTCGTGTAAACGAGGTTTTGGAGGAGGCAAGAAGATACCATCTGGATCGTTCTCTAATCCTTCGTTGGTTCCGTATACACCAATCAATCTGTCAATCTTATCGTAATAAGGTTTTACATCTTCGTATCCAATTGGCCAGTCATCACCTAAGCCATCAATACTATGTCTTTTAAAATCTTTTGGTCCAAAACGTAAAGAGATTCTTCCCCAGTGATTGGTACGACCACCCACCATTCTCGCTCTCCACCAATCAAAATGGTCTGATCCTTTTGTTTGTGTGTATGGTTCACCATCAATTTCCCATCCCCAATAACATCCATCAAATTCACCGAATGGACGAAACTTTGAACTCGCACCACGACGTGGTGAATCCCATGGGTTTTTTAACTGTGCTGAATTTTTTGCTGGATCATAATCTGGACCTGCTTCTAGCAAACAAACTTTTAATCCTGCTTTTGCTAAAACATAAGCTGCCATTCCACCTCCTGCTCCTGAACCCACAATAACTGCGTCGTATTTTTTAGGCGCTACTTTAACTTGAAAATCTGACATAAGGCAATCGTTTTCTCGTGATAATTTTAAAGAATGAATTTAGTGAAAATATCGATTCAAATATAAAAAAAGGACCACTCTGTGAGGAGTGGTCCTGTAATATATAGGGTACGGAAAAAATTAACTACATCCCATGCTTGTTCCGCAGTTCAAGCACTTATAACAAGTACCGCTACGGATGGTAATATGACCACAAGTGCTACAAGCAGGCGCATCGCTTTGCATGCTCTTTGCAGCAGCAGTTACATTGTCCATTGAACCACCTTCGTTCACTGCAGCAGCAACATTTGCTTTTGCAGCAGGCGCTGGTGTAGCAGCAGGCGCTGTTACGCGAATGCTACTTAATTCAGGCTTTCCCACAAGGGTAATATCTCCCTCCTCTCCTAAGTTTTCTACTGTAGGCTTATCCAATACATGAACTAAATCTGTTCTGCCTAAATATTCATAAGCTAAAGAACGGAAGATAAAGTCAACGATAGAGGTTGTTGTTTTAATATTTGGATGATCTACCATACCTGAAGGTTCAAATTTGGTAAATACAAACTTGTCTACGAACTCTTCTAATGGAACACCATATTGTAAACCAACAGAGATAGAGATAGCAAAGCAGTTCATTAAACTTCTTAAAGTAGAACCTTCTTTTGCTAAGTCGATGAATAATTCACCAACAGTTCCATCTGCATATTCACCTGTTCTTAAGAATAATACTTGACCACCGATTCTTGCTTTTTGTGTAAAGCCACGACGCTTAGCTGGTAAAGATTTACGCTCAACGATACGAGATAATTGACGCTTTAATTTAGTATCAGTTGAAGTAGCCATACGCTTTTGTACTTCTTCTAATAATTCATCTACTGTTAAGTTGCTTAAATCTACTAATTGAGAACCTGCGGTTTCTTCTGTTGCTTCCGCTTCAGCGTCATCTGTTTTCTTTTTCTTATCAGACTTAGTACTTAATGGTTGGCTCAACTTAGATCCATCACGATATAAAGCGTTTGCTTTTAAACCTAACTGCCAGCTCATTAAATAACAATCAGCAATTTCTTCAACAGTTGCTTCGTTTGGAAGGTTAATAGTTTTTGAAATCGCACCAGATAAGAATGGTTGACAAGCAGCCATCATTCTGATATGACCATGAGCGTGGATATAACGCTTACCTTTTTTACCATTTTTGTTTGCACAATCAAATACTGGTAAGTGCTCTTCTTTTAATGCTGGAGCGCCTTCTACAGTCATTGTACCACAAACATAATCGTTCGCAGCATCAATTTGATCTTCTGTGAAACCTAAAGCTTCTAATAAGTTAAAGCTCCAATCAGCAAATACTTCTTCTTTAAATCCTAATCTTGTTAAACAAGCATCACCTAAAGTGAAACGGTTAAAGATGAATCCAATTTCAAAGGCTGATTTAGCAGCACCATTTAATTTATCTACTTCTTCTTGAGTAAATCCTTTTGCTAATAAAGACTCATCATTGATATAAGGAGCACCTTTAAAGCTTGCATGACCTACTGCGAAGTTTACAATCGCATCGTTTTCTGCTTGAGAATAACCTAAGTTCTTTAATGCTTGTGGAACTGATTGGTTGATAATTTTGAAATATCCACCACCAGATAATTTCTTAAACTTCACTAACGCGAAGTCAGGCTCCACACCAGTTGTATCGCAATCCATTACTAAACCAATTGTTCCAGTTGGAGCGATTACTGTTGTTTGCGCATTTCTATAACCATATTTTTCACCTAATTGAACTGCATCATCCCAAGCCTTTGTTGCAGCTTTCAATAAATAATCAGGAGTATGTTGTGCTTTAATACCTTGTGGCTTGATTTCAATTCCTACATAAGCATCTTCAGCATCATATGCAGCAGCACGGTGGTTGCGCATAACGCGTAACATATCTTCTTTGTTCTCTTCGTACTTAGCAAAAGCCCCTAAGAAAGCAGCCATCTCAGCAGATGTCTTATAAGCAACACCTGTCATGATCGCAGAGATCGCACCTGCAATACCTCTTGCTTCTTCGCTATCATAAGGAATACCGCTTACCATTAACATTGAACCAAGGTTAGCAAAACCTAAACCAGTAGTTCTGTAATCATAAGACAATTGTGCTACTTCTCTTGAAGGGAACTGTGCCATTAAAATAGAGATCTCTAACACAGTCTGCCATAATCTTGTAGTATATTCAAATCCTTCAACATCAAAACTGTTATCTGATTCGTTGAAGAATTTTCTCAAGTTGATAGAAGCCAAGTTACATGCAGTGTTATCTAAGAACATGTATTCAGAACATGGGTTAGATGCATTGATTCTACCACCTTTTGGACATGTATGCCATTCGTTGATTGTAGTATCATATTGTGTACCTGGATCTGCACAACGCCATGCAGCGTTAGCGATTTGCTCCCATACTTCTCTTGCAGGAACTGATTTCATTACACGACCATCTGTTCTTGCTTTTAATTCCCAGTTACCATTTTCAGATAATGCTTTGAAGAAGCTATTAGGAATACGAACTGAGTTATTAGAGTTTTGACCAGATACAGTTGCATAAGCTTCACCTTCATAACTATTATCATAACCAGCTGCTACCAATGCAGCTACTTTATCTTCTTCTTGTACTTTCCAGTTAATGAATTCCAATACTTCTGGGTGATCTAAATCCAAGCAAACCATTTTAGCTGCTCTTCTTGTTGTACCACCAGACTTAATTGCACCAGCAGCGCGGTCACCAATTTTCAAGAAGCTCATTAAACCACTTGAAGAACCACCACCACTTAATTTTTCATTTGCTCCTCTGATTTGAGAGAAGTTAGTTCCTACACCAGAACCATATTTAAAAATTCTTGCTTCTCTTGTCCATAAATCCATGATACCACCTTCGTTCACTAAATCATCACTCACACTTAAGATAAAACATGCGTGCGGTTGAGGACGCTCGTATGCACTTGTTGATTTTTTTAATTGACCATCAATTGGATCTACATAATAGTGACCTTGTGCACCACCCGTGATACCATAGCTCTCGTGTAAACCAGTGTTAAACCATTGTGGCGAGTTAGGCACACAAGCTTGGTTTAAAATACTATATACTAATTCTTCATAGAATACTTGTGCATCTTTCTCTGTTGCAAAATAACCATAACGCTCACCCCATACTCTCCAACAATTTGCCATACGATGTGCAACTTGTTTCACTGTAGTTTCTCTACCCAAAGAACCATCAGCTTGTGGTACACCAGCTTTTCTAAAATATTTTTGTGCTAAGATATCTGTCGCAATCTGGCTCCATTGTTTTGGAACTTCCACATTGGTCATTTCAAATACTTTTTCACCATTTGGATTTTTGATTACGCTATCTCTGTAGTCGTACTCAAATTGATCGTAAGGAGAAACATTTTCTTTTGTAAAGCGGCGCTTAAATTGTAAGCCTTTTTTTGTTTTTGGAGTAGCCATGGTCGTATTCTATTTTTTGGGTGTTGGTTATGTCTCCCACTAGGTTTTTCAAAAACCTTGATGGGTAGACGAAAATATTCTTCTCTTGTCATATTTCAGCACCCGAAATATTAACAGCTGTGGATAAGGAATGTGAATTATTACAAACCCCATATTCCCATTGAATTCCATGATTTATCCCCACGTAATGTTAGTTTCTTAGAAAAAAAAACCTTGGAATATCAATATTTTTTGTAATAATAGAGGGTGGGCTATAGGAGATACGATAAAAATGGATATTTTTGGGCATGGCTAAGAAATTGTATGATTTGATCAGTGCGGGGAAAGAGCAATCTAAGAAAGCTTTTGCGGTATTAATAGATCCAGATAAATTGAATGAAACTTCTTTATTAGAGACTATTCAATTAGCTGTAAAAGCAAAGGTAGATTATATTTTCGTGGGGGGTAGTTTAGTAGTTACTGACACATTAGATACAATGGTGGCTACCATCAAACAACATTGCAGTATTCCTGTAATTTTATTTCCTGGTTCTCCAGATCAAATCACCCCTAAAGCAGATGCCTTATTATACCTTTCTTTGATCTCTGGAAGAAACCCTGAATTACTCATTGGCCACCATGTAGTAAGTGCCCCATTTGTGAAGCAAAGCGGATTGGAAATTATACCCGTTGGTTATATGTTAATTGATGGAGGAAGCCCTACCACTGTTTCTTATATTTCTAATACACATCCTATACCTTCTAATAAAAAAGATATTGCAGTTTGTACAGCTATGGCTGGTGAAATGCTTGGCTTGAAATTAATTTATATGGATGCGGGTAGTGGTGCTAAAACCCCTATCTCTTATGAAATGATTCAGCAAGTTTCCAAACATATTAAAGTGCCACTAGTTATTGGTGGCGGTATTACAAGTGCAGAGAAAGCAAAAGAAAATTGCCAAGCAGGCGCTGATATTATTGTTGTAGGAAATGCGGTAGAAAAAGAACCTAGCTTAATTGAAGCCATTGCTAATGCAGTTCATAGCTTAAACGCTTAATACACTAGAAGCTCATCATTTCTTTGAACTTAACAGATTGGCGACGACTAATCTCAATCTTCTCTCCTCCTTTTAATTCTACTAAAAGCCCGCCATTAAAGAAGGGTTCAATTTTTTCAATCCAATGAAGATTGATAATATGTTTTCTATTGGCTCTAAAAAACACACGCTCATCTAATCTATCTTCCAAAGCATTAAGTGATTTTAAAATCAATGGCTTGTTGGTATCAAAATAAACTTTCGCGTAATTGCCTACACTTTCAAACAACCTGATATCTGCTAATTTCACAAACCAACAACGCTCTCCATCTTTTACAAATACCTGATCAGATTCAGATAAAGGACCTCTGTTCACGCCCATTAAACTTGCTTGTTCAAGGGCTATTTCGGTTTGTAATTTTTGAATAGCGTCTGCCAATCTTTGAGGATCAATAGGCTTTAATAAATAATCCAATGCATTTACTTCAAATGCTTTTAATGCAAATTCATCATAAGCTGTTGTAAAAATGACTCTTGGTGCTTTTTCCAATTCTGCCAATAAATCAAAACCAGTTTTACCAGGCATTTGAATATCTAAAAAAATTAAATCTGGATGAGCCAAATCGATTTTTTCAATTCCCTCATCCACACTACTTGCTTCATCAATAATATTAATTTCTGGATGTTGCAGTAATAATTTTTTTAGCTCATTTCTTGCTAATCTTTCATCGTCAATAATCATTGCTTTGATTGGCATAACTCAAAAATTAATGTTGAATGGGTATGGTTAATTTAGCAGTCACCATTGTTGGCTGGCATTGATAAATGCTAAACTCGGCTTCTCCTCCATATAAAATATTTAATCGATCTCTTGTACTTTGTAATCCAAAACCATCATTTTCTTTAGCTTGTAAAATGCCTGTATTCTGAACTACTAGATCTAATTTATTAGCGTTTATTTTGGCAGTAATCTTAATCAAACAATCTCCTGGCTGTTTACTCAAACCATGTTTAATAGCGTTCTCTACCAAGGTTTGCAACATCATAGGAGGTATAGCGAAGTGCAAAGTAGCATCTTCAATTTCGTATTCTACTTTTAATCTATCTGCAAACCTGATATACTCTAATGCTAAATAATCTTTTACAATAGCTAATTCTTTTTGCAAAGAAGTAATTTCTACTTTATCTACCTGAATACTACTTCTCAAAATATTACTCAATTCGGTAATTGCTTTTCTTGCACGCTCAGGATCTTCATCTACCAATGCTCGAATACTATTTAGGGCATTAAAAATAAAATGAGGATTGATCTGTGATTTGATAGTCTTT
This sequence comes from Bacteroidota bacterium, assembly GCA_024640255.1. Lineage (GTDB taxonomy): Bacteria > Bacteroidota > Bacteroidia > Chitinophagales > Chitinophagaceae > Sediminibacterium. The sequence goes on along the minus strand of JAHEFI010000047.1, from coordinate 39,221 downwards.
AATTCCAATTCTTTAATCAAGGATTCCAGCTTCACTTTTTTCAAAGCTTCCGCATTGGCAAATTCTATATAATGCCATAGAACATAGACTGATAACCACACTAAGAAAATAGGTGTATCTAAAAAAATGCTAAATAAAAATCTTTTACCAACTCTCTCCCAATTCCAACTCGCAAAAATATGGTTCCATGAAAATATAAATGGCGTATTCACTTCACCAGTTCTCTCTCTTCTAAAATCATATAATTTAAAAAGCTCTACCAAAGTACTATTGATGAAACTATATAATCCTGTAAAAACAATAATCAAAACAACAATCTTCCACCATTGATTGGCTGGAGTGGGTGGTCTTAATTTGGATTGAATGATAGATTTTCTCAATAAGTGGGAAACAATAATACCTAAGCTAACCCCAATTAAAATTCTTTGGATAAATAAAACATTCAATTCTCTTTGCAAAACATAAGAGAAAAACAAAACAGTTAGCGCATAGCTAAGCCATCCTCCAATCTGACAAATCCAATAATATGATCTCTTTTGTAACATCTACCTCAAATTTACCTAAAAGGCTATCAAAATTGTCCTATTTTAGGATAAGGGGTAAAATACTTGGCTATTCGGCAAATGCCCATATTGGCCTAAACTTTTACGCTTTTTAAGTGTTATTAACTTACTTTTACATTACAATTGTTTTGAATGCATTTTGAGGCTGGACCATTATTAAAAAACATTAATTCTCCTGAAGACCTAAAAAAGGTTTCTAGAGAAAAATTGCACCAGGTTTGCGACGAACTTCGCCAATATATTATTGACGTTGTGAGTGTGCATGGGGGTCATTTTGCCTCTAGCCTGGGGGTGGTTGAATTAAGTGTTGCCTTGCATTATGTGTACAATACCCCTTATGATCAATTGGTATGGGACGTAGGTCACCAAGCTTATGGACATAAAATTTTAACGGGCAGAAGAGATCAATTTAGCACTAACAGAAAATACAAGGGTTTAAGTGGCTTCCCTAAAAGAAGCGAAAGCGAGTATGACACTTTTGGTGTTGGTCATTCTTCCACTTCTATTTCTGCAGCATTAGGAATGTCTATGGCTGCCAAGTACAAAGGAGAAGACAGAAAATCAGTGGCCATTATTGGTGACGGATCAATGACAGCTGGTATGGCATTCGAGGCAATGAACCATGCTGGTGTGGCGGATAGTGATGTGCTTATTATTTTAAACGATAACTGTATGAGCATCGACCCAAATGTGGGTGCGCTCAAAGAATACTTAACTGATATTAGCACTTCTCCAACTTATAATAAAGTGAGAGATGAGCTTTGGGAACTAATGGGCAAATTACCTATTGGAAAAACATTTACTAGAGAAATGGCTTCTAAAGTAGAAGCTGGATTAAAAGGAATGGTTTCCAAGAGTAGTAATTTATTTGAAGCTTTAGGATTAAGGTATTTTGGACCTATTGATGGTCATAATATTACTAAGTTAGTGGATACCCTTAGAGACTTAAGAGAAATGCCAGGTCCTAAGATTTTGCATATTTCTACTGTGAAAGGAAAAGGATACGCACAAGCTGAAAAAGATCAAACCAAGTGGCATGCGCCAGGTTTGTTTGATAAATTAACAGGCGAGATTATCAAGAAAAAAATTGATACGCCTCAGCCTCCTAAATACCAAGATGTTTTTGGACATACCATTGTTGAATTAGCAGAAGTGAATCCAATGATCATGGGTGTAACACCAGCTATGCCTAGTGGTTCTTCTTTAAAATTCATGATGGACGCTATGCCACACAGGGCTTTTGATGTGGGCATTTGCGAACAACACGCTGTTACTTTAAGTGCAGGATTAGCTACACAAGGATTAAAAGTATTTTGTAATATTTATTCTTCTTTTATGCAACGCGCTTATGATCAAGTGATACATGATGTGGCATTGCAAAAATTACCAGTGGTGTTTTGTTTAGACCGTGCTGGTTTAGTGGGAGAAGACGGACCTACCCATCATGGTTGTTATGATATTGCTTTCTTTAGATGTATTCCCAATATGATTATCGCTGCTCCTATGAATGAATCTGAGTTGCGAAATTTAATGTACACTGCACAATTACCTGAAACCAATTTACCTGTTGTGTTAAGATACCCAAGAGGTGAAGGGGTGCAAGTGGATTGGAAAAAGCCAATGGAAAAAGTGGAAATTGGAAAAGGCCGTAAATTAAAAGACGGAAAAGAAGTGGCTATTTTAAGTTTTGGTCATCCAGGAAACTTTGCACAAACTGCTATTAGAAATTTAAGATCAGAAGGATTAGATCCAGCACATTATGATATTCGTTTTGTAAAACCATTGGATGAAGCATTATTACATGAGGTATTTCAAAACTACTCAAAGATTGTAACGGTGGAAGACGCAACAGTAGTAGGCGGATTTGGTTCTGCTATTTTAGAATTCATGAACGAACATGGTTACAAAGCTCAAGTAATAATATTAGGTATTCCAGATACGATTGTAGAACATGGAAGCTTAAAAGAATTACACCAAGAATGTCATTACGACGCTCAAGCTATTGCAGAAGCTGTAAAAGCTTTAATGGGACAAAAAGAATTTGCTTAGTTTAAGCTAGGATCAAAATCACCCTCTCCAGACAAAGTAGGCTCATCATCTTTAAATGCATCTAAATCCATTTTAGTTTCGTAAGAATCAAAGGTATCCACATGTCCTGGCTCTAAATCATCTTCTCTATTTTCATTCCACTCAATGATAAAGTTATTGCGACCCTCGCCCACTAATAACTTCATATATTTTTGTTGAGCTAATTCAAGTATAGATAAGAATAAAAATAATGCATGTACTCTGTCTTGACAGATATCAAATACTTTTTCAAAAGCCACCGTCTTTTCTTTTTGTATTTGATCCAATAAATACTCCCTGCTACCTTCCATGGTATAGTTGTATCTAACCACTGTATGCACAGGTTTCGCAGTTTGACGATCTTGTAAACGCAACATTACTTTTTCAAAAGACTTCATCAATTTGAATAAAGTAACGGTTTGCAATTCTGTTCCTTCCGCCGCTTCTTCACCCACCAATGACATTTCTTGTTGGATATTTCCTCTCTTCACCATCAACATTCTCAATTGCTCTAAATCGGCCATTTGAGTGGCTGCTTCTTTATAACGCTTGTACTCTAAAATTTTATCTATCAATTCTTGTCTTGGATCAATCTCATTTCCTGCAGCATCTATTTCTTTTCTTGGCAATAATAATTTTGCCTTAATACGCATTAATGTAGAAACAAATAAAATAAATTCACTACTTAATTCAATGTTCAACTTCTCTTGTTGATGTATAAAATCCAAAAAGTCTTTGATGATTTTAGTGATCTGAATATTGTAAATATCCATTTCGTCACGCTCAATAAAAAACAACAATAGATCAAAAGGACCTTCGAACTGATCTACTTTAATAGAATAATTTGTATGCTGACTCATAGGCTACAAAGAAACAAGAATTTATCCATTTTTAAGGCAAAAAGAGGCATCTTTGTTTCAAATTCGAATAGATGCAACAGAAGTGGACCAATTGGCTGGTTTTCGCCCTATTATCCCTGGTTTGGGGCAGTTCTTTTGTCTTAATGAAAGAAGGTCTTAGGTCTTTTTCTCCCTATCAGGTGGCTTCTTTAAGAATGCTTTTTGCAGGCCTGGTTTTACTTCCTTTTGCCATCAAAGCCCTTCCTCAAATACCCAGAGATAAAATGGGGTTGGTGATACTATCTGGAGTGGTGGGCAATTTTATACCAGCCTATCTTTTTTGTATTGCAGAAACACAAATTGATAGCGCACTAGCTGGAATCTTGAATTCATTAACACCCCTGTTTACCATCTTAGTAGGTATTAGCTTTTTTAAAGTGCAAACCAATATCACTAAAATAATTGGAGTGATTATAGGCTTTGTAGGATTATGCTTTTTATTTGCTGCTGGAAAAGACATGAGTTTGCATAATATGGGCTATGCGGGATTGGTTCTAGTGGCTACATTATTTTACGGTATTAATGTAAATATGGTGGGTAGGTATTTACAACATATTGGCGCATTGAATATCGCCTCTGTTGCTTTTGCTTTTTTAATTTTACCTAGTGCAGCCATTTTATTTTTTACTGGATACTTCCATAATGATTTTTCGAACCATTTAATTATTCATTCTACTTTGGCAAGTGCGGTATTAGGTATTATTGGCACTTCGGCAGCAAGTATACTTTTTTATTACCTGATCAAAAGAGCTGGAGTAATCTTTGGTTCACTGGTTACTTATGGTATTCCCATTGTAGCAGTGAGTTGGGGTATGTTGTATGGGGAAAAAATAACACCCATGCAATATGTTTGGATGGGTGTTATATTATTAGGCGTCTTTATTGCCAACAGACCAGTTGCTAAACGGTCATAATTTCTTTCTCTTTCGCCTCTAAATGTTTTTCTACAGCAGCAATATATTTGTCTGTTAAGCCTTGGATGGTATCTTCAGTACCCTTGCAGATATCTTCACTCACCCCTTCTTTTTGTTGTTTCTTTACTTGCTCAATATGATCTCTACGAATATTTCTGATAGCAATTTTACTTTGCTCTCCCTCTGCACTTGCTTTTTTCACCAATTCACGACGACGCTCTTCCGTTAAAGGCGGCATGAATAATCTAATTTGTACACCATCATTTTGTGGAGTAATACCAATATTCGCACCCATAATAGCACGCTCTATCAATGCCAACATATTTTTCTCCCATGGTTGAACACTAATCGTTCTTGTATCCAAAACCGCCACATTCGCTACCTGACTAATAGGTGTTGGTGTACCATAGTAGTCTACATTGATCCCCTCTAAAATAGAAGGACTTGCTTTACCAGCACGAATTTTAGTTAATTCTATTTCTAGGTGATTGATGGCTTTTTTCATGCCATTTTCAGTATCTGAGGTGATTTTACTTAAAGCTTCCGACATAATTCATTCTTTTGAGTACACAAAGCTAATAAATCCTGTCATTCTTTAGCTCTATTTTTTACTATCTTTGTCACCATAATTATTTTACGCATATGACAACTGCAGAATTAACTAGAATTGCGTCTCAAGTTAGAAGAGATATAGTAAGAATGGTACATGCTCAACAAAGTGGTCACCCAGGAGGTTCTTTGGGTTGTACTGATTTTTTAACTGCGTTGTACTTTAAGATAATGAAGTTTGATACTAATTTTTCTATGGATGGAAAGAATGAAGACTTGTTCTTTTTATCTAATGGACATATCTCTCCTGTATTTTATTCTGTATTATCTAGATCAGGTTTTTTTGATGTAAAAGAATTAGCCAGTTTTAGAAAAATAAATTCAAGATTACAAGGTCACCCAACCACACATGAAGGATTACCAGGCATCAGAATAGCAAGTGGTTCTTTAGGACAAGGAATGAGCGTAGCTATTGGTGCTGCCCTTTCTAAAAAATACAATGGAGACGATAAAATTGTATACTCATTACACGGTGATGGGGAATTACAAGAAGGACAAAACTGGGAAGCAATTATGTTTGCCGCTCACAATAAAGTAGATAACTATATTGCTACAGTAGATGTAAATGGACAACAAATTGATGGTCCATTAAGCAAAGTATTGAACCTAGATAATTTAGAAGAGAAATTCAAAGCCTTCCATTGGACTGTATTGCATATGGATGGTCATAATATGGAAGAGATTGTTGCTACATTAGAAAAAGCGAAGGGCTTAACAGGTAAAGGGAAGCCAGTAGTGATCTTAATGAAGACTACCATGGGCAAGGGTGTAGACTTTATGGAGACTGGACATGAGTGGCATGGTATCGCACCTAACAATGAGCAATTAGCAAATGCATTAACTCAATTAGAGGAAACATTGGGCGATTACTAGGATCGCACTTCTTGCATTTCGATTAACTTTTTATAGTAACCATTTTCCGCAAGCAATTCATCATGGTTTCCGCGCTCTACAATATTGCCTTTTTGTAAAACAATAATTTCGTCCGCGTGTCTAATAGTTGATAATCTATGTGCAATCACAATAGATGTTCTATGTTGCATCATATTATTAATAGCATCTTGTACTAACTTCTCACTCTCTGTGTCTAATGCAGAAGTAGCTTCGTCCAAAATTAAAATCGGAGGATTCTTTAATACCGCTCTAGCAATGGTTAAACGCTGACGCTCACCACCACTCAATTTACTTCCTCTATCACCTATCATAGTATCAAAGCCATTTTCTTTCTTAGTAATAAAATCATAAGCATTGGCAATCTTTGCCGCTTCCATGATTTCTTCCATACTAGCATCTGGTTTTCCTAAAGCAATATTCGCTGCAATGGTATCATTGAATAAAATAGGTTCCTGGGTAACAATACTAATATGGTGTCTTAAACTATCTAAACTATAGTCTTTGATATCCTTGCCATCAATTAATAAAGAACCTCCACTCACATCATGAAATCTTGGTACTAAATCTGCCAAAGTGCTTTTACCTGCACCAGAAGAACCCACTAAGGCAATGGTCTTCCCTTTTTGAATATGCAGGTTAATTTGACTTAAAATAGTGGTATCATTATAAGCAAACTGCACATCTTTGAATTCGATGGATTGATTAAACCCTGTTAACTCGATGGGGTGTTTAGCTTCTTCCACTACTACTGGCGCTTCTAAAATTTCATTTAAGCGATCTAATGTGGCTGTACCTCTATTCACATTGTATACTGCTTGTGATAAGGCCTTGGAGGGATTAATAATTTGAGAAAACAATGCCACATATCCTATAAAAGAACTTCCAGATAAAATTTCACCACTCAATACCAACTTGCCTCCAAACCAAAGTACACAACATAATATAATCACACCCAAAGATTCTGATAAAGGGGAAGCTAAATCTCTTTTGTACAAGATTTTATTTTTGATAAAGAAGATTTCATCTATTAATCCATAAAAACTTTTCTTCACTCTTTTCTCTGCATTAAATGCTTTGATAATTCTTAAGCCAGACAATGTCTCTTCCATCTGACTCATAATTTCTCCCCATTTCACCTGTGCTTTATTGGTTTGTTTTTTCAAACTCCTGCCAATTCTTCCCACCACAAAACCCGCTAATGGCAATAAGATAAATACAAACAAAGTAAGCTTCACACTTATTGCAAATAATACAATAATAATACCGATGATATTCAAAGGCTCTTTAATCATTCCTTCTAATGCACCAATAATTGAGTTTTCTAATTCTGCAATATCATTAGAAGACCTACTTAAAATATCTCCTTTTCTTTGTTCAGTAAAATAGCCAATAGGTAATTGTAAAATCTTATCGTATAATAATTTGGAGTATTTTCGGGTAACCGCATTTCTAATGGGTGCTAAAAAATACCAAGAAAGATATAAGAACAAATTCTTTAGTAATACTGCTGTAATAATACCTAAGCATATCCAACCCAGTGCTTGTACTTTACCAAACTGTGCAATAGTAGTTTGTAAAAAATGATAAATAATATCTTTAAAACTGCCGGAACCTGCTGTCGTTTTAACCACCCCAGATAGCTCATCACTTCCAAAAATTAAATCCATGAAGGGGATCAGCATGCTTAATGAGAATAAGCTAAAAATGATCGACAAGGAGATAAACAAGGTATAAAGGCCCATATAGGCTTTGTATTCCTTGATATAACTGATGATTCTAATAAATTTCTTCATAAATAAACTATTCCTCAGAATAATCAGCAAAGTAACTAATTTTACAGCGAATCAACGATTTTGATTATGGAAGAAGGCAAAAGACAAAAACAGGTAGCAGGAGCTATTCAGGCTACTATGAATGACATATTTCTAAAATTAGGTCTAACCATTATAGACGGAGGCATGGTGTCCATTTCTTCCGTAAAAGTAACCCCTGACTTATTAGAAGCTAGAATATACCTTAGTTTGTTTCAAGTAACTGACCAAACTGCATGTTTTAAGAAAATTCAAGCCCAGGCCTGGGAGATTAAAAAGCTTTTAGGAGAAGCCATGAAACATCAATTAAGAAGAATTCCTGTTTTACATTTTTACTTAGACGACACATTGGATTATGTGTTTAAAATGGAAGAGATTTTTAAAACCTTATAAGTGCATTTTTTATTCGCATGGAGATACTTTAGAGGCAAGTATGCTTTTCAGGCAATTCAAATTATTGCTTGGGTAAGTGTTTTCGCTATTGCCATAGGTACAGCTGCACTTATCACTATATTGAGTGTTTCCAATGGTTTTTCAGAAGTGGTTAAAAGCTTGTACGCAGATTTCTATGCCGATATAAGAATAAGTCCTGCAAAAGGAAAATTTTTTACATTAACTGATGCACAATATCATTCTTTAAAAAATATAGAAGGTGTACATGCTATTAGTAAAGTTGTAGAGAACAAAGCTTTATTGGTGAAGGGTGATTATCAAACGGTGGCAACCCTTAAAGGAGTGGATACTTCTTATGGTAGTATTAACCATTTAAAAAACTATTTAAAAAGAGGACAAACCGCTATTGGCTATAAGGACCATCCTTTATTAATTATAGGTATTGGCGTAGAACGCAAGCTGGGCTTATTTCAGAGCATGCTAGGGGACACGGTGCAATTATTTGCTGTGAACAGGTCAGGAAAATCTATCACGCAAATGAGTCAACTCAATAATTTAACTGCAAACCAATCTGGGGCATTTTCTGTGCAGCAAGAATTTGATGAGTCTTATGTTTTTACTAATTATCTATTCGCACAATACTTATTTGACTTAAACAAAAATCAATACTCTGCAATTGAATGTGCCATTGATAAAAACAAGGAGACGGAGTTGATTGCTCAAATGAAAAAAATATTGGGAACTAATTTTATTATTCAAAATAAATATCAACAAAACGCTGATCTCTATAAAATAATGCAATTAGAAAAATGGATTATTTTTGCAATTCTAGCTTTGATTATGATGGTGGCTTCTTTTAATTTGGTGGGCGCTTTGACTATGTTGGTTTTAGAAAAACAAAAAGATATACAAGTGTTGGGGGCTATGGGTGCTAAGCCAACAGATATTCAAAAAATATTTTTATTACTATCTGGTATCATGGCAATGATGGGTGCTTTATTAGGTGGTGCATTAGCTTCCGCTTTTGTAGTGCTTCAACAACAATTTCATTTTATTAAATTAGGAGGCAGCTCTTTTGTAATTGATTACTATCCTATCAAGCCCATGCTAGAAGACTATTTAGCCATATTTGGACTAGTTATATTGATTGCATTATTAGCGGGTTGGCTACCTGCTAGAAAAGCAGCGAAACAATTACACGGGAGATTATAGCATAAAAAAAGGGATCAACTTTCGTTAACCCCTTTTTGATATTCTTTATAAAGATTACTGTTCGTTAGAACTAGGTGCATTTTTTACATACCCTAATTTAGCTTCTAAACTTAAAGTTGCATGAGGCACTGCTCTTAATCTTGCTTTGTCAATTAACAAGCCAGTTACTCTACAAATACCATAAGTTTTATTTTCAATTCTCATTAAAGCTTTCTCTAAGTGATCAATGAAAGTGATTTGACGGCTTGCCATCTGACCTAATTGCTCTCTTTCCATACTAACACTACCATCTTCCATAGTCATGTAACGCGCATCATCATTATCACCACCCATTTCGTCTTTTCTAGTAATCAAGCCTTGTAAATACACTAATTCTTTTTTTGCAGCATCTAGTTTCTTAGTGATTAAGTCTTTGAATTCTGCTAATTCTGCATCAGAATATTTTACTAAAGTATCTGTTGATCTTTCTACTTCTTTTCTCTTTTCCATTGGCACATAACCTGGTTGATAAGGAACACTATTTTTTGCACTAATCTTTGGCACTTTCACATCTTTGATAGGCTCAGCAGCTTTACGCACTGGCTTTACAGGAGGTGTAGGTATTACAGGAACAGGCTTTGCAGGTGGTACATATTTTTCCACTGGCTTCACTGGAGCAACTGGTTTTTTAGCTGGAGCAGGTGCTGCTTTAACAGGAGCTGCCGCTTTTTTTGCTGGAGCTGCTTTCTTAGCAGGTGCTGCCTTAACTGGAGCTGCTGCTTTTTTTACTGGCGCAGCTTTCTTAGCAGGTGCTGCTTTAACAGGAGCTGCTTTTTTTGCAGGCGCAGCTTTTTTAGCTGGTGCCGCTTTTTTTATAGGAGCTGCTTTCTTAGCAGGTGCTGCTTTTTTTGCTGGGGCTGCCTTCTTAGCAGGCGCCGCCTTTTTTACCGGTGCTGCTTTTTTTGCAGGAGCTGCCTTTTTAGCTGGCGCAGCTTTCTTAGCAGGTGCTGCTTTTTTTGCAGGAGCCGCTTTTTTAGCTGGTGTCGCTTTTTTAGGAGCTGGTTTCTTTGTAGCCATATTTATCCTTTTTGTAAAACTGAAATCCTTAATTTTTGGTCATTAATTTCGACATCTACCCCGTCTTCTAAAGCCGGAACCCAGTCAATTTCCAATGCCAGTATTTCGCGGCAAATATAATCGGAAAATTCATTAATGGCGTCCTTCAAATCCGTGTTATCCACAATTCGGAGTAAAATCTTGTCTGTAAGCTCAAAATTGGCCTCTTTTCTGATATTTTGTACCCTATTTACCAATTCTCTAGCGTTCCCCTCCTTCATCAAAGCTTCCGTTAGGGTTATATCCAGGGCAACTGTCAAGGCATTTTTTACCGCAACACTCCATCCTGGGATGTCTTCTGCAATAATGTCCACTTCTGACACCAATAGGTCAATGGTCTCACCCTCCACCACTAATTCAAAATGACCCTCTTTCTCTAACTGGCTAATTTGAGCCTGATTTAAGGAAGCAATTGCTTGGGAAGCCTGCTTCATTTTGGTACCCAATTTTGCCCCCAATAACTTGAAATTGGGTTTAAGCTTTTTGCTGATCACTCCCTCCGTCTCGGTGATATAATTTATTTCCTTCACATTCACCTCGGCTAAGATTAATTCTTCCATTAATTCAATCGCTGATTTCATAGAAGGATCTAAAACTGGGATCAATATTTTTTGAAGTGGCTGACGAACTTTGATATTCACTTTCTTTCTGATAGATAAAACCAAAGAACAAATATCTTGCGCCATTTGCATTCTTTGCTCTAAAGCCAAATCAATTTTACTTAAATCTGCTTTAGGAAAATCTGCATGATGAATTGAAGAAACAGCATGTCTTTTGGTAATGCCATTTAAATTTCTAAATACTTGATCACAGAAGAAAGGAGCAATAGGCGCCATTAATCTTGTGATGGTTTCTAAACATTCATACAAGGTTTGATAAGCAGCAATTTTATCTTCGGTATAAGTTCCTTTCCAGAATCTTCTTCTACATAAACGCACATACCAGTTACTCAAATGCTCATCCACAAAGCTTTCTATGGCACGACCGGCAATAGTTGGCTCGAAATCATCCATTGCTTGAGTGACTGTTTGTGTCAATGTATTTAAAGAAGAAATAATCCAACGATCAATTTCTGGTCTGTCTTTTACAGGAATATAGTCTTGTTCAAATTTGAATCCATCCACATTCGCATACAAAACAAAAAACTGATAAGTATTATACAATGTGCCAAAGAATTTTCTTTGTACCTCTTGTATTCCTGATAAATCAAATTTTAAATTATCCCATGGAGAAGCATTGGTTACTAAATACCATCTAGTAGCATCTGCACCATATTGTTCGATGGTCTCGAATGGATTCACCACATTACCCAAACGCTTACTCATCTTGTTTCCATTCTTATCCAATACCAAACCATTACTCATTACTGCCTTGTATGCTACACTATCAAATAACATTACTGCTAGTGTATGTAATGTATAAAACCAACCTCTGGTTTGATCCACTCCTTCGCAAATAAAATCTGCCGGGAATGCTTCCCCTTTTTCAACTAAATCTTTATTTTCAAAAGGGTAATGCCATTGTGCATAAGGCATCGCACCAGAATCAAACCAAACATCCACTAAATCTGGCACACGCTTCATTGGCTTACCTGATGGACTTAGTAATTCTATTTGATCCACAAATGGTTTATGTAAATCCACATCCAATCTGCCGTCTACAATTTGTAAATTCACCTCTTTATTATACCCTTTCTCCTTAGCTGCAACAAAAGCGGCAGTTAATTCATCAATGGATCCAATACAAATTTCTTCTGCACCATCCTCTGTTCTCCAAATAGGTAATGGAGTTCCCCAATATCTACTTCTAGATAAATTCCAATCAACCATATTCTCTAACCAATTTCCAAAACGACCTTCGCCTGTACTCTTTGGTTTCCAGTTAATGGTTTTATTTAATTCCACCATTCTCTCTTTCACTGCAGTGGTCTTAATAAACCATGCATCCAATGGATAGTATAAAATAGGTTTATCTGTTCTCCAGCAATGAGGATAATTGTGTTCGTATTTTTCTACTTTGAAAGCACGATTTTCTTTTTTCAATTTCACGCAGATATCTACGTTCACATCTTGAAAATCTTTTTCGTCTTTGTAATTCTTTACATATCGTCCGCTAAACTCACCCACACCGTCTACAAATTTTCCTTCTCTATCTACTAGTGTGATAATACCTAAGTTATTTTTTTGACCTACTTTATAGTCATCCGCACCAAATGCAGGAGAAGTATGTACAATACCTGTTCCATCTTCTGTGGTCACAAAATCACCTGTAATAATTTTAAAAGGATCTCCTTCAAATGTTGCAGGATCATTTGCTTCAAATGGCATTAATTGTTCGTAACGTAAATTATTTAATTGCGAGCCCTTGAATTCTGATAAAATTTTCCAAGGTAATATTTTATCACCCTCCGCAAAACTTTCTAATGCTTCACCTTCTTCCTTGAAATATTTTGACAACAAAGCTTTTGCAAGCACTACATTCACAGGCATTGCTGTGTATGGGTTATACGTAGCTACCAATACATACTCAATGTTTGGACCTACTGTTAAACCAAGGTTAGAAGGCAATGTCCATGGCGTAGTGGTCCAAGCCATGTAATAAATATCTTGATTGTTTTTATTTGCCGAAGCTGCTTCAAATAAAAATTTACTTTCTGCTGATTCAATGGCTTTAAACATCACCACTGCAGAAGTGTCTTTTACATCTTTATAAGTACCAGGTTGATTTAATTCATGAGAACTTAAACCAGTTCCAGCAGCAGGAGAATAAGGTTGAATACTTACACTTTGATATAAGTATCCTTTTTTGTACAGCGTACTTAATATCCACCAAAGAGTTTCAATGTACTTATTTTCAAAAGTGATATATGGATTGTTTAAGTCAACCCAATAACCCATTTTATTGGTGATATCGTCCCACTCTTTCTTGTATCTTAAAACCGCTTCTCTACATTTTTTATTATACTCTTCAATGGTAATTTTCTTTCCAATATCTTCTTTAGTAATTCCCAATTCTTTCTCTACACCCAACTCTACTGGTAAACCATGTGTATCCCAACCACCTTTTCTTTTTACTTGAAAACCTTGCATGGTTTTGTACCTACAAGTCATGTCTTTTAAAGTTCTGGAAATGACGTGGTGAATACCCGGCATTCCGTTGGCACTTGGAGGCCCTTCGTAAAACACAAAAGGCGTTTTGCCCTCGCGTAATTGAACGGATTGCTCAAAAGCCTGCTCTTTTTTCCAAGCAGCTAATATTTCTGCCTCGATCGTTGGCAGGTGTAGTCCACTAAATTCTGGGTATTGGTTACTCATAAAAGGCTTATCCTAGCTGATTTTTAGGGCACGAAGGTACGAAATAAGCCTGGAAAAAATAGCCTATGGCTGGGGTTCAGAAGAGGTATTTTCCTGTATTTCTTCCTTAAAAAAGCGGTTTTGGAAGACAAATAGGGCAATTACCCCAGTACTAATGGCCATATCGGCAAAATTGAAGACCGGTCTAAAGAACTCAAACTCTTCTCCACCCCAAATAGGGAACCATGTTGGGAAATGAGCATCTCTAATAATGGGGAAGTAAAACATGTCTACCACTCTTCCATGTAAAAATGAAGCATAACCGCCCCCTTCTGGGAAAAGATGAGCCACCATAGTAGTATAAGGCACACTCGCCTCGAAGATCATTCCATAAAATAAACTATCAATTAAATTACCCACTGCACCAGCATAAATTAATGCAACGCAAATAATAAATCCATTATGGTATTTTCTTTCAATAAAACCTTTGATTAAAAATGTTCCCCAAACAACCGCCACCAATCTGAAAAGCGTTAAAGCAATCTTACCCCAGTCTCCTCCAAATTTTAAACCCCAAGCCATTCCTTCGTTTTCAATAAAATGTAATCTTGCCCAAGAGCCTATCATCGCATGCTCTTCACCAATGAAAAAATTTAATTTGATATAAAATTTGATTGCTTGATCTATGAATAAAATCAAGAGAATAAATAAGGTTACTTTCTTTCCGTTCATGATTATTTTTTTGCTGCTGCTTGCTTTTGTTTATTGGTAAAAATAGAATAAAGAATAGAGCCGGTGATACAAAATACAATCACCAATAAGGATAAAATCACTTGACTATTTTTATCTAAGACCATATTTATATAATGCTCCCCTAACATTTTCACACCAATGAATACTAATACAATAGCAATACCTTGTTGTAAATGTTCAAACTCATTCACTGCACCTTTCAATAAGAAGAATAAAGATCTTAAGCCTAAGATGGCAAAAATATTAGAAGTATAAATAACTAAACTACTATTGGAAATGCCCATTACTGCTGGGATAGAGTCCAATGCAAACACCAAGTCAATCGCTGCTAATAAAATAACTACAACAAATAAACTGGTGTAAACTGGTCTCCCGTTTTGTTTGACCACAAACTTACCCTCCCCATCTGAATTGGTTAAGGGTAGAAACTTTTTTAAGAATTTATATACTGCAGAATCATGCGGATCAAAATGATCATCACTATTGGCGGTATACATTTTAACACCAGTATACACCAAGAAGACGCCAAAAATATATAAGATCCAAGCGAATTTTGCCACCAAAGCAACCCCTACTGTGATAAAGATGACTCTAAAAATAATGGCCGCTAAAATACCTATTAATAAAACTCTTGAAGTATGGTGTTCTTTCACTTTAAAAGAATCGAAAATTAAAATAAAAACAAAAATATTGTCAATACTCAAACTCCATTCCATTAAATAGCCGCTCAAAAATTCTAGTCCTAATTTTTGCCCTTCTTCAATCCACATAAATATAAAAAAGCCCAGTGCTAACAACACCCAAAGAAATGTTTGTCTTAATGCTTGTTTAATAGAAATAGTGGCATTTTTTTTACTTAAAAAACCTAAATCCAAAACAAGGGCGATGGCAATCACTGCGCCAAAAACACTATATACAATTTGATCTGTTGTCATAGGATAAAGATAAGTCAAGAATGGCTATGCTGCAAATTGGCCTTTTCTAATTCTTAGCCCAGTATAATAGGCAAGCCACAATAAGATTAATGGAACTGCCGTGAGTAAGATTTGCCAGAACAATCTATTAGTGCTTACTTTTTCTTTATTTAAAGTTCTAACAACCCATTCTTTGTCTCTTGCGGTCATTAACTCTTCGGGCTCATTTAAATAAGCAATGGCATTGGTAAAAAATGTTCTATTACCAAATTGATAATTTTCCATGGGTATCATTCCCATGGGCAAAGGACCAGAAGAAGAAATACTATTGGTTAAAATATCGGCATCCGCTATTACAACTTGCTTGGAGAATTGATTCCCTTTTTGCAGATAAGCTTTTCCTGTGTTTTGCAAAACGGAATCTTTTATTACGGCATTTATTCTATTGGCAAAAGGAGATTTAAATTTGCCTTCTAATAGAACGGCTACTGGAATTTGACTTTTTGTAAAACTTTGCAAAGCTTCATCACCATTAACACTGGTTAAAGAAATCATTGCAGGAGTACTTAATAAACGACTATTGGTATCTGTACTTAATAAAATGGTTTTTTGAATACCTGTTACAGCAAGGGTATCTATACTACTGGGGAATTGGGATAAAATTCTATCCATATTTTTTACCATCTTATGGGAAGCATTTCCATTAAGTAATGGATAATAGGGCCAAGGTATTCTTTGTATAACAGGATTTCCATCAGCATCTTTTCCAGTCACCACAGGTATTTTACTGCAATTTAAATCTTGTACTAGATGGTTATTTATTCTCACTCCGTAACTAAACAATAAATTTTGCACTTGTAGGTTTCTATCAAATGCTACATATGATCCACTGGTTTTTTGCAAACTATCATATTCGGCAAATAATGGATCTACCGCCCAAATAATATTCCCCCCATTCATTATATATTGATCAATTTTAAGTTGATCTAATTCAGTAAATGCCTGAGTGGGTTTTACAATCAATAATGTTTTAATCAAGTTCGCTTTGGGGAATCCTTTTTTCAAATCAAAGACTACTAAATTGTATTGGTGCCTTATAGATTGTCCTAAATCATTTACGCTAAGATCAATTGGTTCTCCATTTCCAATTAAGTAGCCAATAGTAGGAATATTGGTTCTATTAATATAGTAAATACCTTGAACCATTTTAAATTCCAATAAAGAACTAGCCGCATTAAAAGAAGCCTCTTTATCTTCTTCAGGAATATCTTTCACAATATTATAGGGCTTGTAAAACTTTTTGCCAGTTCTCAAATCAATAGCAATTGCTGGTCTTCCGGGCATTTCAATCAATACCCCTGGTATAATTAATTGATCTATTCTTTGGTCGCCTTTGGAAGCGTCTGATTGCACTCTTTCAATAGGAAGTCCTAATCTGCTTAAGCTATCGTAAACTTGATATAATATTGAATCCGAAAATTGTTGACTAGGGATATCTAATTGCCAACTTATATTATCTTTATTCTCACTAGTTATTTTTTGTAAAATTTCTTCCGTTGCAATAGAAAGCTTTTTATACTCCATGGGTAAATCACCTCCTAAGTATAAATGAATCTTAATTGGATTTTGAACACTATGTAATATGTCTTTACTACTAGTTGATAAGGTATACCTTTTATCTTTTGTAAGATCTAATTGTAAAGGGAAGTAAGCGGAGAGTACATTGATCACTATAATAATCGCGAAAAGAAAAATAGATTGTTTTTGTTGAGTAATATTCTCTTTACAACCAATAACGAATAATACAATAACAGATAAAAAATAAATAACATCATTCCCACTAATAACCCCTCTACTCAAATTTTCAAAATGTGCGGACATGCCTAATTGGCCTATATAATACCCATAGCTGCTGTTCACCATAGGTAGCGTACTAGCCCAATCAAAACCCTTGTAAAAAAATGCAGAAATTATAATTGACAAAATTAATGCAACAACAGGTTGTTTTGTTTTACTACTTGCAAACAAGCCAACCACCGCATAAGTGGCAGCCAATAATAATAAACCAAGATAGGATCCAATGGTAGCGCCCCAATCCAAGCCACCTGTTGAACTTAATTGATCCAAGGCTACCGCATAAATTAAAGTAGGTGCAATAGCTATTAAAATGATACAACAGACACCCAATAATTTTCCCATAACAATTTCAAGGGTGCTTAAGGGAAGGCTATATAATATTTCTGCTGTTCCTTGTGCTACTTCATCTGCAAAACATCTCATGGTAATTGCCGGAACCAATAGTAATAAAAACCAAGGTGCAAAATCAAAATATACTTGTAAAGAAGCATAACCTCCTTCCAAGATATTAAACTTAGGTAGTACAAATAAAAAAAGGCTATTTACCAGTAGATAGAAACTAATGATAAAATAGCCTGTAATGCTTCCAAAATAATGCGCCCTTTCTTTTCTTGCGATTGCCCACATAATTCAAAGCTACACAGAAAAACTCTCACCACAACCACAACTTCTGCTCGCATTAGGATTGTTGAAATAAAAACCTTTCCCATTCAACCCATCCGAAAAATCCAATTCAGTATTCACTAAATATAAAAAGCTCTTCAAATCAGTCACCACTTTTACGCCATTGTCTTCAAATACTTGATCCATTGGCTTCACCTCGTTATCAAAATCTAATTTATAACTAAGGCCCGAGCAGCCGCCGCCCACTACCCCAACTCTTAAAAAATAAGCAGGGTCATTCGCGATATCCGCCTCTTGCATCAATTGGGTAATTTTTGCTTTGGCTTTTTCGCTCACTAAAATGGTATTTTCAGCTACTTCACTCATTGATCAAAAAACTATAAGATTAATGTATTCTTTCCTCAAACACCAATTCTTCTAAACCATTTTTCTTACGGTAGTCGTTGATAGCAGATTTGATAGCATCTTCTGCTAAAACTGAGCAATGTATTTTTACTGGAGGTAGATTTAATTCCTCTACTAAATCCATATTATCAATTTTCACTGCCTCGTCTACTGTCTTTCCTTTTAACCACTCTGTAGCTAAAGAAGAACTTGCAATAGCAGAACCACAACCAAAGGTTTTAAACTTTGCATCTGTGATTACACCAGTCGCATCATCTACTTGAATTTGTAAACGCATTACGTCTCCACATTCTGGAGCACCTACTAAACCAGTACCAACTGATTTTGATGCCTTATCTAATGTTCCTACATTTTTAGGATTAGAATAATGATCGATTACTTTGTCTGAATATGCCATAAAATTATTTTTAAATTATTTCCAAAATTAAACTCAAATGACGATTAATGATGTGCCCATTGAATTGAATCAATGTCCACACCTTCTTTGAACATTTCCCAAAGAGGGCTCATTTCTCTTAACTTCAACACTGTATCTGTTACAGCTTTGATTGTATAATCAATTTGCTCCTCTGTTGTATATCTTCCTAATCCAAATCTCAATGAACTGTGTGCTAAATCATCTCCTAAGCCTAATGCTTTTAAAACATAGCTAGGTTCTAAAGAAGCTGAAGTACATGCTGAACCTGAAGATAAAGCGATGTTTTGGTTAAAGCCCATCATCAAACCTTCCCCTTCTACATATTTGAAAGAGATATTGCTTACATGTGGTAAACGATGTGCAGGGTTTCCATTTACATAAGACTCATCAATTTGCTTTAAAGCATTCTCTAATTTGTCTCTTAATTTAGCAATACGCTCAGTATCTGCAGCCATATCTGTTCTAGCAATCTCACAAGCTTTACCAAATCCCACAATACCAGGAACATTCAATGTACCACTTCTCATTCCTCTTTCATGACCGCCGCCATCCATTTGAGCAGTTACTTTTACTCTTGGATTTTTTCTTCTTACATACAATGCACCTACTCCTTTTGGACCGTACATTTTATGTGCAGTAAAAGCCATGATATCAATTCCATCAGCAATGACGTCTACTGGAATTTTACCTACCGCTTGAACAGCGTCAGTAAATACCAATGCACCATGCTTCTTAGCAATTGCACTGATTTCTTTAATTGGTTGGATTACACCAATTTCATTATTCGCATACATGATCGCCACCAAAATAGTGGTTGGTCTCATGGCAGCTTCTAATTGTTTTAAATCAACTAAACCATCTGGTTGAACTTCTAAATAAGTTACTTCAGCACCTAATTTTTCTAAATGCTTACAAGTATCTAAAACTGCTTTATGTTCTGTTGTACAAGTGATAATATGATTACCCTTGCTTGCATACATTTCATAAACACCCTTGATAGCAAGGTTATCTCCTTCTGTAGCACCAGAAGTAAAGATGATTTCTTTAGGATCTGCGTTAATTAATTGAGCTACTTGTTCACGAGCATAATCCACTGCCTCTTCTGCATGCCATCCAAAAGAATGGTTTCTACTTGCCGCATTACCGAAGTTTTCGGTAAAATAAGGGATCATCGCCTCTAATACTCTTGGATCCATCGGCGTAGTTGCGTTATGATCAAGATAAATTGGTAATTTTAACATATCCGAATTTGATTTTTTCTAGGGAGCAAAAATAGCTCAAAACCCTTGATTTTATTGAATTCGTATAAGTTTAAAGCCTTTTTTTTCTCAATTCGTAAAGCAAAATGTCATGGACTACAAAGTAGAGCATATTGGAATCGCAGTGAAAGACCTTTCAATAAGTATTCCCTTATTTGAGCGTTTATTGGGTAGCAGCTGTTATAAAACAGAAACCGTGGCTTCAGAACAGGTAGAAACTGCTTTTTTTCTTCAAAATGGAGGCAAAATTGAACTGGTTCAAAGCACTCAGCCAGACGGGGTGATTGCCAAATACATTGATAAAAAAGGAGAAGGCATGCACCATATTGCTTTTGAAGTGCCGGATATTCATGCCGAAATGGAAAGATTGAAAAAAGAAGGATTTACACTATTGAATGAATCCCCTAAAAAAGGAGCAGATAACAAACTGGTTTGTTTTGTACATCCTAAAGATAGTAATGGCGTGTTGATTGAACTTTGTCAAACCATTGTGTAAACAATTCAACTATAAACCCAAATGTTCAATGGCTTTTTGTGCGGCTAATTGACTTGCATCTTTTTTGGTGAAGCCTTTTTGACTGGATATCACTTCCCCATCAATTACCACATTAATGGTAAATAATTTTCTTCTTCCTTCTTGCACTTCCTCAGCTAAAACAAAATCAATTTGCTTGCCCTGTTTCAATGCCCAACCAATTATTTTGTTTTTGATATTGATATCTATTTGCTCTAATTCATCCATGAACAAATAAGGCTGTATCATTTTTTGAATAATCCAATGTTTAGTAAAATCATACTGTTTGTCTAAATAGATCGCTCCCACCAATGCTTCTAGAGTATTACCAAAAATTTGACTGGTTTTTAAACCACCATCCATTTTATTAAAACGAGTTAATTTTCTTAAGCCCATTTGAATCGCAATATGGTTTAATTGTTGTCTATTCACCATCTTGCTTCTCATCTCGGTTAAGAATCCTTCTCCTTTGTAGGGATATTTTTTAAAAAGGTATTCTGCCACAACAGATCCAATAATAGCATCTCCTAAAAACTCCAGTCTTTCATTATTTTCGGTTGGACTATCTTTTACAGAACGATGATTTAATGCTGTTCTGAATAATTCAAAATTACGCGTACGATATCCAATTAACATGGATACATTTTTTTCAAAATCTGATGAACTAAAAAATGAATATAGATTGTTTAGAAGCTTCACAAGAATTAATCCTTGAATTTTTTCACAATCACACAAGCATTATGACCACCAAAACCAAAGGTATTACTCAAGGCGGCGTTCACCACTCTCTTTTGGGCCTTGTTGAAAGTGAAATTCAAGCGACTATCTAATTCAGGATCATCTGTGAAATGATTGATTGTAGGAGGCACTATATCATGTATTACAGACTGAATACATGCAATGGCTTCAATCACACCAGCAGCACCTAAACAGTGTCCTGTCATAGATTTCGTAGAACTGATATTCAAATTATAAGCGTGTTCTCCAAATACTTCAGTAATTGCTTTCGCTTCAGCAATGTCACCTAATGGAGTAGAAGTGCCGTGGGTATTGATATAATCAATTTCATTGGCTTGCATACCTGCATCTCTTAAAGCTGCATTCATTACATTTTTTGCACCTAATCCTTCTGGATGAGGAGCTGTTAAATGGTATGCATCTGCTGTAGCGCCACCACCTACTACTTCACAATATATTTTAGCACCGCGTCTTTTTGCGTGCTCATATTCTTCTAATACTAAAACGCCCGCAGCTTCACCCATGATAAAACCATCGCGGTCTTTATCATAAGGACGGCTTGCTGTTTTTGGATCGTCATTACGCTCACTCATGGCTTTCATTGCATTGAATCCACCCATACCAGCAGCTCCAATAACTGCTTCAGATCCACCAGTGATAATAATATCCGCCTTGCCTAGTTTTAAATTATCCATAGCAGATACCATTGCATTGGTACTACTTGCACAAGCACTCACTACTGCATAGTTAGGACCTCTGAAGCCATGCTTCATTGAAATTTGTCCTGCAGCAATATCCAATATCATTTTTGGAATAAAGAATGGATTAAATCTTGGCGTGCCATCTCCATTCACATAATTGGTTACTTCTTCTGTGAAAGTGGTCAAACCACCAATACCACTTGCAAAAATTACCCCTACTCTGTCATGATCCACATTCTCTTTTGTTATACCCGCATCTGCCACCGCTTGATCACTAGCCACTAAAGCAATTTGTGCAAAGCGGTCTAATTTTCTTGCTTCTTTACGATCCATAAATTCGGTCGGATCAAAACCTTTGATCTCACAAGCAAATCTTGTTTTAAATTTTGATGCATCAAACAGCGTAATCATGTCAGCACCAGAAACACCATTCACTAGATTGTTCCAATAAGTTTCCAAATTGTTGCCTAATGGATTTAAAGTTCCGATTCCTGTAACTACAATGCGTTTAGTTTGCATGTATAAAAATTTAAAAAATTAAAAATCCGCCTTTAAAGCTAAAGGCTCAAAAAGGCGGATTAAAAAATATGCCGAGATTCAGCTTGAAATAAAAAATTATTTCGCGTGCTCTTCGATGTAAGCAACAGCTTGACCTACGGTTGTAATAGTTTCTGCTTGCTCGTCTGGAATAGAAATGTTGAATTCTTTTTCGAATTCCATGATTAATTCAACAGTGTCTAATGAATCAGCTCCCAAATCATTTGTGAATGATGCTTCGTTAGTAACTTCTGCTTCATCAACGCCTAATTTGTCAACGATGATTTTTTTAACTCTTGATGCGATGTCTGACATTGTAAATAGTTTTTGTTTACGGCGCAAAAATATACTTTTTGTTAAAAAAGACATATTTTATTTGCTTTTTTGTTTGCACAATTATGCACAATGGGAGTTTTGCCTTTAAATATGCCCCTATAGACTATAAAACTAACAATTAAGAGTAAATTTTGAAGCCTTTTTTACTTCAAAAAGCCCCTGATTTCATGCTGTTGCTCAAATGAAATGGGCTCTTTGGGGATAATAAAAAAGCTTTTGGGCCCAAAATAAAAGTGGAAAAAGCCAGGGCTTTCGAAATAATGCTTCACTTCGGCCCATTCCCAAGCTGCTTCCCCCTGTGGGCAAACCATATTAGCCCCTTGCTGATTAAAACTAAATTGCCATTCGTATTTAAAAAGCTGGGTTTTTCTATAAAACCACCAAGGTAAAATATACCAAAAGAGTAACATCAAAACAATCCACAATACCGATCCTAATAAAAACAATTCGGGTCTAATTTTTTTATAGTACAAAAGTATAGCCGTAGCAATCGCATAAATATTAACAATCACCATCAAAGCCTTTATCTCTGACTGTTTGATAAAATGATATCTCAACGCTTGCAAGACGGTGGCTTTATTAAATTGCAATAGGATGGCCATGAAACTTGATTTTTATACGATTGGCTCAAAGATAAGCACCGCGAACGTTTGCGTTGTAAAAAATTTTCAAAAAACAGTTTTTAAGTACCTCATTTAAAGTGTCAAAATAACAAAATGACTATATTTAGACAACGCATTGTTTAAACCAAAATGGAACAATTATGTCTTTTAAACCCAAGTTGAGTTTCGCTCAAATCATCAACATGAATGTTGGTTTCTTAGGTATTCAATATAGTTTCGGATTACAACAATCTGCAGTGAATCCCATCTATGATATGTTGGGTGCAAGTCCAGATCAAATTCCTTTAATGAATTTAGCAGGCCCCATGACTGGTTTACTTATTCAACCCATTATTGGTGCAATGAGTGATAAAACTTGGTCTCCCAAATTTGGTAGAAGAAAGCCTTATTTCATGATTGGGGCTATCTTTTGTAGTCTTTGTTTATTCTTATACCCTTTTAGTAGTGCATTATGGATGGCTGTGGGTTTATTATGGATATTAGATGCTGCGAACAATACAGCGATGGAGCCATATCGTGCATTTATTGCTGATAAATTACCTAAAGAACAACATGCTGCTGGTTTTTTAACACAAAGTTTTTTTACTGGGCTAGGAATTACTTTAGCTAACTTATCTCTTTTTGTTTTCCAGAAAAAAATTACGGGACATTATGGAAGCTTACCTATTTGGGTGTATGCAAGTTTCTTTTTAGGAACCATTTGTTCTATTGCATCTGTAACATGGTCTGTAGTGAAGACCCCAGAAATTCCTCCAACAGAAGAAGAGTTGGCTGCATTAAAAAGAGAGCCATTAAAAATTTGGACTCCATTTGTTGAAATTGCTGCAGCCATAAAAGATATGCCCAAAGTAATGTGGCAATTAGGATTAGTATATTTATTTCAGTGGTACGCTTTATTCTGCTATTGGCAAAACGCTTCAAAAAGTATTGCTCAATCTGTTTGGAATACTACAGTGTATCAAAATAATCCTGCTTATGATGAAGCAGTAGGCTGGACAGGTTTAGTGAATGGCTGGTATAATGTAGTTACCTTTTTATCTGCTTTCGGATTATTATGGTTAGCAAAAAAAATGAGTCCAAAATGGATTCATATTATCTGTTTAATTATGGCAGGTGTTGGATTATTAATATTCCCTCATATCACGGATAAGAATTTATTATTTATTCCAATGGCCGGATTTGGTATTGCTTGGGCTAGCATGATGGGTATACCTTATCTATTGGTAGTACATAAAATTCCTAAAGAAAAATATGGTGTATACATGGGCATTATCAATATGATGATTGTAATTCCTATGTTAATTCAAAATATCAGTTTTGGATATATCTTAAAACATTTCTTGAACAATGATCCTGGAAAAGCAATTAGTTTTGGGGGCATCTTTTTAATCATAGCTGCAATACTAACCTTGTTGATTCAAACAGATAAATCAACAGAAGATCATTCAGCGATTCAAATGAATAGTGGTGGACATTAATAAAAGTAATTCTATGAAAGTATTGTGTATTGGAGAGGCCCTGATAGATATGATATGTACAGACAGGGGGAGTAGTTTATCAAAGGGGCAAAATTTTTTAAAGAAAGCAGGTGGTGCTCCAGCCAATGTGGCTGCTGCTATTGCCGCTTTAGGCGCAGGTGTTGATATGGCGGCGAAAGTGGGTAAAGATCCTTTTGGTGCACATATAATTGAATTGTTGAAAGAAATGGGTGTGGATACACAATGGGTATTGCAAGATCAAAATCATTTTACCACTTTTGCTTTTGTTTCTTTAATGGAAGATGGTGAAAGAGATTTTTATTTTAACAGAGGAGCAGATGGACAATTAAGTATGGAAGATTTGAGTGGACTTAATTTAAAGGAATATAGCATTGTGCACTTTGGATCTGCAACAGGTTTTTTACCTGGTCCCTTACAATCGGCTTATATTGATTTATTAGAGAAAGCAAAAAATGCTGGAGCCATTATTAGTTTTGATCCTAACTATAGACATTTATTATTCCCTAATAATACCAAAAGTTTTATAGACCAATGTTGGCCTTTTATTGAACAAGCTCATTTTTTTAAATTGAGTGATGAAGAAGCCATGTTAATTACTGGTTGTGATACGGTGCAACATGCTGCTGCTGCTTTAAGAAAAAAATCAAAAGCAGTTTTTGCCATCACTATGGGTAAAGAAGGAACTTTATTATCAATGGGTGATCATTTAGAAATGATTGGAAGTATTGCTATTACACCAGTGGATGCAACGGGTGCTGGAGACGCTTTTGTAGGCGCAGTATTATTTCAATTAATTGATAGTAATCCAAGCCTTTTGGAAAAAATTGACCTTGACAATTGGAAGAAAATGATTAGTAATGCCAATAAAGCAGGTGCTAGAACCTGTGAATTTATGGGTGCTATGGAAGCATTTAAACATTTAAATAAATCGATTTTTAATTAAAATAAATTTTAGAGAGGACAGTGAACATGAATGCCTTACAACAATTTGGAGCAGACTTGCTTCAAACTCATCAAATAGATATAAAGAAAAAGGATACTGATTTTGCCAAGCGATTTTTGGATCATTTACCTGCCATAGAAGAACTATTCAATTATGTATATGGCGATCATCCAAATAGAAACCAATGTTTTGATAACTTATTAGTTGGTTTAATCAAGAACTATCAAGAAAGATCCACTACACTATTAAAGAAAGACGCAGCTAAAGCAAAAAAAGGAAACTGGTTTTTGAGTAATCAAATTACTGGTATGAGTTTATATGTAGATCGTTTTGCTGGAAGCTTAAAAGGATTGGCTGAAAAATTAAATTACTTTGATGAACTAGGGGTGAATTTTTTACACTTGATGCCTGTATTTGAAAGTCCAGAAGGCGAGAGTGATGGAGGTTACGCAGTTTCTGATTTTAGAAAAGTAGATGCGAGATTTGGTACCAATGAAGATTTAGATGCACTCATTCAAAAAATGAATGCAAATAATATGTACCTAATGTTGGATATTGTATTAAACCATACTTCACATCATCACGAGTGGGCGAAAAAAGCAAAAGCAGGCGACAAATACTATCAGGATTTCTTTTACTTCTATGACAATAGAGATATACCTAACCAGTTAGATCAAACCATGCCTGAGATTTTCCCAGAATCTTCTCCGGGAAGTTTCAGTTATGTAGAAGATTGCAATAAATGGGTGATGACGGTTTTTCATCATTACCAATGGGATTTAAATTACAGCAACCCCGCAGTATTGGTAGCCATGCTTAATAATGTTTTACATTATGGAAATTTGGGTGTAGATATTTTAAGAATAGATGCTCCTGCCTTTATTTGGAAAGAATTAGGTACTACTTGTCAAAACCTTCCTAAAGCGCATGTCTTACTAAGATTAATCAAACAATGCGTGATGGTGGCCACTCCAGGTATGGCTATTTTGGGCGAAGCTATTGTTGCCCCTGAAGAAATTATCAAATATTTTGGCACAGATAATTATGTCGCAAGAGAATGCGATGTAGCTTATAATGCCACTCAAATGGCTTTACAATGGGATGCATTGGCTACTGGCGATACCAGAGTAATGCTATCTGCACAGCATCCTATCTTACAAAAGCCTTTTGGTTGCACTTGGATTTCTTATACCAGATGTCATGATGATATTGGACTAGGTTATGACGATTATATGATTGAAAGAGCTGGCTTCAATGCATACCAACATAGAACCTATTTAAAGAATTATTTTGCTGGTTGGCATGAAGGTTCCCCTTCTGCTGGAGCATTGTTTTCTGTAAATCCTAAAACAGGTGATGCTAGAATTAGTGGATCATTGGCTTCTTTATGTGGATTAGAAAAAGCAGTGGAATGGAATCATCAACCATCAATTGAAGACGCTTTAAAGAAAATTATTTTAATGCAGGCCCATTCAATGTTTATGGGTGGTATACCAATGTTATTTTACGGTGATGAATTAGCCTATACAAACGATTATAGTTATTTGCAAGATCCAGGGAAAAGTTATGATAACAGATGGATGCACCGTCCGGTAATGAATTGGGATAGAAACGAAAAAAGAAAAGAAGCAGGAAGTTTTGAAGCAAGAATTTTTAGCGAAACCAAAAAATTAATTGCTACAAGAAATGCTTTAGCTATTTTGAGTGATCTGAAGAATGTCAATTGGATGACACCGCACAATATTCATGTAGCTAGTTTTATTAGATCTTACGATAACAAAAAATTGTATTGTTTATTTAATTACAAGAATACAGCATCTTTTATTACCTGGTATGCTTTCAAGGAGCATGGAGAAAGGCCAGCCCAACTAAAAGATCATTGGACTGGCCTTGTTCACCAAGTAGGTAAGGACAATGAATATTTTGTCTTACCAGGTTATGGTTTTGCTTTATTGGAAAGCATTTAGAATTTATACCCTATACCGATATTAATTGCGTAATCAGCAAAAGCAGCGTCTCCTCTAGAGAATACTTTTGTGTCTAAGGTTTTTAAAATATCTGGTTGACTTTGATTGCGCTCTCTAAAAATAGAGATAGGCAAGTATGCATATAAATTAAATTTCTTAAACTGATAGTTTGCTCCAGGTTCTGCAGCTATGACTGTTCCTGGTCTTCTAAAACCAGAATTTTGTCCTATTAAGTCAAAAGTAGGAATACACTCATATCTAGCACCCAAAGAAAGAGTCAATGCATTCTTTGTCCAATTGGAGCCTGCTCTAATTAAATACTGATCTGGCACACTCATTACATCAGAAGTATATTTAATAGCCGCCGCAGTAGGCGTTCCACCTCTTGCAGTACTTACTCCATTATTATCTCTTGGGTTAATTAAGTAAAACGCATTACCATATAAACTCCAAGTATTATTAATTTGTCTAAAAGCACTTAACTCAAGGGTAACACCTAATCCACCATCACCTGGTTGAATAGATTGATCCACTGGACCTACTCTTGTAGCATTTAATTTATAAGTGAAATCATCCACTACTTTATAGTTACCTGTAGGAAGTTTCAAACCTATACCTCCTAATAAATTTCCTTTACGGCCTTCTTTAGGCGCCCATAACCATTTGTAAACAGTGATTCTTGCATCTCCAATACCGCCAGCTGAAGTAGCAAATCTTGGGCTAGAGGGCAAATTACTAATGTGCTCGTATTTAGAAGAACGTTCATTGTATATCAATGGTAAAGCAACTCCAATACTCCATTGATCATTTAAAGTACGAACCAAAGAAAGATCAATCGTACGATTAAAATTCCTCACTTCAGTACCATCTGTAATTCTCTGTGTTTGTTCAATAGTTCCGTTATAATGTCTGAAAGAATTAAAATATCTATACGCAATATTAAAATCCCATTTTTTAGGTTCAGGCATAGCATGTGTACTATCCATTCCCATATGCATCATACCTGCATGTTCCATGGTATTTAATCCTCCTACTGTTCTAATCGCAACACAACCTTGCGCATTAACGCGCGTGCTAAGAGTCACTAGTACTACTAGTGCTAGAAAAATATTTTTCATGTAAAATTTTGGTTTTGGGTTTTAAATTAAACTTGGTTTAATTTTTTTTCATTTTTAAATGAGTCACTACCCAATTACCAACAGCCTTACCTTTTTGAGTACTTGTGATACATGAATTATGAAAGTGAATTCCTCCATAAAATCTTGCCCAGTTATTTTCTTCAGCCGCAGCTCTAAAAGAAGCAAAGCTTCTATTTGCAATACCAAATTCTAATTCAGTAGAATCTGTAAAGGCAAAATTGTCGCCAAAAACACTAGTCAATGCCTCGGCTGCTGAAGAAGATATAGTAGAGTGTCCACAAGTATATTCAGGAAATGCAGGTGTTTGTAAAAGGGGTCTCCAGTTTTGATCAAAATATTTATTGATCACCGTCTCTGGTCTCACAGTATTGTACTCATATTTAGCATCCCAAGTATGAATAAAGGCATCGAATAATGCAATAGCAGTTTTAGCATATGCATAAGTAGACTCTTCAAAACTTGATTTCGCTTTTTTATTTGCAATACCAACAATACTCATCCAATGACCTGGAGGAGAGAATTTTTTAGTGCTAAACATGGCATGGCCATTCACATTTACTTTGAAAGGATTGTCATCCCAGAAATTAGCAATATGCTTTTGCTCATCCGTTAAGCTATCTACCGCATTTTTAACCATCATTACATTCTTATAGTATTCACTATTCTTGTCGGTAACATTAAAAGCTGGTGGTGGTGCTGGTCTAAATTGACTAGCACTATCCAATACCATGGTTCTAATTTCTCTCCAATGAGGTTCTGCAGCAGATGCATACATAGGTGGTGTGGGCACCCATCTTCCTGGAATATCCTTTACAGTAAATTTTTCAGCACTTCTTGTTTGTGCGTAATTGTCTTTTTTACTCCATGCAATAATAGTAGATCCTACTTCTTTTGCATAAGCTTCAGAAGCATCCATCATTTTACTAGGCATGCCATGTGTCTTTACCAATTGATGTAGGCTATCTGTATATTCTTTTAAAGAACCTTCTGGAAAAGTAACTGCTTCTCCTACCATGCAATAAGCAATGATAGAAGCATAAGGGAAATCTATATTCGCAGTATCTTTCGCAGTAGGAACTGCAGACAAACCTTTTAACTGTCCAGCCAAACTTTGGTATTTGTTAGGATTCCCTGCTGCAATTACTTCATAACCTGCAATAGCAGCATACGCATAGTTTCTTGAAGCAACAATGGGGCTAAAATTATTACCCATAACTACTTGATTCAACTCATGTACCGTATTGGCATATAAGTCTGGATTATGCGTTATGCTTTTATAATCGTTTTTTGTATTACAAGCAGTAAAGCTTGTATAAATAAATATCAGTATAGCTATTTTTTTCATGGCTATGTTTAATTACAGGTTGAATACAAAAATTCTTTATGAATTAATGTAAATAAATTTTTATAGGAATCTCTTTGATACGTAAATAAGAAAACTACGCCCAATTTTTGGGTGGAGGCAATTGTATATCTAAACAATTGCTTAATAAACGATCTGAATAAATACCACCAATTGTATTTTTCAGCATAGTATTTTTTACCAAATCAAATTGGTTATTGGTAGAGATATAATCAAAAGTCAATAATTTGGAAGACGCTTTTCCAGATGGAGTAGATTTTTTGTCTTCACTATTTTTTTGAAGGTCTTGCGCAAGTTTATAAAAATCTTCTCTTGCATTTTTAATATGTAATCTATCTTGGTTGGCTAATACTTTAATTTCGATACTATCATTGTATACCCTTCTTTGAACATATTGGTATACCATTCCATTAATCACCATCTCTCCATCTACTCTTTCAAATTTTGCGTTATTGGCATAATAAGGAAGATTCACAGGAGTTTTGATAGTAACTAAATCAGCTTCATTGTAGTCATTCTCATCAATGATGGCAACAAAATGTTCAGCAGCTTTTTGATCGAAATAATTGGCTACTATTCGGTAACCAAATCCGTTAAAAAGCATAACGCCCAAAATAAGTATTGCCCCTAATTTTTTCACTGTTTAAAAATACAAAAAAATGGCAAACTGAAGCCCCAATTTTGTATGTTTGTACACTAAAAATGAGCTAAATAACCTATGAAATACCTCAAAATCATCCTAGCAATAGTCCTTTCTGCGGCTTTTCTATTTATTTACCTTTTTATACCCAACAGAATAGTGGTAAGTGACAATATTTATATCACTCAGGCGGGCAGTTCGGTAACCCGAGGATTTGTTCAGATTCAGTATTGGGACAAATGGATGCCCCGAAAAACCATACAAGGACATAGCTTTATATGGGAAGATGGCGAATTGGAAATCAATGCTGCTTTTATTGCTTCTGTTAAATCAAGGTTTTCCAAAGAAGATTTTGAAGCAGGCGTTATTTTCTCTGCAGTAGATGCAGGCAAGGATAGTTCATTAGTAAGATTTGAAGCGGAGGTAGACAATCGTCACCTTTCTCCAATAACAAGAATTCATAATTATGTTGAAGCTCAAAAACTAAAAATCCAATTGAATAAAGTGATTCAAGCGGCTTCTTCCTATTATGGTACAACAAAAGGTATTTACGGATTTGAGATTATTGAGTCTAAGGTGAAAGACACTACTTTAATTACCACTCAACAAAATTTTCCGGATACCCCTAGTTTGGTTCAACAATATAAAATGATTGATTTACTTCTGAATCATATTAAAAAACACAATGGCATCATTCATAGTGATCCAATGGTGAATATTACTAGATTAGGTGATAATGAAGTGTTTATACAAGTAGGATTTGCATTAGCTGCAGATATACCAGCTGGTGATCAAATGGCTATTAAAAAAATGGTCTTAGGTAATATACTTGAAACAAAAGTAGTTGGAGGACAAAGAAAAGTCAATGCAGCTTTTGAAGCCAACAAATTATACTTAAGTGATCATTTGAGAACCTCACCTGCTATGCCCTATGTAACGTATAATACCAATAGGTTATTAGAGAAGGATGAGTCTAAATGGCAATCTACTATTTATTACCCGGTGTATTAATTTGAATTAGTCTAAGGCTATCTGAATTCATCGCTAATACAAAATGTTGATTAGCTTGTTGGGCTATTTTGATAGGCTGCATATTTCTAACCTGTCCTTTAATACTTAATCCATTAAATGGCTTCACCTTGAATTGACCTTTTCCTTGATTAATTAAAGCAGTTCCATAGTCTGCATCATACCTGCCCATTTGTACATTATTATCAAAATAATTTCCCATCATTAACAAATCTGGTAAAGCGTCTCCATTGATATCACAAACAGCAGCCGTTTTATAAGCAGTGATCTGTGCTTCCCATGGTAATTGAATAGGACTATACTTTCCATTGCCTTCATTCATAAATACTGTATTGGCAAAATGATACGCTTTATATTGTAAAGCATCATTTAATTTGTCTTTGGTGAATATATCCACCAAACTTGCTTTGGCAAAATCTTCCGCATACAAGAAATTCTTTTTGATCTTAGGAATCTGTCTTTGAATTTCATCTTTATTGGCAAATGGAATTTCTTTATGTTGTAAATAAAAACTCATTACTTGTTCTTTCTTTCCATTGTCATCAAAATCATTATAGTACAAAGTAATGGGTTCTTCTTCGGTGGCTTTTAATCTTGTATTTAATCCTAAATTACCTGCTACTAAATCCATATCACCATCCTTGTCGATATCTATAGGGTAGGCAAAATTCCACCAACCTGGCAAATTAGTAATAGTTGATTTAGTCCATGGCTGCGTTTTAGTATTGTACAAGTCTATTCCACCCCATTGATGCGTTAAAACCAATTCTTTGTTTCCATCTCCATCCATATCAGCTTCTATGGCATTGGTAATAAACCCAATTTCATTTAATGATGGGGCTACTTTTTCAGTCACCTCTTTAAAATGTCCATCTCCGGTATTGAATAAAACATAACTGCTAGCAGGAGCTCCATAATTCATGGCCATTACCCTGCTAGTAATGAATAAATCTATAGCACCATCCATGTTAAAGTCTCTAGCAATAATGGCTGATGATTGATTATGTATGGGAATGGCATTATCTAATTTTCTTAAATTTCCTTTACCATCATTTAAATAAATACGAGATAACATATTTACGTCTTTGCCATAATATTCATTACCTCCAGAAGCCACTGCTAAATCTATATGTCCGTCTTTATTAAAATCAGCCCATACCGCAGCCACATCTTCGTAATTACTATCTAATGCTAAAGCAGGTTGAGGGATTTTAATAAATTTACCATTGGGTTGTTGGCTAAATACGGATCCTGCAAATCCTCTAGCACCACCTACAAAAATATCTTCTAATTGATCGTGGTTAATGTCTGCTATCGCCAAAGCCGGCCCCTCTGTTGAATTCATTTGAGGCACCAACTGCTCTCTATTAAATTCTTGAAAGACATTTTCTTGATGTTTAAAATTAAGTCCAGAAGAAGCAGTTAAATCCTGCATGCTATATTCGGCAATTGGCCAATGTTTTTTTATGATATCGTAATTAAAAACTGGTAAGCCTTTTTTATACGTATAGCTTACTTGTTTATTGAATTGTTTAGTAAGATCTATTTTCTCAAAACTATTATCTGGCCAAACTAAAAAGGCAGAATCTAGCTTTGTTTGTTTTAAACCAATTAACATAGGTACTTCCATACTTGATAAGAAACCTTTAACAGGAAATTTCTCGTATGTTCTTATTTGATTATTGGTAAATAAAATAGCTTTTGACCCAATAGCATTCCTGTTTTTTTCAGATCCATTTAATTGGATAGAAATATATTGATTGTCTTTTGCTTCATTGGCTTTATTTTGATAAATAAAGGCTTTGTCATTTACATTATTCACTACTAAATCTAAATCTCCGTCATTATCAAAATCGGCATAAGCAGCGCCATTGGAATATGAATTAGGATTATTGGTCACCGCTTTTTCTTTATCAGCAAAATGCATGTTTTGTTGATTTAAGAAAAACTGATTAGGGATTTTAATCTCTGGAAATTTATCAATCAATGCCATATCCTTCTCTCCCATTTTATTATCCCTGATCTTTTCTTGAATTTCCTGATTAGATACATAGTTCACATAATCCATATCATTCATGCGTTTAGGAATGCCATTGGCTACAAACAAATCCTTGAATCCATCATTATCAAAATCCATAAACAAAGTAGCCCAAGACCAATCGGTTGCGAAAATGCCACTATACATACCTATTTCACTAAACTTGCCATTTCTTCTATTCCATTGTAAATTGTTTCTAGTAAACTGATAGTCGTAGCCTACTGAAATCTTATATTGGTAAATATCATAATCGTCTTCACCCAGCGATCTTTTTAAAATATAAGGATCCTTTGGTAGCATATCCATTGAAACTATTTCTGGGAATCCATCATTATTTGCATCTGCAGCATCTACTCCCATAGAATATTGGCTTGTATGAGTCATCCAGTCATGACGCTCGTCTTTGAAGCTGCCATTTTTTTGATTAATATATAAATAATCATTTTCGTGAAAATCATTCCCTGCATAAATATCTGGCCATCCATCTAAATTAATATCACTCATCACTACACCAAGACCATAACTAATAGCAGTGCTATTAATTTTACTTTGCTTGGTAACATCTTCAAAATGTCCATTATTGTTTTTAAAAATTCTATCCCCAGATAATGGATCAAATGTTCCAGTAAAACTATCTCTTGGAGCGAATGTGCCATTTTGATGCACACTATGATTTAACAAAAACACATCCAAGTCCCCATCTAAATCATAATCAAAAAAACTTGCTTGTGTACTAAAGCCAGAAAAATCTAAGCCATAGTCGGCAGCCATATCTTTATACACGGGTACACCTTTCTCTATAGATTGACAAACCAATAGCTGATTCTTGTTCTTGAATTTCTCAAAATTTCCTAATCTACAAATGTATATATCCAGCAAACCATCGTTATTAATATCTACCAAGGAAACACCTGTATTCCAAGCACTATCTTGCGGAATTCTTGCTTGGTCTGTAAAGTCTTTAAATTTTAAGCCCCCTTGGTTGATATATAAAGTATTTCTTCCTTCATTAGAGGCAAAGAAAATATCTGCTTTACCGTCGTTATTAAAATCACCTGTTGCCACTCCAGCTCCATTATAATAATACATATAATGGAACATATTAAAAGTCTCTGTTGGATGTAAATTATTAGCAAACTCAATGCCTGTTTTACTAGCATCCAACATTTCAAAAATAGGGTCTTCCTTGGGCTGTGTTGAACAAGACACTATACTTGAAATAGCCAAAAGGGCAAAAACGGATAAATATATTTTATTAAAACTTGGCTTCATCTTAATTTTTATTCGCTTTTAATAAAACTGGGTAATCATCATTTCTGATAAATAATATTTGTTGTCCGGATTTACCAGGTAAACTCAATATATCTTTTACCTGACCAGTAATGGATAATCCAGAAGCTTTATCTTCTACTACTGTAAAATGTTTTGCACCTTGATTGATTAATACCAATCCATAATTGGCATCCAATCTTCCAAACTGAGGCATAAATCCAAATAGATTACCTCCCAAGATTAAATCCATTTTTTGATCTCCATTAATATCAAAGGGTAGAATAGCATTCAAAGAAGAGAACTGTACATCAATGGGCAATTCTTGTACCTCAAATTGTCCACCTCCTTTATTCCAAGCAATAATGGAGGTGCAGTAATTATAAGTTTTCACTACCGCTTTCTCTATTGCTTCTGGCTTAAATAATTCTTGGAAAGATTTTTTAGCATATACCTCGTAATTCAAATTCTCTTTTTTCAATAAAGGAATTTGTTCTTGCATTTCTGCTTTTAAAAATACCGGCACATCTTTGCCATCCACTGTTCTAGTTAAAATTTTATCCAAGCTTTCATTTCCATCAAAATCATTCATCCATAATTTAATAGGGGCTTCAAGCGTTGGTTTCAAATAACCGTTCTTGCCCATATTTCCCAGCACCATATCTTTTAAGCCGTCACCATTTAAATCCACTACTTGTATAGTTTGCCACCATCCAAACAAATTATTTAAATTGGTTTTTTCTTCAACAAATTTTCCTCCCTTGTAAGAAAATACAATAGGATACATAAAATCCCCAGCCACTATTAATTGATTTCCTTGCTTTTCAATGATTGAATTCCAATTGGCACTAGTTACCATACCTAATTGAGCAAATGCTGGCGCAATAGTAGCAGTTTGATCTGTATACCTGCCCTTGCCATCATTCACATATAAGGCACTTGTAGGTGTTACACCATACTTTAAAGGAGTATTTCTAGCACCCACAAAAACATCCATATCACCATCTCCATCAAAATCCATTGGTACCATCACTCCTGTATTAAAACCAAATGCAGGAAAAGCATTTTCTTGATAAGTAAAATTCGCTTTGCCATCATTCAAGAATAATCTATGATTTAATAATCCGCTTTCTTTTAATTTATGATTCCCTCCCGCACCGACTAATAAATCCATATCCTTGTCTCCATCAGCATCATAAAAAACAGCTGCCACATCTTCCATTTCATTAAAAGGTTGAAAAGCAGCTTGCGGTTTTTTAACAAAAGCTCCTGAAGCATTTTGTAAATAAATAGTGCCCCCTTTTTCATTAGCCCCACCAATAAATATATCCACCAATCCATCCCCGTTTAAATCTGCACTAGCGGCTTTTGGTCCTTCTTGTGACAATACTCTTGGGATAATTCTTTCTGCATAAAAATCCACATGATCATCTTCTTCATGTCTATCAAAATTCGCAGCCACTTGGGTAAACAATGGACTTACTTTAACTTCATTAGTCATAAATGACTTAGTTTCCATTGTAGCCTGACTAAATACATAAACAGAATCTACTTTTTGAATAGTAGACTTAGACACTGAAGCATTAGGCCAAATAATTTTAATAGAATCTATTTTAGTTGCTGCACCTAAACCAAATATTTGTTTATAATCAACAGATGATTGAAACCCTCTTGCAGGTATTACTTCTTTACTTAAAATTTGGTCTTTGATATATACATTAATCTTAGCACCCACTGCATTAAGGTTCGCGCCTATGCCTTTTAATTGTACCCCTAAATAATGGTTTTTGTTTTTCTCTCTGCTCTTATTCTTAAATACAAAGCTGGGCATATTATTATTGCTCACCACCATATCCAAATCTCCATCATTGTCTAAATCACCATAAGCAGCTCCATTTGAAAAGCTAGGTATATCCAATCCCCAATCCTTTGCTTTTTCTTTAAATGTTAGGTCGCCATTATTATGATACATTTTATTCGCAATGGGCTGAGAACTCATTTTTTCAATAATGGAACTGATCTCATCTTTCTTTCCTGTCAATACCATTTTTTGAATCATGGTATTAGCAAAGAAATCAATAAAATCTTGATTGGTTAAATCCCTGTAAATACCATTACTTACATAAATATCATTTAAGCCATCATTGTCTGCATCAAAAATCATTTCACCCCAACTCCAGTCACTAGCTTCTACTCCGGCAATATGAGAAATCTCTTTATACTTACCATTCTTATTATTTAACTGTAAGCTATTGTGCATGAACTGATGATAAAAACCACTAGACACTTTTAAACGATAAATATCAATATTATCAAAAGAAGTGGTGGTCTTTAAACGATAATCATTGTCTGGCAACATTTCTGTTGTGAAAATATCTGGATAGCCATCGTTGTTAATATCCGCCATATCTGTACCCATGGAAGCAATACTATTGTGTTCCATGTAATTTTCTAATTCATCTTTGAAAGTGCCATTTTTTTGATTGATGTATAAATAATCTCTTTCAAAAAAATCATTTGACACATATACATCTGGCCATGCATCTCCATTCACATCACCAATAGTTACACCTAATCCAAAACTAATTAAAGAACCATGTATGCCTGCTTTAGCAGACACTTCTTCAAAATGTCCATTATTGTTTTGATATAAATGATCTCCACCTCCTTTTAAGAAATCCGCCACTTTTGCATTCTCTGCTCTTGTATCTCTTGCGTTTCCATAATTCAAAGTATTAACAGGAATAGGACTATTGTTAACCATAAAGCAATCCAAGTCTCCGTCCATATCATAATCAAAGAAAGAGGCATGTGTTGTATAACCATCATTATCTAATCCATACGCTGCTGCACTATCTGTAAATGTTAGATTATGGTTATTGATGAATAACTGATTTTTTCTAAGAGAGGCATCCATCATATTGCCTGCATTGGAAACATAAATATCCAACCATCCATCATTATTAATATCTACCATAGTTACGCCTGTGCTCCATTGTTTCTTTGAACCAAAGCCAGCTTTAGTAGAAATATCTTCAAATTTAAAATCGCCTTTGTTTAAAAATAATTTGTTGGCACCTTGATTGGCTGTAAAAAATACATCTGCTAACCCATCATTATTAATATCACCTATACCTACGCCAGCACCATTATAAAAATTACGGTACTTAAAAATATTAGCATCTTTATCATCCACCACTGTATTGGTAAATGCAATACCAGAGTCATCTACTTTTTCAAATAAAACATCTTTACCCTTGGTACTACATCCTGCAATAACTACAACAGAGGCCAATAAGCAAGTAAGTTTTTTTATCATATCGATAACAAATTTAGAATGTGTAAAAGTACTAAAAATAATAAGGCCCCCGATTGCTCGGGGGCCTTTATCATAAATAGTTACACTAAATATTAGTAACCGAAGTTTTGCTTCAAATTAGGGTTTGAAGAAACTGCTTGGTTAGGCACAGGGTATACAACTCTGAACGCATCAGATTTAGCAGATCTTTCGATCACAGGATCGTTGAACTTACCAAAACGGATTAAGTCAGGTCTTCTTACTGCTTCTAAGAATAATTCACGACCTCTTTCAGCTAAGATATCGTTTAATGTTACTGCAGTCATTGCTTTTGCACCAGAACGAGCTCTGATAGCATTTACAATTGATAAAGCAGTTTCACCACCAGTTGCAGTTGCACCTCTTAAGATAGCTTCAGCTTTCATTAAAGCAGCATCTGAGTAACGCATTAAAACGAATTCGTTTTCATCGTTAAAGCCCATTTGGTCTGCTCTTAATGGATACTTCATTGTTCTGATACCTTTTGATTCAGTAGAGAAGAATAAAGAAACATCAGAAGTGAATACTAATGGAGAACCAGAACGGTCTTTCACTTGTACTTTAACTC
>JAHEFI010000006.1 GCA_024640255.1 Bacteroidota bacterium | reverse complement strand
GATGAATGGAATGAACCATGGGACAACGAATCTTTTTCTTACGAACGTGGTGTGCAATATAAAATGACAGAAACGGGTTTAGAGAAAATTAAAAGAGACGATGATATAGATGAATCTTCAAACAATGATGATCCAGATGAAATGGAACAAAGATTAGAGCAATTAAAAAGAGAAAGAGAAGAGCTGGAGAATAATTTGGAAAAATCCAGAGAAGATAAGTTGAAGGAGTTAGACAAAATTGATAAAGCTTTAGAAAAGCAAAAAAAGGATATCAAAAAATCTACTCAAAAAATTGAAGCATCTGTCGATAAAGTGGATGTAAAGAGTCAAGAAATCCCCAAAGTGGCAGGCAAATTAACAGACTTGCATTGGGTACTAGAGCGTTTTACTTATTAGATTCAATTGTTTATACTTAAGATGAAAAACGCCCCTTCTTTTTAGAGGGGGTGTTTTTTTATGTACCTTTGAGCAAATTTTAAATAGATGAGTGAAATACTAAATACCCCTTTTACAGCTAAGCATTTAGCATTAGGTGCAAAAATGGCTCCATTTGCTGGTTATAATATGCCTATTAGCTATACTGGAATTAATTTAGAGCATGCTGCTGTTAGAAATGCTGCTGGTGTATTTGACGTGAGTCATATGGGTGAGTTTATTTTAAGAGGTCCTGATGCATTGGATTTAATTCAAAGAGTAACATCGAATGATGCATCTGTTTTAGAAGATGGAAAAGCGCAGTATAGTTGTTTACCTAATACTACTGGTGGTATTGTAGATGATTTATTAGTGTATTGTGTTGAGAAGAATAAGGTTTACATGTTAGTAGTGAATGCTTCTAATATTGAAAAGGATTGGAATTGGATTAGTAGTTATAATACAAAGGGTGTGGAAATGCATAATATAAGTGCAAAAACTGCTTTGTTGGCTGTACAAGGTCCAAAAGCTACACAGATTGTGCAACAACTTACAGATATTGATGTATTAAATATGCCTTATTATAGTTTTGCAAAAGGAACTTTATTAGGAATAGATAATGTATTAATTAGTGCAACAGGTTATACAGGTGCTGGTGGTGTTGAAATTTATTTTGAAGATATAGACGATAATGCTTCTAAGGTTTGGGATGCTTTATTTGAGAAAGGTGCAGCATTTGGTATTCAACCTATAGGATTAGGTGCCAGAGATACTCTTAGATTAGAAATGGGATTTTGTTTATATGGTAACGATATTGATGATACGACTAGTCCTATTGAAGCTGGTTTAGGATGGATTACAAAATTCACTAAAGAGTTTACGAATTCAGCTGCGATCAAAGCACAGAAAGAAAATGGTGTTGCAAAAAAATTAGTAGGATTTGAAATGATTGATAGAGGTATCCCTCGTCATCATTATGAAATCAAAGATGCTAGTGGTAATAAAATTGGTACGGTAACATCAGGTACACAAGCACCTAGTTTGGGAAAAGCGGTTGGCTTAGGTTATGTGGCAACAGAGCATGCTAAACTGGGTTCTGAAATTTATATTGATATTAGAAATACTTTAGTAAAAGCACAAGTGGTTAAGTTTCCTTTCAAGTAAATTTGACAGATAACATATTGATCAAAGGGGGCTTTTGCCCCCTTTTTTAGTATAGGTAATTACGCTAATTCTGTGTTTTTCTTTATTGCAGTTTTGTGTTTCAACAAAAATTATTTCTATGAAAGCAATTAAAAACAAAGTGCAATTAATTGGACATTTAGGAGCAGCTCCTGAAATTAAAGTATTTGATTCCGATAAGAAACTTGCGAATCTTAGTATCGCTGTAAATGATCGTTTTAAAAATGCCAAAGGCGAATGGGTGGATGAAACACAGTGGTTTAATTTAGTGGCTTGGTCAAAACTGGCACAGTATGCAGAGCAATATCTTTTTAAAGGTTCTGAAATTGCGATAGAAGGTAGAATTGTCAACAAATCTTATACTGACAAAAATGAAATTAAAAGAGCCACAACGGAGATTGTTATTTCAGAAATTTTATTATTAAATAAGGCAAAAGATAAAATTTAAGTATCAAGAAAATGAGTCTTGTTGTATCTTTGCAGCTATGAGTGAGCAAAAAAAGAAACCAAGTTTACATACGGTATTAACTCCGTCTTTATTAGACTTGTATGAGGTACATGATTCCATTGTAGTGATTATTGATGTATTTAGAGCAACATCCACCATGGCCACTGCATTGCATAATGGCGCTGCTAAAATTATACCTGTAGATTCTGCAGAATTATGCATTGAAATGGGAAAACAAACTGGTGGTATTACTGCAGGTGAAAGAGATGGAAAAATTATTCCTGGTTTGTCTTATGGTAATTCACCTTCAGAATATCCAAGATCATTTATAGAAAATAAAACCCTTGTAATTACTACTACGAATGGTACCAAGTTATTGCATATGGCATTAAAGCAAGGTGCTAAAGAAGTTATAACAGGCTCATTTCCTAATTTATCCAAAGTAGTTAATTTTTTAAAAGAACAAAATGCTAATGTGATCTTAGGTTGTTCTGGCTGGAAAAATAGATTCAATATTGAAGATACTTTATTTGCTGGAGCGGTGATTGAAGAAATTAAAGACCAATTTACTATTCATTGTGATAGTAGTTTTATGGCCAATCAATTATATAATATGCATAAAGCTGATATGCCCAATTATATCAAAACCTTAACCCATTGGCATCGTTTGGCAGCCTATGGCCTGGAAGAGGATATGTTATATTGTATTTCTAAGGATGTAGCCCCTTCTTTACCCATTTTCAAGAATGGCGCATTGATTGACTTAAAATAGCCCACAAAGTTGTACATTTGCAAATTGCCCTTTTTGAAGGGTAATTTGTATTTATTATGGCATTACCCTATTTAGTTAAACATATATACAGTTACGGCACCGAAGAGGTGATTAGAAGAGGCAAGCGCATTTTTGCCCTAAAAAATATTGAGCTTGTTAAGTTCGATCCGTTATTGGGTTCTATCAATTGTAGGGTAAAAGATGACGGCTATAGTACTTTCTATAAAGTAACTATTGAGAATTTTAAAAATCCAGCAACCTTATCTTTAAGATGCGGTTGCCCTTATAACTTATCTGAGGTTTGTAGACATAAAGCAGCCGCTTTGTTTTTTATCCAAGATTTAATGGATAAAAACATGCTTGAGTATCAATCAGAAGCCTACAAAACAACCCATACTTTACTTCGTACAAAGAATTTGGATCTTAAAATGATCAAAATGCTTTGTTCAAAAGATACTTTTGAAAAAGCAGAGAATATTTTAAAGACCATAAGACCTCATATTTTACTAAGTGAAAATGAAAGGGTAGAAGCAGAAGTGGATCATCTGGGTAAAACACATCATATCATTATTCAAAAAAATGAGGAAAGATTCTTTGATACTTCCTGTGATTGTTTGTCTGAAACGGCTTATCCGCTTTGCTTACATAAAACCATGCTTTTATTGTTGTTGTTTCAACTAAAAGGGGCTGACTATTTTGATTCTATAAGAAATTGGGATAGAGAAAAAAATAAATTATTGGCTTTATACGGCTATTCTTTAAAAGACGATTTAGATAATAAATTTGAATTTACTTATCAGGATGGAAAACCTTTCTTAAAAGTATTAGATAATAGTATTCAAAGAATTAATAACGATAGCAGTTACAAAGGTTCCGCTTATGCCAAACCATTGCCAATTGCTGATGTGGATACCAGAGAGCCCAAGGAAGAAAAAATTACCCATCGATTTGGCTTGGTGATGCAAGAAGATAGTAATAGCTATCCTTATATTAGTTTTAATATTATTAAGGGAGAAGTGAATGAGGAGGGTACTTCTTTTATTGGAAAGGTAGAGAAAGTGGATTTGGCTAAATTGGTTACTCCAGTTAATATTAACGAAGAAGATAAAATACTTTTACAATTAGTTAAGAAATTACAACCAGCAGAGATGGCGAAGTTCTTGAATAAGAATTCTCCTTTCCAAGGTTTTTGGGATACCATACTTCATACGGATGAAGCTAGTTTGCCTGAAGAAACAAAAGAGTTGATGCAAGAATACTTGCAACCTAAAATTGAAAAAGTTTGGAGAGATTTATCTGAACATCCATTTAGTTTTTATATCCCAAATAATAAACCTTTTACTACTGCTAATTTGCAAAAAGCAGACCTTGTCTATCAGCCTATTCAACCCAGTTTTAAGGTAGAAAAGTTGGAAGACAAGTATATGGTATATGCGCAAGTGGCTATCGCTGCAGGTAAAATGGGTATTGAAGACAATCAAGCAAAATCACATTATATTTTTCAGTATCATCATGAATGGTATCATTGGAAAACCAGAGAAGATCTATTATGGGTTGAGCGTTTCTTGCCTAATGGATTCCAAGAAGTAGCATTAGAAGATTGGTCAAAATATTTGCAAACTACTTTACTACCATTGGCTAAACAATATGTAGTTGAGTTTGATAATGTGGTGCAAGAAAAATTAAAAGATATTAAGCCAACGCTTCAAATCTTTCTGAGAGAAGGTAATGACTTTTTATTCTTTGAACCTTTATTTGTTTACCAAAATATTATTGTTACCAAAGATGATAATGCAAGCGTTATTCAACAAGAAGGAGATAAGATTATTATTCTAGAAAGAAATTTTGCTGAAGAAAGACAATTGATGTTGGTGATTGAGCAATTACATTCGGGTTTTGTAAGACCAAACGAAGGAAATGTCTTGGCATTAAAAGGCGCAGAGGTATTAAAAAACAATTGGTTCTTCTTATTTATA
Source organism: Bacteroidota bacterium (assembly GCA_024640255.1). Classification (GTDB taxonomy): domain Bacteria; phylum Bacteroidota; class Bacteroidia; order Chitinophagales; family Chitinophagaceae; genus Sediminibacterium. The sequence continues at coordinate 47,173 of JAHEFI010000006.1, read as the reverse complement.
GATACCCTAAGAGAAAGACAAATTCCATTATTTGGAACGGAGTCTTTAAAGCAATACAAGTTTAATACTGCTAAGCCAGCTACAAGATTGTATATTAGTAGTAATACAGATTGGTTTGATGCCAAAGTAGAAATCTCTTTTGGTGATCAGAAAGTATCGGTTCAGGATATTAAAAATATGCTAACCAATAAGCAACAATATATTCCATTAAAAGATGGAAGCTTGGGTGTTTTGCCTGAAGAATGGATTCAAAAATATTCTTTGCTATTTAAGGTGGGAGAAGGCAAGGCAGATAATTTGAAATTAAGTAAGTATCATTTTTCTGTGATTGATGAATTATATCAACAAAGAGATGAGACAGAATTAATCTTTCAATTAGAAGGTAAGTACGAAAACATTAGAGAGAAATATACCATTGCTGCTATTGACCCACCAGCACATCTAACAGATACCTTAAGACCTTATCAGGTAAGTGGATTCCAATGGTTAAACTATTTACACGATGTTCAGTGGGGTGGCATTTTAGCGGATGATATGGGATTGGGTAAGACTATCCAGACTTTATCTTTCTTACAACATTTGAAAGAAAAGAACGGGCAACTTTTTGCCATGGTGGTTTGTCCAACCAGTTTGATGTATAACTGGCAAAATGAATTAAAGAAATTTACCCCTTCTCTTAGTTTTCAAATTCATCATGGAGGAAGTAGAAATAAAACCCAATTAATGAATAGGGAAGTAGAAGTGATTATTACTACTTATGGTACTTTAAGAAGCGATATTAAAATGTTTGCTGAATTAGCTTTTGATTATGTGATTTTAGATGAGAGTCAAGCTATCAAGAACCCAACCAGTAAGGTTACAAAAGCAGCTTCTTTATTAAAAGCAACTAATAGATTGTGTTTAAGTGGTACGCCATTACAAAACAACACTTTTGATATTTATGCTCAAATGAATTTCTTGAATCCAGGCATGTTAGGATCTGTTGAATTTTTCAAACATAATTTCTCTATGCCTATTGATAAATTTGACGAGCAAGAGCAAAAAGAACATTTAAGAAAATTTGTTTTCCCTTTTATTTTAAGAAGAACCAAAGAACAGGTAGCAAAAGATTTACCAGAGAAACAAGAAATGGTTTTGTATTGTGAGATGGGTGAAGCACAAAGAAAAATATACGAAGCTTATAGAAACGATTACAGAGATAAGTTATTGGGTATGGTGGAAGAGAAAGGTTTACAAAAATCTCAATTATCTATTTTACAAGGATTAATGAAGCTTCGTCAAATCTGTGATAGTCCTGCTATTATTAAAGATGAAACTTATCCTAACGAATCTGTTAAGTTAACAGAGTTAACAAGAGAGATTGTTGAAAATATTGGAGATCATAAAGCATTAGTGTTTTCGCAGTTCTTAGGGATGTTGGGATTGATTAAAGAAGAGTTAACCAAACTAGGGATTGACTATGAATATTTTGATGGCTCAAGTACTATTCAAGAAAGAGAAAGAGCTATTGAACGTTTTCAGAATGATCCAAAATGTAGAGTGTTCTTGATTTCTTTAAAAGCGGGTGGTGTAGGTTTAAACTTGACCGCTGCTGATTATGTATACATTGTAGATCCTTGGTGGAATCCAGCAGTGGAACAACAAGCTATTGATAGAACCCATCGTATTGGTCAAACCAAAAATATATTTGCGTATCGCATGATCTGTAATGATACGGTAGAAGATAAAATCTTGAAATTACAAGACAGAAAAAGATCTTTGGCAAAAGAATTAATTTCTGATGAAGAGGGATTTGTTAAATCTCTTACCAAAGAAGATATCAATTACTTGTTTTCTTAATTACTTTAATTCTGCTGCTGCCAAATTTGCTTTAGGATTTTTTAAGAATTCATTTTTACATTCTGAAGAACAAAATCCAATTACTTTATTTTCATAATGTGCAGTATCGTTTATACCAGCAGTTACCGGCATTCCACAAGTTGGATCTTTTTTATTGTCTACCATTTCGGCAGTATATGCTGGAGTAGCAGTTGAATCTTGCTGAACAGACATTGCCGTATCTGCGGTTTTATTGGCTTCTGTTTGAGTTCCACCACAAGCTGTCCAAATGATTGTTCCAGCAATTAAGGTCAATTTGAAAAGATTTTTCATAGTACAGATTTAGATTTGGTCAAAATTACGACTAGTTCCGTATTGTAAAAACTAACACCCATTCATATTTTGGGCTATTTATTACTATTAATGGGTCAATTGTCTATTTTATTTTATACTTTTACACCTAGATTCCTTAACAGGATATAATTATGAAACAGGCCAACTTACATATCTTATTGACTACTGCTTTTAAAGCAGCAATACCTGTTTTGAGTAACCCTATTAGGTTGCCTCAGTCTCCACGACGTGGATTCTGATAGGACGAGCAGTTGGCAATTGCCCCTATCAGTGGAAAAATCCCCGGAAATTGCATTCAACGCCAGAAGTGTCATTTTTTTAAATTTTATTGATCATTGGAACAGAAAATCATAGTTCGTGTAGCCCAAAGTGGCGATGTTTCTTATGCTAAAGCCATTACTGATGAAATGGAATCTTCTGCTAAAGCCAGAGGCACTGGTATTGCTAAGAGAAGTCCAGAATATGTAGCAAAAAAAATAGAAGAAGGTAAGTCTGTTATTGCTCATACTGAAGACGGTACTTGGGTTGGCTTTTGTTATATCGAAGCATGGCAACATGGTCAGTTTGTTGCAAATAGCGGTTTGATAGTTGCACCTGCATTTAGAAAAAGCGGTATTGCTAAAAAAATCAAACAAACTATTTTTCAATTATCAAGAGAGAAGTATCCAAGTTCTAAAATTTTTGGTTTGACAACTGGATTGGCTGTGATGAAGATTAACAGTGAGTTAGGATACGAGCCTGTTACCTATAGTGAATTGACAGATGATGAAGAGTTTTGGGCAGGTTGCAAGAGTTGTGTGAATTATGAAATTTTAATGAGTAAGGATAGAAAGAATTGTATGTGTACTGCTATGTTGTTTGACCCTAATGAAGTGTTAAGCAAAGTTGAAGCTGATGCAAAGCAGGCAAAGCAAAAGAAAGGTTTTAATATTTTGAACTGGTTTAGTAAAAAATAAAATTATGGAGAAAGTTGTTTTAGGATTTAGTGGTGGATTAGATACCACATTTTGTGTTAAATATTTAACAGAAGATAAAGGATTAGAAGTGCATAGTGTAATTGTAAACACTGGTGGCTTTACAGAAGAAGAGTTAAAAAAAGTAGAAGCACATGCTTATGCTTTAGGGGTTAAAACACATACTACTGTTAATGCAGTTAAAGGGTATTATGATACCATTATTAAATACCTTGTTTATGGAAATGTATTAAAGAACAATACTTATCCATTAAGTGTAAGTGCAGAGCGTTTAAGCCAAGCCTTACATATTGCTGAGCATGTAAAAAAAGTGGGTGCTAAATTAGTGGCACATGGAAGTACTGGTGCAGGTAATGACCAAGTGCGTTTTGATATGATTTTTCAAATCATGATTCCAGGCATCGAAATTTTAACACCCATTAGAGATTTGCAACTAAGTAGAGAAGCGGAGATTGAATATTTAAAGAGCAAAGGAGTTCAGATGAATTTTGAAAAAGCTGCTTACTCAATTAACAAAGGATTATGGGGGACAAGTGTGGGTGGTAAAGAAACATTGAACTCTAAAGGTATGTTACCTGAAACTGCTTGGCCAACACAAATGACCAAAGAAGGAGCAACTGAAGAAATGGTAATTCGTTTTGAGAAAGGAGAAATTAAAAAAGTAAATGGACAATCCTTTTCTCATCCAACAGAAGCTATACAATATATTCAATCTATTGCTGGTGCTTATGGCATTGGTAGAGACATCCATGTAGGTGATACTATCATAGGTATTAAAGGCCGTGTTGGTTTTGAAGCAGCTGCGCCAATGGTGATTTTAAAAGCACACCATGCATTAGAGAAGCATGTTTTAACTAAATGGCAATTGTCTTGGAAAGATCAATTAGCTTCTTTTTATGGCAACTGGTTGCACGAGGGTCAAATATTAGATCCGGTAATGCGTGATATTGAAGCCTATTTAACTAATTCTCAAGAACAAGTTACGGGTGATGTATTTGTTCAATTGAATCCTTATCGTTTCCAAGTTATTGGAATTGAATCGGAGAATGATTTAATGAGTGCTAAGTTTGGAAAGTACGGTGAAATGAATACTGGCTTTACGGGTGCTGATGTTAGAGGCTTTACCAAAATATTTGGCAATCAAACAAGTATTTTTCACAATGTAAAAGAGTCTAATAAAAAATAATCTCAAATATAATGGTTATGCAAAAAGTTAATATTGGAATTGTAGGTGGTGCAGGTTATACAGGTGGTGAATTGCTGCGTGTATTATTACGTCATCCTAATGCAAATATTAGTTTTGTGCATAGTACTAGTAATGCAGGTGAGCTGGTATGCAAAGTGCATACTGATTTATTGGGAGATACCGATTTGGTTTTTGCCAAAGAAATAAATGCATCTATTGATGTATTGTTTTTATGTGTTGGGCATGGAGATGCTCAAAAATTTATGGCAGCCAATAAAATTGATTCAAGTATTAAAATTATCGATCTATCACAAGATTTTAGATTAGCCAATACGGCAAGTATTGGAGATAGACATTTTGTATATGGTTTACCAGAATTACAAAAAGAGGCTATTCGTTCTGCTCATAATATTGCCAACCCTGGTTGTTTTGCTACTGCCATTCAATTAGGTTTATTGCCATTAGCTTCTAAGAATTTATTAAAAGAAGTGTATACTACAGGCATTACAGGATCAACTGGTGCAGGACAGGGATTATCTTCCACTAGTCATTTTAGTTGGAGAGCCAATAATATTGGTGCTTATAAAACATTGAATCATCAGCATATCAAAGAGATTCATCAGAGTTTAGGTGTTTTACAAGGTAATCAAGATGCCGAAGTGCATTTTGTTCCCTGGAGAGGTGATTTTACAAGAGGTATTTTTGTGAGTTCGGTGATAAGTTCCGATTTGAGTATAGATGCTTTGTATGAATTATATAATACTTTCTACAAAGACCATCCTTTCACACATGTTTCAAGAACCACCATAGATCTAAAACAAGTAGTGAATACCAATAAGTGTTTAATACATATTGAAAAGCAAGGAAATAAAATAGCGGTCCATTCTGTAATTGACAATTTATTGAAAGGTGCAGTTGGACAAGCGGTTCAAAATATGAATTTAATCTTTGGCTTTGATGAAACCACAGGTTTGAATATTAAAGCCAATTATTTTTAGTCTAAAAAAATTATAACATGTCTTTATTCAATGTATATCCTTTAAATCCCATCGCTATTACAAAAGCGCTTGGATCAAGAGTCTGGGACGATAAAGGTCAAGAATACCTTGACATGTATGGTGGCCATGCTGTTATTAGTATTGGTCATACACAGCCATATTGGGTGAAGAGAATTGAAGATCAATTACATCAAATTGCTTTTTATTCTAATTCAGTTATCATGCCTATTCAAGAAGAGTTGGCAAAAGCGATTAACGAAATTAGTGGTAAAAAAGATTTTCAATTATTTCTGTGTAATAGTGGTGCTGAGGCTAATGAGAATGCTTTGAAACTAGCTTCTTTTCATACAGGAAGGAAAAAAATCATTGCATTTAAAAAGTCTTTTCATGGTAGAACTTCTTTGGCGGTTGCTGCAACTGATAATCCAAGTATTGTCGCGCCAGTAAACGAGACAGATAATATTATCTTTTTACCCTTAAATGATATTGCTGCATTAGATACTTGTTTTAAACAAAATGAAAATAGTATTGCGGCAGTAATTATTGAAGGTATCCAAGGTGTTGCAGGTATTCATGAAGCATCTAACGAATTTTTGCAAGCCATTAGAAAAAATTGCGATCAATTTGGTGCTGTATATATTGCAGATAGTGTACAATGTGGATATGGAAGATCTGGTAAGTTTTACGCTCATGATTTTGCTGGCGTAAATGCAGATATATATTCCATGGCCAAAGGAATGGGTAATGGATTTCCTATTGGTGCAATTTTAATCGCGCCTCATATTCAAGCTAAGTTTGGTATGTTGGGTACAACTTTTGGTGGAAATCCTTTGGCATGTGCTGCTGCATTGGGAGTAATTGAAGTAATGCAAAAAGATAACCTCATTCAAAATGCACAAATACAAGGAGATTATTTAATCAATGCTTTAAAAAATACCAAAGGAGTTAAAATGGTTAGAGGTAAAGGATTGATGATTGGTTTTGAAATGGAAGAAGGTTTGGAAGATATTAGAAAAGTGCTTTTAAATGATTGTAAAATTTTTACAGGAGAAGCTAAGCCTAATGTTATTAGATTGCTACCTTCTTTGGCCATAACAAGAGCTGATATTGATTTATTTTTAAAAGGTTTGCAACAAGCAATAGCGTTATTGCAAAAACAAAATAACTAAGTACGCAATGAAACAATTTATCAGTGCAAATGACGTAACTAATATTAATGCTTTAGTGAGTAAGGCATTAGCTTATAAAGCCAATCCTTTTTTAGATAAACAATTAGGTGCTAATAAAAGAATTGGGTTACTTTTTTTGAATCCAAGCTTGAGAACAAGATTAAGTACACAAGTAGCTGCACAAAATTTAGGAATGGAGCCCATCGTATTTAATGTAGACAAAGAGGGATGGGCATTGGAATTTACAGAAGGCGCTATTATGAATGGCACAACTGTAGAACATATTAAAGACGCTGCACCTATTTTGGGTAATTATTTTGATATTTTATGTATCAGAACCTTTCCTGGTTTAGTGAATCAACAAGACGATTATAGTGAAAAAATAATCAATCAGTTTATTCAGTATGCAGGGGTTCCGGTAGTAAGTTTAGAGTCTGCAACCTTGCATCCACTTCAATCTTTAACGGATATTATTACTATTCAAGAATCTATTGCTTTAAATAGCGCATTGCAAAGTAAGCGACCTAAAGTGGTTTTAACATGGGCGCCTCATATTAAATCTATCCCTCAATGCGTGTCCAATAGTTTTAGTCAATGGATGAATGCATGGGGAGAAGCTGATTTTGTGATAACGCATCCGGTAGGTTATGAATTATCCACTGAATTTACAAAAGGAGCAATCATTGCTCATCAACAAGACGAAGCCTTGAAAGATGCCGATTTTGTTTATGTGAAAAACTGGAGTAGCTATGAACAATATGGACAGGTATTATGTAAAGATGAGCAGTGGATGTTAAACAATAAAAAATTAGCATTAACCAATGATGCTAAAGTGATGCATTGTTTGCCAGTTAGAAGAAATGTTGAATTAAGTGATGAGATTTTGGACGGTCCAAATAGTTTAGTAACCAAGCAAGCCTCCAATAGAGTGTGGGCTGCACAATCGGTTTTAGCATCCATTTTGGAAGCACAAAAAAAATAATATGAGTTCAAACACAACTTCTGAATTATTGTATGTCATTAAAATAGGTGGCAATATTGTTGACAATCCTGTTTTATTAACTCAGTGCTTGAAAGCATTTTCAGGTATTAAGGGTAAAGCTATATTAGTTCATGGTGGTGGAAAGCTGGCTACACAATTAGCCAAGGATTTGAATGTTCCTCAAGAAATGGTTGAGGGAAGAAGAATTACTGATGCAGAAACTTTGAAGATAGTTACCATGGTTTATGCGGGTTTAATTAATAAAAATATAGTGGCGCAGTTACAATCTTTAGGCGTTCAGGCTATGGGTTTATCTGGAGTTGATGCTAATTTAATTAAAGCACATAAAAGAGTTCATGCTTCTATTGATTATGGTTTTGTGGGAGATGTAGATGAAGTGAATATATCAATGATCGATAATTTATTACAGCAAAATACAAGTATCGTCATTGCGCCCATTACACATGACGGTAATGGACAATTATTAAATACAAATGCGGATACCATTGCACAATCCATTGCAACGGCCATGTCTGCTAAGTATGCAGTTCATTTAATCTATGGTTTTGAAAAAGAAGGGGTTTTGTTAGATGTAAACAATCCTAATTCTGTTATTCAGCATATTAATAAAGAAAAGTATCAAAATTTAAAAGATCAGCAATTAATTTTTGAAGGTATGATTCCTAAAATGGATAATGCATTCCTTGCTTTAGATAAGGGAGTGCAATCTGTTATGATTGGAATGGCAGAGAAAATGAATGAATTAATTAATGGCATAGCTGGAACAACCATCACCCAATCATGAGTGCTCAAATAAATATAGAAAAATTACAATTACTTCAAGAGGAAGCTAAACAACTATTAAAACAATTAATAGCTACACCTTCATTTAGTAAAGAAGAAGCATCTACTGCATCTATTATAGAAACTTATTTAACTAAACATGGTGTAAAAGCCAATCGAATTCAAAATAATATTTGGGCAACTAATCTTCATTTTGACGAATCAAAACCTTCAATATTATTAAACTCACATCATGATACTGTAAAGCCAAACAAAGCATATACATTAGACCCTTTTTCTGCTATAGAACAAGAAGGTAAACTATTTGGTTTAGGTTCTAATGATGCTGGCGGATGTTTAGTTAGTTTAATAACTAGCTTTTTATATTATTATTCAAGTGAGCAACTTTCTTATAACTTGGTTTTATTAGCTTCTGCAGAAGAAGAGATATCGGGATTAAATGGTGTTGAATTAGCATTGAAGCATATTCCATCCATTTCATTTGGTATAGTGGGTGAACCAACTTTGCTTGAAATGGCTATCGCTGAAAGAGGCTTGATGGTATTGGATGTAGAAGCTACAGGCAAAGCGGGTCATGCTGCAAGAGAGGAAGGAGAGAATGCTTTGTATAAATTATTAAATGATATCGAGTGGTTCAGAAATTATCAATTTGAGAAAGTATCTCCATTATTGGGTGCTGTTAAAATGTCTGTTACAGTCATTGAAACTGATAATAAAGCACATAATGTAGTGCCTTCCAATTGTAAAATGGTAGTGGATGTTCGTGTGAATGAATTATATTCTTTCGAAGAAATTTTAGAGACTATTGCCGCTAATGTTCAATCTTCTGTGAAACCTAGAAGTTTAAGATTAAGATCTACAGGTATTGCCTTAGATCATGTCGCAGTCAAAGCTGGATTGGCTTTAGGTAAAGGCTATTATGGATCAGTGACTACATCAGATAAGGCTTTGATGCCTTTCCCTGCTTTGAAAATGGGCCCTGGTGATTCTGCTAGAAGCCATACTGCTGATGAATTTATTTTTATTAAAGAGATTGAAGAAGGCGTTTTAACTTATATACAATTACTTTCAACTATTTTTACATCATGAGTAAGCTTTGGCAAAAAAACAGTAAAGTAGCAGCTTCAGTAGAGTCTTTTACTATTGGAAATGATCAGGCAATGGATTTATACCTTGCACCTTATGATGTATTAGGTTCTATTGCGCATACTACCATGTTATCTGAAGTAGGTTTATTAACTGCAGACGAGCAAGTGCAATTAAAAAATGCTTTGATTGATATTTATAAAAGTATTGAGACAGGTGATTTTGCATTAGAAGAAGGTGTGGAAGATATTCATTCTCAAGTTGAAATTTTATTGACACAAAAGTTAGGAGATATTGGTAAGAAAATTCATAGTGCAAGAAGCAGAAACGATCAGGTTTTAGTGGATTTAAAATTATTCTTAAGAGCAGAGATTATTTCATTAAGTAAATCTGTACAATCACTTTTTGAATTATTACAAGCTAAAAGTGAAGCGCATAAAAACGACTTGTTACCTGGTTATACTCATTTACAATTAGCGATGCCTTCTTCTTTTGGATTATGGATGGGAGCTTACGCTGAAAGTTTAGTGGACGATATGACTATGTTACAAGCAGCATTCACTGTAGTCAATAAAAATCCTTTAGGATCTGCAGCAGGATACGGTTCTTCTTTCCCCATTAATAGAACAAGGACTACTGAGTTATTGGGTTTTGAATCACTTAACTATAATGTGGTGTATGCTCAAATGGGTAGAGGAAAAGCGGAGAGAATTACGGCGAGCGCTATGGCAAATATTGCCGATACCTTGGCTAGATTAAGCATGGATGCTTGTTTGTTTTTGAATCAAAATTTTGGCTTTATTAGTTTTCCAGAGGAATTGACCACTGGTTCTAGTATTATGCCACATAAGAAAAACCCAGATGTATTTGAATTAATTAGGTCTCATTGCAATAGAATTAAAGCATTGCCTAATGAGATTATGATGATGACTACTAATTTACCTTCAGGGTATCATAGAGATCTACAATTATTAAAAGAACATTTATTTCCTGCATTGCAGCAATTAAGATCTTGTATTGATATGGCAGGTTTGATGATTCAACATATGGAAGTAAAAAAAGATTTATTAGAAGATGTTAAATATCAATATTTATTTAGTGTGGAAGAAGTGAATAAATTAGTTTTAGGAGGTATGCCATTTAGAGATGCTTATAAAAAAGTGGGCTTAGATATTGAGGCAGGTAAATTTACTTATTCAACACAAATAGCACATGTACACGAAGGAAGTATTGGAAAGCTATGCAATGAAGAAATTGCCAAAGAAATGAAGAAAGTAGTAGCTTTGATGCCTGTTGAAAAAATTACTCAACAATTAAATAAGTTAATTAACCGTTAGAAATTTATTATGAAAAAAGGATTACTGATTTTATGTTTGACTGCAAGTTTATTTGCTTCAGCACAAACCAAAACTGCTCCAAATCTTACTAAGCCTAAATTAGCTGTAACCTATACTGCTGCTCAGGCTATCAAAAATACAAAGGATAGCGCTTCTTATGCATTAGGTTATAGAATTGCTCAAAGTATGAAAGGACAAGGCTTGCAAGAGATTAATATGGCTATTTTTGAACAAGGTTTTAAAGCAGGTGTTCAAGCTAAGCCCATTATTCCAGATAGCCTTTTAGATGTATGTATTAAAAACTACCAAGATAAAATGATGAACGAAAAAATCGCAGCTAATAGAGCTGCAGGAAAAGCTTTCTTAGATGAGAATGCTAAAAAGCCAGGTGTTGTTAAATTAACAAGCGGGCTACAATACCTTATCTTAAAAGAAGGTACTGGAACTGAAAAGCCTACTTTAAAAAGTACGGTGAGATGTCATTACCATGGTACTTTAATTACTGGTGAAGTGTTTGATAGTTCTGTACAAAGAGGAGAGCCAATAAGCTTCCCTTTAAGTGGCGTTATTAAAGGATGGCAGGATGCTGTTCAATTAATGACTGTAGGAAGTAAGTGGAGATTGTTTATCCCTTCAGAATTAGCCTATGGCGAGCGCTCAGCTGGTGCTTTAATTGGCCCTGGATCTACTTTGATATTTGATGTTGAATTATTAGATATTAAGTAGTCTAAAATAATCGACGAAAAAGCCCTGAATAGTGAACTATTCGGGGCTTTTTATTGTGATTATATGGTAATTTTGCTACTGAAAAGAAAATTCACCTTATGAGACTTAAAGCAGTTGTTTTTATTAGTTTATTCGCTCTTGTTTCGGCTTGTACTCCCAACAATGTACAAACCGATGCTACTATTGGAAAAATTTTAGACAGTGCGGGTATGTATGGAAGCTTTGCTTTGTTAGATAACGGTACAGAGCAATTTCTGATTCATAATTTAGCTGCTTATAAGGATTCAGCTATTGCTCCACTTAATAGTTTTTTCTTAGTTCCTGCATTAATGGCTTCTGAGAAAGGAATCTTCAATCAAAACAAAAGTACTTTGATCAATTTGGATTCAGCTAGTGGCTATCAAAATTTAATCCAACAATTAGGAAGACCTGCTATTTTAAAAGCGATTGATTCTTTGCATTATGGTAAGGGTGTAGTGAGTGCAGATATGAACAAATTTTGGTCTGATAACTCTTTAAGAATTACTCCCGATGAACAATTAGGCTTTATTAAAAAATTATATTTTAATCAATTATATTTTCAAAAAAGAGCTCAAGAGATTGTCAAAACAATGATCTTAAAAGAAGACAATGCAAGTTATAAGTTAAGTTATATTGCTTCTTCTGACACAAATATATCTAATCAAAGTTGGGTTTTAGGATATATTGAAGAGAATAAACATGTTTATTTCTTTGTATTGTCTACAAAATCATTAAAAGCAGATAATCTATCTAATAAGAATATTGAAATATTAAAAAAGATATTATTAGAACAAGGATTTTTAAAAGGCAAGCGTTAATTATCAACCTTTATTAAAGTAACTCATGCAATATTATTGTAACTCGTTAACCAATTACAAGAAATTTATTACACGCGAAGTAAAAGTGGGTAATTTAGTTATTGGCGGTGGTCATCCAATTAGGGTGCAAACCATGACTACTACCGATACTATGGATACAGAAGCAACAGTAGCTCAAGTAATCAAATGTATAGAGGCGGGAGCTGAGTTAGTTCGTATAACTGCACCAAGTAAAAAGGAAGCAGAGAATTTAGCATTGATAAAACAAGCATTGAAGGAAAAAGGATATGACACTCCCTTGGTAGCTGATATTCACTTTACGCCTAATGCTGCAGAAATAGCTGCTAAAATTGTAGAGAAAGTAAGAGTGAATCCGGGAAATTATGTTGACAAGAAAAAATTTGAACAAATTGATTATACGGATGCGGAATATGTTGAAGAGATTGAGCGTATAAGAGAGAAGTTTAGCCCTTTGGTGTTGATTTGTAAAGAACATGGTACAGCCATGAGAATTGGAACCAATCATGGATCTTTAAGTGATAGAATCATGAGTAGGTATGGCGATACTGCTATTGGTATGGTGGAAAGCGCCATGGAATTTTTAAGAATTGCTAGAAGTTTGGATTACCATCAGATTATATTAAGTATGAAATCTAGTAATCCTCAAGTAATGGTACAGGCTTATAGATTATTGATTCAGCAAATGCAAAATGAATTTGGAGAATCTTATCCATTGCATTTGGGTGTAACTGAAGCAGGTGATGGAGAAGATGGAAGAATTAAAAGTGCCATTGGTATTGGTACCTTATTAGAAGATGGTATTGGAGATACTATAAGAGTGAGTTTAACAGAAGATCCTGAATTGGAAATTCCAGTTTGTCGTGATATAGTTAAGAGGTACAATACTCAAATAGTGAATAGCATGAGTATTCCTACCATTGAAAAATTACCTTATAGTCCTTTTGAATACAAAAGAAGAAACACACATGCAGTTGAAAATATAGGTCATCAACAAGTGCCTGTAGTAGTGGCCGATTTGAGTAAATTAAAATTGATTGATAGAGCTGCTTTAACAAGTATTGGTTATACCTATAATGCTGATACAGATAAATGGAGTATTGCGGATGCTGCTGCGGACTATGTGTTTGTGGGCAATCAATCCATAGATTTTGATTTACCGGGTACATTAAGAATTATACAAAACGCTGCTCGTTGGAAACCTACTGATGGTGAACAAAAGAGCTTGCCTATATTTGATGCTGCTGATTATGTAGCAGCAACTAATAAAAGTGCTGTGATGAATTTTGTTGCATTAGATGCTTATTCAACTAATACTTCTATATCAGACGAGCAATTACATGCATTAGCTAAAGATCCAAGCGTAGTATTTTGCATAAGTAGTACTTTGCAATTTGCCATGTCTGGTGTTAGACGCTTATTGGTTAAATTAATGGACTTAGGGATTACTACTCCAGTGATTTTAGTGACAGATAGTAATTGGTCAACTATTGACGAGCATTTAATTCATTATGCTACAGAAACTGGCGCTTTATTATTAGATGGTATGGGAGATGGTATTTGCTTGGGTTTGTCAGAAGATGCGTATCAAAAAGCTTCACAAAATTTCAGTAATGTTTCTGGAAGAAACTATGTACAAAATAAATCAGTGGAACAATTCTTAAATGCCACTGCATTTGGCATTTTACAAGCCACAAGAACTAGAATTTCTAAAACTGAGTATATTTCTTGTCCAAGTTGTGGTAGAACCTTATTTGAATTACAAGAAACTACTGCTAAAATTAGAAAAGTCACTCATCATTTAAAAGGACTAAAAATTGCTATCATGGGTTGTATTGTAAATGGCCCAGGAGAAATGGCTGACGCTGATTTTGGTTATGTGGGAAGTGGTGTTGGAAAAATAACTTTATACAAGGGCAAAGAAGTAATGAAGCGCAATATTGATAGTGCGATCGCTGTAGATGAGCTTATTCAATTATTAAAAGAACATAATGCTTGGGTAGATCCTCAGTCATAATTTTTACAAATAATGTATTATATTTTTTACCCTCTTTTTTATTTGATTTCTTTGTTGCCTTGGCGCGTGTTTTATATGATTAGTGATTTTTTCGCATTCATTTTACAACGCGTAATCAAGTATAGGGTAGATGTGGTGGCTAAAAATTTAGCAATTGCTTTTCCAGAAAAAACTGAAGCAGAAAGAAAAAAAATTGCTTCTGCATTTTATAAAAAATTCACAGATTCTTTTTTAGAAACAATTAAGTTTATTTCTATCTCTACAGCATCTTATGAAAAAAGATTTACTAGTAATGTTGAGGTATTAAATGATCTATTTGAAACTGGTCAGAATGTTCAATTGATGGCCGGTCATTTTTTTAATTGGGAATATGCCAATTGGGGAGTTGCTAAATATGGGAAGTATCCTTTTTTAGCGGTATATATGCCATTAAGTAATGCTTTTTTTGATAAGCTAATTCTCCAAATGCGATCTAGGTATGGTAGTATTATGATTCCTGCTACTCAATTTAAAAGTCAGTTTCATCAATATGCTAATAAAGGTCCTTATGTCATGGCATTGGCTGCAGATCAAAATCCTAGTAATCCTTTGAAAGCATTTTGGGTGCCATTTTTTGGTAAGAATACCCCATTTGTGAAAGGTCCTGAAAAAGGCGCTATTCTTAATAATACAGCTCAAGTCTTTGTTCATTTTTATAGTACCAAACGCGGATACTATCATATGGAATATACTTTAATGACAACTACTCCTAAAGAATATAAAGAGGGAGAACTGACTGCTATGTACGTTAGAATGTTAGAAGAAAAAATTAAACTAGAACCTGCTAATTATTTATGGAGCCATCGCAGATTTAAATATGAATATGATGCAGCGAAACATGCTGCACTATTGGTTTCTTAATTATCTTCTACCTTGGGTGGAGCTTTTGAAATTTCGAAAGTAAAAGCATCTTTCAATTCTTGTAATGCTTCCCAACCTCCATTCACCACTCTGTTATTATGTATACCTTCTTTTTTAAGTAATGTGGATGCAATACTTGCATCTTCCCCATTGTCGCTTATAATATAGATATTAAAATGTTCGTCTAATTCAGACATACTTCCTGGATCTGCTAATTCAACCAATGGAATACTTATTGCATTTTTGATATGCCCTTGATGGTACCTGTCTTCTTCTCTAATATCTAGTACCATCAAGAACTCATCAAATGGAATGTCCATTGCTAGCTCATCCACGTCAACATCTATAATAATGTCAAATTTGTTTCCTGCTTTTATCCATGCTGGATATCCATTTTCTAAAACGCCTTTATAATTTGTAAAGCCTAATTTTCTAAATAAAATATCTGCTTCATTTTCTGCGCCATTGGGTGCAATGATTACAATTGGACTGTCTAGTTGTAGAAAGCTCATTGCAATTAATTTGCCTAATTGATGCTTGGGTGCATGAATGGCATTGGGTATATAGCCTGTTACAAGATCTTCAAATGGTCTGGTATCTAAAATAATTACCTGATCTTCTGAAATGATTTTCTGAAATTGTTCAATAGATAATAACATCAAAAAAAATTAACCAACTAATTGTTCTACAAATTGATTCACTTGTTCTAAACGAGCATAGTCTACTAAGTAAAAAATAAATTTTCCTTCACGGATAGTACCAACAATGCCTGCTCTTCTTAAGATGGCTAAATGTTGAGAGGCAACAGATTGTTCTAGTCTTAATTTAACATAGATCTCTGTTACTGTCATTTTTTGATGCTCGTCAATAAGCTTTAAAATTTGTTGACGAAGTTTGTGGTTCAAAGCTCTAAGGATCATTGCAGCTTTCTTACTATGCAATAAATCT
Source organism: Bacteroidota bacterium (assembly GCA_024640255.1). GTDB lineage: Bacteria > Bacteroidota > Bacteroidia > Chitinophagales > Chitinophagaceae > Sediminibacterium. Next base: position 31,017 of record JAHEFI010000006.1, on the reverse strand, counting down.
ACTTTTAGCGGTTCCTTGCCATTGGCAAGTTGTAATTGGGGTAAAGATTGGTTCATGACAATTCTTGATTGGGGGTTTATAACAAAATTGCCCTACAAAGTTAAGTGATTATTAATAAACATAATAATTTATTATTATATATCGATATTTTATTTAGTAGATTGAAAATCAAGCCTATTTAGCTTGTTTTGAAGGGATTGTGTAGACTTCTTTGATATAAGTTGGTCCAACATAGGCTAGATCTTCGAAGTCTTGCTTATCCCATTTTATTAGTGCTAATTCATGCATTTCTTCCACTGAATATTGAATATCTAGCATTTTCCAATTTTCATTTTGCACTAATTCCAATGTTTTGGAGGCGCCTGAACCCAAGCAATAAATAGGGCCATCTTGTAAAACACTGTTTAAATAAGCAATATCTAAAATGATTGCTTTTTCTTCTGTAAGAGCAAGTTCCTCTTGATTGTACAATGCTCCAAATACTTCCATTCTTCTGGCATCTATCATGCTAAATATTCTATAAGAACCTGTAGTATTGTTGATTTGCTTTTTCCCCGCCCTTGCTAATAATGCTAAACTTGATAGTCCAATGAGTGGCTTGTCTAATGCATAGGCAATACCTTTTGCACTAGCTAATCCAACTCTCATGCCAGTATAACTTCCTGGTCCAAGCGTTACAACAATGGCATCTAATTCAGCTAAATCAAAAGAATGTGTTGTACAAATATTTTGAATACTTGTTTGAACAAATCCTGCATGGTTTTGGGTTTGTTCGTTTTTTACTTGTGCAATAATTTGACCTTGAATACTTAATCCAATCAAAGCAATCTCACCAGTAGTATCTATATATAGTAGTTTCGGCACTTTCTTGATTTGTTTTGCAAAAATAGGTTGGTCAAGTGATAGAAAAATAAGAAATTGCAATTCTTAATCAATTATTATGTCAAAACAGATCATCGAATCGAAAAAAGTGCCTGCTCCAATAGGCCCATATAGTCAAGCAGTTATTGCTAATGGCTTTTTGTTTGCCAGTGGCCAAGTGGCTTTTGACCCTAAAACGGGAGAATTGGTATTATCTGATATTGCTTCTGAAACAAAGCAGGTAATGGAAAATATTAAATCTATTTTGGAAGCTGCTGAATTAACTTTTGCGCATGTAGTTAAAACAACCATCTTTTTAAGTGATATGGCTTTGTTTGCACAAGTAAATGAAGTGTATGGTTCTTATTTTACCAAAGATTTTCCAGCTCGTGAAACTGTTGCTGTTAAAACACTGCCTCGTAATGTAAATATTGAAATTAGTATAACTGCAGTAGTTAACTTATAATATATTGGTAACTAGTTTTTAGTACCCAAGTTTCCTGGGGCTTCACATAGTGGAGCCCCATTTTATTATTAAAACAATTGGGCACTGCACTTAGATTTTCTATAGCGATACTCTTTCTATCATCTGGGGTATATAATTGTAAATAAGGGTAATTAGATAATGGCGTCACTATTAATTGATGGTGCTCTTTTTTAATAGTACAACTGGGCGCTGTTTCATCTATCAACCAACAATTATCTAAATGCTGTTTACCCAAAACTTCTCCTTGATCAAATTGATTATCTATTACTATTTCACCTGTTGGTAATAGTTGGTTATCATAAATAATTTTTCCTTTGTTCTTAAATTGAATTGTTAAATCATTTACTAATGAATCAAATTGAAAATAAGGATGCCAACCATCCATCATTGGTATGGGTTGATCATGATGATTGGTGATGGCTGTTTTTACAATGACTGTATTATTAGCTTTTAAAGTCCATTCCAAATGAATGCTGTAAGGGAAAGGGAATCCCTTGTCTGTTGCTTTATAATGGTTTAATAATACTAATGAAGCTTGCTCGTTATCTTGATGGGTAGATTCGATAGTATATACTGCATCATATTGAATACCATGTAATGCATGATCTCCCAAGTAAAATTTTTCAATTGTATAAGTTTTGTCTAAATGTTGGTACTCCCCATTGGCTAATCTGCATGAGAATGGACTCATTTTACCACTCTTAAATCCATTCATTTCAAAATTTCCCCAGCCATTAGTGAAATCATTTCCATTAACAATAGAAGTTTTACCCTCCACTATCCATTCATTTAAAATACCTCCTTTAGTAGTGATTGTGATACAGTTTCCAGTGCTTATATCACTAAGCCGTATTTCTTGGAAATCAGCAATAGGGGTGATATGAATTTCGAAAGACATTTATTTTGTATTAATGGTAAATCAAAACTATTCTATTAACTTTGAATCATAAAAATAAAATATGCGCTACCCTTTATTTTTGATACTTGTTTTGATGGCTTATTCAGCTAATAGTCAAACTGTAGTTACTAAATATGATAGTACTTTAAAAATAGGCAAAGCAGGCTACAGAATATCTTGTTTCAATAAAACGGTAGATCGAAATATCCTTAATATTAGACCAGTTGGTTTTAAGCAAGAAGCTAGAGAAGTTTCTTTTGAATTAAAAGGAAGGGTTACTGGCGCTGAAATAGATGATTTAAACTTGGATGGCTTTCCTGATGTATTGATTTATTTTTTAGACCCAACACTTAAACCTTCTATTTTAAGTATTAGTTCAAAAAATAATGAAAGTTTTATGCCAATTAATTTCCCCGATATTACCAATGATATGGTATTAAGCAAAGGATACAGAGGGGGAGATGAATATAAATTAGTGGAGGGAATATTATTTAGAAAATTCCCTGTTTATGAGACAGATACAGCTATCAAGACCCCTACCAACAAAATAAGACAAATTATGTATAGGGTTGTGGAAGGAGATCAAGGTTCTTTGAAATTCAAGGTTTTCAAGAATTTCGAAACCTCAAAGAATTAATACCCTTTGGTGATCATTATTTTACCTACCCCTTTTTCATTTCCTTCGTCGTCTCTTACAAATACTAAATAGATACCTGTGGCAACGGAATTGCCTTCATAGGTCTTCCCGTTCCATATTGCTTGTCCGCCTTGTGCCCTTGTTTGAAAAACTAATTTCCCAGTTAGGTCGGTAATTTTCACTTGTGCATTTTCCACTAAATTTTTAAAACTAATGGGTCCATTAAAATTGGGGGGGACTGGATTTGGGTAAATAAATACTGTTGCTTGATGATTTGCTGCTTTTGTTGCAGTGCCACGATAACTTACCCATTCTTGACTTGTTTGAAAAAACACTTCACCATTAGTTGGTTCAATCACTATCTGATAAATAGTATCGGTGGGTAAAGGACTATTCTCTTTGGTGAAATGCTCAATTATAGACAAGCCGTCTTGACTAATTAACCATGCTCCATTATTGGTGCCAATCCATTTTCTATTGGCAGCATCCACTGCCATACATTGTATAGTTTCTTTTTGAAATAAATAAGCATTAAATCCATTTGTTTTAACAATAGGTAAATAGGCATTACAAGCTTCTTTGCTGATGTCTCCACAATTAAAAATGCCAATGCCATTATCGGTTCCAACCCAAATAGCTCCGTCATTATCTTCTATTATACTGGTTACTTTATTACTGGGTAAATTTCCATTATTACTGCCAGTTGTTTTTTGTATCCATGTAGCCGTAGTGAAATGATTATCTGATTGAAATACATAAATACCTTGAATGGATGGATTAGTGATCCAAATTTGTTCCTGCTGGTTGGCCACCATTTTACTATTGCCATTTAAATTAATACCAGAGGGTAACCCGTAACTTTTTGAATTATTGTTTAGTATATAGGTTAATCCTTTTTGATCATGTAAAATCCACCCTCTACCATTTTTTGAAAAAGCAATATTTTTGATGGTGCCCATATTATTTGATTGCACTAGTTGGATTTGACTTCCATCGTAACTATACACATTGCTGGCATTAGCTAGCCAAAAAGTATTATTCATTGGGTTGGCGCTACTATATTCCAATGAAGGGATATTATTATTTTGAAGGCTATATATATTTTCCCATCCTTGATCTGTATATGTGGCGAAGCCTTTGTTATTATTACTAAAGGGAATAACCAATTGGGTTTCGTTGGCAGAAGCAATGCCGTTCAAGGATTTATTAGGCCCACCAATGACGATGCCCTTTATAGTATCACTCAGTAGGTCAATACTTTTGATATAAGGGATGCTGGATAATTTATACAAAGTTTCTGCTTGTGCTAAATCTTTTGTCTGCCAAGTTTCTTTTATCTCATGGTTTTTTATGTCAATGATCACTAATCCAAATTCAGTATCCACAAATGCAAGTCCAGCATTGACTCTTATATTTTTAATTTTCTTATTATTGAATAGTGAAGTGGTTTTGATATCATTGATTAAGTATACCTGATCTCCTTGAACTATATCAATGGCACTATTGGTGTATGCTATAATTAACTGTTGGTATTGTTGATCCCATGCAATTGTTTGAATGCCTATTTCATGTAATCCATTAGACTTGCCTAAAAAAGATACTTGCCCATTTTCTTTATTATAAGATATAATTTGATTTTTCGCAGCTAAATAATATTGATCACCTTTAATTACTTGAAATATATCTTTATTATTATAGTGCTCTCTCCAAGTGCCTACTGCTCCAATGGTATTCTGAGCATTAGAATTGCATACAAGAAAGCAAAATGATATCAATAAAGCTATTCTCATTTTTATAATAAGGCGCTATAAATTACTTCTTGAATAGAAGGTCTTAGGTTTAAACTACTAAATGCTTTATTGTCTCTGGTAGGGAATACTCTATTTGATAAAAAGATATATAATAATTGATGTTCAGGATCTGCCCATACACAAGTACCCGTGAAACCTGTATGCCCAAAAGTACTGGGAGATACGCTTGCACTAGGATAAGGCTCTTTTAAATGTTGATTATCTTTTTCTGGTTTATCAAAGCCTAATCCTCTTCTGCTATTGGGTGTATTATAGGCGGTATATGTTTTTACAGTACTTGCATCGAAATATTTTTTCCCTTCCCATTGTCCTTCATTTAAAAGCATTAGATACAATTTGGCTAAATCTGTTGCATTGCTAAATAAACCAGCATGTCCTGCGATGCCTCCCATGGTTGAAGCCCCTTCGTCATGTACACTACCTTGAATCAATTCTTTTCTAAAATAATTATCTAGTTCTGTTGCGGCTATATTGTCCACTGAGGTTTTTTGCAAAGGCAAAAAACCAGTACTCTTCATACCCAATGGTTCATAGAAACTTTTACTTGCGTATTCATGCAAGCTCATTCCAGTTAATTTTTCCACTATAAAACCTAAAAAGATAAAATCATTATCACTATAAATATATTTACCTGCTTCAGTCACCGGACTTCTTAAAATTTGTTGTTGTATGGTATCCATCCAATAATTCACTAAAAATTTATTAGGGGTAATCATTTGTTGATGTGTTGCATCAGCCTTGTTACTCACTAAATCTTTTTGTAAACTACCATCTGGGTTAAGTAATTTTTCGTAAAATTTTATATAGGGGTATAAGCCAGCTTGGTGTAATAATAAATCTCTTAAAGTGATGCTCGCTTTTGCATTTCCTTTTACCCAAGGCAAATAATCTCCAATTGTTTTATCAATGTTTACTTTTCCCTCTTCTGCTAATTTCATGATTGAAACAGTAGTAGCACTTACTTTGGTAACAGAAGCAAGATCGTAAAAAGTTTGGTTGGTTACTGCAGCAGTACCTTCTCCTGCAACTGTACCATAAGATTTATTAAAAACAATTTGATTATTTTTTGCTACTAGAACTTGACAACCAGGAATAGCTTTTTTTTTAATGGCGTCTGTTACTAAAGAGTCTATTGCTTGTAGCTTTTCTAAATGAATACTGGTAACGGTATTATTTTGTTGATTTGTAAAAGTCTTGCTAGGTTTTGCTTTACCCAATCCATAAGGCATTTGATTTGTCACAGTTACTGGTAGTACTCCTTCAGCTTCTAACTTGCCTTCTAGCCATAAGATAGCAGCATTTTGTGTATGTATATTATCTTCATAGGCGAATAAGATATTGTTGATTCCTGGAAAATCTGCTACTGCATAAGGGTTGCCAAATACAATATGCGTCCAACTTTCATGGCCTGGTCTATTCAAAAATGATAAAATAGAAGATGGAATTTCAAAATGATTAGCAGGTCTACGATTGTAATTATGTAATCCTACAATGACTTGATCGTAGTTGACTAATTGTTTTTCTATAGATTGTAAATAGTTGGTATCTGTCCCTTTGCTAAAGAAAACAGTTGCATCGTATCCAACACTTAATGCATTGCTAATAGTATTAGCGGTAGTTGCATTTAAAACAAGATAAGCAATGCGTTGTCCCTTTTTTACTAATTTTCTTTGATTAGCATTTACATAGGTCAAAGATTGCTTTGCCATTGCTGCTTTTAAAGTTCCTACTGATTGATTCAAATCAGCAATTATATTGGCAGTGTCAATTTGTTGTAATTGACTTAATCCATATTTATATTTTGCAGCTAATACTTTTTTAACTCTTATATCAATATCTTTTTCACTTAATCTTCCTTCTGCAATTGCTTCTTTCACTTTTTTAATGGATTGCCCAATATCGCCTGGTAAACATAACATATCATTACCCGCTAAAATGGCTTGCACATTAGCTTCTCCTTCTGGGTAATAATTACTAATAGCTTTCATGTCTAGTGCGTCAGTAACGGCAATTCCCTTGAACCCTAATTCTGATTTCAATAAACCATTAATTGCTTTAGCAGATAATGAAGTGGGTCTTTTCTCTCCATTATCAATGGCTGGCACAGAAAGGTGTGCCACCATGACTGATTCTATTCCAGCATCAATCAAAGCTTTGAATGGTGCAATTTCCATACTATCCAAAGCTTCTCTAGATTTATTTACTACAGGAATATCAACATGTGAATCTACACTTACATCACCATGTCCTGGAAAATGTTTTGCTGTTGCCATTACGCCATTGTCTTGCATTCCTTTCATGTAGGCAATGCCATAATCGATAACTGTTTTTTTATTCTGTCCAAAACTTCTATCATTAATTACAGGATTGGCAGGATTATTATTAATATCTACATCTGGTGCATAATTCACCTGAATACCTAATCTTTTACATTGTGCGGCAATGGCTGCTCCCATTTGATACACTAATTGATTATTTGGTATTGCTCCTAAAGATAGTTGTCTAGGAAACATTTCAACACTATCTAATCTCATTCCAACACCCCATTCAGCATCAATAGTAATGAGTAATGGTGTTTTAGCAATTTGCTGATAATTATTTGTTTGAATAGCTTGTCTTACAGGTCCTCCTTGAAAGAAGCAAAGACCACCAATATTGTATTGTTTAATTAACGCAGCTAGTGAATCAATTTTTTTAGGCTCCCAGTTGCTATGCGCTCTAAGAACCATTAATTGAGCAATCTTTTCGTCTAAACTTAAAGATTTGAATTGATGTTTTACCCATTTTTTTTCTGCACGGGTTTGAGCATCAACACTTATTTGAATACTTGCAAAAAGAAAAACGACTAAACCTATTTTTTTCATAAGACCAGCTTTATTATTGCAATTTAAGGATAATAAAAAAGCTTACCCTCATTAGGATAAGCTTTTTATAAATATTGGGGATTGCTTATGCTTCAGGCTCTTCGTCAACTGGAAGCACCGGCTCTATATTATTGGCTTTTAATTGACCAAACCATTTTACCATCTTTTTCATATCACTTGGATACACTCTTTCAAAATCCATAGAAGGGAATACTTTTTTGAAGTAAGCAGTTACTGCTTTTGGATCTTTTTCGCTAGGTAAGGCCTCTTTTGACTTACCCATTGCAATAAATACTTCTGCTAAAAACACATTATCATGGGTGGTATATACTTCAATGCTTTCTAAATGAGAAAATTGATGTACTCTAGAACTCACAAATTGAGTAGCACCTGTTTCCAAAGATTTAGCGATGGCACCATCGTTTTTGCTACTAATCATTTCGAATAATCCAGATAGGCCAGAAACTGCCATTAAGTTATTGTATTCCATAAAGTTCTATTTCGTTTTTTTACTGCCGCAAATTACTGAAAAACCCTCAATTTTCATTTTTTAAACTACCTTTGTTTATCATTAAAAATCAAGCTTATGCCCGGTTTTGAATTTTTTGGCGAAGAAGAAAGAAAAGAAGTAAATGATGTCTTGGAGACAGGCATTTTAATGCGTTATGGATTTGATGGTCCCAGAAAAGGTATCTGGAAATCTAAAGAGTTAGAAGCTGCTATTTGTAAGACATTTGGTACTGGATATGCTCAATTAACTTCTAGTGGTACAGCAGCTTTAACTACTGCGATGGCTTCTTTAGGAATTGGCGCTGGTGATGAAGTGATCATGCCTGCTTTTACTTTTGTGGCTAGTTTTGAAGCGGTATTAAGCATGGGAGCGGTTCCTGTTTTAGTGGATATTGATGAAACATTGACTTTGAACCCAGCTGCTGTTAAAGCGGCCATTACGCCAAAGACAAAGTGCATTATGCCGGTACATATGTGCGGTAGCATGGCAGACTTGGATGCTTTGAAAGCGATTTGTGATGAACACCATTTGATTTTATTAGAAGATGCTTGTCAAAGTATAGGCGGAACTTATAAAGGAAAACATTTAGGAACTATTGGACATGCAGGCACTTTTTCTTTTGACTTTGTTAAAATGATTACCTGTGGTGAAGGGGGTGTAGTGATGACCAATGATCAATCTGTATATACAAAATGTGATGCATTTACTGATCATGGACACGATCATTTAGGAGTGGATAGAGGAGCTGACTTGCATCCTTTTTTAGGATACAATTTTAGAATAAGTGAATTACATGCTGCCGTTGGTTTAGCTCAAATTAGAAAGTTAGATACTTTCTTAACCATTCAAAGAAAAAATAATCATATTCTAAGATCTTATCTAGAACAAGTTCCTGGAATTAGTTTTAGAATAGTGCCAGATCCGTCTGGGGATAGTGCAAGCTTTTTATCTTGGTTCTTGCCTTCACAAGAGAAAATGGAGAAAGCGATTGAAGCATTAAAAACTGCAGGCATTTTTGCTGGTAATTTTTATTGGTTTGCTAATAATTGGCATTATATCAAAAAATGGGATCATTTAAAAAATGTACAAAGTTTGTATGCTTTAAATGAAGCACAAAAAGCAGCTTTACAAAAATTAAGCAATACAAAATTCGAAGCAAGTGATGCAATTATGTCAAGATGTGTTTCTACTGCAATAAGTTTAACATGGACTGAAGAACAAGTACATGCAAAGGGAGCACAATTTTTACAAGTATTGAAAGAAGCGCTTTCTTAATAACTATAGAATATGTCACTAGGGCAGTCAATGCAACAAAGACAATTACAAAGATTGTCGCCACAACAAATACAGTTGATGAAATTGTTGCAAATACCTTCTGCTCAAATAGAACAAAGGGTTAAGGAAGAATTAGAAGAAAACCCAGCTTTAGAACTTAATTCCGACTTATTAGATAATGAATTAGGGGAAGATCCTAACGACGATTTAATTAATGATCTGCAAGAAGAGGAGGCTATTCCTGTGGATGAATACGAGATGAGTAACGAGGAAATCAGTGAATATACTTATGATGATGATGGAGAAATTGCAGAATACAAAACAAAGGATGATTACTATCCTGAATTAGATAATGATAAAGTAATTCCCATAAAAGCAGAGCTTAGCTTGAATGATCAATTAATGGATCAGTTAAGCATGTTAGATTTAGAGGAGACACCATTTAAAATTGCCGAACAAATTATTGGAAGCCTAGATGATGATGGTTACTTAAGAAGAGCATTGCAATCTATAGCAGACGATCTGGCATTTAAACAAAGTATGTGGGTGGAAGAAAAACAAATTGAAGAGGTTTTATTTCAAATACAAAAATTTGAACCCGCTGGAATTGCAGCTAGAAACTTACAAGAATGTTTATTAATCCAATTAAAAAGAAAATTAGAAGAGCAAGAGAAAGCAGATGTTTTAAAAATGGCTATTGCTATCTTAGAAAAACACTTTGATGAATTTACTAGAAAGCATTATGATAAGATTCAAAAAAGCGTTCACTTAGATGATGCTACCATGAAAGAAGTATTGCATCAAATTGTTTCCTTAAATCCAAAGCCAGGAGCAGATACTGCAGGTAGTAATGAGGCTGAAATGTATATTATTCCTGACTTTACGGTATTGATTAATAATAATAAGTTAGAACTTTCTTTGAATAGCAGAAATGCGCCCCCTTTAATTATTAGTGATGATTACAAAATGATGTTGAAAGAATATGAGGGTAGTAAAAAGCAGGATAAAGCGCAGAAAGAAGCAGTATTTTTTATCAAACAAAAAATAGATTCAGCAAAGTGGTTTATTGAAATGATTTTACAAAGACAGCAAACTTTGTTGCTTACTATGAATGCTATTATTGAACACCAAGAAGCCTTCTTTTTAAGTGGGGATGCAACACAGTTAAAGCCCATGATCTTAAAAGACATTGCTTCTAAAACAAAATTGGATGTATCCACCGTTAGCAGGGTGGCTAATAGCAAATATGTACAAACTGAATTCGGTACTTATCTACTAAAATATTTCTTTAGTGAATCTTTAATGACTGATAGTGGTGAGGAAGTGAGTACCAAAGAAGTGAAAGCTATCTTGGCGGAGCTAATTGAAGCCGAAGACAAACAAAAGCCTTTGAGTGATGATGAGCTAACTGAATTATTACAAGAGAAGGGGTATAATATTGCTAGAAGAACAGTAGCAAAGTACCGAGAACTTTCCAATATCCCTGTAGCTAGATTAAGAAAAGAATTATAATAAGCACCACATTTTAAATGGAAAAAAACACCCCGACTTTCTTAAGATATACTGGACAATTCATCTCCTATATTGCACATCCTTTATTTGTGCCTACTTATTTTATGTTATACCTAATGCAGGTATTACCTTATGAATTTGTAGGTATCACAGAGTGGCAACTAACATTAAGATTATTTAGTGTTTTTTGGTTGACTGCTTTTTTTCCTGCATTTGCAGTATTCTTGATGTGGCGATTAAAATTAAGCGAGAGCATTTTTTTAAGAACTCAAAAAGAAAGGATTATTCCTTATGTAATAACCATGTTTTTTTATTGGTGGATGTATTACTTAAGCAGAAACTTTACTGATCAACCCATTGCTTTGAAGTTTTTTTATTTTGGCATATTTATAGCAACAGCTATTGGTTTAATTGCGAATAATTTTATCAAAGTGAGTTTACATGCAATGGGAGTAGGGGGTTTAGTAACTGTGGTGATAATAGTAGGATTACATTACTCCATTAATAATGCTATTTGGACTTTATTGGCAGTTATACTTACTGCATTGGTTATTAGTGCACGAATGCTTGTTAGCGATCATACCAAACAAGAATTGATAGTTGGTTTATTAATTGGCTTTCTTACGCAAGTAATGGCGTATTTTTGGGTGATCTAATTAATCTATTTATATGTGGTATCGTTTAGGACAGAAGATCTTAGAATACAGGCGTACAAGCTTAATGGTGTTAACAGCCATTACCCTTTTTATGGGTTATTTTGCTGTTCAAGTAAAGTTAAGCTACGAGTTTACCAAAGCAATACCAGAAGACAATCCAACATTTGCTATTTATAAAAAATTTGTTCACCAATTTGGAGTAGATGGAACTACGATGGTGGTTGGTTTTCAAACAACCAATTTATATACTACGCAACATTTCAATGCTTTAGCAGATTTACAAAAATCTATTAAAACTATTCCGGGAGTTACAGAAGTTTTAGGAGTACCAAGTGCTTATGCCATTATTAAGGATACAGCAGCATTAAAATTTAAAGGTGCTTCTATTTTTCATGCACCTTATTCAAGTGATAGCGCTTTACAAGCCGATAAATTAGCTTTTGAATCACTGCCTTTTTATAAGCATTTATTATATAATCCAGATAGTAGTTCTTATATCATGGCCATTAGTTTTATTCCTGATTCCATTAATAGTGGAGCAAGGTCTAAAATTATTAATTCTTTAGAAAGCAAATTAGCCAATTTTAAGACTGCCACTCAACTTGATTTACATGTGAGCGGTCTTCCTTATATAAGAACTATTATGGCAGATAGAATCAAAAAAGAAATGCTTTGGTTCTTGATAGGATCATTGGTTTTGTCTGCGATCACTTTGCTTTTATTTTTCAGATCTATACCTGCTATGCTAATGAGTTTGGCTGTAGTGGCAATGGGTGTGATATGGAGCTTTGGTACCATGGTTTTATTGGGGCAAAAAATTACTTTATTAACTGCCTTAATTCCACCATTGATTGTGGTGATTGGTATACCGAATTGTATTTATTTTTTAAATAAGTATCATACCTCTTATAAAGAAACAGCAGATAAAGAGAAAGCATTAATTCAAATGGTAGGCAGAATGGGTATTGTGACTTTGTTTTGTAATATCACAGCGGCCATTGGATTTTTTGTTTTTGCATTTACTAAAAGCCCACTTTTAAAAGAGTTTGGTTGGGTTTCTGGTTTAAATATAATGGCTTTGTTTTTTATTAGTTTATTCTTTATTCCTCCAGTATTATCCTATTTAGAAGTACCTGCTCCTAAACATGTTAGATACCTGGATAATAAAACTTTAGAAAAATTATTAGTGAAGATTGAACGTTGGACTTTTGATCATACTAAATGGGTATTTGGTATTACCATAGTTTTAGTGATTATTTCCTCTTTTGGATTGCTTCAAGTTAAGAAAGAGGCTTTTATTGTAGATGACTTGCCTAAAAAAGATAAATTATATACAGACCTAAAATGGTTTGAACAAAATGCTGGAGGAGTAATGCCATTAGAAATAGTGATTGATAGTAAAAAGAAAAATGGATTAACAAAGAGTTTAAAGCCTTTGGAAAAAATAGATGAATTAGATTACTTCTTACAAGAGCAACCTGAATTAGGCAAACCATTGGGTTTATTAGATGGTATCAAGTTTGCCAAACAAGCATTTTATGATGGGGATAGTTTAGCCTATGCAATACCTACTGGAACTGAGATGGCTTTTATAGCACCCTATATGGCAACTAAACCTTTGGATACTTCAAAATCAGTAAAGGCCTCTACAAAAGGTCCAGAATCATTATTAAATAAGTTTATAGACAAGGATAAGAAAGCCACAAGAATTTCTGTTAACATGAAAGATATTGGTAGTGCTAAATTACCCATGTTCTTAGCAAAAATTGATAGTGTAACTAATGCACTTTTTGACACAGCTAAATACCATGTTGAAATTACTGGAAGTAGTGTAACTTTTCTAGAAGGAAGTAATTTTATTATTAAAGGATTAAGTGAATCTATTTTTTGGGCATTTTTATTAATTGCCATTTGTATGATTTTCTTATTTAGGTCTTTCCCGATTCTAATGTGTTCTTTAATCCCTAATATCATTCCTTTATTTATTACAGCAGGCATTATGGGTTGGACTGGGGTAGCTTTAAAGCCTTCTACTGTATTGGTATTTAGCGTAGCATTAGGTATTGCTATAGATGTAACCATTCGTTTTTTGGTAAACTATAAGCAGGAATTACCGCATTTAAATTATCAGGTAAATAATACCCTCATTCAAACCATTCGACATACAGGAATAAGTATCATATATACTTCTTTGGTATTGGTAGCTGGGTTCATTATATTTTGCTTCAGTGATTTTGGTGGCACCAAGGCACTTGGTTGGTTAACTTCATTAACGCTCATAGTGAGTACTTTAACCAATTTAGTATTATTACCTGCCTTGATTAAAACCTTCATAAAAGAAAATAAAAAAACCGTCTAATACAGACGGTTTTTTTATGAATAGTAGTTGCTTATTTTAATAATGTTTCTAGAGTTGCTCCTAAAGCTTCACCTCTTAATTCCTTAGCAACAATTTTTCCTGTAGGATCTAATAATACATTAAAAGGTATTCCCTGAATTTGGTATGCACCTACAACAATGCTTTCCCATTTTTTCAAATCACTTATGTGTTGCCAGTTTAATTTATCTTCTTTAATGGCTTCTAACCAACTTGCTTTATCATCATCCAAAGAAACCCCTAAGACTGTAAAGTTTTTGTTTTTATATTTCTCATAATTGGCAACCACATTTGGGTTTTCTCCTCTACAAGGTCCACACCAGCTTGCCCAGAAATCTACTAATACATATTTACCCTTTAAACTACTTAATGTGATGATTTTTCCGTTTACATCTTGTAAAGCAATTTCTGGAGCCATCTGTCCAACTTCAATTGGTCCAACATTGGTATTGGCTTGAACCTGTGAATTTAATTTTGCAACAAATTCAACCAAAGGAGTTGCCTTTGTTCTTTCAGCAGCCACTTTAGCCATCGCCAACACTTGAGCAGCTTCCATTGATCTTGTGCTTAAACCCAATGCATAATATAGAAAAGCAGGACTTGTTTCTGTATTCACTGTTTTCTCAATGAACTTATTTAATTGATTGATCTTATCTGTCTTTTGTTTTTGTAACCAATAGATGGTACTATCTTTTCCCTTTTGATTTTGTAAAGCATCTAAATTATAAAGGGTAGCAAAGATGGAAGAATCTTTTTGTCTATATTCTTTTAAGAACTTTAATAAACCTTCACTGTTTTTTGAACCTTTTATTTGGTAACTATTATAGTCGTTAGCGTCTGCGTTGATTTGAATGTTTTCTTCATCATTAATAAATAAAATTTCTACCTCTTTTTCAGTAGCAATTCTATAAATCCCTTCTTCTTTAGCGATGAAATCAAAGCTAAATTTACCATCTTCTTTTAAGCTAGTAGAGTCTAATGTAATTATAGGCTTACCACCATAAGGTACTTCTTGTAATAACAATTTTTGTGCAGTAGCATGAGTAATGGTACCAGCAACATTGTATCTCAATTCTTGGTTTTTTTGACCACAGCTTGAAAATAATACAATAATTAAGAAGCTAAGTTGAATTAAATTTTTCATATGCTTATTGAGCTAATTTTTGTTCTAATAATTGTGTGGTCATTTTTGGATCTGCCTGTCCTTTACTTATTTTTTTAACTTCTCCTACAAATAAACCAATTAAACCTTTCTTTCCTTTTTTATATTCTTGAACTTTATCTGGATTGGCTGCTAGTACTTGCTCAACCCATAAACTGATTTGATCTGTAGAATTGTTTTGCACCAATTGATGTTCTTCAGCAAATTGAATTGCTTTCTTGTTAGTTCCAATAATTCCTTTAAAAACCTTACCTGTGGCATTTGAGAAACTTAGTTGATTGGTTTCAACCAACTCTAGTAATTCATTTAACTGAGGAATAGATTCATATAAAGTTGGATAAGTTTTACCCGTCTCGTTCAAGTATTCTCTAATGGGCCCTAATATCCAATTCACCGCTGCTTTATAATGTTTGGTACTGGCTATCCATTTCCCATAAAAATCTGCTTCTTCTTTGTTTTCGGTTAATTGTTCCACATCATAATCAGACAAACCTAAACTAGTTTTCCATTCTTGTTTTAATTGATTTGGTAAAGCAGGAATAGTCTCTTTTATAGTATGAATATAATTGTCAGTTAATTGAAAAGGTGCCAAATCCGGATCTGGGAAATAACGATAATCATTAGCATCTTCTTTATCCCTGATGGCGAAAGTAGTATCGTTATTGGCATCAAAACTTCTGGTTTGTTGAATAATAGTTTCTCCAGCTTCTACTAAACCAATCAATCTTTCAATTTCAAATTCAATAGCTTTCTTTATATTTCTGATAGAGTTTAAGTTCTTAACTTCTACTTTGGTTCCCAGTGTAGTACTGCCTGTAGGCCTCACAGATATATTGGCATCACATCTTAAACTTCCTTCTTCCATATTGCCATCACAAACTCCTAACCATCTTACCATTTTTCTAACTTCGGTCACATATTGGAATGCTTCTTCTGCAGAATGTAAACATGGTTCGGTTACTATTTCAATTAATGGAGTACCGGCTCTATTTAAATCTACACAGGTATCAGTAGGAGAGATATCGTGAATACTCTTTCCAGCATCTTCTTCTAAATGAATTCTATTTAATTGAACAAATGAGGATTGTCCATTTACTTGTATAGCCACTTTTCCTCCAACACAAATAGGTGTAGTATGTTGTGAAATTTGATATCCTTTTGGCAAATCAGGGTAGAAGTAATTTTTTCTTGCGAAGTAGTTATTTTTTTCAATTGCTGATTCACAGGCAATACCCATTTTTATGGCGTATTCAACTGCCTTCTTGTTGGTTTTGGGAAGGGTGCCAGGATGGCCCAATGTAATAGGACTAATATGGCTATTGGGTTCAGCACCAAA
Source organism: Bacteroidota bacterium (assembly GCA_024640255.1). Lineage (GTDB taxonomy): Bacteria > Bacteroidota > Bacteroidia > Chitinophagales > Chitinophagaceae > Sediminibacterium. The sequence continues at coordinate 14,630 of JAHEFI010000006.1, read as the reverse complement.
ACTAGTAGCATCTCCGCAGAATAATTTGCTTTCGGTTGCCAATTGTGCATGAATTTCTAATCCAATAACTGCTTCATATTTTTGTCCATCTGCCATAGGACAAAAGTACTAATTTAAAAGCCTTTGACATAAAAAAGCCCCTCCAAATAAATGGAAGGGCTTCGCAAATGAATACCGTTGTAATCTATAAATCTGCAGAATTAATCTTTTTGGGGATTTTCACCTCAATGATCTTGTTTTCTTTATTTCTATTAACACTTAATTTAATAGTTTGACCAGCTTCAAAATACTGCCATTTAATATCGTTTACCTCCTTCACATCGTGTTTATCAATGGAAGTAATAATATCACCCACTTTTAGTCCAGCTTTATCAGCAGGAGAGTATTTGTTAACCATAGTAATTTTAACACCATTACCTTCTTCCAAGTCTTCAATAGAGATCCCCAATTTTGGCTTTTTAGTGTTTACATATATCTCATCAATGTTTGGGAAATCTGGTAAAGCAAAACCTCTTCTGAATTTTTTGTCAAAACCTTTATCCATTTCATCGTCTTCTAATTTGAATACATCAACATTGTTATTAAAGTTATTATTTGGACTAGCTTCGATAACATCCATTTTATTTTTAGCTAAAACAATTTCTTTCTGATTTTTTTTACCTTCTCTTATATACTCAATGGTGATTTTGTCATCAGCCTTGTATTGACCAATCACTTTATATAAATCGCTTGGCCCTTCAATTTTTTCTTTATTTACTTGTGTAATTATATCTTCTTCTTTTAATCCAGCCTTTGCAGCAGGGCTTCCTTCATTTACATCAACAATTAAAGCGCCTTCTGAAGAAGCTTTGGTAGCAACCCCTAGAAATGCTTTATTCATTGGGCCTAGAGGGGAAGCGGGAGCCAAAGGTTTTCCAATGACACTGATTCTTTTAATCTTTTTTAATCTTGGATCTTTTGGATCAATCTTTTCACCGTTTAATAAAATTTGATCTCCATCCACTGTGATAGAAATATTATTGGTATCAATGATACTAACCCCTTTTCCTTTAGTAATAATTTCCACTACTCCTTTTTCACCTTTCTTACCATACTTTTCAGTAGCTAATGGCCCTTTAAATACATTCACTGATTGAATATCATTAGGGGAGATATCATTCATGTTTTTGTTTTCTTGAATGACCCCGTCAATTACCATTAAAGGTTTATCAGCTGTATCTTTTTTGTTTTGCTTGATCACTACTACTTCTTGAGCCTGCGTTCCAAGGGCAAAAAAAGCAACTAGACTAAGTCCTACAATGATTCTTTTCATAATGAGTATTTTAAATACGAAATATTTTGTAGGTCAAAAATAAGGAAAAATCTGAACTACGAAACTATTCGCAAATGTTAAAATTATAATAAAGCTTTCACGGCCTCAATTACCTTAGCTAATTGGCTGGCATCCTGTCCGCCTGCTGTAGCTAGGGTCTTTTGACCACCTCCGCCTCCTTTAATCAATGGGGCAATTTTCTCTTTAATGATGGCTGGAGCCTGCCAGTTTTTGCTATTCACTAATGATTCACTAATGGATAGGGCCACATTGGCTTTACCATTGGCTTCAGCAGTTAATATCACCACGGCGGTGGTATGTAAATTATTTAATTGTTGTGCCAATTTTTTCAAATGATCTGCATTACTTAATTGCAATTGTACTCCTAAGAATTCAATGTCATTAATAGTAGTGAAGGCAGATTTATATTGTTCAAATAATTCATTCACTAATAAAGCTTCTTGACTTTCTAATTTCTTAGCTAATTCTTTCTGACTATTTTGTAATGTTTGTATAGTATCATTTAATACATCAATGCTTGATTGTTCATTCCATTCAGGTGCAGTAAATGTAGTATTCATTTTAGCCGCAATTCCAGCACAAGCTTCGGTTAATTGAACAATTTGTTTGTGTAATTTTTCTTTTACTTCAGTTAAGTGAAGGGTAGCAGCTTCTCCTACCACTGCTTCTACTCTTCTTACACCCGCTGCAACAGAAGATTCAGCTTTTAAAATAAATTCACCAATTTCTCCTGTATGTCCAACATGGGTACCACCACACAGTTCAATAGAATAGGCAGGATCCATAATCACCACTCTAACCTTATCACCATATTTCTCTCCAAACAATGCCATTGCACCCAAAGCAATTGCTTCATCCTTACTCATTTCATTAATCACTACAGGAACGTTTTCTTTAATCTTATCGTTCACAATTTTCTCTACAGAACTAATTTCCACATCTGTCATTTTTGCAAAATGAGAAAAGTCGAAACGTAATTGTTGTTCATTTACCAATGATCCTTTTTGCGCAACATGTTTACCTAATACATTTCTTAATGCTGCATGCAATAAGTGTGTAGCAGAGTGATGCTTGGTGGTATTGGCTCTTAAGTGAGCGTCTACTGTAGCAGTTATTTTTGTACCAATTGTTTTTGGTAAGCTGTCTGTGAAATGAATAAATAAATTATTTTCTTTCTTAGTATCGGTTACTTCAATGATAGATCCGTCTTCAAATTTAAAGCTTCCTTTATCACCCACTTGTCCACCACTTTCTGCATAAAAAGGAGTAGAGGCTAAAACCCATTGATAGGCTTCTTTACCTTTTGCTTTTACATTTCTATATTTTACAATAGTCGTTTCTGCACTTGTATTATTGTATCCAACAAATTGTGTAGGAGCGTCTTCGCCCACCATAATCCAGTCTCCTGTATCTATCGCAGTAGCAGCACGGCTTCTGTCTTTTTGTTGTTTCATTTCATTATCAAAACCAGCTTCGTCTACTTGCAAGTAATTTTCGCTAGCGATTAATCTAGTTAAGTCTACCGGGAATCCATAAGTATCAAATAATTCAAATACTAATTTACCTTCAATGGTTGCTCCTTTTTGATGAGAGGCAATAATATCATCCATTCTTTTCAAGCCTTTCTCCAAGGTTCTTAAAAAGCCTTCCTCTTCTTCTTTTACTACTTTGCTTACAAAATCTAATTGACTATGTAATTCAGGGAATACATGTTCAAATTGTTTTGCCAATGCTGGCATTAATTGATGTAATAATGGTTGTTTGTAATCTAAATAAGAATAATAATATCTCACTGCTCTTCTTAAGATTCTTCTAATCACATATCCCGCACCTGTATTAGAAGGTAATTGACCATCTGCAATGGTAAAAGCAATCGCACGAATATGATCTGCAATTACTCTAAAAGCAACAGCTTCTTTGCTATCACTAAAATCATATTTCTTTCCAGTGATTTGTGCAACAATATCGATAGTGCCAGTGAAAACATCAGTATCGTAATTGCTTTTCTTTCCTTGAATTACGCGCACCAATCTTTCAAAACCCATACCTGTATCCACATGCTTTGCAGGCAATGGTTCTAGGCTTCCATCTTTTTTTCTATTGTATTGGATAAATACATTGTTCCAAATTTCAATTACTTGTGGATGATCTTTATTCACTAAGTCTCTTCCTGGAATTTGCGCTATTTCTTCTTCTGAACGCATGTCTACATGTATTTCACTACATGGTCCACAAGGCCCGGTATCACCCATTTCCCAGAAATTATCTTTTTTAGAACCATAAATAATTTTGTCTTCTGGTACCCATTTTCTCCATTCAGCTAATGCAATACTTGAAGATGGTAAATTTTCCGCAGGGTCTCCTTCAAACACAGAGACATATAATCTTGCTGGATCTAATTGGTAAACTTTAGTTAACAATTCCCATGACCATTCAATAGCTTCTGCTTTAAAATAATTTCCAAAGCTCCAGTTGCCCAACATTTCAAACATGGTGTGATGATAAGTATCTACACCCACTTCTTCTAAATCGTTATGCTTTCCACTTACTCTTAAACATTTTTGTGTATCTGCAATTCTTGGATGACTAGGTTGTTGATTGCCCAAGAAATAATCTTTAAATTGATTCATACCCGCATTCGTAAATAATAGGGTAGGATCGTTCTTGATTACTATTGGTGCTGATGGTACAATCGCATGTCCTTTGGATGCAAAAAAATCTAAAAACTTTTGTCTAATTTCTGAACTGGTCATCATGTATTGGAATTTTAAGCTAATTCATTCTTAAAAAGCTATATTTGTATAGTTTTTTAAGAGCTTCAAAGGTAAGGAAATAGGCCCTTTTTTAACAGATTTAGCTATATTAATCACGTAATTGAGATGAAGAAAATCAGATATTTCTTTAATACCCATACACTTCGATTTGAAAAAGTGGAAGTGCCCTTACGTGTACGATTATTACAGACCTTTGGTTTTATAGCTGCCTCAATAGTAACAGGTGTTATTATTGTGATGGTGATGTTTCAATATATTGACTCCCCTAAGGAAAAGTTGTTGCGTCAACAAAATCAGGCATACAAAGAAAGCTATAGCGTTTTGCAAGAGAGGGTTAAGCAATTAGAGCTACAAATGAATGAGTTAGAGAACAGGGACAATGATGTATATCGCTCCATTTTTGAGGCCGACCCCATTCCCGATAGTGCTCGTGTAAAAGAAATGGAGGCCAAAAAAGAAGTACAATTAATTCAGAATTTAAGCAGTGATGATTTATTGGAAAGTATGGTTGGCCAATTGAATAATTTAAGTTTAAGAATGGCTTATCAAACCAAGTCTTTCACTGATATTACGGATATGGTGAAGAATAAAGAAAAATTATTAAAAGCCATTCCTGCTATTCAGCCAGTAAGTAATAAAAACTTAAATAGAGTGGCTTCTGGTTTTGGTTATAGAGTAGATCCATTGTATAAAGATTATCGATTACATGCTGGATTAGATTTTGCTGCTCCCTCTGGTACACCTATTTATGCGACTGCTGATGGGGTAGTTCAAGCAGCTGGATTTAACACAGATGGTTATGGTAATAAAGTGGTGATTAGCCATGGTTATGGTTACCAAACATTATATGGCCATATGGTAAGAGTAAAAGCAAAGGTTGGTCAGAGAGTTAAAAGAGGGGAAGTAATTGGTTATATAGGAAGTACTGGTAAAAGTACCGGTCCTCATTGCCATTATGAAGTAATCAAAAGAGGTACCAAGGTGGATCCAGTTTATTATTTCTATAATGATTTGACCCCAGCTCAGTTTGATAGAATTTTAAAAGCTGCAGCAACCAATAAGCAAAGTTTAGATTAGTAGTAGCTATTTAACTACTATGATCAGATACTATTTTCCAAACACCATTGATTCTTTTGAAAATAAGGGTAAAGTGTCCGCTTGCGTCACCCACTTTTCTTTGTAACATAAATTTACCAATTACAAAGTAGTGATCTTTTTCAATGGGTTGAACACTAATGATATCAAAATTTAACACACCCATATAATCTTTGTTGGGGTAGTTTTTTTGATAGTTGCGTAAAGTGTTGTTATATCCATAAGTTGGACCATTTTTGCCAATGAATACCAAGCTATCGTTTTCCCAATAGCCTTTCATGAAACTAGGGATATCTCCTTTGTTCCAAAAGCTAATTTGGTCTGCCAACATATTTCTAATAATTTTTTCATCATTTGTTTGTGCCTTACTGGTTAATGAAATAACGATACAGGCAAGTAGTAATATTTTTTTCATAGCTTGAATTTATGCTTACCTAAATTACATAAAAGAACCTAAATTGTGCCATGTCTTATAAACTACATTTAAAAAAGGATAAAGCTTTAGCAGCATTATTAAAGGAGGATACGCATACTTTAACCAAAAGAAAGAATACGCCAATTCGTTTAATAGCAAGCATTATAAGCCAGCAATTGAGTACCCAAGTAGCTAAAATTATCTTTACAAGATTCCTGGATTTATATGGTGGTAAAGAGCCTAGTTGTGAAAAGGTTTTATCAACTGATCCCCTGGTATTAAAAGGTATTGGCTTAAGTAATGCCAAAGTAAATTATGTACAAAATGTGGCTGGTTTCTTTATTGAACATAAAATTACTGATGCTCAATTATACAAAATGCCTCCTGAAGAAGTGATTGAATTGCTTACTCAAATTAAAGGAGTGGGTAGATGGACAGTTGAAATGTTACTGATGTTTAGTTTAGGGCATGAAGATGTTTTTGCAGTAGATGATTTAGGTATACAACAAGCCATGATAAAATTGTATAAAATCAAATACGAAACTAAAAAAGAACTTCGTACTAAAATGCTTAAAAAAGCAGAAGGTTGGACGCCTTTCAAAACCTATGCTTGTTTGCATTTATGGAAATGGAAGGATACTAAAGCGCCTGTTTAATTTAAGCTGAATTTCTAGCGGCATTGATAATACCAAACATGGTTCTAGTCAATAATTTCTCGTAAGCATTTTTTGACTCAGCACTTAATCCCTCTTCTTGTAATTTACCTAATGCAAATTGTTGTATTGTTAGCAAAGGCAACACAATTCTGTCTCTTAATAAAATAGAATGTTTCCCAACTGTATCATTTTCCATCAAACTTTTCCCACCACTTAATTCTAAATATAATTGAGTGGTTAATAAAAATTCATCTTTGATGGTATTCCATATTTCTGAAAACTGAGGATCTTTATCGACGTATTTAGTAATGGCAAAATTAGATTTCACCATACTCATCATGCTATTGTCAATCAGTGTTCTGAAAAAAGAAATATTATTAAACAAAGATTGCACTTCTTTCCATAATCCTTTTTCTTTTAGCACTTGTAGTGCCGTTCCTACTCCATAATAACCTGGAACATTTTGTTTCATCTGACTCCAGCTACCTACAAATGGGATGGCTCTTAGGTCTTCAAATTTAAGTGTATTGCCAGCGCCTCTTTTAGCAGGTCTACTAGCGATATTACTTTTACTATAATAATTGAGTGGACTAAATTTTTGCAAATAAGGTAAGAACAACGGACTTTCTTTAAGTTGTTGGTAAGACGCATAACTAATGTCTCCTAGTTCTTCTAATATCAAACGATCCTGTGCTGACATTTGCAATCTGGCGTCAGAGAATAATTCATGACTTACACCAGCACTTAATAATTGTTCTAAATTATATTGTGCAGATTGGATGGTGCCAAAAGTAGAAGTAATGGTTTGGCCTTGTACCGTTAATTGAATTTCTTGGTTCTCAATTTGGTTACCCATAGAGGCATAGAATTGATGTGTTTTTCCGCCACCTCTTGATGGAGGGCCGCCTCTGCCATCAAAGAAACTCACTACAATATTATTCTTTCTTGAAATAGCCGTTAATACTTCTTTCGCTTTATAAATTCCCCAGTTCGCTTGTAAATAACCTCCATCTTTGGTACCATCGCTGAATCCCAACATAATAGGTTGTTGATTTTTTCTAGCTTCTAAATGAGCAGCATAGATTGGATCTTGGTACAGTGTTTCCATTATCTTCTCTGATGCAGCCAAATCATCGATGGTTTCAAATAAAGGAACAATATCAATATTACTGATATGCTGATTCATACCACATAGACGAATCAATGCATATAATTCCATTACATTCACTGCAGTTTGACAGTTACTTATAATATATCTGTGACAACCGGCTTCACCGTTTAAAGCCTGAACAGTTTGTATGGCATAAATACTTTCTAAAGTATCTCTAGTGATGGTTTCGCTATAATCTGCTGGATTAACCTTGCCTTCGATGGTCCCTAATAACTTTATTTTATCTGCCTCAGATAAAGAGCTGTAATTATCAGGTAATACATTAAGGTCCATTAAAACGGAATGATGAATTCTACTATCCTGTCTAATGTCTAAAGAGGCAAAATGGGTGCCAAATATCTTTACCTTATTCAGTAAACTCTCTAATTTATTTAAATATAGAGAGTGATCTTCGTTGATTAATTTTTGTCTGATAGTTGTTAGACTTCCAATAATTTCTTCACTTGAAATAGGATTACTGTCTTCCGGTCTAAATACATTTTCATATAATCTTTCTTCCAAGCTATTTAAAATCGTATCTACTCCACCAAAAGTTAATTTTCGTTTTAATTTTCTAACATCTCTATAATAGCTTACAATGCTACTGCTTCTTAATAACTGTGCTACTTTGATCGTAGTGGCAGCATTCACAAAAGGATTGCCATCTCTATCTCCACCTGGCCAAAACCCTAATTCTATAAATGGGTTAGCAGCTTCGTAATCATTATCAAATACATTTCTAACAATGGTATCATAGATATTTCCAATAGCATTGTAGAAAACATTTTCTAAATACCACATCAAGGTTTGAGCCTCGTCTGTTGGAGTAGGTTGCTTCTTATTGAAGAAAGGTGTAAGACCTAATTGTTGAATATATTGATTAATAATATGATAATCGTTCTTTCCAATGGCGTCGCCCATATCGTGAATAATGCCTAATACATTGGCAGGATAGAATTGTGTAGGGTGTGCAGTTAAAACAATTCTGACTTTAAAATCTTTTAATTTATTTTTTAGAGCCTGCGTTTTTCCAGAAAAACTAGCTTCTCTTATTAATGCTTTTAAACTACCAGCACCTTCAACATCATTTACCGAGGTAAAAGCAGCATCTTCTATTGCATCAAATAAAACAACCTGTCTTTCCATGTATTGAACATATTTAAACAAGTGGTCTATTTTTTCTTTCTCTGTTTCTACGGCAGTATGCTGTCTAAAGAAATAATCGATGATCTCAATGGGAGATTTACTTTTTGAATAGCCTTCTTCGCAGGTTTGCAACATAATAGGTAATAAGGCACCCACATTTGCTATACCTGAATAGGGTAATGCAGCAAACAAACTATTATAGATAATGTATTTGTCAGATACATTTCTTCTAAATTGAATGGAGTAATTATTACTTGAGTTGGGAATCATCTTGCACTAAAGGTACAAAATATTTAGCAGGATCGCTTGAAACCCTTATCCCTATTGATTCCTAATGAATGTTTGTTTTAAATAGTGCTATTGATTTTCCAAGTTGGATGGCTAATATCATGATAAAAAGCGAATTGCCAACCTGCTGTATTGCCTTCTTCCCACCAACTTTGTCTCCATTGCATGGCTTTTTTGCCATCCATATCATATTTAGCGACAAATCTTGATCGCATTTGTTGTAATTGTGGCGCTTCGTCCCCTCCAAAGAAAATGGTTTCATCATGTTCTTTAATCCAAGCCACCTGATGAAATTTACTATGTCCAGCACTTAGCTGGTAAAAAATGGTGTTATCAATATGTCCTTCATCTTCCTCTAGCCAAACTACGCCACTAAATTCTTCCAATAATGCAATATATTCAGGAATATAAGATGATTTATCTCCTTCCATTGCAAAGTCAAATTCTCTTCTTTGTAAATAGTGTTTTGCATAAGGGAAGCTAATAAATCTTTGTTGACTAATAGGATCTATATAAGTTAATCCACCTGAATGATCTTTATGCAAATGGCTCATAAACACTTTGGTAACACTTGAAGGATCTATTCCAAGTGACATGAGGTTTTCATGAATTTGTAATTTACCAGATTTACCATGATATCCTAATCCAGTATCTAGAAGAATGATATCTTTTTCTGTAATAATTACAAAAGGTTGTATTTCTACTAAAATACTTCCCTTAGGTCTTTCTTGTAAATTTTCAATAGCAGTATTAAACGGAACAAAAACCTTGGTCTGATCTATGGTAAAACTGCCTTCTGATAAGGGATGAATATGCATGCCACAAAAATAAGCATTAACGAAGCACCATTTGTCTATCGGCATCTAATCTTAATAAAATAAAGATGAGTGCAGTGAATGTAAGTAGGGAAGAACCTCCATAACTAATTAAAGGTAATGGGATACCTACTACTGGAAATAGTCCAATCGTCATGCTTATATTAACAGCGATATGGAAAAGAAAAATCCCTACTACGCTATAAGCATATACTCTGGAGAAAGTACTTCTTTGTCTCTCTGCTATTCTAATTAATCTAAACAAGAAGAATAAGTATAATCCTAAGAATGTAAATGTTCCCACAAATCCAAAAGCTTCTCCTAATGAGGTAAATATAAAATCGGTATGTTGTGCCGGTACATATTTTCCTCTGGTTTGAGTCCCTTTTAAGAAACCTCTACCCCAGAAGCCACCAGAGCCTATAGCGATCTTACTTTGTTTTACATTATAATCATCTGGCTTGACGCTTTTTCTACCGCCCGCCATACTTTTAGCAGCTTTAATATTGAAGCTACAATCGTATTCCTTACCCACCATACTATAAATACGGGTACTTTGATAACACTCTAGTACATTGTTAAATATATAGGGTACCGCAAACCTTACTGTGCCAAAACAAATTGCCCAAATGCTTGCTACTACTAAAATAGCATTTCTGTTTCTTTTGAATTTTTTAATCATTGATAAAATGATTAAAGCAGCAATGACTGTTAAAATGATAGCTAATACACTTGGATCTAATAATAATGTTGCAATCACCAATACTGCAAAAGCTAAGCCAATCACCAAGATGGCAGCTGGTAAGCCTTCTCTATACATGGCAAAAAGAAAAGCGCTGTATACTAAGGCTAATCCTAATTCGTGTTGCATGATGGATAAAATAGCAGGTAAAGCAATCATGGCACCTGCAATAAGTTGTGACTTTAATTTAGTAAAATCTGTTTCAGGCTTAGAGATAAATTTTGCTAAAAAAAGTGCGGTAAATATTTTACATAATTCAGCAGGTTGTAAATTAAATCCACCAGCAATGGGTATCCAGCTTTTTGATCCATTGATATTTTTACCTAATACAAATGTTGCTAGCATTAATAAGATCCCTCCAGCATATAATATATTGGCTAAAGCAGTAAATACTTTACTATCCATTAATAAAATGAATATGCCAATAAAGCTGCAAAAGATAGCAAAGTAAAACTGTTTACTATAGTTGGTCTTTGCAGTGATAAAAGAAGTGCTCCAGCTAGTGTTTGGATTGTACTCCACCATGTAAATACAAAGAACACCAATAGCCACCATCGCCATATATAATATGATGACCGCTAAATCGGTACCCTTAGAAAAATTATTTTGGTTAGAGCTGGTTGACATTAGGATTTTGAGTCTTCTTTTTTTGTTTAGGCTGTTTCTTTGTCACAGTCTTGGTTTTATTGATCTTCTTCTTATTATTTAAGAGTGCAGTATCCTTATTGATTTTAGGTAAACTTGTTGGCGCTGGTGGTAAGTTGGTTTTACCAGTGGTATCTTTTTTGATAGTATCTTTTGGAATACGAACTGGGATAGCATCTGATGCCAACATCTCCATATCCCAAACGTCTGATAATTCATCATTATTGTACTCTAAAGGCGTTAAATAAGCTGATTTATTATTACGTACATACCAATCTTTAATAGCTTGTGGCATTAAGTCTACTTGTGATAATGTTTCTGCTTTTAATTTACTCTCTGGAGTTAAAGTATCATTTAAATATTTTTCCATTAATAAACCACCAATAGGACCAGCCCATGTTGCACCATAACCTGCATTTTCTACAATGACTGCTACAGCAATTTTTGGATTATCTTTTGGTGCAAAGCAAACAAATAAGGAGTGGTTTTTTCCATGAGGATTTTGAGCTGTACCAGTTTTTGCACAATATTCATTTCCTGGTACTTTAATAAATGCAGCAGTTCCATAAACGGTTACATCATGCATCCCTTCTTTGATCACTTTAAAAATACTGGAAGGTATATTGGTCACTTTTTGTTTGGTACGATACTTTTCAAGCATGGCCGCATCTTGCTCTGATTCTTCTTCAACGCTATCTACAAAATGGGGTGTATAATAATATCCTTCATTAGCTATAAAAGCCATGCTATTGGCTAATTGCAAAGGAGTGGCAGTCATTCTATCTTGTCCAATTCCCAAGGTTAACATATAACAGCTGTTCCAATATCTTGGGTTGCCAAAGTCTTTATTGTATTGTGCTGTATCTGGAATGCTTGCTTTATTTTCACTGGGTAAATCCACCCCTAACTTTCTACCAAATCCAAAAGCATTTACATATTCTTTCCATTTCAAATAACCTGCTTTTGCATTTCTGTATTTTGGATTATCAATAGCCATTCTAAATACTTGTAAAAAATAGGAGTTACAGGAATTGGCTAAAGCTAATTGTAAGTTGGCTGCGTGGCCAGCATTATGGTGTTCACATTTTCTTGGATCTCCACATACTCCATACAATCCAAAACAATTGTATCCATAAGAGGGTGTGATTAATCCTTCGTCTAAAGCAATTAGAGCACCTAAAGGTTTGAAGGTTGAGCCTGGAGGATATTGCCCTTTAATAGCTCTATTATAAATAGGGCGAGCTGTATCTAATAATAATCTTCCAATAGTTTTTCTTCTTTGACTACCCGTTAATAAATTGGGATTATATCCAGGGCTACTAGCCATGGCAATTACTCCACCTGTTTTTGGGTTAATCGCTACAGCACTACCTACTTTGTTTTGTAATAATTTTTCGGCTAATTGTTGTACTTCTACATCCATGCTAGTATATAAATTTTTACCAGCAATTGCCACAGTATCGTATTCTCCTCTTTCGTATGCTCCTTGAATTTTTCCTTTATTGTCTCTTAAAAATCTTTTAACTCCTCTTTGACCCATCAATATGGGTTCATATTGTTTTTCCAAACCAGTCATACCAGCATAGTCGCCCATTTCATATCCTTCATCCTCGTGTTTTTGTAAAAAATTCACATCTACTTCGGCTACATAGCCTAACACATGGGCCGCGGTATTGTATGGATAGTTTCTTATAGATCTTTCTGATAAAGAGAAACCCGGAAAACGATATAAATTCTCTGTTAACTGAGCATACATTTCTGGAGATAAAAAAGGTTCAAAAGTCCCCGCTTTAACTCTGGAGTTTTTAATGATCACTTCGATCATTCTTTTCTTGTATTCTTCTTTATCAATTTTTAAAATATCACAAAGGGTAGTAGTGTCTACACCTTTTGCTTCGTTGGGAATGACTACCAAATCGTAACTAATGGTATTTTCTAATAAGGCTCTTTTCTTACGATCGTATATGATTCCTCTATCGGGGTAAATGATTTTTCTAAAAATGGCATTATTATCTGCTGCTAGTTTGTATTTGTTAGATACCACTTGCAAACTAATCAGTTGTCCAATAAGAATTACAAAAATGACACCAATAATGATTTGAATGATGCCACCTCGGTTGGAATTGTATAATGCCATGAATTATCTTTTGACCTTTCTTCTGTTGGTAATGAGTTCTGGTAATAATATTAAAAGGATACTCATTAATGTTGTTGCAGTTACTTTACCAATGAAGTAACTAAAGTTGCCAAACTGTAACCATTCTAAAAGAACCAAATAAAAATGGTGTATAAAAGTTAGTATAAAGATATAAATGAAATAAGGTCCCCAACCCATGGTGCCAATACTAGGCTCTCTATTTAATTCTTCTGTTGCTTCTTGTGCTAATAATAAATTCAAGATGGTTGGGCGGATATAAGCCATCAGAGTACAAGCTGCAGCATGTAATCCTGGGGTATTGGTAAATAAGTCTAATGTGTAACCATATATAAAGCCCAAAAAAGTTAAACCTAATCTACTTGTTCCAAAAGGTAGCCACAATAAAAATAAGAAGTAGACATAAGGTGTGATAAACTGATGAATAGGAGGTATCTCGTTCAAGATGATTATCTGAATCAGCAAGAACAAAACATAACGAGCGCTATTTTTTAAAATATTATTCATTCTTTGTCTCGTTTAATTCAACAGCTTTTTGATCAGCCATTCTCTTATTCTCTACTAAATAAATATATTCTAGGGTGAAAAAGTTGGTTGCAGATTTCACACTTAAGGTTAAGAAATTACTAGAAGGGTCCTGGATAACTTTGGTAACTCTTCCAATAAGCAATTGTGCTGGAAAATTAGAAGAATAAGGACTGGTTAATACCGTGTCACCAATTTTTGGTGCTGCACTCTTTGAAATATTTTTCAATGTTAGCATATTAGGATCTGATCCATCCCATTCTATACTACCTGCTACTTTATCTCTCTTTAACATCGCACTTACTTTGCTATTGCGATGTAATAAGCTCATTATTTTACTATAGTTATCATTCACTTCAACTACCACACCCACAATGGTTCCATCAGGACTTATGGCTGCCATATCTTTTTTAATACCTTGTAATGCACCTCTTTCAATGGTGATATAATTCTTTTGTAAGGTGAAAGTATTGCCCACCACTTTAGCAGGGTAGTAATAAAACTTTCTAATTTTTTCTAAACTATCTTTTCTAAGTATTAAAGTTCCTGCTTTTCTAGAAGTGTCAAAAGGAACAAAATTTTGTGCTAATTGATTTCTAAGATTTGCATTCTCTTGCACCAGTTTTGCATTGGTTGCTTTTAAATCAAAAAAGTATGCCCAATTATTGTAATAACGATTAATGTTACCGGTTACTTGATTACTCCATCCACCAAAAAAAGTTTCGTGTGATTTGCTGTAAGAAGATAACATCACCAAAGACACTATTTGTAGTATCAAAAAACTAAAAAAAGTAAAGTTCTGTCTTATGAACCCAATGATATTCTTCAAAGGAAATTACTTTATTTTGGTTTATCTCATAATGAATGGGAAGCGTTGATAATTTTTCAAGG
>JAHEFI010000022.1 GCA_024640255.1 Bacteroidota bacterium | reverse complement strand
TAGCAATTCAGCCTTATATTTCTGAGTTGGATATCAAATATTATCACAATCAGCCAGCATTAAAGAGTCCAATCAACTGGAATAATGCTTTAGACAAGGCAACGGGCGATTTTTATATGCTACTGCATCAAGATGATTGGTTTGAATCTGATAAAACGCTCTCCACTTTTTTGAAAGCTTTTTCTGATAATCCTTCTGTTGGGTTTGTTTTCTGTAAAAACACTGCGATTCAACCAGATGGACAACTAATTACCTTGCAGGCCATCAGGTCTTTATTGAAAGATATGTCCAAACGACCTCATCATATTTTAAGAGCGAATGTGATTGGTCCGCCAAGTAATACGATGTTAAGAAAAGATATTACGATCAGATATGATGAATCTTATATCTGGCTAGTAGATGTAGATTATTATGTTCAATTATTGACGAAGGGATATCAATATCATTATTTAGATCAGCACTTAGTGAGTATTGGACTCCATGAAGATCAAACCACTGTTTTCTGTAGAAATAATGAGGATGTTATTGTCAAAGAAAACATTTGGTTTGCCCATAAATTGGGTAATACGGCTTTCAATGATATTTTGATCTATGATTATTATTGGAGACTTCTTAGAAACTATAAAATAAGATCCATTGCAGATTTAAATGCAATGGGGGTGGAAGATGCTAAAATATTATGGGTCATCAGAAAGATGTTGATGGTTCAAATGAAATTCCCATTGTCTATTTTAAAGATTGGCCCTGTCTCTAAATTGTTGATGTTCTATTGTTATTTAGCGCGTCCCAAAAACAAATAGATTTTTGAACCTGAGCATTTTCTTTTCAATTAATTTCCAAGAAGCGATTCCTAAAGCGAAAGATAAAATCGTACTTGTCCAAAGTAATACCATCACAGAGGGTTGTAAATAATATATAATTAACTGTTGAACTGGGAACGCGTATAAGTAAATTCCATAAGATGGATCTTCTATATTATGGTGAATCCAATCTGCAAATTTTGAACTTCCTTGACCAATATACAATACCAAGTATGGCCAACTAAACCCTAGCCAAATAGGATTTAATTTTAAGTAAATAATAGTAATGCTTGCAAGCAATGCTATTATAGCTAAGAAGGTTCTAAAGGGAATACTATTCCACTCAATGGCAGACCAAAAAGAACCAATCATAAAAAAGAAACCTAGTTCAACTATAAAGTCTACTCTTAATTTGAAATTAACATGCTTTAGCGATTCTATATGAAATAAATTGCCATACAATAATCCCAAAATAGTTATAATCAAAGAGGAGATAATTATCCATTGAGATTTTCTAAAAGGGAATAACAATAATAAAACCAAATAAAAGAAAAATTCAAATCCCATAGTCCATAGAGATCCATTGATGGCTGTATTGGAGTTATTGTCAAAAACTCCATGAATTCTCCACTGATTATGGTATAAAGTAAGGTTATTTAAAATGTAGTTAGTGGCTTCTTTAGGAAATTTAAAAAATGGCTGATGTGGTTGGTAGATTAAATAAGCCATCCCGACTGATAATAACAAGACCAATAAAAGTCCGGGATAAATTCTTAAAATTCTTTTCCATAAATAATCCAAGATATTGGGGCTTCTTTCCAAACTTTTAAAGATTAAGAATCCACTAATGGTAATAAAGCCTTTTACTCCAAAATAAGATAGATTAATATAATGATTGGTTAACTCGCACAATGGGTCGCAACCTTTACTGCCCAATAAAATATAAGAATGGGATACAATGACTAGCCATGCAAATAGAATTCTGATGATATCGAAATTATTCGCCTTTCTTATATGAACATTGCTTGTACTCATTGTAATGAATACAAATATAAAAGATTTAGTATCTTGGGAGCATGTTACTCTCAATAATTATTGTCAATTACCGATCAACTGCAGATATTCAAAATTGTTTGAACTCTGCTGGTAAATCTTTGATAGATAATAAAGAGATTGAATGGATCATAGTAGATAATGATTCCAAAGACAATAGTCAACAAATACTCTCTGAGGGATTCCCTTTTATTCAATACATCCAAATGGGGTATAATGCAGGTTTTGCAAGGGCAAATAATGCTGCCATCAGAATTGCAAAGGGAGAGCAGGTTTTATTATTAAATCCAGATACTTTAATAAAGCCTGGTGCTATTGAGAAATGTTTGGAAAATTTAATATCATCAAAGCATATTGCCTGTGGCGTTCAACTAATCCATGCAAATGGTACGCCTCAATTTTCTGGTAGTAGATTTGTGAAAGGCGGATTGAATCATTTAATAGATTTACCTTATTGGGGAGCAAGTTTAAAATGGCTAGCTTCTTTATTAAATACCAATAAGCCATCTGTTATTAAAGCAATTAAAGAACAAAAAGTGGATTGGATTAGCGGTGCTTTTTTGATGGTGAAGAAAGTGGCAATTGAAAAAGCAGGTTTACTAGACGAGGATTTCTTTTTGTATGCTGAAGAAGTGGAGTGGTGCAGTAGATTGGGGAAAGAAGGTAGTATGTGCTTATATGGCGATATTGAAATAGTGCATTTAATTGGAAGCTCTATTCAATCAGCCACAGAATCGGAAGATAATAGTTATACTAATTTATCGGATAAAAAAGGATTGCAATTAATGGTGTCTAATCATCTAAGAATTAGAAAGCAATATGGTGTTCTTTGGTACCTGATTCAATTACTAAATTTTACCTGGGCCGTTCTATATGCTTTTGTAATGAGTTTTTTATTGCATTTGGCTCATGGAAAAAATCCTTTTACTGAATTCAATAAATTAATCGGATTCGCAAAAAATGTATGTAGGCTTTGGAGCTATAGTTATTTAATGATTACTAAAAAGCCCTATTTCTATAAATGCTTTTAGTATCCCAATAATCCCTTTAAGGTATCAATTCTGAATTGAATGATTGGTCCTGTTTTGGCTGGATTTCCCTCTAATGCATATTTAATGCCCAATAGAATAGCTGCTCCTAATTTAAATAGGTATTCAACTATTTTAGTAATAAATGCGGAGTGACTAATCGCTTTGGTTCTTGCTCTTTCACCTCTTCCCATGCCACTTGCTACACGGTACATATATTCACTAGTTAGTTTCTTTGTTTCAACTACATGTTCAACAATAATAGTGGGATCATAATAAATAGTATGTCCTAAATCCATTATTTTATAAAACAAATCTTTTCCTTCTCCACCAATTCTTACCGTTCCAACTACGCCTGGAAGTTCTGTGTTGAATCCTCCTACTTGATTAAATACTTTTTTAGAGACAATCATATTTGACTCCAAAGGGTATTTGCCATTTTTAAAAGCACGAGCAACAGGGGAGTAATCAAAATTACCTACCATACTTGAAACATAGTAACTCATCCATTTGGGTTCAGTGGGAATATATCTTGGTATAATTCTGCCGCCAAATCCTTGAACAAAGGGTTGGTCATTGATATGTTGAATAATATGTTGAACAAAATCAGGGTGTGCGATGGCATCATCATCTATAAAACATAGCCATTCAGTTCTTGACATGTTAGCTCCCGTGTTTCTGGCAAAACTTGCGCCCTGTTTTGTTTCTGTGGTATAAATAAATTGACCTTCAGGATGACTAGCTCTCCATGTTGCAAATACTTCAGGAGTTCCATCCGTTGAATTATTATCCACCACAATGGCTTCAAATAGGGCTAATCCAGAAGATTGATGGTACAATGCATCTAGTGCCGCTCCAATATAATTGGCTCTATTATAACTACAAATAATAATAGAAATTTTCGACATCTATGCTTCTTTTTGTTTAAGTGCTTTATAACCTACAAAGATGATTAATCCCCATAAAAGTATGGATGCAATACCAGAAGCTTTTTTAGAAATATCAATAGAGCTTGGTCTGAACTCAAATTTAATTTCATGTTTACCTGCAGGTACTACTAAGCCTCTTAATACGTAGTTTACTTTTACAATAGGTGTTTCTTTGTTATCTATATATGCTTTCCACCCTAGGTTGTAGTAAATTTCACTAAAAACGGCTAATTGTTTTTTAGAAGTAGTAGCAGTATACAAAATATCATCATTGTTGTTTTTCACTAATTGAATACTTGCTGCACAATCTACTTCCAAATTACTTAAATCTGCCATTTTATCTTTCTCTTCAATAATCGCTGTGTCTTTAGGATTAAAAGTATCCAATGCCTTCATTACACTAGCAGCGTCTTTTTGATACTGTATGCCTTTTACAAACCATACATTACCCAAGGCCTCTTTATTAGGAATGGTATCAGTGGCCATATTTCCAGAAATCACATATTTGGTATTCAACATGTTTAGTGTTGGCATGCAATTAGGGAATTTATACCATTGGTTTTCGATTAAGTCTTGATAAATGCTCAATTTAGCAGGATTGTATCCGCCCACTGTTTTATGATGATAGGCAATCAATGCTCCACCATTGAATGCATTTTGAATACCTCCTCTAATATCTAATACTCTATAAGTGTTAGTATCTTTCTTTAATGCTATATCTAATGGTGTTAAATTAAAAGCAGCTTCATTTTCTGTTGCTTCAATAAAGCTTTCTGGTTTTAAATATTTGCTATTTAAACTGAATAAATCAATCATGGCTAATACGCCTAAGCCAATAAAGAAGATTGTTTGATTGATGATTTTTTTGATGCTTAAAAAAACAAGTGCAGCAATTAATATCAAATACAATAATGCCTTAGTGATATCAGATTCCATTAATGATTTTCTATCTGCTACTAAGCCATTGAATAAATCATTGGCAGGGGTGATATAAGCAGCAGCTGCTTGTGGGTCTTTTACTTGAGAAGTAACCATTTGAGACCACTGAGTTAATCTTTGCTTGTCTTCTTCGTTTTTAAAATCAGTAGTGAAATAAATAGCTAATACTGCAACAAAGCTCAATGCAATTAATGCTAAACCTGTTTTATATTTTTGAATGAAATCCTTTAAAGAATTTTCTTTACTTAATGCATCTGCACCATATAATGCCATTATGCCTAACAATAGCGTTGGGATAATCATGATCATACTTGGCGCTCTAAACTTATTATAAAAAGGCACATGCTCTAAAACAAATACATTGAAACCTTTTAAATAAGAACCAGCTGCTAATAAACAAGACAAAACAATGGTAGCTGCAATCCAAATTCTGTGTGGATTTGTTTTTACAGAGAATCCTATCAACGCTAATAAACAAATCACAATACCGATATAAGGAGGGCCTGCAGTAAATCCAATGCCACCCCAATAAAAATTTAGAAAACTTTGTAATTGCTGACCTAGTTCGGGTTGCATTTGTTGCAATGTTTCAACCGCTTTCGATTTTGTAATGTCCATTACTGCATTAGGATCTGCTCCACCACCATAGATATTTGGGAACATTAAAACCAAGGGTTCTGAAGCATACATGCTATAACTTAAAGCATAATCGCTATTCAATCCAGTAGCATTGGTTTTACTTTCTTTGGTTACTAAAGCACTTCCACCTCTGATAGAAGCTTTGCCATATTCAAAAGTGCTTACCAAGATAGGAGCATTTACTGCTAATCCTAATAAAGCAGCAATTAATCCTGCAGCTAAAGTAGTATAGATGGCTTTATAATCTTTTGCTTTGATCCATGTAATTAAATAGTAAATAGACATGAATACTGCAATAATAATACCGTAATAAGTAATTTGTAAGTGATTGGCTTGCACAAATAAGGCAGTAGATATACTAGTTAATAAAATACCCCACAGGTACTTTTTTCTGAATAAAATAAATAAGGAGCCTATGAAGAAAGGTAAATATGCAATGGCATGCATTTTGGTAATATGACCCACAATTACAATAATAGGGTTGTAAGTGGCGTAACTATAGGCTAGTGCTCCTACAATACTAATGATGCTATTAAAGCCTAATACTTGTGCTAAAAAATAAAAACCTAAACAGGCTAAGAAAAATAAACTTATTGGCTCTGGAAGGTTTAAGGTAAATAGACGATCCAATATACCAATGGAATAAGCATAACCTACAACACCTGTAATTTGATAGGTTGGCATACCACCAAACATACTATTAGTCCATAGTGGTGTATGACCATATTGTTCTCTATATTGAAGCGCATCCTGCGCCATCCCTTTAAATTGAGTAATATCTGATTGTTGTAAAACCTTGCCTTCTAATGCTGGTTTACAATAAACAATTGCCACAATGGCGAATATAATTACAGCGATTAAATGAGGTAATGCAGTTTTAAGAAAGTTCTTCAACATAATGATTAAATTAGTGCAACAAACCTACAACTAAAAAGGCTTTTTTTGTAATTTTATTGCCTTCTACATTGTTAAAAACACTCAATTTATATGAACTATAAAGCCTATGTTCCCTTTTTCTCAAGATTAGCTGTATTATGTAATATTTGTTTTTTGATTGATTTGGCTATTATGTATATACCGGGCTGGCAATTGCCTAATTTCCTTGGCAATTTCTTTGGCGTAATGGGATTGGAAATGGCTCCATTTGTCAATATTGTTTTAGGGGTGTTGATGATCGCTGTTATTATCAAAAAAATAGAGGTAGATTTACGTAATTGGCAAACCTTTTTCAATATGGGAATGTTATTGATACAATTAATCACCTTATTTGCTTAAAGCATTATGATATCCTCCATTCTTAAAGACAAACCCACTAAATTATTTTTAGGTATAACTGCTTTCTTTGTTGCCAATGCGTTGATTGCAGAATGTATTGGAGGAAAAATATTTTCATTAGAAGGAGTTTTAGGTATCGCACCTGCCAACCTAACAATTTTAGGACAATCTGGTCTTTCTTTTAATTTGACTTGTGGGGTGTTATTATGGCCTTTAGAATTTGTGATTACAGATATCGTGAATGAATATTATGGACCGAAAGCGGTAAGAAGAATTAGTTTAACTGCAGTGAGTTTAATTATTTATGCATTCTTAATGTTTTATTTGGCCATGCATATTGCACCAGCCAGTTTTTGGGTAAGTTCTAAGCAAGCTGATGGAGTACCTAGTATGCAAGGTGCATTTGAAGCTATTTTTGGACAGGGTATGTGGATTATTATAGGAAGCTTAGTAGCGTTTTTGGTGAGTCAGCTAATAGATGTTTATGTGTTTCATAAAATCAAAGAAAAGACAGGGGAGAAATGGGTTTGGCTTCGTGCAACAGGGTCTACCGTGGTCTCTCAGTTAGTAGATAGTTTTGTGGTATTAGTAATTGCTTTTAAAATTGGTAATAATTGGACCTGGTCTTTTGTTATAGCAGTATGTATTGTTAACTATATGTATAAGTTTAGCATGGCATTACTATTAACTCCAGTTATTAGCTTGGTAGAAAAGCAAATCGAAAAATACCTTGGTCACGAGACTGCAGCGAAAATGAAACTAGCTGCGATGGGTAAAGAAAATGAAATTTAGTTGCTTCGTTTAGATAGTAACATTTGAATAGCTACTTTATCAATTGGCAGAGTCATATCCTCCACTTTTAATTCAGATAGGGGAATCCATCTTAAATGTTCGGCCGTGCCTTTTATATCTGCAACTTGTTCAGGTAAAAAATCAAAAGCAATGGTCTTAGCTTGAATTGCTTGGGTGTTTTCTGCGTGGACTAAATAATAAATAGAAATTATTTGATCTACATTATTAAAAGCAGAAATCTGAAAAAAATCTGTTGTATAAAAATGTTCTCCAACGGTAACTTCTAAATTAGCTTCTTCCATAAATTCTCTAGCCAATCCATCTCTTGTACCTTCTCCAATTTCTAATCCACCTCCAGGCAATTTGGTTATATATGCACCTCTAATAAATTCATCACTCACTAAAAGTCTGTCTTGATCATCAATCAATATACCATACACTCTTACATTAAATAAAGCCATGTGATTTTCTTTATTTAAGATGAATATTTCCTTTGAAAACAAATGTCCCAGGGCCCATTAGCCAAATATTATTAAAATGTCCACCACCTTTATGATGTAATTTAACAGCTAATTTACCTCCTAAAGTTTCAATTTGAATAGTATGATCACCTTCTTTATGTAAGCAAGCAATTAGGGCAGCAGCTGTAACGCCAGTGCCACAACTATAAGTTTCATTTTCTACACCTCTTTCATAAGTTCGAACAAATAAACCATCTTGCATTTGTTCCACAAAATTCACATTAATACCTTCTTTACTAAATCTGTCATTGTATCTAATAGCTTTGCCTTCTGTAAATACATCCAAAGAATTAATATTGGTTACTTGTTGGATATAATGAGGTGATCCAGTATTGGTTACATGAAAATTATTCCCCTGTTCCACTGTATTTACTTCAGACATTTTTAAGTGAACCCATCCATGATGATCCATAGTGGCTTCATGCGGCCCATCCACTGCAATAAAATGATAATGATCTTTTACAATACCCATATCATGTGCAAATTGCACTAAACATCTTCCTCCATTGCCACACATGCTACCTTCATTACCATCTGCGTTATAGTATGTCATGGAAAAATCAAATCCTTTTTCATTTCCCAATAACATTAATCCATCAGCACCAATGCCTTTTCTTCTATCGCATATAAAAGCGATTTGACTTTGTGATAGAGCAATATTGCCTTCACGATTATCTATAATCACAAAATCATTTCCTGTTCCTTGGTATTTTGAAAATTGAATATCCATTTTACTAAATTATATGTTCGCTAAAATGCTTAAAGATTTTTGAATCATATTGTCCACTGCTTTCGCCGGGTCTTTACTAAATTCTTTTTTTACTCTATTAGCCACAATGACATTAATACTTAAACAATGATGTCCTAAAGCATTACACATGCCGTAAATGGCACTGGTTTCCATTTCAAAATTAGCGATATGATGATTGCCATATCTAAAGCTGGTCATTTGATCAACTAAATTAGGCATACTTAAAGGTAATCTTAAAATTCTTCCTTGAGGGCCATAAAATCCAGGGCAGGTAACTGTAATACCATGACTATATCCATCAGTGAAATGTTTTAATAAACTGGCACTTGCACTTGCAATATAGGGTTGAACATGATTGGATACAATTTGAGTATGTTGTTCAAATGCATTTAATATCGCTTTCTCTTCTTCGTTATTTTGTAGTTTATAAAAATGCATCAAGTTATCAATACCTAATCCATGAGTTCCTGCTACTAATTGATCAACACCCACTTCTCCTTGTAAGGATCCACAGGTTCCCATTCTAACTATATTGACTGATTTTTTAGTTTCTTTGATCATTCTTGTATTAAAATCAATATTTACTAAAGCATCTACTTCATTTAAAGCAATATCAATATTGTCTGGACCAATTCCTGTACTTAATACCGAAATTCTTTTATTGCCAATATATCCTGTATGGGTGATAAATTCTCTATGTGAAAGTTGATGTTCAATTTTATCGAAGTATTTGCTTACATGAGCTACACGTTCCGGGTCACCAACAGTAATAATAGTATCTGCTATTTCTTCTGGGCGAAGATTTAGGTGATAAATTGCCCCTCTGTCATTAATAATCATTTCTGAAGCTCCAATGGGTTGCATTTGTTCTGTTTTTGTACTACAAATGTCGTTTAATTCGTAATAGCTGTAAAATTCTTTTATAATTAAGTTCTTTGTGTTATTTTCGCGTCCCGTTAGGGTCCTGTGGCCGAGTGGCTAGGCAGAGCTCTGCAAAAGCTTCTACAGCGGTTCGAATCCGCTCGGGACCTCGATACAAAGCCTCTCACGAAAGTGAGGGGTTTTTCGTTTGAGGAAGTGTCTAAAGCTAGCTTTAGTAAACTGACGAAAATGAAAAAAACCAAGTAAACGCGAAGCGCTTACTTGAAAGGCTTTGGGTAAGACGAGATAGCCGAAGCGGAAGACAATGCGAAGCATTGGCAATCCAATAACTATGACTTAATTTCGCCCCATGAAATATTCTCAAACCATTGGCTTTATCCTTACTTTATTCTTGTTATTCCTAACCACCCAACCTTTAATCATTATTGAAAGTAGACATTGGGTGATTACAGGTTGGAAAGTGGCTGAAACTAATTTTGGTCAACCGGGTAAGTTTATGTTGTACATGGGAGTAATGAATTTATTACTATTTGCCTTACCCTATATTGCTGCCAAAAGATTCAATATGGTTTTTGCTATTTTAAATTTCTCTTGGACAATCAGAAATTATTTAGTTCTTGCTGCTTGTTCCATGGGAGAGTGTCCTGAAAAACAATGGTCTTTGTATGCTTGTATTTTCGTGAGCTTTGCAATTTTAGTGATGACTTTCTTGCCAAAGATTGATGTCAATAAAAAATGAGCTAACTAATTCTTTTTAGCGCTTCTGCAATTATACTAACTGCTTCTTTGATCTGCGCTTCATTAATAATTAATGGAGGCGCGAATCTTATTTTATCACCATGTGTTGGTTTGGCTAATAATCCTAGTTCTTTTAAATGCAAACATAATTCCCATGATACTTCTGGATCTGAATGATTAATCACTATGGCATTTAATAAACCCTTGCCTCTAACTAATTTGATTAACGGGGAATTTAATTTAATGATTTCCGATCTTAATAAAGCACCCATAGTTTCTGCATTCTCCGCCATTTTCTCTGACTTTAAAACTTCAAGTGCTTTCATTGCTACTGCTGAAGCTAGAGGGTTACCACCATATGTAGATCCATGTTCGCCTGGTTTTATTTGAAGCATGATAATATCATCAGCTAGTACTGCAGAGATAGGCAATGTACCACCGCTTAATGCTTTTCCTAAAATTAAAATATCAGGTCTTACATTTTCATGATCACATGCTAACATCTTTCCTGTTCTTGCTAAACCAGTTTGTATTTCATCTGCAATAAATAAAACATTGTATTCTGTACATAAATCTCTTACACCTTTTAAATAACCTTCATCTGGTAATACTACTCCTGCTTCACCTTGAATGGGCTCTACCATAAAAGCAGCAACAGTATTATCTGCAAATGCTTTTTCTAATGCGATTAAATCATTGTAAGGAACAATGCCAAAACCAGGCATGTATGGTCCAAATCCTTTATAACTACTTGGATCTGTAGAAGAGGAAATTGCAGCTAAAGTTCTTCCCCAAAAATTACCTTCTGCAAATAAAATCTTTGCTTGATTTTCAGGAATACCTTTTACTGCATAGCCCCATCTTCTTGCTAATTTGATAGCCGTTTCTCCACCTTCAACGCCTGTGTTCATGGGTAATACTTTATCGTATCCAAAGTATTCGGTGATATATTTTTCGTATTGCCCTAAAAGATTATTGTGAAATGCTCTTGAAGTAAGTGTTAATTTGGAGGCTTGTTCTTGCAATGTTTTGATTATTGCTGGATGACAATGTCCTTGATTGACTGCGGAGTAACCACTTAAAAAGTCAAAATATTTTTTGCCGTCTACGTCGTATAAATAGACGCCTTCACCTCTTTCTAAAACCACAGGAATAGGGTGATAATTATGTGCGCCATATGTATTTTCTAGATCCAAATACTGTTGTGTATTGGAACTAACTGAAATAGTTGTGTTCATCTGAATATGTTATAAAATGAAGAAAATCTTACTAATTCATATTTAGTAAGCTAAGAAAGGTAGTAGTGTTGAATACTAGTACCCAATGGGATGATTCAATAAATCAAGGTTCTGAACTAAAATTTGTCCCTTTTGCATATGTCGAAGTTAGTAATTTTTAACTCAAATTCCCATAATTTGGGCTTACATTCGCAAAAACAATTATCATTGAAACCTAGGGTAGCTATAGTCATTTTGAATTTTAATGGAGTACATCATTTAAGGTCTTTTTTACCTTCTGTGATGGCAACTCAATATGACAACCTAGAAATTGTAGTAGCCGACAATGGGTCAACAGACCAATCGATAGATCTTATCCAAAAAGAGTTCAATCAGGTTACCTTAATTACCCATGCAAGCAATGAAGGTTTTGCCGGGGGATATAACTGGGCATTAAAAGAAGTGAAGGCCGATTATTATGTTTTATTAAATTCAGATGTTGCAGTGGATGCTCAGTGGATTAATCCAATGGTAGATTTATTAGAATCGAATGCTACTATTGGAGCATGTCAACCAAAAGTTTTATCCTACAGTGAACAAGATAGTTTTGAATATGCAGGAGCGGCAGGCGGATGGATTGATGCATTAGGATATCCTTTTTCAAGAGGTAGGGTATTTGATGTTTGTGAAAAAGATAAAGGACAATACAATGAATCAAAGCCGATATTTTGGGCAACAGGAGCTGCTATGATGATTCGTGCTAATTTATTTCATCAGTTAAATGGATTTGATGAAAGTTTTTTTGCGCATCAAGAAGAAATTGACCTTTGTTGGAGAATGCAATTAATAGGGTTTCATTTATATGCTTGTCCAATGGCAAAAGTTTTTCATGTTGGCGCTGGGACTTTGCCAAGAGGAGGTAGAAAAGTGTTTCTGAATTTTAGAAACAATTTGATCATGTTAACGAAGAATTTGCCAATAGGTGAATTAGTATGGAAAATACCTTTCAGGTTTGCTTTGGATGCTATTTCTGCCTGGAAAGGTTTATTAAGCGGAGATTTTGCATTTTTTAGGGCAATTGTGGCAGCACATTTTGGATACTTTTCTCATATTGTATCGGGTAAGTTGAAGCGATCTTCTAGCCCAAAACCAATGAAATCATTGGATGGGGTTTATAATGGGTCCTTGGTTTGGGACTACTTTATCAAAAACAAGCAACATTTTAATAAAATTGTGCTCTAAGAGCAAGATTATTAAGAACTTGTTGTTATTTTTGCATCCGTAAATAATTTATATGTCACAAGAT
>JAHEFI010000044.1 GCA_024640255.1 Bacteroidota bacterium | reverse complement strand
GTTAGGTCAAAAATTTAACCCAACTGCGTTTAATAAATTATCTATTGAGAAAGGGTTAGGGACTTTAAGTGTTAAAAACAAAGGGTAGGAAAAAGGGTTTAAATAAACTCTTTTAAATTGTAAAAAAAACCATAAAAAGCCGACTATAAGTGAGCAATACAACTAATTCAAATGATATTTTTATTATATATTATAAAAAAACATGCTTTATTATAACTAAAATAGATTAGTACTTTTTAAAAAAAGAAAGCTCATTAAATGTATTAAAAGAAAGTGCCCACGGATTAAGACCATCCTGCTTATTTAGGTTTAAAACGATAACAGATTGATTTAACTGCAAAACTTTGTATTTAAAGCCTTCTTCAGGTTTACCATTAATATCAATTACAAGGCTGATGATATCCCCAACTGCTATTTGACTAAAATCAGTAATTTCTACCCAATTCATGTTAATTTATTTATAATTAATAAATCTAAAATTTGCTTTCAATACCTATAAGAATTCTAAAATACATTGTTCATAATCCAACATAAAATTTTAGTCAAATTTTATGTTTCTTACCATAACCACACTTGTTTCTCCATATAGATTCCTACTTAATAGTTCTTGTTTAACTTCTACATCTTTTAAAGTACACTCTAATTTAGGAAAGGACCTGTCTCTATATTTTACATATATATTAAAATCGTATTTCCCAGGTGTCCAATCACTTGGTACTATATCAGAATTTCCAATTTCTTGTGAAAATGAGATAGTCAACTCTTTCGTTTTCTTCTGACTCACAGCAATTTGGGTATAATTACTAATTATATTTTCAGCATGAACTACACGCTTACCTTGTATAAATTTTTCATAATCAATTAAAGCAATTGGGGTATATAGTTTTGTTACGAACTTATTTACTACTTTTAATGATATCCATTCAATAACCGAGGTTCTTTGACCATCATTAACCAAACTAATTGGTAATATAATTGGAATTTCAGGCCCTTGCCCACCTAGAAATATAATTGTATCGACCAATAAGACAGTTTGCATATTAATTGATTCAGATACAGCCGATGGATAAATCATTGTTATCCATTGTTGAAGTAACCTATCAAAGTCATTTTTACTAATTGGAATACCAGTTGTTGAATATATTGATAACTTTGTTATTAAACTGCTAACAAATTCTTCTCTAATAAATGGTGGAATAGGCAAATAACCTCTTGAATTTAGATACTTATCTAATTTGTGTGAAGCTTGTTCTATCAAAGCCAAAATATCTAACACCTTAGGTGTTGGAATTGAGACTTCATTTATTATTGGATTATCAATAATTCCTTGCGATGTCGGTCCAATTAATAAAAGCTCATATTTATCGGCAGAAAATGATTTTTTTAAATCATCTGCCCATGCGGTTGCCTTCGGAATCGTGATTTGATTTTGGGATGATTTTACTTGTGTAACTTTTTTGAAATCTGAATATATTAATAAAATATCTACCTTTTCGGACTCAAGATTTGGTTCAATAGATAATTCAACCCAATTATTATTTTCAGACACTGCATCAAGAATACACACTAATGTTTGAAGTAAAAATCCTCTATGTGCTGCTTGACCACCCATCGTATGAAATAAATTTTTGTTTCAATGTTTTTTTGACTAAAATATAAAATTCGAATGGCTTTCTAGAAATTTTTTTTAATCATTAAAATATAATATTAATGACTTACTCCTTTACTAAATAATACATTAGTGAAGGTCTTTATAATAATCTCAATGTCAAAAAGTGTAGATCTTTTATACAGGTATTCTTGTTCTAATTGAACCTTCTTCTCTATGGAGATATCATCTCTTCCATTTATTTGTGCCCAACCAGTTATACCTGGTTTAAGTTTATCCACCCCAGTTGCCACTCTTAATGTCATTAAATCGTCTTGGTTATACAAGGCCGGCCTGGGCCCCACGAATACCATTTCTCCTTTGATGATGTTGATGAGGTTAGGTAATTCGTCCAAACTCAGCTTTCTTAAAATTCCACCAATCCTAAGTAAAAATTGTTCAGGATTAGTGAGTAAATGAGTTGCAACGTTGGGGGTATTCTTCTTCATACTCCTAAACTTATAGATGTAAAAGAAAGTATAATTTATGCCTACTCTTTTTTGTTTAAAAAATATCGGGGTTCCGTCTTCAAGAAATATGGCCATTGCAACAACAATAAAGACTGGAATTAAAACTACAAAAATGATTAGTGCGAATAAACGATTAAGCATTAGAAGAAAATGATTGAAATGTATTTTGTAATCCCTCTTTGGATGAAATTGGTAAAGGCTTTCCTATTGCAGCTTTTATCTTGATATTACTTACAACATAGCTCTCTGTGAGTTTTTGTAATCGCTCAGTGTTAATTGGTAGTTTCAAGAAATCTCCTAAGCGTGCAAAAAATTTAATAAAGGGCTTGCTAAGATTCAGGATTCTTGATTGGTTTCCTTTTGATTCAGCAATAAGCTGAATAATTTCATTGGTAGATAAAGGAACATCATCAGCAATGTTATAAACACCAGAGGGAATGTGATCATTTTCAATAAGTTCCTTTATAATGAAACAAAGATTTTCAATGGAAAGATAGGAACGCAAGTTTTTAAAATTACCTAACGGCCAAGGAAGACCTTTTGAAACTAATTTGTATAATAGATTAAGATTACCCTTATTACCTGGACCATGAATCATACAAGGACGTAGTATATAGAATCGCTTTCCTTCAGGAATTTTACAAGATAGTATGTATTCTTCTGCTAACAA
>JAHEFI010000004.1 GCA_024640255.1 Bacteroidota bacterium | reverse complement strand
GGTACTTCAAAACTTTTCATTCAAATTGGATTTGGTCGATAACAAGCACAAAAGTACATAGTTTCTCCAATAAATTAGCAGATACTAGCTATGGCTCGTATCTTTGCGCCATGCATTATGTATCTGTTGAAGGTTTAACGAAGAGTTATGGAATTTACCCCCTTTTTAAAGGGATTAGTTTTAATATAAATGAAGGGGATAGGATTGCTTTGATAGCAAGAAATGGGGTAGGAAAATCAACCTTATTGAAGATTATGTCTGGCAAAGAGCATCCAGATGCGGGTACTTGTAGAATTCATAAAGATGTTCATTTGGTGCTATTTGAGCAAGAACCTCAATTTGATGAATCTGCTACTATTTTACAAAACTTATTTCAACAAGACCATCCAGTAATGAAGGCCATTAGTCAATATGAAATGGCAATGGAAAGTGGAGAAGAACAAGCTATTTCTGATGCAATTGTTGAGATGGAAGAAAGAAGTGCCTGGGATTTTGAGTCTAAGGTTAATATTATTTTAACCCAATTAAATATTCATCATTTACAACAACCTGTTGCCAAATTAAGTGGTGGTCAAAGAAAAAGGGTTTCTTTAGCAAAGACTTTAATTCAAATTGGATTTGATCCAAGACATATTTTATTGTTAATGGATGAGCCTACCAACCATTTGGATTTAAATATGATTGAGTGGTTAGAGAATTATTTGTCTCAAGAAAAAGTAACATTATTGTTGGTATCTCATGATCGTTATTTCTTAGAATCTGTAACAGATGAGATCTGGGAATTAGAAAGAGAAAATTTATACACTTATAAAGGAGATTACGAAAACTATTTAGAAAAGAAAGCGGCAAGAATAGAAGCAGAGCAATCTAGTATAGATAAAGCAAAGAATACCTATAGAAAAGAATTGGAGTGGATGCGCAAGCAACCCAAAGCAAGAACTACTAAAAGTAAAAGTAGACAGGATAATTTTTATGAGGTAGAAGCCAAGGCTAAACAAAAAATTGAAGACGCCAATTTACAATTGGGAATGAAAATGTCTCGATTAGGTGGCAAGATTATTGAATTAAAGAAAGTATACAAGTCTTATGGCGACATACAAGTTTTAAAAGGGTTTGATTATACATTTAGCAAGGGTGAAAGAGTGGGTATAGTGGGTAAGAATGGGGTGGGTAAGTCTACCTTCTTACAAATTTTACAAGGTATTACAGAGCCGGATAGTGGTAAAGTGAATGTGGGGGATACCATTGTGTTTGGTAATTTTTCTCAAGAAGGTTTGGTGTATAAGACCGATATGCGTGTGATAG
Source organism: Bacteroidota bacterium (assembly GCA_024640255.1). GTDB lineage: Bacteria > Bacteroidota > Bacteroidia > Chitinophagales > Chitinophagaceae > Sediminibacterium. The sequence goes on along the minus strand of JAHEFI010000004.1, from coordinate 59,003 downwards.
AATACTTAAAGACTTTCGCAGAGAATTTTCCATTAGCCAGTGGTGGTTCTTTAAGTGCTGCACAATTCTTGGAATTATTTTTATTTACTCCAGACAAGCAATACACTTATTTAAGTGCCCTTAGTGGTGGGGAAAAGAAACGCCTTCAATTGTTAACGGTTTTATTTAAGAATCCTAATTTCTTAATATTGGATGAGCCAACCAATGATTTGGATTTACCTACTTTGGCTGTCTTGGAGCAATTCTTATTAGAGTATACTGGCTGTGTATTATTAGTATCACATGATAGATACTTTATGGATAAACTAGTAGATCACTTATTTATTTTCGAAGGGGATGGTGTGATTAGAGATTATCCTGGTAACTATACACAATTTAGAATTTTAGAAAAATCTAAACAGAGTTTATCTGGAGTAAGTTCAGATATCACTACGCAAAAAGAGCATCCGGTAGTTCAAAAAGAAGAAAAGCCTGCACCAGTAATACAAGACAATACTTCCAAGCCTGCGGCGGTGAAAATGTCTTATAAAGAAAAGCTAGAATGGGAGACCTTGAATAAAGAAATGCCTGTTTTAGAAACCAAGAAAGCTGCATTAGTGGAGCAAATGAATCAAGCCAATTTGGATTATGATGCCATTACTAAATTAAGTGAAGAATTATCTCAACTGACTAATCAATTAGAAGCTGCAGAATTAAGGTGGTTGGAATTAAGCGAGAAGCAATAAAAATGAGGCCTACCGTTGTTTTATTTGAGGCCTGAGTACCTATAATCTTTTGTAACTGGCTTTTATTTTAGTGTTATATCTCACTAAAACTATTTACTATGAAGCCAATTGAAAGAATTTCTATGTACCTACAATTTAGGAACATCTCTCCTCATGCTTTTGAAAAGAAAATTAAATTATCCAATGGGTATTATGCCAAGCAATTAAGAAATAAAGGTTCGGTTGGCTCTGATATCCTAATTAAAGTGCATGAACATTATACGGAGCTTAATATGCTTTGGGTATTAACCGGAGAAGGAAATATGATTGATCAGTCCAGGTCTTTGGGCATAGCGCAAGCAGAAGAATTTGCTTATAAATATGAAGTAGAAAATATTAAACTACAAAACCTACAAGAAGATGTTGAACAATTAAATACAGTTATTAAAGACAAAGAAAAAATTATCTCCTTATATGAACTAATGTTGAATCAGCCAGAAAATGCTACCCCGATTAATACTTCTTCCCCCAATATGTTTTAAGTACAAAGGCCCCCGAACTCGGGGGCCTTTGTTATGGTTGGTTATCTCTCTAATTATGCATAAGAAGCAACAGGCTCACAAGTACAAACTAAATTTCTGTCTCCATGAGTATTGTTAACTCTAGCTACACTTGGCCAGAATTTATTTTGTTGTACATAAGGTAATGGGAATGCAGCAACCTGTCTAGAATAAGCATGATTCCATTCGTCTGCACAAATTACATGTTGTGTATGTGGTGCATTCTTTAATGGGTTATCTACTTTATCGAAGCTACCATTTTCAATCGCTTTGATTTCAGCATGAATAGACAATAACGCATCACAGAAACGATCTAGTTCAGCCATATCTTCACTTTCTGTTGGTTCAATCATTATCGTTCCAGCTACTGGGAAACTCATTGTAGGTGCGTGGAATCCATAATCAATTAAACGCTTCGCTACATCTTCTGCTTCAATACCTGCAGATGCTTTGAATGGTCTTAAGTCAATAATAAATTCATGGGCACAAGTACCATTCTTTCCAGTATATAATATTGTGTATGCTTTTTCTAATCTTGCTTTCATATAATTAGCATTCAAAATAGCATAGGAAGTTGCTAATTCTAATCCCTTAGCGCCAAGCATTTTGATATAAGCATAACTAATTAATAAAATACTTGCAGAACCTAATGGTGCTGCACTTACTGCATTAGCATCATTGTTATGAATACTATGACCAGGTAAATAAGGTGCTAATTTATCGTTCACGCAGATAGGTCCCATTCCAGGGCCACCGCCACCATGAGGAATTGCAAATGTTTTGTGTAAGTTTAAGTGACAAACATCAGCGCCAATATTACCAGGACTGGTTAAACCAACCTGTGCATTCATGTTGGCACCATCCATGTATACCAGTCCACCTAAATCGTGAATGGTTTGACAAATTTCAATAATCGTTTCTTCGAACACACCGTGTGTACTTGGGTAAGTGATCATTAAACCACCCAAATTATCTTTGTGTTGTTCTGCTTTTGCTTTTAAATCTGCTTCATCAATATTACCAGCAGCATCACAAGCTACTACCACAACTTTAAATCCAGCCATTACCGCACTTGCAGGATTGGTTCCGTGTGCACTAATAGGAATTAATACAATATTTCTATTGGTTTGATTTCTAGCTTCATGGTAAGAGCGTATAGTTAATAAACCTGCATACTCTCCTTGTGCACCACTATTAGGTTGTAAGCTACATGCAGTAAAGCCAGTTGTCTCACATAAGTATTCACTAAGTTCTTTGGCAATTTCTTGATAGCCTTTAGTTTGTTCAGCAGGTGCAAATGGATGTAAACCTCCAAAGCAAGGCCAGCTTACTGGAATCATTTCAGTAGCAGCATTTAATTTCATTGTACAACTACCCAAACTAATCATACTAGTATTCAAGGAAAGGTCTTTGTTTTCTAATTGCTTGATATAACGCATCATTTGTGTTTCACTATGGTGCGTGTTAAATACTGGATGTTGCAAATAAGTACTTGTTCTTGTTAAGCTTGCAGGAATATTGGCATTTTTTACAGCAGCATTTTGTGCGGAAGCTTTTTTATTAGTTAATTGTTCAAACAATGCCACTATTTGATTAACTGTTTGGGTTGAACTAGTTTCATCTAAACTTATGCTTACTGTTCCATCAGCGAAATAGTTAAAGTTTATGGCAGCTGCTCCAGCTAATTTATATAAAGCAGTTGCATCAAAGCCTTTAATATGAATGGTATCAAAATAATACGCATTACATTGTTCAACACCTAAAGAAACCAATTGTTGTTCCAAAGATTGTGTTAAGCTATGCACTCTTGATGCAATTTTCTTTAAACCTTCTGGTCCATGGTATACTGCATACATTACTGCCATATTTGCTAATAATGCTTGAGCTGTACAAATATTTGAAGTGGCTTTATCTCTCTTAATATGTTGCTCTCTTGTTTGAAGCGCCATTCTTAATGCACGGTTACCTTGTGCATCAATACTTACACCAATCAATCTACCTGGCATGCCTCTTTTAAATTCATCCTTAGTTGCAAAATAGGCAGCATGTGGTCCACCAAAGCCCATTGGAACGCCAAATCTTTGAGTGTTACCCACCGCTACGTCTGCATTTAATTCTGCTGGACTTTTCAATACAGTTAATGCTAAAATATCCGCCACTAAAATCACATAACCACCTGCTTTGTGCACTGTATCAATAAATGCTGTGTAATCTTCAATGCTTCCTGTTGCATTAGGATATTGTAAGATGGCTCCAAAATAAGTATTATCGATAGCCGCTGTGGTATAATTGCCTTCAACTAATTCAATATTAATTGGAGTAGCTCTTGTTTTTAATACAGATTTGGTTTGTGCGAAAATAGCTGTATCCACAAATAGCTTAGATTGTGCTGCGTGTTCTGTTTTGTTTACATGATTGTAAATCATTGCCATGGCTTCTGCAGCAGCAGTTGCTTCATCTAATAAAGAAGCGTTTGCTATTGCCATACCTGTTAAATCAGTGATCATTGTTTGGTAGTTTAATAAACTTTCCAAACGACCTTGTGCAATCTCTGCTTGGTAAGGGGTGTACTGTGTATACCATCCTGGATTTTCAAAAATATTTCTAAGAATTACACTTGGCGTAATTGTTCCATAGTAACCTTGACCAATACAGTTAGTAGCAATCACATTTTTTGAACCAATTGTTTTTAAAGATTCCAACAATTCAAATTCAGTTAAACCAGCTGGAATATTCATTGGCTTTTTTAAACGAATAGAAGCCGGAATGGTTTTTTCAATTAAAACCTCTAAACTTGGTGCTCCAATAAGGGATAACATTTTGTTGGTATCAGTTGCATTGGGTCCAATATGTCTTTGGATAAATTCTGCGCCGCTGTTGTTCATTTTCTACTGTATTGTGTAGGTTAAAAATTGCCACAAATATAGTTAATAAATAGGCGGTCTTGGATCTTGTTTTATGTTTTTGCAATAGGTTGGGGAAAGCTTGTGGATGACTGCTAAATGGTTTACATTTGAATGGTCTTATGGAGCCATCAATTGAACAATATTTCGAGAAGCCTACCCCTGAAGTGCTTAAAAAGTTTCAAAACTTCTTAAAAAGGGTAGAAAAGAAGCAAATCTTAAAAGTTTTGCCTGATTTGCATGATTTGGCCTTTGAAAAGATCAATTGCTTGGATTGTGCTAGATGTTGCAAAAACTATTCCCCTAGATTTAAGACTCCAGATATAAAGCGAATTAGCAAGTATTTAAAATTGAAAGAAAGTGTGTTTATTGAGAAATACCTTTTGTTGGATAATGAAGGTGATTATGTGACCAACACAAAACCTTGTCCATTTTTAGCGGGGGATAATACCTGTTCCATTTACGATCAAAGACCTTCAGATTGTGAAAGGTTTCCTTATACGGATGAAGACGTATTTTTCAAAAGAACAGCTATCACTATGAAGAATGCAGAATTCTGTCCAGCTGTTCATGTAGTGATGGAAGAATTACTAAAGAAATAATTTAATACTCCATTTTTCTTAAACTAGGTGCTTTAAACCAAGTCGTGGTGACTACCAATAAAGTCATGATGCCTCCAAATACTACAGAAGGCACTACGCCCATTGCACGAGCGGCTAATCCACTTTCAAACTGACCTAATTCATTACTACTATTGATAAACATGGAGTTCACACTCATTACCCTTCCTCGCATGTGATTAGGTGTTTTTAATTGAATAATGGTGCCTCTAACAATCATGCTAAAGCCATCCAAAATTCCACTCAATACTAGTGCAGTAAAAGATACCCAGAAAGTAGTGCTTAATGCAAATACAATAATGCAAATACCAAAGCCACCCACTGCTAGTAATAATTTTTTACCCTGTTGTTGATGAACCGGGAATAGGGTGATAATGAAAATAATAATAATGGCTCCAATATCCGCGGCAGCGTTTAACCAACCAAATCCAATAGGGCCAACTTTTAAAATATCTTTTGCAAATACAGGTATCATGGCAACAGCACCACCAAATAATACCGCAAATAAGTCTAGTGATAACGCCCCCAATACTTCTTTGGTTTGTACCACAAAACGTATTCCTTCTTTCACACTTTCTAATGTCTTTTGTTCTACTTCTTGTTTATGAGGAGGCTTAGGTTTGATTTTAGCGATAAATACGAATCCAATAGTCACCATAGCAATTACAATACTTAAAGAACCCGTATTGCCAAATCCTGCAATAAAAAAACCGACCATTGCATGTCCTAGAACAGAAGCACTCAGCCAAATTCCTTGATTCCAGGTAGTCGCATTTTGTAATAAATCTTTAGGGATAATTTCTCCTACTAATGTACCAAAGCTAGGTCCAGTAAAAGAACGAATAATTCCAGTACAAAAAATCACAAAATAAATTCCAATGGCAATTTGTAAATTAGAAAAAGCCCCTGTAGTTAAATTGGTAGAAAGTAATAATAATGCAATGGCGCATACCCAATACAAAGCAACTCCTTTAAGTAATAATTTTCTCTTCTCGCTTATATCAATCACATGTCCTGCATACAATGCTAAAGACACTGCAGGGATTACTTCTGCTAGTCCAATCAGACCAATGGCAAATGGCTCATTGGTTAATTCATAAATCCACCAACCCACTAATGTACCCATCATTCTAAGGCCCATGATGAATAAAAATCTACCCAACATCAGGTTTCTAAATTCGGTGATTTTTAAAGCACCAAATGGATCTTTTTTTTGAGTGAGTTGACCTTCTGTCATAAGTTTAAGGTAAGTTGAAATAATGTTGACCTTCTTCCAAGTCTTTATCTAAAGCATCTAAAATTACTTTTAAATGTGCTTCATTGTATAAAAAATCTGCATTACTTGCGTCTACAAAGATGGTTCTAATATTATGTTGTTTGATATAGCTAGTGTAGGTCTCCTGAATTTTGAATAAATACTCGTCTGGGATAGCTTGTTCAAATTTTCTATTACGCTTTTTAATATTACTCTGTAATCTGTTCACAGGAGCGTGCAAATAAATTAAAATATCAGGAGGCGTTAATTGCTGATAAAACACATCAAACATTTTTTGATACAATCTAAATTCTTCTTCAGGCAAATTCGCTTTTGCAAAAAGCAAACATTTGGTGAACATATAGTCCGATACAGTTACTTGTTGAAATAAGTCACCGTTTTTAATTAATTCTTGTTGTTGTTTAAAGCGCTCTGCTAAAAAAAATAATTCTAGCGGAAAAGCATATTGTTTTGGGTTCTCGTAAAATTTTGTCAAAAAGGGATTTTCTGCAAATTCTTCTAATACTGTTTTTGCATTAAAATGTTGCGCTAGTAAATGCGTTAATGTGGTCTTACCGGCTCCTATATTTCCCTCGATGGCTATAAATTGATGCTTCATTGTTCTTTTCTTCGCGTCAAATATAAGCGCAGATGAGCGTATCTATTTATTTTTTTATACACAGTAATGGGTCACTGCAGTCTATAAGTAATTGATTAATAGTTTGTTTTAATTCGGGATGAATAAATTCAGGGGCTATTTCATTTAAAGGAGTTAAAACAAAATTTCTTTTTTGCATTTGTGGATGTGGAATAGTTAAATCTTCGGTGTGAATTATTTGGTCATTAAAAAATATAATATCCAAATCGATTGTTCTTGGACCTAATGGTTGTTGTCTAATTCTACCCATGGATTGTTCAATGGCTAATAATTTTTTTAATACTTCATGTGCAGTAAAAGTAGTTTCAACAATAAATGCTTGATTTAAAAAACTGGGTTGATCTTCCAATCCCCAGGCAGCAGTTTCATAAATGGAAGAAGATAAAATAATTGAACCTATTTGAGATTGAATAGAGGTTTGGGCATTTTGAAGATTTGCCAATCGATCACCCATATTACCGCCTATCAATAGGTATGCTTTGTTCATAGAAGCTTGCTTAAAGTAGCTCAAATATCCATAATTTTACACCGTTACACAATTAAATATAGCAGCATGAAAATCTTCTTCAAATCTTTTTTCGCCAGTTTATTAGCTTTAGTGGTTTTTACTTTGATTGGCTTCTTTTTAATAGTAGGTATTGCAAGTGCTTTTTCTACAGAAGAACCTAAGGTGGTGGCTGCTAATTCGGTGTTGGTGTTAGATTTATCTAATGAATTTGCGGAACAAGTACAAAATGATCCTATTTCTGAAATAGTGAATAAGAAAAATGGCAAATTACCTAGTTTGTCTGAGTTGATTCATTTAATTGCCTATGCTAAAAAAGATGATGCTATAAAGGGTATCTATATTAAGTGTCAACAAAATCCAAATGGGTATGCAGCTTCAGAAGAAATTAGAAAAGCTTTAATTGATTTTAAGACTTCTAAAAAATTCGTGATTGCTTATGGTGAAACCATTACACAAAAAGGATATATGGTAGCCAATGTTGCTGATGCTATTTATACGCATCCTCAAGGAGGCATCGAGTGGAATGGATTTAATTATGAAACAGTTTTCTTAAAAGGTTTATTAGACAAATTAGAAATTCAACCTCAGGTTTTTTATGCAGGTAAATTTAAAAGTGCTACCGAGCCTTTCAGGTATACGCAAATGTCTGAAGCCAATAAATTACAAACCAATGTTTGGCTAGGAGGTTTATATAATCAATTTATCAGCAGTACGGCTGATAGCAGAAATCTTAATGTAGATAGTTTGAAATATTGGGCAAATGAAGGATTGATTCAAACTGCTTATGATGCTTCTAAAACAGGATTAGTTGATGGCTTGATGTACGATGATCAAGTGAAAAAAATAATCTCCAAAAAATTGCGTCAGGATGATCAGAAAGATATTGCTTTTTTAAGCATGGGTGATTATGCTGGATCTGTAGCTATTAGAGGAACGGGTTCTGGCAAAGTGGCTGTAATTTTTGCAAATGGTGATGTGGTAATGGGAAAGAATCAACAAGGATCCATTGCTAGTGATGATTTTAGAGTACTTCTTCAAAAAATTCGAAAAGATGATGCCATTGACGCTGTTGTATTAAGAGTAAATTCTCCTGGAGGAAGTGCATTGGCTAGTGATATTATTTGGAGAGAAATTGATTTATTAAAAAAAGAAAAGCCTGTGGTGGTGAGTATGGGTGATCTAGCCGCTTCTGGTGGTTATTACATTGCTTGCGGAGCAGATTCTATTTTTGCTAATGCAGGAACTATCACAGGATCTATTGGTGTGTTCTCTGTGATTCCAAATGTGAAGGGTTTAATGAATAATAAATTGGGCATCAGTTTTGATGGTGTGAAAACGGGGCAGTATGCTGATATGCCTTCTACTACTAGACCTCTAAATGCAACTGAACAAAGATTTATGCAAGCTGGGGTGGATAGCATTTATCATGCCTTTAAATCTAGAGTTGCCATTGGAAGAAAAAAATCTATTGAATATATTGACTCCATTGCACAAGGTAGAGTTTGGATTGGAGCAGATGCTATTAAAATAGGTTTAGTAGATCGTATCGGCACATTAGATGATGCCATTGCTTCTGCGGCCAAAATGGCTAAATTAAAAGGCTATGGTATTAAGGCTTATCCTGAATCAAAATCATTTATAGAATCTTTAATGGAAGAATATAAAGAAACTGCTAAAGTGAAAGCCATTAAAGAAGAATTAGGCAGTACACAGTTTGAACTTTTCAAAGAAATAAAATCAATTCAACAAATGATGGGTGCTCCACAGACCCGTTTGCCTATCTTTGTTGTGAAACAACCTTAAAATATGCAGTCTTATTTTCAGGTAAAAGCCATGTTGGCGATTACTAAAGCAAGCTTGAGATCCATTTTCAGAAGTCCTTCTGCTGTAATATTTAGCATTGCTTTTCCTTTGATCTTTATCTTGGTATTTGGTTTTCTGAGTAGTGGTGGAAATATTTCTGTGAAAGTGGCAATGGATCCAAAATCTGATACCACTAATGCTATTTATACAGCGTTCAAAAAAATTCCTGGATTAAAATTTGCGAGTGCAGATCAAAAAGATATTGATTCAGAATTAGCGAAGGGAAGAATCACTGCATTAATCAATATTCAAGCAACGGGTAAGCCAACTCAACCTTATTTAATTAATTTAACAAGTTCTGAAGCGGCAAATCCTCAAAATATTGAAGTACTAAAATCTATTTTGAATTCGGTGGTGAATTCTATAAACGATGCTAGCTTCAAAGACCGACCTAGTTATGCCAAAGTAAATAATATAGTGCATAAGGTGCCAGGAAGGGTATATAGAACTATTGATTTTATCCTGCCTGGTCAATTAGGTTTCTCTTTATTAAGTGCAGGGGTTTTTGGAGTAGCTTTTTTGTTTTTTAATTTAAGACAACAATTGGTTTTGAAAAGATTTTATGCAACTCCAATCAGAAGATTGTACATTATTTTAGGAGAAGCATTAAGTAGGGTTATTTTTCAATTAATCACTGCAGTTATTATTATATCTATTGGACATTTTGCTTTCCAATTTACATTAGTGAATGGTTTGGCAACTTTCTTAAATATCATGCTCTTAAGTTTTATTGCTCTTATCTTGTTTATGGGATTTGGATTTGTGGTGAGTGGTTTAGCCAAAACAGAAAGCACTATTCCACCTTTTGCCAATTTGATCACTTTACCTCAATTCTTATTAGCAGGTACTTTTTTCTCTATTGATAATTTTCCTAAGTGGATGCAGCCTTTTTGTAACATATTGCCATTAACTCATTTTAATAACGCGATGCGTAATATTTCTTTCGAAGGCACTAGTTTATTGGCTACTTGGCCTGATATCGCTGTTTTATTTATTTGGATTATAGTGGTATATGCTTTGGCATTCAAAATATTTAAATGGGAATAAATGAGATTGGTCAAATTCTTAATTATAAGCGCTTTGGTATTGGCAAGTATAATTACTGCTATATCTTTCTTATTTCCCTCCAAAGTGGTTGTGTCTAGGGCAATTGAAATTAGTGCTCCAGCAGAAAATATTGCTTACTATGTGAGCGATTTGCAGCATTGGAATGCATGGATGACTGAATGGAAAGAAAATAAAGTAACCATTAAAGACAGTACTGCCTTTATTAGTACTCAAAAAATACAATTAGTTCAGAAAACGGACTCTTCTGCTAGGTTTAATTGGGTAGCTACAGGACAACCACCATATGATGTATTGATTGAATGGCTTCCGCTAAGCAATAATCAATATGTTATTCATTGGTCCTTTACTCAAAATGTTCATTGGTATCCTTGGGAGAAATTTCAAACCCTTTTAAATGAAAAATTATTAGGGTATAAAATGGAAGTAGAATTAGCTAATCTGAAAGAAGCTATTTTAAATAAGTAATATTTCTTTTAATTCCTTTTAATTTGGATCTTAATAATGGGGACTGCTTAAACCTTGCTTTGAAAGTAGTTTCTTCCATTGCCAACCAATCTTCTTTTTTCATTTGCAATAAACCATCCAATGGTTTAAATGCGGGTTCTTGATGTGGTTTACTAAATCTATTCCATGGGCAAACATCCTGACAGATATCACAACCAAAAGCCCATTCTTGATAGGATCTATCTGTTTCAATGGTTTCTTTTTTTAGTTCTATGGTTAAGTAACTAATGCAATGATTCGCTTCAATGGTTTTATTAGGGAGGATGGCCTGTGTTGGGCAAGCGTCAATACATTTAGTGCAAGTTCCACAATAATCCTTGCTAATAGGCTTATCATAGTTTAATTCAAGATCAACAATTAAAGTGGCAATAAAAAAGAAAGATCCATTTTGGGGTTTGATTAAATTTCCATTTTTTCCAATCCAACCCGCACCAGCTAGTTGAGCCCAAGATCTTTCTAGTACAGGTGCAGAATCTACAAATCCTCTTCCTTCTATAGGTCCTATTTTTTTTCTTAATTGATCTAGGAATTCAAGTAATTGATTTCTGATCACTTCATGATAATCATTTCCCCAAGCATACTTTGCAATTTTTGGAAATCCTTTTTCTTGTACTTCCGATGGGTAATAATTTTTAATAAAACAGATGACTGATTTGGCACCAGGTACTAGTTTTCTTGGATCAATTCTTAGGTCAAAATTTCTGGCCATATAATCCATCTCTCCGTGAAATCCTTTATGAAGCCATTGTTCTAATCGCAAAGCATCTTCTGTTAATTCTTTGGCTTTTGCAATTCCACAATAATCAAAGCCCATGGCTTGGGCTAATTCTTTAATATACTGTGTATTTGAAAAAATGTTCACCATGTAAAAATAGCAGAAAATCCTTGATAGGACTGACTTTTGTTCCGATTTAAGCTAATTAATGTGACATTATAACTTAAATCATAGATTGGCTTCCGTTTTGAGCATACCTTACTATAAATCTATTATTATGAATTTAAATCAATATACCATCAAGGCTCAGGAAGCCATTCAGCAAGCACAACAATTAGCATACAATAATGGTAATGCTAATATTGAAACTGCACATTTGTTGAAGGCCATTTTATTGGATAAAGAAAGTCCCATTGAATTTTTATTAAAGAAAAATAATGTTAATCCAGTTATAGTATTACAAAAACTGGAAGAGCAAATTACTGGTTTAGCAAAAATTGCTTCAGGGGAACCTGCTGCCAATTTAAGTCGTGACTTGAATAGTGTTTTATTAAAATCAAATGCAGCTTTAAAAACGTTTGGAGATGAGTTTGTAACAGTAGAACATATTATGATTGCATTCATGCAAGTGAATGATGGAATTGCAAAAATTTTAAAAGATGCTGGCCTTACAGAGAAGGGCTTGGTTGCAGCAATCAATGAATTGAGAAAAGGAGAGAAAGTACAATCTGCTACGCAGGAAACACAGTTTCAATCCTTATCTAAATACGCAAAGAATTTAAATGAAATGGCCAATAAAGGGAAATTAGATCCCGTGATTGGCCGTGACGAAGAGATTAGAAGAACCTTGCATATTCTTTCAAGAAGAAGTAAGAATAACCCCATTTTAGTGGGTGAGCCAGGCGTTGGTAAAACAGCTATCGCCGAAGGATTGGCTATGAGAATTGTGAATGGTGATGTACCCGATAATTTAAAGTCTAAAATTATTTATGCTTTGGATATGGGACAATTAATTGCCGGTGCAAAATACAAGGGAGAGTTTGAGGAAAGATTAAAAGGCGTTGTGAAAGAAGTGTCAACAAGTGATGGCGAAGTAATTTTATTTATAGATGAAATTCACACATTGGTAGGTGCAGGTGGAGGTGAAGGGGCTATGGATGCTGCGAATATCTTAAAGCCTGCTTTAGCGAGAGGTGAATTAAGAGCAATTGGTGCAACTACCTTAGCGGAGTATCAAAAATTCTTTGAGAAAGACAAAGCATTAGAGCGTAGATTCCAAAAAGTAATGATTGACGAGCCAACTAAAGAAGATGCTATTTCTATCTTAAGAGGATTAAAAGAAAGATACGAAACGCATCACCATGTAAGAATTAAAGACGAAGCCATTATTGCTGCAGTTGAATTATCAAGCAGATATATCACGGATCGTTTCTTGCCCGATAAAGCCATTGATTTAATTGATGAGAGTGCTGCTAAGTTAAGATTGGAAATGAATTCAATGCCTGAGGAATTAGATACCTTAATTAGACAAATTCGTCAATTAGAAATTGAACGTGAAGCGATCAAGAGAGAGAATAACCCAGATCAATTAAAAGCTTTGAACATTGAGATCAGCAATTTAATTGTTGAACAAGATACTTTGAAGGCGAAATGGGGTCAGGAAAAAGAATTAGTAGACAAAGTGCAAAAATGCAAAACCAATATTGAAAAATTCAAGCAAGAAGCTGAAGTAGCAGAGAGAAATGGAGATTATGGTAAAGTGGCTGAGATTAGATATGGAAAGATAAAAGAAGAGGAAAATCAATTAGTAGAATTTACTAAACAATTAAATGAGTTTGGTGCTTCTGGTAAAAGATTAATGAAGGAAGAAGTAGATGCAGAAGATATTGCAGAAAATATTGCAAAAGCAACAGGTATTCCAGTAAGTAAAATGATGCAATCTGAAAGAGAAAAATTATTGCATTTAGAAGATGAATTGCATCGTAGAGTTATTGGACAAGAAGAAGCTATCACAGCAGTGTCTGATGCGATTAGAAGAAGTAGGGCAGGATTACAGGATCCTAAAAAGCCTATTGGTTCTTTTATCTTCTTAGGAACTACTGGTGTTGGTAAGACAGAATTAGCAAAAGCCTTAGCTAACTATTTATTTGATGATGATAGCATGATGACCAGAATTGATATGAGTGAATACCAAGAAAAACATGCAGTATCAAGATTGGTAGGAGCGCCTCCAGGATATGTGGGATATGATGAGGGTGGTCAGTTGACTGAAGCGGTGAGAAGAAAACCATATAGTGTGGTGTTATTGGATGAGATTGAAAAAGCGCATCCTGATGTTTGGAATATTCTATTACAAGTTTTAGACGATGGGCATTTAACAGATAATAAGGGTAGAACAGTTAATTTCAAGAATACCATTATTATCATGACCAGTAATATTGGTAGTCATTTAATTCAAGATGCTTTTGAAGGAGTAACTGATAAAAATGTAGAAGAAAAAACAGAACAATCTAAGACAGAAGTGATGGCTTTATTAAAGCAAACTATCCGTCCTGAATTTTTAAATAGAGTAGATGAAATTATTATGTTCTCTCCTTTATTACAAAAGCAAATGGCTGCTATTGTTAAAATACAATTGAATAATTTAAAGCAATTAGTTGCTGAAAACGACATGCAAATTGAATTTAGCGATTACTTAATTGAGTATTTATCTGAACAAGGTTTTGATATGCAATTAGGTGCTAGACCACTGAAGAGACTAATTCAAAAGCTAGTTGTGAACGAATTAAGTAAGAAAATCTTAAGTGGAGAAATAGATAAGTCTAAAAAAGTATTGATAGACATCTTTGATGGCATCATTGTTTTTAGAAATGAAGCCTAATTCTTAAACTTAATTTAAAGCCCCGGGCCTTTGGTTCTGGGGCTTTTTTATTTATATTTGTTGGATATGGCAAATAATAATAAACAGGCAGCAATAGGCTTTATCTTCTTTACATTAGTGATTGATATTGTAGGATTGGGTATTATCATTCCAGTAGTCCCTGCTTTAATTAAGGGATTAATTCATACAGAAGACATCAGTAAGGTTTCTTTATATGGTGGATGGTTGACTTTTTTATACGCCACTATGCAATTTTTATTTTCTCCATTAATTGGAAGTTTAAGTGATAGATATGGAAGACGTCCTGTTTTATTAATTTCTTTATTAGGTTTTGGATTAGATTATTTGTTCTTGGCTTTTGCACCAAGTATTTTTTGGTTATTTGTTGGTAGAACTATTTCTGGTATTACTGGAGCAAGTATTACCACTGCTTCGGCTTATATAGCAGATATTAGTGATGATACCAATAGAGCCAAAAATTTTGGTATGATTGGTGCGGCTTTTGGAATTGGATTTATCATTGGTCCAATGTTAGGAGGTATTTTGGGAGAGTATGGGCACAGACTTCCATTTATTGTTGCGGCTGCTTTAGCATTGATTAATGCTTTGTATGGATATTTTGTTTTACCTGAATCATTGGCGCCGGCCAATCGAAGAAATTTCGAATGGAAAAGATCTAACCCTTTGAGTTCTTTACTTCACTTAAGGTCTTATCCTGCAGTATCTGGTTTAATTGTGTCTTTATTATTTATTTACTTAGGTTCACACGCAGTTCAAAGTAATTGGAGCTATGCCAATATTGAAAAATTTAAATGGAGTCCTAAAACTATTGGATTGTCTTTGGCCATGGTGGGCTTATTGGTTGGTATAGTACAGGGCGTTTTAATTCGATTTATCAATCCAAAATTAGGAGATAAGAAAAGTGTTTATTACGGAATTGCTTTATATGCATTAGGCCTTACTTTATTTGCATTTGCATCTTCTTCTTGGATGATGTTTGCATTTTTAGTGCCTTATTGTTTAGGTGGAATATGTGGACCAGCATTACAGTCGCTAATATCTGTTCATGTGCCAAAGAATCAACAAGGGGAATTACAAGGTTCTTTAACTAGTATTATGAGTGTTACCTCCATTATTGGACCATTAGTAATGACCAGTTTATTTGCCTATTTCACTAAGCCAACTAATCCCATCTATTTTCCGGGGGCTTCTTTCTTATTAGGGGCTGTTTTTATGATTATTAGTGCTGTGATAGCATATGTGGTTTTAAACAAAGAAACTAAGTAAATGAGTTATATTTGTGCCTAATTAAAGCATGAATATGACCACCTTAATGACTCAGTTAAAAGAAACAGCTCAATTTATTCAATCGAAGATTTCTGCTAAAGCGGACACGGCCATCATTTTAGGCAGTGGTTTAGGCAATTTATCTACCAAGATTGAAACCGAGTTTGAGCTACCTTATTCTGCAATTCCTAATTTTCCAGTAAGTACTGTTGAAGGACATAAAGGCCGTTTAATTTTAGGTACATTGAATGGTCAAAAAGTTTGGGTATTGGAAGGCCGTTTTCATTTTTACGAAGGGTATACTCCAGAACAAGTTTCTTTTCCAGTTAGGGTATTAAAATTATTAGGCGTTCAAAACTTAATTTTATCCAATGCTGCAGGGGGTGTTAATCCCGATTACAAAGTGGGTGATTTAATGATCATTAAAGACCATATTAGTTTTTTCACTATCAATCCATTATTAGGTAAAAACGAAAATGAATTAGGTACAAGGTTCCCTGATATGAGTGAACCATATGCGCAAGTATTTATTGATAAAGCAAAAGTGATAGCCGCTGCGCATCAAATAAAAGTGCATGAAGGTGTTTATGTAGGGGTGACTGGTCCAACTTTTGAAACAAGAGCAGAATATAAATTAATTAAAATAGTAGGCGGTGATGTGGTAGGAATGAGCACAGTTCAAGAAAATATTGCTGCAGTGCATGCTGGCATGCGTGTTTTTGCCATTAGTGTGGTGACCGATTTGGGCATTCGCGAAGACAATAATGTAATTACGCATCAAGAAGTTTTAGAAGCAGCCAATGCTGCTGAGCCAAAATTAACTTTAATCATAAGTGATTTAGTGAAGGCAATTGCTTAAAAATAGATTATGCCATTAAAGCGTTTTATTATTTTTTTGTTAGGGATAACAGTCAATTCATTGGTGTTTGCACAAATGCGTTCTGGTTCTTTTAATTCCATGTCTGGAATGGGAGGAAGAATGTCAGGAACAGCTACCGCTGGCGACTCATTACAAAAAAGGGATAAAAACGCTGATTCAATTACCATCTTTTATAAGTTGTATAATAATAATGAAATCAAGCAGAATGATTCATCTATTAACGATTTTTATAAAAGATTCCCTCTTCCATATACTTATTATAATTTAGGAAATACCGGAACCGCTTCTAATTCATACCTTTTTTCTCCGGTTTGGAAAGCTGGGTTTGATGCAGGCTTTCATCAATATGAGATATATAATTATACTCTAGCTGCTACACCATTTTATCAAACTACCAGACCTTATACAGAATTGGTGTATTTATTAGGTGGGAAAGGAGAGCAGCTGGTGGAATTAAAACATACACAGAATAAAAAGCAGCAATTAAATTTCTCCTTTGATTATAGATTTAGTAATTCGCCAGGTAATGTAAAAAATCAGCAAGCGAATTTTAGCAATATGCGCATAACAGCACATTTTCAATCCAAAAGAAAAAGGTATGAGAGTTTTTGGGTAATGTTAAATAATAAAACAGCCTCATCTGAAAATGGTGGATTAGTGAATGCGGCAAGATTAGATAGTCTGGCTTTGAATAATCCTTATGAATTGGAAACAAGATTGGGTGTGAGTAGTGCTGCTTTTAGAAATCCTTTTAATACGAATATTTCTACTGGATCCATCTATCAAGACAACACATTGGTTTGGAAACAAACTTATGATATTGGTCAAAAAGATTCAGTAGTAAAAGATACGGTGACCACTTATTTATTTTATCCAAGGCTTAGATTCCAAAATGAAATAAAATATCAACAACAAAGCTTTTTATTTCAAGACGCTAGTCCGCATGCTTATAATTATACTACCTACTTTAATTATCCTAATTCAATAGTAGATAATACCAAGTTTAAAGACCAATGGAATATTCTTAGCAATGAGTTTAGCTTAATTAGCTATCCTCAAAAAAATAATAGCAATCAGTTTTTGCAAGTGGGAGCGGGTTTATCCAATCAAACCGGAAGTTTTTTAACAAGAAAAGATTGGTCTGCACAGGATAGTTATGGATTTGGGGCTTATAAAAACAAAACCAAGAATCAGGTTTGGGACATTGATTTATATGGGCAATTGTATTTAGTAGGGTATCATGCTGGAGATTATATTACCAAAGCTTCTTTGACTAGTTTATTAAATAAAAAAGGCAACTATGTTCAATTTGCATTTAATAATGTGAATAGAACACCCTCCACCAATGCAATGGGCATTACTGATTTCCCCATTATTGGCTTGAACAATATTAAAAAAGAGAATCATCTGCAATTAATGGCAGCAACAGGTAATATTAAAAAAGCCTGGAAAGCCTCTTTTACTTACCAGTTAATTAATAATTATCAATATTATTCAACTGGGTATACTGCAGCAGTTTATCAAGGAACCATTCATTATATCAATGCTCAATTAGCCAATCAGTTTAAGTTATCTACCCATTGGAATTGGTACAATGAAGTACATTTACAATTAGTAGATGCGGCTAGTCCTTTGAGAGTTCCGACAATATTAACCAGACAAAGAATTGCCTTTGAAGGGGTGTTTTATAAAAATTTAAATATGTCCACTGGTTTGGAGTTTATTTATCACACCAATTATAAAGCTAATTTTTACATGCCTTTTACTGGGCAGTTTTATCAACAGAATGAGTACACTTTAAGTAATCGACCAATGGTGAATGCTTTTTATCATATGACTATCAAGCGTTTAAAAGCCTATATCAGGGTAGAGAACTTAAATACACTATTGCCTACTAATAATACACTAGGCAATCATTACAATTTTACGGCCAAAAATTACCCTGGAACAGGCATTTGGGTTCGTGTTGGCATTTGGTGGCATTTTATCAATTAAGGAAAAACTGACTATTGTCAATTTTGGTTCTCTAATAAGTATGTAACTTTATAGTATGAAAAGGCTATTGACTTTTTTACTGCTTAGTTTATACACCCTATCTAGTGTGGGTGCTTCTGTGAGCTCGCATTATTGTATGGGTAAAATAAGAAAATGTCAATGTACTAAACCCAAGGAAGGATCAATAGATCATTGTTGTAAGGATACGGTTAAATTCATAAAGTCTCAAGATGTTCATGCAACTCAAGTAGCGCCTGAATTAAAAAAACAGGTTAACCTTGAATCTCTTCTTTTAGATAATACTGTAATTGTAAAAGACAAGTTCTTTACTAAGACAAATAGACCGGAAAAATTATTTATAAATAATTGGACTCCTCCGCCTATTTATCAATTTGTTTGCAACTATAGAATTTGATTTAATCTAATAAAAGCCAAGATTTAACTAGGCTTTATATAGTGTATTATTATTTTTATTGATTATCAAATTCATTTTATGAAAAACTTATTATTATCATTTTTATTGATCGCTTTTACTTCTCTTGTTTCATTTGGACAAAATAGTTCTACCATTAAAGTAGCTGGAAACTGTGGCATGTGTAAAAAAAATATTGAAACTGCTGCAAAAGCTGCAGGCGCAATGACTGCCGCATGGGATAAAAATACCAAGTTATTGAAAGTTACTTTTGATGCTGCAGCCACTTCAACAGATAAATTAGAACTTGCTATTGCTAATGCAGGCTATGATACCGAGCATCAAACTGCCTCTAATGAAGCCTATGGCAAGTTAGATGAGTGTTGCCAGTACGATAGAAAGAAAAAGAAAAAATCTTAATTATCCATTTTTTTAATCAACCATTACCTATGAATTTCATGGGTAATGGTAGTATCTATATTTTATGAAACTCAAAATATGGTTTCTTGCTTGCTCATTTGTTTTAGCAAGCGGCATTAATGCCCAAATAAAATCTGCAGAAGTCTTGGCAAGTGGCTTAACCTGTTCTATGTGTTCTAAAGCTATTTTTAAAGCACTTAGTCAATTAGATTTTGTAGATACGGTGAAAGTGAATATTGAAACTTCCGTATATCAATTAAGTTTCAAAAAAGACAGTGCAGCAAGTATCGAAGGAATTAGAGATGCAGTATATGACGCTGGTTTCTCTATAGCTAAATTAGCGATTACTGCAGATTGGAAAGACCAAACAGCTATTAAAGACCTTGTATTTAATGATTTTGGTTATCAATTTAAATGGCAAACCAAGACAAATAAAACATTGTCAAATAAGCAAAAAGTATATATCATCAATAAAGACATTCAACCGGCCAAAGGTGTTTATCTTTTAAATTATTAAGCATGATTGTTCGATCCTATAAATATGTATCTGTTTGCTTATTTTTTCTGGCAATAGTTCATTTTACTAATGCACAGGAATTATATGTTATGAGTGAACCTGCAAGTATTATGCCTACAAGGTCTATTATGTTGAAGCAATCTTATCAGCAGATGGGGGGTAAGATGAATAACTCTTTTTATAATACACAAATAGAATTTAGTTTCAAGAAAAATTGGATGATGCATCTGGGTACAAATTATACTGCTTCAGAAGTATATCTTCAACATAGGTTGTATTCTTTAGATGATATTCATGCACATACAAGACTAGCATTATTTGCTAGAGCCATTAGTTCGCCTTTTAATCCAAGTTCTAATGCCATTATGATGGAAGGGCAACAGAAATTATGGAATGCAGGTTTCATTGCAACTAGGTTGCAACATAAATGGGCAAGCTCATTCACTGCAGGATGGTTACATAGGTATACAGGAATTACCTCTTATACAAAAAATGGAATCCAATATAGTTGGTCTAATGGTTGGTTATTGTATCCTAAAAATTACAACAGTTATGGACAAACCAATCTTAATTTTTATGTTGAATTAATAGGGCAGCAATTAATCAATGACAAAGCCCATTTCTTGGATATTGCACCTTCTATACAATTGATTTTCAATAGTCAATCCAAGCTAAATCTTGGTTACAGATGGGCATTAGCAGATAATACCAATAGAATGAGTGATAGAAGTCTTTACCTTAGTTTTGACTATTTGTTCTTTAACGCACTGCCCAAACTCAAAAACACTAAAAAATAACTACCTTTATAGGGTTGAAAAAGTTTATTACCATATCGCTAATCTCATTGTATTTGTTAGGCGCTACCGAAGCCTATCAATTACTAAAAGTGCCTTATTTGGTTGAGCATTATAAAACGCATAAACAATTCAACCATGAACTTAGTTTTTCTAAGTTCATTGATATGCATTATTTCACTAATCAAACCTACGATAGTGATTATCAACAAGACATGCAATTGCCTTTTAAGTCTTCTAATCGTACCATTTCTTTGTTAAATTTTGTTAGCCTTTTTGTTCCAAAACAAACTGTTCAACCTTTGATCGTTTCAAGGCTTACTAAAAATTATATTTTATTTGATGACGAGAAGCATTTGTCTAATGCACTCGAAAATATTTTCCAACCTCCCAAGGCATAATTTCTTTTAGTATTTAAGTATCTCTTTTTGGAGATATGTGTTCATTATTTTGAAAAAGAAAGAATTATGTTAAATAAAATCATTCAATTTTCTATTAAGAATAGATTAATTGTTTTGCTTGGGTTATTAGCTTTATTAATAGGTGGAATTTATTCCATTTCTAAATTACCCATTGATGCTGTTCCAGATATTACCAATAATCAGGTAATGATTATTACTTCTGCCCCTAGTGCAGGAGCCCCTGATGTAGAACGTTTGATTACTGTTCCCATTGAACAAGCTACCAGAAACATACCAGGGATAGTGGAGCAAAGAAGTTTTTCCAGATTTGGTTTGAGTTTGGTAACCATTGTGTTTGAAGACAAAGTGGATATTTACTGGGCAAGAAATCAGGTATCAGAGAGATTGCTTACAGTGAAATCTCAGATTCCAGAGGGTATGGGTATTCCGGAATTGGGGCCATTAACAACCGGTCTCGGTGAAGTTTATCAATATGTTGTAAGAGCTAAAAAAGGCTATGAAAATAAATATACTTTAACGGAGTTAAGAACCATTCAGGATTGGATTGTACGTAAACAGTTATTAGGTACAGTAGGTGTTGCTGATGTAAGTAGTTTCGGTGGTGCAGTGAAGCAATATGAAGTAGCAGTGAATACCGAGTTATTGAAAAATTACAATTTGTCTGTCAATGATGTTTTTACTGCTTTAAATCAAAATAATCAAAATGCAGGTGGAACATATATAGAACATGGCGACGGTGTTTTGTTTATTAGAACTGAGGGGATGGTGAATTCCTTAGAAAATATTGGCGCCATTCCTGTAAAAACCATGTCTAATGGTATTCCTTTATTGATTAGAGATATAGCTACGGTTAAATTAGGTGAAGCGACAAGGTTTGGAGCAACAGCTTATAATGCAGATGGAGAAGTTGCTGGAGCCGTTGTGATGATGCTTAAAGGAGAGAATAGTAAATTGGTGATTGCAAATGTAAAAGCAAAAATTGCCACTATTGAAAAATCATTACCTGAAGGGGTGGTTATAGAACCTTTCTTGGACAGAACTAAAATGGTCAATAATGCAATCAATACAGTTGTTAAAAATCTTTTAGAAGGTGCATTGATTGTAATTTTCGTATTGATTTTATTTTTAGGTAATCTTAGAGCTGGATTGGTGGTAGCTTCTGTCATACCATTATCTATGTTATTTGCTTTTATATTAATGCATTTGTTTGGGGTAAGTGGAAATTTAATGAGCTTGGGAGCTTTGGATTTTGGCTTATTGGTAGATGGAGCAGTAATTATAGTAGAAGCAGTATTACATCAACTATATCATCCATCTAAATCTACTTTACACATTAATAAGATTGATAAAACTGAGATGAATGAAGTGGTGGGAAATATTTCAAATAAAATGATGGGCGCTGCAGCTTTTGGTCAAATTATCATTTTGATTGTATACCTTCCAATTTTAACCTTGTCTGGTATTGAAGGAAAGATGTTTGGCCCAATGGCTCAAACTGTTTCTTTTGCTTTAATTGGCGCATTCATACTTTCTGTCACTTATGTACCAATGATGAGTGCATGGGTATTAAGTAGAAACAGGGTTCAAAAAGAATCTCTAACAGATAAGTATATGCAGCGTTTAGAGAATTTTTATCAACCCTTATTAGAAAAAGCTTTATTGATTCCAAAGAAAATTCTAATCATTACGATCGCAAGTTTTGTTCTAGCAGTGTATATTTTAACTACTTTGGGCGGCGAATTCATTCCTAAATTAGAAGAAGGTGATTTTGCAGTTGATACAAGAATGCTCTCTGGTTCCTCTTTAAAAGCAACTTTAGGAACAACTCAAAAAGCTTCAAAACAGTTATTAGATCATTTTCCAGAAATTGAAAAAATTGTAACTAAAATTGGTGCTGGAGAAATTCCGACGGATCCTATGTCAATGGATGCGTCTGATTTGATGATTATATTAAAGGATAAAAAAGAATGGGTATCTGCCAAAACATTTGATGAATTGGCTGACACTATGAGTAAAGTAATCGCACATGTACCTGGTTTAACTACTGGCTTTCAATTTCCTGTTCAAATGCGATTTAATGAATTGATGACTGGGTCCAGACAGGATGTTTCTTGTAAAATATTTGGAGAGAATTTAGATACACTAGCAAAATATGCTGCACAAATGGGATCTATTATTAAAACGGTTGATGGAGCTAAAGACTTATATGTTGAAACAGTGACAGGTATCTCTCAAGTAGTCATTAAATATAATAGAGAAGCCATTGCAAAATATGGTGCTTCTATTCAAGAAGTCAATCAAGTTATTCAATCTGCCTATGCAGGTGGTGTTGCTGGAAAGGTTTTTGAGGGGGATAAGAGATTTGATTTAGTAGTTAAATTAAATGCAACACAAAAAAAGGACTGGCAGGGTATTGGTAATTTAATGGTGAGTATTGGTGCAGGCAAACAAGTGCCTTTATATGAATTAGCTGATGTTAATATTGAAGAAGGACCTTATCAAATTCAGAGAGAAGATGCGGCAAGAAGAATTGTGGTTGGATTTAACGTAAGAGGCAAGGATGTAAAATCTGTAGTGACCGAATTACAAAATAAAGTACAATCTCAAATTCATCTACCTGCAGGTTATTATGTAAAATATGGTGGACAATTTGAAAATTTAGAACATGCAGTGAGTAGACTTCAAATTGCAGTACCTATTGCCTTATTGTTAATTTTGGTAATGTTATTTTTTGCATTCAATAATTTAAAACATTGTTTACTAATTTTTTCTGCCATTCCATTCTCTGCTATTGGAGGTGTATTGGCCCTTTGGTTAAGAGGAATGCCATTTAGTATTTCTGCAGGTGTAGGTTTTATTGCTTTGTTTGGTGTGGCAGTTTTAAATGGTATTGTATTATTAACTGAAATGAACAAATTAGCTAAAGAGACCAATTATACTATTCATGAAATAATTTTAAAAGCTACTAAAACCAGACTTAGACCTATTTTAATTACCGCATCAGTGGCATCTCTTGGTTTTATTCCAATGGCCTTGAGTGCTGGAGCAGGTGCTGAGGTACAAAAGCCTTTGGCTACAGTAGTTATTGGTGGCTTATTGACAGCTACCTTTTTAACCTTATTTGTATTACCTATTTTATATCAAATGATTGAAAAAAGAACTACCGTAATTAAAGCTCCATTACTGGTTTTATTGGGAATTTGTTCAATAATGAATTTGAATGCTCAAGCCCCACATAAAACCAAACAACAGGTAATTGAGAGAGCTTTAGAAGTGGCTCCATTAATGAAGTCTAATGCTGCACAATCTGGTTATTTTAGTGCATTGAGTGCTACTAGATTTGATCCATCAAAAGCTACTTTAAAAGCAGATTATGGCAATGTAAATAGTGCGTTCAGTGATTCAAAATATTTTATTGAGCAAACATTTGATTTGCCAATGGTATATAAGCAACAACAAAATGTGTATGCTTCAATGTTGAAGACCAATGAATATCAAGCTTTATTAGATAAACAGTTTGTTAAATGGTCTGTTGAACAATTATATATTCAATGGCAATATTTATTATCAAAAGAGCAAATATTGAATCAATTTCAACAAGTTTATTCAAAACAATTGAAATTATCTGAAGCAAGATATAATGCTGGACAAGACAATGGCCTAGAAAGATTAAATATGCAAAACTGGGTGGCACAAAATGAGCAAAATGTTGTAAAAAATAGTGCAGATTTGAAAACTATCCAAAGTCAAGTATACTTAGTCTTACAAGATAGTAGTCATTTTACACCAGCAGAAGCGTTGACTATGGAAGTGAAACTAATGGACACCATTGTTTCTGAAAACCATCCTTTGTATTCGGTTTGGCAACAGAAACTACAAACTGCTTTGTTTGAAACACAATTACAAAAAGCAAAAAATTTACCTCAATGGTCTTTAGGAGCAGCCAATCAAAGTTTCAAAACCGCTTCAACAGACCAACAGAGATTCAATTCAGTTACAGTGGGCTTAAATATCCCATTGTTTTCTAGAGCTGGCAAACAAAGGGTAAAAGCAAGTACTTATAATGAACAATTTGTAGCGTCTGAGCAAGAAAAGGCAATACAAGATTTAAGATTGGCTATTCAAAAAGCATGGGGAAATTATAAACAAGCAATTGAAGTATGTAATTATTTAAACAAACAACTATTGCCCAATACAAGAAAAATGGGGGAGATGGCTAGCTTCTCTTTTCAGCAAGGACAAATTAATTATATTGAATGGTCAAATAGTATGAATCAAGTACAAGTCGCAGAGCAACAATATGTAGATGCTTTGTTGGCCTTAAATATGCAACAATCTTATTTATATTATTTACT
The DNA here is from genome assembly GCA_024640255.1 of Bacteroidota bacterium. Lineage (GTDB taxonomy): Bacteria > Bacteroidota > Bacteroidia > Chitinophagales > Chitinophagaceae > Sediminibacterium. The sequence continues at coordinate 33,682 of JAHEFI010000004.1, read as the reverse complement.
TTCTAAATAATCTACATTCTAAAAACATTTTATGAAAAAATATTTTATCTCAGTTTTAGTTTTAATAGCTTTTAATGCTTGTCAAACTGATAAAAAGGCAACTGAAACCAATAAGATCACTACTTCTAGTGTAGGAAGTATGCTTGTTCAATTAGACAAGGATCAACTTAAAGAAGCTAATTTAAAAACCGCAATATTAGAAAAAGGTAATGCAAGTATAGATATACATTTAAATGGCAAGGTGGATGTTCCTCCGACTGCAGTGGCATCTGTTAGTATTCCAATGGGTGGTTATATTCAAGACATTAATTTGATACCAGGTAATTTTGTTAAAAAGGGAAGTACTATTGCTACTATTAAAGATCCTCAGTATATTCAATTACAAGAGGACTATTTAACTGCTAAATCTAAGTCAGTTTATCTTTCTCAAGACTTAGATCGCCAAAAATTGCTTTTACAACAAGATGCAGTAAGTAAGAAAGCATTTCAATTGCTTCAATCAGAATACAATACTAATGCGATTGCTTTAAAAGGTTTAGCAGAAAAACTGCAATTAATTAATATAGATCCATCAAGCTTGAGTGTTGATAAGATAACTAGTAAAGTAAATTTAGTGGCGCCTATTTCTGGCTATGTTTCTAAAGTAAATATCAATAGAGGTAAATATGTTGCCCCAACAGATATTTTATTAGAGCTAATAGACCCAAATGATGTGCATGCGGCAATCACTATTTTCGAAAAAGATATAACCTTATTTAAAGAAGGTATAAAAGGAAAGGTTGTTTTAGCAAATGAGCCTAATAGTAGCTATCCAGTTTCTGTAATGGTAGTATCTAAAAATTTGGATGAAGATAAAACTGGCTTAGTGCATTGTCATTTTTTGAACATCCCTAAAAATGTGGTTCCTGGAATGTTTTTGACTGCAGATTTTTCAGTAAAGAATGCTGATGCTGTGATTGTCCCAGTGACTGCTATTCAAAGATTCCAAGGAGTTGACTATATTTTTATTCAAAAATCAGCTAATGAATTTGAAGCAAAGCAAGTAACCCTTGGTGCCACAAATAAAACCACTGCTGCTATTTTAAATCCAGAAGCTACGGAATGGGTGGGTAAAAACATTGTGATTGAAAATGCCTATAGTTTATTAGGGAAATTGATGAACAAGGCAGAATAAAACTAATTTATTATACTTCGAAATAAGCTAAACTGCCGCCCACCCAGGTGGCAGTTTTGTTATAGTTTACTCCAATCATTTTTCCCTTACTTAATCTAGCAAGGTTCATGGTGGCGGTGTATATTTTTAGCTGCTCGTTCCAAAAATAGAATAATCTTATTTCAGCTTTAGTGGGGCCAGTAGGAGTGTCAATTACTGGGGCATAGATTACTTTTTCTTGTAAGATCCAATTCTCGGGGTCTTTGATCTCATTAATTATTTCTTCTGTCAAATCTATGATAACACCTTGCCCTGCAAAAGAAAACAAGGGCTTTAAAATATATTGATTTAAATCTTTGGGCAATTCTTTTACTAAGTGCAAGAATTGTGTAGTGGGAACAGCTGTTCCCTTTAGAAAAGGCATGCTGTATTTACTGAATCTAAAAAAATGATGTGGGTGTGTAACCCATTCAAGTTCTTCGGTATTTCTAATAAGATCCCATTTATCAAGAATACTTTGATCCTGTTGTTGAATTTCTTCAAAAACCATTCTATTGTATATACGACCTATATTCATATCCTGACCATCTCTATGATAATAAAGCTTCCCCTCTTTCTGGAAAATTTCTGTTATACATACAATTGGTATTCCTATAAGATCTCTTGTACAATAAAAATCAATTTTAGTTTTTTGTTCCTCAGGTTTGATTTCTAATAATATGGTATGCTTATTATTGCTCCCCAAAACCATTTTCTTGAAATGCTGTATATAGCTTTCTTTATTGTAATGATTTAAATAAGGGCTATACCCAATGGGTGTTGGAAAAATGGATTGAAATGCTTGATCATGAAGTATTTCAAATCCAAACAAAGAAGGGAACCCTTGTAATTCAATTAATGTTGGAACAATCTGTTGCTGACCGTTGGATGCAATGGCGAAATCTAGTACCAAACATTCTGGGAGTTCGGTTTCATTTTTAGTAATTGCATGGGAAGGTATTGCATTACTAGTTTGTTTTATAAGTGTGGGATCAGTTAATTGCTCACAAATTGAATTTCCAGCATCTATTAAAGTCTTAGTAAATTCTTTGTCCAAAAATAGAGGTGTTTCGGCTAATCTGAATTGAAGTGCACCACCTTGTATTTTTTCAATAAACTCAATATAAGCTTGATACTTTGCTTCTGTAAAAGCCTCATTATATTGTTTTCTGATACTAGGCTTCATCCTTTATCGCTTTATTCAAAAAGTTAGGGATCATGATGGAGAATGTGGCTTCTACTTTTGAGGGATCTTTAATGGAATGATGTGTTTTCTTCCATTTTAATTCACCAAAACTTTCAATCATAGAATCTTTTACTTCAGGTTGAGTAAAATAGGCTTCTAATAATGAAGGGTCTGCTTCTGGATGAAACTGTACCCCATACATATGACTATTGAATTTCACACCCATAATAGCTCTTTCTAATGGGACACTTGGTCTTTCTTTTTCCAAAATAATAATACTTGCGCCCATGGCAGCAATGGCTTCATCATTGGGTTCAGTAATTTGGTAGTATCTGCTCTCCAAAGTATAGAAGGGGTCTTTTAAACCTTCAAATAAATCGTCATTCACTAATGGGTGAACAGGTAAAATTCCAATTTGTCTTGATCTTCTTAAAGAAATTTTACCAATATTAAAATGTCTACAAGCAATTTGAAAACTATGACAAATTAGGAAGACCCATTTTTTTTGTTGAAAAGCCTGATCCAACCATGCAACATATTGTTGATCCCATGCTTCATGAATGGTTTCAGTAGGAGAACCAGGGCCTCCAGTTGAAATATAAATATCAAAATTTAAATTAGGTACTTGACAATGATCTCTTAATTGAAAAATTGTTTTTTCAATAGGTCTTGAAATAGTCGCTGCCCAATTGTTTAAGATATTATCAATGCACTGCATCCCTACATTAGGACTCCCATCATACATGTCTATAATGGCAATTTTAATGGGGGAGTTATTCATTATAGGTAACTTAAATTAGTCTTTGGAGATAAATTCAATAAAGTCTCATACATCAATTGAATGGTGTCGGTGATATCTTTCTTATGAATCATCTCAACTGTTGTATGCATATATCTTAATGGGATAGAAATCAATACAGAAGGACAACCATCATTGGCATAAGCAAAACTATCAGTATCTGTACCTGTACTTCTACTCAAGGTTCTAAATTGAACGGGTATCTTTTTAGCCGTGGCCGTATCTTCTACAATTTTTAATAATTTATTATGAATAGCTGGAGCATAGGCTAATGAAGGACCATTACCACACTTGATATCTCCTTCGATAGCTTTATTGATCATTGGAGTATGCGTATCATGAGTTACATCGGTTACAATAGCAATATTGGGTTTGATTCTTCTAGCAATCATCTCCGCACCTCTTAATCCAATTTCTTCTTGCACTGCATTCACTATATATAAGCCAAAAGGAAGTTTCTTTTTATTTTCTTTTAATAATCTAGCTACTTCTGCAATCATGAATCCACCAATTCTATTATCAAAGGCTCTTCCAATAATAAAATCATGTGCTAATTCGTCAAAGCCTTCTTCGTATGTTACAACAGCACCTATATGAATACCCAAAGTTTCTACTTCTTTCTTTGTTCTTGCTCCACAATCTAATGTCAAGTTATCTACTTTAGGTTGTGGTTCTTTTTGTTCTGGGTTAGATAATCTAGTGTGAATAGCTGGCCATCCAAATACTGCTTTTACTGGTCCTTTTTTACCATGTATCCAAACACGCATACTTGGAGCAATCTGATGGTCAACTCCACCATTTCTTTTTAAATAAATTAAGCCTTGATCGCTGATATAATTAACAAACCAACTTATTTCATCAGCATGTGCTTCTATCACCACTTTAAAAGGAGCATCGGGATTAATCACGCCTACTGCAGTTCCATAAGGATCTGTAAAAGTAGTATCTACATATTGCTTAACATAGTTTAACCAAATTCTTTGACCACTTGTTTCAAAACCCACTGGTGATGGATTATTGATATACTGCTTTAGAAATTCGTAAGCTTTTGGTTGAATCTCTGTCTTCTTTGTCTTTTTAGTTGTAGTTGCTTTTGCCATAATATCGCTTTGTATTTTATCTACTGCAAGATAGTACATATTGCTTTTATTTATAGTTCAATAAATACTTACTTTTGTACACTGAAACAATGATTCAACCACCTTTTGATATAGAAACTTTATGGACCATAAGTCCTGCTGATTTTGATAGCAAAGCCAAGCTTTTACAAGACTGGCAGGCGGAGCATAACCCAGTTTTCAAAGAGTGGGTAAAATTGACTTCGGGTTTGCCTTTCTTGCCTATTTCTTTTTTCAAAACACATGATGTTTATATTGGGCAAAAACCTAGTATACATTTTGAAAGTAGTGGCACTACTGGTGATGTAGTAAGTAAACATTGGATAGGTGATATAGGTTTATATGAAACTAGTTTTAATAAATGCTTTGAATTATTTTACGGCAATCCAGAAGAATATTGCGTAATTGGTTTATTGCCTTCTTATTTAGAAAGATCCCATTCAAGTTTGGTGTATATGGTGGATCATTTAATAAAACAATCCAATCATCCTTCAAGTGGGTTTTATCTAAATGAATTTGAAAAATTAGATACGATTTTAAAACAGCTTGAAGCGAATCATCAAAAAACTTTATTGATTGGAGTGAGTTTTGCTTTATTGGATTTTGGGGATGCTTTTCCACAGCAATTAAAATCTACGATTGTGATGGAGACTGGAGGAATGAAAGGAAGAAGAACAGAGATGATCAAGCCTTTATTACATGCTTATTTAAATGAAAGGTTTGGAACAAGTCATATTCATTCTGAATATGGAATGACAGAACTACTTAGTCAGGCTTATGCCATAAAAGAAGGCATTTTTAGGTGTCCGCCATGGATGAAAATTTTAGTAGGGGACGAAGAAGATCCTAATCAACTAAAAACAGTGGGAAGAGGAATATTACATGTAATTGATTTAGCCAATATATATAGTTGTGCCTTTATTGCTACTCAGGATATGGCAGAAGTATACGAGGACGGCAGTTTTAGTGTACTTGGAAGGGCTGATAATAGTGATAGAAGAGGTTGCAGTCTTTTAGTGGTATAATTTTAGCTTAATTCTTCAATAAGTCCTCAATATCAGCAATATAAGCAATGTTTAAACTATAATTATATTGTCTTTTATCAGAATGGTCTCTTTGTTTTACAATCAATGGTTCTGAGTATTGAGTGGCCATTTTAAATTTCTGATTAATTCTTATAAAATAGTCACTTCTACTCTTATTCTGTGTTAAAGTATCTTTTTGCTGAACCCCTATGATTTTATTAATCAATTTAGTTGAAAGTTCTTCCCCTTTTAAATGGTGTTCGTATAATTCTTCAATCAACTCTTTTTCTACAATTGTTAAAGCATTGAAGAAATTATTATTTAAAATAGATACAACTTCTTTAGGAAGTTTCTTTTTTCTCTTTTGGAAACTATATACAAAAATGGAAAGGGCTATAATAGATAATAGTATTAATAAAGTGGTTTTAAATTCATCCAAAAAATCGGTAATGATAGCAATAAAGTCTATTTTATTAGAGTATATATAATCTTGGTTATTCAAATCAAGCATTTCTTCATTGAAAGTAAATTTCTCATATTCTAAATTTCTATTTTTATTGACTTTTAAAAAATAGATATTGTTTCCAACATTCATTTGAAAGTTGGAGCTTCCTATATTACTTTCATTATTATATACTCGCAACCAAATTTGTCTTATTTCGCCATTGTATTTTGACTTTAATTTCCCGTAACTATTATTTTCAAAATTGATCCAATAAAATTCTAAGGCACTTTGAATAAGCTGGTATTTGCCAAAATTTAAATAAAGTGAGTTTTTACCCAACAAGATTCTCTTTAACTCTGGGTTTAACTTGCCTAGCGCTGTCCATTGTTTGGTATTAAAGTCAAACACAAAAGAAGTGTCCTTGCCATAAATATCAAATGTCTGAGGGTAGTTTAAATATTTGTAAGTATTGGATAAATACATTTTAGGATGTGATGGTTCATCATAAACTTGTAAAACAGCATCCTGACTATTATCAAAGAAACAAGGTACATCTCTGTTGGTTTGAATCAATTCCCATTGATTGGTTTGTTGACTAAAAAAGGTAAGAAGGCCTCTGATATTCCAAAATCCGAGTCCACCGAATTGGTATAAAGTATCTCTTGTAAAAAAGGTTTTAGAGAAAAAATTTACCCCTGAGTGTAAGGTAGAATCAATTCTTTTAGAACGGTAAGTATTGTTCTCTTTGACTATTTCATATAGGCGACCGGTTCCAAGAGGTTGGATAAGTATTTTACCCTTGTGTTTGACAATATTAGAATAGGTGGCACCTCTAAAATCAGTTCCAAATTGAAACTCATTATTGTCAATAGTAGATTGCATATCTCCACTATCCTTTTCTATTAGTTGAATTAGACTTAATTCATGATTTTTTAGGTTACCATTCGCATTTTGTGCGTTAGTAAATACGTAATTGAGAAGAATTAGTAGGGTAATGAATATGTTCTTCATGATAAACTTAATAACCAAAAATAGCTAAAAAAATATAATAAGAAAATAACTTATTTGTTAAACATAAAATAATATAAATTATTAATATATAAATAATATAAATTCAATTAAATAAGTCATTATATTTTATTTCACATCTTTGTTTACAAATTTGAGATGTAGCAGCGTTATATAGCTGCATATTTGTTGAAATAAGAAAGTAATACCAAAAACAAATTAAAGAAATATTAAATATATTATCCTTTGGGGGAAGGATAATCGGGGTGGTTGGAATTCGTTCTAGTCACCCCAAATTTTTTCTAATCACTTCCAAATAGGCTAATTTGACTTCTTTACCATTAATACCCCCAGGATCACCAAAATGGTTCCCATAATTTGTAATAGGCTAAAGGGCTCGTTCAATAGATATCTTGCTTGAAAAAGGGTAGATACAGGCCCAATACTGGTAACTATCGCTAAATCATTGGAGCCAATTCTTTTCATCCCTGTATTCAATAAAAAAGAAGGAATAACCGTAGCTAATAATGCCAATCCAATTACATAATAAAAAATGGCATTATTAGGATGCAGGTATATTAAGGCATTTGTTATGGATTCAGTTATGCAATAATGCGTAAAAATTCCAGCTGTTGCAGCAAGCATTGCTACACTGGTATATTGGGTAGCACCCATTTTGGGAATTAGTTTACCCGTTCCAACCAAATACATTGCATAGGTTATACCGCAAAGTAAAACCATAATAGACCCATAAATAAATAGTCCTGTATTTTGAAACAGATTTATTTCACTCCAGTAGGCGAGTCCAATGCCCAAATATGTCACCAAAATAGCCCACCATTGTCTTTTGACAATGGGTACTTTAAAAATCCAATAATTAATTAGTACCGCTAGTGTGGGATAAATAAATAGAATAATTCTTTCAATACCCGCAGAAACATATTGTAATCCAATAAAATCAAAAAGACTACTTAAGTAATAACCCAATACACCCATTGAAATGGCCCATAAATAAGTTCTAGTATTTGCTTTGATGGAATTTCCTTTTCTTTTTATAGTCCATAAGACAATGATATAAAAAGGAAGAGAGAGTAACATCCGCAACATTAATAAAGTGGTTGCATTGATATGACTCTCTCTGAAACAAAGTTTTATCCATATTGCTTTTGTAGAAAAAAGCAAAGTACCTATGATGGCAATGATAAAACCTTGGTTATATGAAAATGACTTTTTTATACAGCTACATTAAAATCTCTTAATGCATCATTTAAACTGGTCTTTAAATCTGTGCTTGGTTTTCTTTGTCCAATAATCAATGCACAGCTTACTTGAAAATCACCGGCAGGGAAACTCTTTGTATAAGAACCAGGTATTACTACACTTCTTGCAGGAACTCTACCTTTATATTCAATAGGTGTAGCGCCACTCACATCAATAATTTTAGTGCTCTTGGTTAATACCACATTCGCACCTAATACTACTTCTTTTTCTAAGTGAACACCTTCCACCACAATACATCTACTTCCAATAAAACATCCATCTTCAACAATCACTGGACTTGCTTGTAAAGGTTCTAATACGCCACCAATACCTACACCTCCACTTAAGTGAACCCCTTTACCAATTTGAGCACAACTGCCTACAGTTGCCCAAGTATCTACCATGGTTCCTTCGTCTACATAAGCTCCAATATTTACATAACTTGGCATTAAAACAACATTCTTTGCTAAGAAAGCACCATATCTCGCAATAGCATGCGGTACGGCTCTAACACCTAATGCAGCATAACCAGATTTTAATAACATTTTATCATGAAACTCAAATGGAGCGATTTCCCATGTTTGCATTTGTTGAATACCAAAGTACATTAAGATGGCTTGCTTAACCCATTCGTTTACTACCCATTGGTCTCCTTGAGGTTCTGCAACTCTTAATCTTCCTTTATCAACTTCTTCAATTACGGCTCTAACAGCGTCACTATATTTTACTTCTTTTAATAATCCACGATCCTGCCATGCGGCTTCGATACTTGTTTTAAATTCCATTTTTTTCAATTTGGGCAAAAATACGGCTCGAATGTTTAATTTGCAATATGTTTTTATTAGAAGACGATCTTCAAGCTTGTTTGTCAACCCTTCAAAATGGGGGATTGATCTTGTATCCCACTGATACAGTATGGGGTATAGGTTGTGATGCCACTAATGAAGCAGCCGTTGCGAAAGTATTTTCTTTAAAAAAGAGGGAAGATTCAAAGGCCTTGATTGTATTGGTAGCAGAGGAAGAAAGTATTCTGGAATTTACCAATCAAACAAACATAAAGATCTTCGACTATATCAAAGGAGTTCATCAACCAACTACAGTTATTTATGAACAAGCCAAAGGATTGGCTAAAAATTTAATTTCAGAAGATGGTAGTGTTGCCATTAGAATTTGCAAAGATCCTTTTTGCAATAAACTCATTAAACTTTTTGGTAAACCCATTGTAAGTACTTCTGCAAATATTTCAGGTTATCCAACCCCACTTATTTTTAGTGACATTTCTTTAGATATTATTGAAGGAGTGGATTATACAGTAAGATATCGTCAAGAGGATACCACCATTCAACAACCTTCCTCCATTGTCAAATGGGATACAGATGGAAATTTAATTATGATCAGGAAATAGTTATTTTCTATTGTACAATAATTCAGTAACCATTTGTCTTTTGGTACTTGAAAAAGGTAATGCTATCAAAATATTAATGATGGTCATTAACAAAAATGTTGCTTGAGCAATCCACTTTCCAGGAGCAACCATATGCTTTTTGATATATTTGAAATTAGAAATAATTACGGCAGACTTTGTAATGGCTTTCACTTTAGGATTAATTCTTGAAGATCCTCCATGACTATGAATACATTTTATTTCATTGTACATTACTCTTTGCCATCCTAGTGAATAAGCAGCTTTACTTAAATCCTGGTCTTCGCAATACATCCAAAATTGTTCATCCCATCCACCAATGGTTTTAAAATCTGCGTATCTCATTAAAACAAAAGATCCAGAAATCCAATCTGGATAACTAACTGATTGTGCGCTCCATTCTTTTTTAGCAATTCTTTTTCCACCTAATAATCTTTGTATACTTCTAATAGGAGGCCAGACATTCCACCATTGCAAGAATAATCCAAATGGATAAGTGTCCTTACCTTTATCGTCAAGTTGTTTAATGCCAATTAATTTCCAATCAGGTTGGGCATTTGTTTTTTGTAAAAGTGGAGATAGGGTATTCGGTTCTAAAATGGTATCCGGGTTTAAGAATAAGACCCATTCTCCTTTTGCGATGGCAGCACCTTTATTACATGCTTGAGCAAACCCTCCATTGATTTCTTGTTGTATAAATTGAACGCTGGGATGTGCCAGTATAAAATCTTTTATTTTTCCATCATTGGAATGATTGTCTACCACAATAACCTCTATAAAATCTAAAGATTGTGCTTGAATACTTTTTAAGCAAGTATCCAATCTTTGCCAACATCTATAACTAACAATTACAATACTTAGGGAGGTCATTTGTCTTCATTTTGCCACGATTAGCGGCTATTTGCCTACGAATATACTGAACAATTAAGTACTTTTGCTTGCTATGCAAATTCATTTTACTACAAGAGAGGCAGAATTATTACACGCAGTTGCTAAAGCAGCAGCTGTGCTGGATATTCCTGCATTTGCAGTAGGGGGTTTTGTAAGAGATAAAATTTTAGATAGACCTACAAAAGATATAGACATTGTTTGTATGGGAGACGGAATGGAATTGGCTCAAGAGTTTGCTAAATTATTTAAGCCTTTACCTCCTGTAAGTTTATTTAAAACATTTGGAACAGCACAAGTAAAGTTTCAGGATATCGAAATAGAATTTGTTGGGGCAAGAAAAGAAAGTTATTCAAGAGATAGTAGAAAACCACAAGTAGCTCCTGGCACTATCGAAGATGATCAAAATAGAAGAGATTTTACAATTAATGCGTTTGCAGTGGAATTGTCTGACGCTCATTTTGGTACCATCATTGATCCCTTTGGTGGGCTAGTAGATTTAGAACAAGGTATTTTAAAAACACCTTTAGCACCTGATCAAACTTTTGATGATGATCCATTAAGAATGATGCGTGCAATTCGTTTTGCAACTCAATTAGATTTCACCATTACAGAAGAAACTTTTCTTTCCATTAAAAGAATGGCGAACAGAATCAAGATTGTTTCTCAAGAAAGAATCACGGATGAGTTACAAAAGATCATGATGACAGCTAAGCCTTCAAAAGGTTGGTATTTATTAAAAGATGCTGGACTATTAGAACAAATATTTCCTGTTTTACTTCAATTAGAAGGCGCAGAAACCTTGGATGGTATAGGACATAAAGATAATTTCTCACATACTTTACAAGTATTAGATAATGTAGCAGCTCAATCAGATGATATCTGGTTAAGATGGGCTGCTTTGTTACATGATATTGCAAAGCCTAAAACCAAAAGATTTGAAACAGGTTTTGGATGGACTTTTCATGGCCATGAAGTGGTGGGTGCAAGAATGGTGCCTAAAATTTTCACTCAATTAAAATTACCATTGAATGAAAAAATGAAAATGGTTCAAAAATTAGTTGCTTTACATTTAAGACCTATTTCTTTAACCAAAGAAAATGTAACTGATAGTGCCATTAGAAGATTGTTATTTGATGCTGGAGATGATATTGATTCTTTAATGATATTATGTTCTGGAGATATCACTAGTAAGAATCAAAATAAAGTAAGAAGATACTTGCAGGGATTTGAATTGGTGAAGCAAAGAATTGTAGAAGTAGAGGAGAAAGATAAAATAAGAAATTGGCAGCCACCTATAACCGGGGAGTTAATCATGGAAAAATTTGGCATTCATCCTTCCAAAGAAGTAGGTATTATAAAAGATGCCATTAGAGAAGCCATATTGGATGGAGTGATACCCAATGCCTATGAGCCAGCCTATGAATTCATGATTCAAGAAGCAGCAAAACTTGGCTTAAAGCCTATTAGTGCATAATTGTATTAATATTTTCAACTTCTAAGGCTAATAAATAGTAAATTAGCGCTTCAAAATCACCCTATGGCCATTTTAAAATTTAGAGTTTATTGGGAAGAGGAAGATGCTATTTATAGAGATGTCTTGGTGAAGCATACACAACACTTTTCTGATTTTCATCAAATTATTTTGAAAGCTTTTGAATTTGATCAAAAGCATGATGCAACTTTTTTCAGAAGTAATGAAAAATGGCAGAGAGGAAGAGAGATTAGTAAGGAAGTATATCAAAAAGAATATCCGGTAGCGCCATTATTGATGGATGAGACAACCATTGGTTCAGAGATTATGGACACCAATCAACATTTTATTTATTTGTATGATTTCAGTAAGTCTTGGACTTTCTTAGTGGAATTGATTCAAGTAATTAAGAATGCTGATGCAGATATGAGTTTAGACTATCCTGTTGTTTCTAGAGTGGAAGGAGTGGGTCCCATGCAATACGGTACAAAAGGTTTATTAGGAGAAAAATTCGCAGATATCGAAGAGAAATATGATTTATCTGAAGCAGATGAAGGTTTTGGAGAAGAGGGGGAAGATACTGATTCAAATGAGTCCGACGAAGAGGATGATTCTAGCGAAGACGATAATGGTGGTTTTTTTGATGATTCATCAGAAGCTTTTTAAATACAAGCAATTTGTCTAAAACAGTTTATATAATAGTAGGTCCTACTGCTGTTGGAAAAACTTCTTTGGCTATTCAATTGGCAAAGCATTTGAAAACAGAAATTATTTCTGCAGATGCGAGACAATGTTTCAAGGAATTATCAATTGGTGTTGCAAGGCCAAGTATAGAAGAATTAAATTCAGTTCCCCATCACTTTATTGCAAGTCATTCTATCACTGAAACAGTCAATGCTTCTGTATTTGAAAACTATGCATTGACAATCACTGAAAAATTATTCGAGACAAAAGATTCGGTAGTTATGGTGGGCGGAACAGGTTTATATATCAAAGCTTTTTGTGAAGGTTTGGATGATATTCCTGCAATTGATCCATCTATTAGAAAAAATATTACAGAAGCATACGAGGCAAATGGTTTGATTTGGTTACAAAATCAAATAGCAGAAAAAGATCCTGCTTATTGGGCTCAAGCAGAACAAGAAAATCCGCAAAGATTAATGCGCGCTCTAGAAGTAATGGAAGGGTTGGGAAAATCGATTCTTAGTTTTCAGGGACAACAAAAAAAGCAAAGACCATTTACTATTAAAATGATAGGATTAGAAATGGATAGGCCTATCTTATATGATCGAATCAATGATAGGGTTTTGCAGATGATAGCGGATGGTTTAGAGCAAGAAGTACAATGCCTTTTACCTCAATTTTCTTTGAATGCAATGCAAACAGTGGGTTATAGTGAGTGGTTGCCCTATTTCAATAAAGAACAAAGTTTGGATCAAGTAATTTCATCTATTCAGCAAAATACTAGGCATTATGCAAAAAGGCAAATGACCTGGTTTAAGAAAGACCCTTCTGTTCAATGGTATAATGCCTCTTCGCTCCATTTACTAGATACGATAATTGCCAATATTTAACAGTCTTTTATTTGCTTCAATCTGCCTTTCGTACTAGCTTTATTCATCAAAATTTTAAATTTTACATAATGAAAAAACAGTTTTTATTAAGCTGTCTATTGCTATTTATCGGTGCTACAGCATTTGGACAGTCTATTCAATTTGAAAAATATGTATTATCCAATGGGTTAAAGGTAATCTTGCATGAAGACCATTCTGCACCTGTGGTTGCAGTAACAGCCTTATACCATGTGGGTTCTAAAAACGAAGACACTGCAAGAACAGGTTTTGCGCACTTCTTTGAACATTTATTGTTTGAAGGGTCTGAAAATATTAAAAGAGGAGAGTTTGACAAATATGTAACCAATGCGGGTGGTGCTTTGAATGCAAATACTTCACAAGACAGAACTTTTTATTATGAATTACTTCCATCTAATCAAGTTGAATTAGGTCTTTGGTTAGAAAGTGAAAGAATGATGCATGCTAAGATTGAACAAATAGGTGTGAACACTCAAAGAGAAGTAGTTAAAGAAGAGAAGCGTCAAAGAATGGATAACCGTCCTTATGGAAGTTTTTTGAATGAGATGTTAAAAAGAGCTTTTAAAGTGCATCCTTACAGATGGTCTCCTATTGGAAGTATGGATCATTTAAACGCTGCAAAATTGGAAGAGTTTATCCAGTTTTATAAAACCTATTATGTTCCTAATAATTGTGTATTGTCAATTGCGGGAGATTTTAATAAAGCTGAATTAAAAGAAAAAATCGCAGCTTATTTTGGAACTATTCCTACAGGTACTTTAGCCATTAATCGCCCTTCTATAAAAGAACCTGCATTAGGTGGTGAAGTAAGAGATATTATTTATGACAATGTACAATTACCTGGTGTTTTCCAAGCGTATCGTGCGCCAAAGCAAGGTGGAGATGAGTATTATGCATTTAATGTGTTATCTACTATTTTAAGTGGCGGTGCTTCTTCTAGAATGAATAAAGTTTTGGTAGATAAAAAACAAGAAGCTGCAGCAGCTCAATCTGTTCCTTTCTTTAATGAAGACGAGGGTGTTTTGATTACTTTAGCCATTGCAAATGTGGGTGTTAAAATTGAAACCTTAGAGCAAAGTATGGATAGTGTTACTTTTCAATTAAAAAATGAATTAGTAGGGGAGAGAGAGTTTCAAAAAGTAAAAAACCAAATTACTTCTGATTTGGTTGCTAGCAAAGCTACTATGGCTGGCATTGCAGAAAGTTTAGCAAACAATGAAGTGTATTTTGGAGATGCTAATTTGATTAACACCGAATTAGAAAAATACAATAAGGTTACAAGAGAAGACCTGTTAAATGTTGCTAAAAAGTATCTAAATAAAGACAATAGAGTCGTATTATATTATTTACCTAAGCAAAAGGCAGTGTCTAAATAAAATCAACTTATTTTAATTATCATATTATGAAAAAAGTATTCAATATAATTATCTGTCTTTTACCCCTTGCTGCTTTGGCTCAAAAAATAGACAGAACTAAAGCGCCAGCACCTGGCAAAGCACCTATTATTCAAGTAGGAAGTCCAGTTAAATTCACTTTACCTAATGGCTTAAAAGTATTTGTTGTTAAAAATACCAAATTGCCTAGAGTGATAGCAAGCTTGAACTTTAATCTGGATGGATTCAAAGAAGCAGATAAAGCTGGTTTAGCAGACATGGCTGGTCAATTAGTAAAAAGAGGTACCAGTACTAAAACAAAAGAGCAAATTGATGAGGCAGTGGAATATTTAGGTGGAAGTCTTTCCACTTCTAGTGCCAGTGCAGTAGCTAGTTCTTTAAAATCTAATTTCCCTGCTTTATTTGGTTTAATGTCTGAAGTGATTTTACATCCAGCATTAAGTGCGGAAGAATTAGAGAAAGTAAGAAAACAAACTATCTCTGGTATTGAAAGCAATAAAGACGACGCAGACGCTATTGCAGAGAATGTAGTGAAGAAATTAGTTTACGGAGCCAATCATCCATTTGGGGAAATCATGACTACTAAAACAGTGAACGCCATTAAAGTAGAAGATGTAAAATCTTTTGTGAACAATTACTGGAAGCCTAATATTGCTAGCTTATTTTTTGTGGGTGATATAGAGCCTATGGAAGCTAAGAAACTTGCTGAGAAATATTTAGGCACATGGCAAAAAGGGAATGTACCAGCACAACAATTTGAAAAGTCTGCAAAACCTGCAAAAACATATGTAGCGGTTGTTGATAGACCTTCTTCTGTTCAAAGTGTAGTAACTATTGCAACACCTATCCAATTAGTAAAAGGGGCGCCTAATGATATTGCTTCTAATGTGATGAACAATATACTAGGTGGAGGCTTCTCTGGCAGATTGTTTGCTAATTTAAGAGAGAAGCATGGTTTTACTTATGGTGCTTATTCTTCTTTACAATCTAATAAGTATGTGGGTATTTTTAAAGCCGAAGCTTCTGTAAGAAATGAAAAAACGGATAGTTCAATTCAAGAAACTTTAGCAGAGATTAACAAAATTCGTTCTGAAAAAGTAGGAGAGGACGAATTAAGTAGAATGAAAAATTATTTAGCAGGTGGTTTTGCAAGATCATTAGAGAACCCAACAACCATTGCAGGGTTCGCATTGAATATTGACAAGTACAATTTACCAGCAGATTATTACCAAAAATATTTAACCAATTTAGCTTTAGTAAGTGCAGCTCAGGTTCAAGAAGTTGCTACAAGTTTATTGCAGCCTTCACAAATGCATATTGTGGTAGTAGGTGACGCTAAACAAGTTGCTAAAGGCTTGGAGAAATACGGTGAGGTAAAATACTTCGATATTGAAGGAAATGAAGTGGCTGCTCCTAAAGAAGTAAAAGCAGATGCTTCTTTGACTGTTGAAAAATTATTAAATAATACTATTCAGGCAATGGGCGGTAAAGAGCAGATTGAAAAAATTAAAGATGCTCAATTAAATGGTAAAGTATCCGTAATGGGCCAATCTATAGATGTTGTTCAAAAAATTATTCAACCAGGAAGTGCAGTAATGTTAATGTCGATGGGTGGAATGGTTGTTTCTAAACAAGCTGTGGTAGATGGAAAATATGAAGTAAGTCAACAAGGAATGCAAGCGCCTATCACTGATGAGATTAAAGAAGGCCTAGACGAATCTACTTACTTAGTACCTGAGTTAATGTACCAACAAAAAGGCTATAAATTAAATATTGTTGGAATAGAGAAAGTGGATGGTAAAGATGCCATTGATGTTGAAATCACCTCTCCATCAGGTAAAAAATCTCACCGATTCTATGACAAGGAAACTTATTTATTAGTGAAGACAGCGAAAGTGGAGAAAGGCCCACAAGGTCCTATAACGCAACAGCAGTATTATAAGAACTATCAAAAAGTAGAGGGCGTATCTTTTGCAAAAGAAGCTGTGATGGATTTAGGTCAGTTTAAAATGAACTTAAATTTTGAAGCAATTAAAGTTAATCAAGGAATCAAACCGGATGATCTTAAATAATGAACCTCTAAACAATAAAAAAACGCTCCAAATACTTGGAGCGTTTTTTTATGTAAAGTAAGGTTGATTAGAATTTAATTCCGTACCCAATACTTAAGATCAATTTATTACTTTTTTGTTCAGCGTAATAATTGTCTTTATCTATTAATCTGTAAGGGAATATAGCATCTTTGGAAGCAATATTAACAACGGTAAAATCTATAAATTGGTTACCCATTCTATAACCCAATCCACCGCTAATACTCATATGAGAAGCGCTAATGCCATTGTCTTTATAAGGAGAACCATAGTATGCAGCACCTGCTCTTGCCAACCAAGCATTGGTTAATTTAATTTCTGAACCAATTTTAAAGTTGATAGCGTTTTTATAATTATTCTTAATAGTTGTATTTAAATCTTGATAGTAATTTACAACTGATTGATCATTATCTAAAGTATAGTATTTAGTGCCAGCATAGTTTACAAATTCCAAATCTGCACTAATAAAGCCTAATGGTTGTGTTGGCTTACTAGGGCTTGCAAAGAAATAACTACCACTCAAGATAGCTTTGGTAGGAGTGCTAACGGTATAGTTGCTATATTTTGGATAAAAATTATTTGGGTATTGATTTTTTAAATCACCTGAACTTATTCCACCAGGAAATTCATTACTAAACATAGAGGCACTAACAGCATCACTAAAGCTGATTAATTGTGGAGTGTGAACTGTTAAGCCCATTCTAAAGAAAGCTTCTGGCTTATAGATTAAGCCTAATTTAGCGCCAATACCAAATCCCTTTGAACTATAGTTCTCATAGAAATCAAATAGACCTTGGTTATTAGTAGAATAAGATTCAGTGTAGTTCAATGATTTTGAATAATTAATCATTGGCATTACAATCGCACCACCAAGGTATAATTTATCTTCCACATTACTCGCCCAGGTGAAACTCATTTCGTTATAACTACCAGTTGTAGTAGCATCATAAAACTGATTCACATTTCCTTTGGCAATAGCTTGGTAGTCTGTTACATCTTTGTTAGCATTTAATACAGGAGTGACTAATTTAGACCAATAGGCTAAAGAACTTCCATAAATATAATTTTGCTGAGCCTGTGTTAAACTTGCCCCATCATAATATAATTGGTCTGCATATTTTTCTAAATAACTGCTATAATTATTTTGACCTCTAAAACTAACACTGTTATTATAATCTGCAATCTTTGTAAAACTCATAGCGAAGTTACTGTTCTTGTATTTGCTTCTTTTATTTTCATCGGCAAAAACCAAACCAACACTTCCTAAATTCATCTTACTATTATCAATACTTGATTTATTACCAAAATAATTGAATTGATTACTGTTTGAAATATAGTTTGGTGAAATATAAAATTCGTTTGATTTATAAAATCCTAATCCAGCAGGGTTAATACTTGTAGCAGATAAATCTCCTCCTAAAGAACCCATTGCACCCCCTAATGCATTGCTTCTTGGTGTTCCATTTGGAGCAAACCAAGATAATCTTATTGCGTCTTCTGGAGTTTGAGCATTTGCTTGAAAAGCAGCGCCCATTAAGAGTAAGAAAAATAATTTCTTCATATATAAATGTTTAAACAATTAGTAATTGTAATGACTAGTGACGACCGCCGCCACCTCTTCTTCCACCACCAACAAAGTTTCCACCGCCACCACCACTGCTTCCTCCAACAGATCCGCCACCGCCATTAAAACTTGGGCTACTACTGCTTCTTACAGGTGCTGAATTAAAATTATTATTGTTAGAGAAACGAGAAGGTCTTTCTAAATTATTTGAATTATTGTTTCCGTTATAAGCAGCATTGCTACTCACAGCTCTTCTTACCAAATTGCTATAGCTATTGCTGTTCACATTGGCACTATTAATGTTTCTGCTTCCACCATTATTCATACTTGCATTAGGTCTGAAGCCATTGCCATTAAAACTTCTGTTGTTGTTGTAGCCAGCAAGATTGGTTCTACTTGGTTGCATTGGGATACGCTCTCTTAAACGCATTCCATTATTAGGAAATCCAATTCCGCCATAATAACCACCTCCGTAAAAAATAGGTCTATAAGGATTCCAATAACCAGCATAGTAAGGATTCCATCCATATCCGAAGCCCATGCCATAGCCAAATCCTCCAAAACCAAACCCACTATAAAAAGGATCCCATCCATAACCAAATCCCATACCATATCCTAATCCAGCATATCCAAAACCTCCATAACCAAATGGATAGTACCAAGAGGAGCCATACATGCCACTATACCATGGATCCCATCCCCATCCTAAACCATATCCAAGTCCACCAAAACCATATCCCATACCGTAACCCATTGCAAAACTCATTCTATAACTTGGGTTATTCCAATAGCCAAAATCATCAATCATGGACCATCTATTTCTATTAGCCACTTTTAATCTTAAGAATCTATCGTCTTGGTAGTTTTGATATTCTTGGTAATTCTCTTCTTGCGCTTCATCAGCGTTTACTGCCACTTCTCTAGAAACCTCTTTTGTAGGTGTATCGTATAGATCATCTTTTGCAATGGCCGATGTAGATTGTTGTAAACTAGTACAGCTGGTTTGCAATAAACTAAACGCCAATAAGCCGAAGCCTAAGATGCCAAAATGGATGTTAGTTTTTAGATTTTTCATATTACAATATTTTTGGTTTTAATATGCCCCTGATTTAGCATACTTTTGACAACCTAAAGGTACAAAAGTTTAATATATAGAGCGTTTTTCGTAGATGAATTGTTACTACCTAAAATGTTAATATTTTATCAATTATGGCAAAGGAATTAATGACAAGAGCAGAAGACTATTCTCAATGGTACAATGACCTTATTTTAAAAGGGGATTTGGCAGATTATAGCGCAGTTAGAGGTTGTATGGTAATTAAACCATATGGTTATGCATTATGGGAAAATATGCAACAAAACTTAGACAAAATGTTTAAGGATACAGGGCATCAAAATGCCTATTTCCCATTGTTTGTTCCTAAGTCTTTATTTGAAGCAGAAGAGAAGAATGCTGAAGGTTTTGCAAAAGAGTGTGCTATTGTTACGCATTACCGTTTAAAAACAGATCCTAATAACAAAGGAAAATTAATGGTAGACCCTGAAGCTAAATTAGAGGAAGAATTAATTGTTCGTCCAACTAGTGAAGCGATTATTTGGAATACTTATAAAACATGGATTCAATCTTATAGAGATTTACCAATTTTAGTAAATCAATGGGCGAACGTGGTAAGATGGGAGATGAGAACAAGATTGTTTTTAAGAACTGCAGAATTTTTATGGCAGGAAGGTCATACCGCACATGCTTCTAAAGAAGAAGCCATTGCAGAGACAGAAATGATTTTAGATTTATATGCAGACTTCGCTGAAAATTGGATGGCGATGCCAGTAATCAAAGGCGTTAAAACGCCTAACGAAAGATTTGCGGGTGCGGAAGATACTTACTGTATTGAAGCTTTAATGCAGGATGGTAAAGCGTTACAAGCGGGTACTTCTCATTTCTTAGGACAAAATTTTGCGAAAGCTTTTGATGTAAAGTTTAGTGATAAGAGTAATCAATTGGATTATGTGTGGGCGACTAGTTGGGGTGTAAGTACAAGATTAATTGGTGGATTAGTGATGACACATAGTGACGACCAAGGATTAATCTTGCCTCCAAAAATTGCTCCTTTACAAGTAGTGATTGTTCCCATTTATAAAGGGGAAGATCAAAAAGCTTTGATTGATGTTAAAGTGAAAGAATTTATTCAATCTTTTAAAGCTGCTGGCATTAGAGTGAAGTATGATGATTCAGATAATCAAAGACCAGGATGGAAATTTGCTGAGTATGAATTAAAAGGTGTGCCAGTGAGAATTGCTATTGGTGCTAGAGATTTAGAGAACAATCAAGTTGAAATAGCTAGAAGAGATACCAAAGAAAAATCATCTGTTTCAATGGATGGCTTAACCAATACAGTTTCAACATTATTGGAAGAGATACAAACTAATTTATTTGAAAGAGCTAAGCAATACCGTGATGAACATATTACTAAAGTAGATACTTGGGATGAGTTTATACAAATCTTGGATACTAAAGCAGGATTTGTGTCTGCACATTGGGATGGCAGTCCTGAGACTGAAGAAAAAATCAAGGAATTGACCAAAGCTACCATTCGCTGTATTCCATTGAATAATACACAAGAAGCTGGTAAATGTATTTTAACAGGCAATCCTTCTACCCAAAGAGTATTGTTTGCAAGAGCCTATTAATGTTTTCCCACAATGGGCCTAAAACAAAAACCAATACCTGCAGCTTTAACTCCTTATTTAGAAGGTAAAGTATTATTATTAGACAAGCCCATTGGTTGGACATCTTTTAACATGGTGCAGAAAGTGCGTCATTTAACCAAAGTGACCAAAGTGGGTCATGCAGGAACACTAGATCCATTAGCAACAGGCTTATTAATTATTTGTACAGGAAAATTCACCAAGCAAATTAATACCTATATGGGTATGACCAAAGAGTACACAGGAACTTTGGTGATTGGTGCCACTACACCCACTTATGATTTAGAATCTGAGCCAGAAAATTTCCAGCGTATTGATCATATCACTGAGGAACAAATAAAAGCTGCAACAAAACAATTTGTTGGAGATATTTTGCAAATGCCACCTCAACATTCTGCGATTAAAAAAGATGGTAAAAGATTATATGAATCGGCAAGACAGGGGATAGAAGTAAAAATAGATCCAAGACCCATTACTATCCAAAGTTTTGAAATTACTAAAATAGATTTACCGAATATCGATTTTAAAGTAGTGTGTTCTACTGGAACTTATATTAGAAGCCTGGTAAAAGATTTTGGAGATGCTTTAGGGGTTGGCGCTTATATGAGTGCACTTAGAAGAACAAAGATTGGACATTTTCAAGTAGAAGATGCATTGCAATGGGAAACATTGGCATCAGAGATTGACAAATTATTAGCAGAATAAATTTAGAAAGGTAATCCAATACCAAATTGCCAAGCGTAATTATTAACCCTCATTGAATTGGGCTTTACTTCGGTCCACTGCATTTTATGAAGGTCTAGCCATCCATTGTTTGTAGCCCTTGTAGGATCTTTCATTTTTAATGCATAATCAATTCTGACAATAAAATAGTTAAAGTCAAATCTCAATCCAGTACCTACGCCTATCGCAAGATCCTCATACAATCTATTTAATTTAAAACCTGCTTTAGGGTCAGCATCCGTATCTCTGGCATTCCAAATATTACCCATATCTGCAAAAAGAGCAGAGCCTAATTTATAAGACCCCCATTGAAATAAATTAAATCTATATTCAATATTGGCTTCTAATTGAATGTCGCCAAAACGATCAAAATTTTTGCTAGTACTGCTAGTGTCATAAAAGTTAGAACTACCTAAACCCAATTGTCTAAGCCCCCATGCACGCATGCTATAAGGTCCACCAGCTGTAAATTGTTTGAAGAAAGGAAGAGCACCACCCAGTCTTTTGTCTTTACTATAATTATTTCCCCATCCACCCATGAATCTGAAAGCCCATTCAGAGTAGTCTAGCTTGATAGATTTGCGAAGTTCTAATTCCGCTTTGATATAGGTATAAATATTATTATTCAAAGAGGGGATAATATTGGTAATAGCCCCTGCTTCTTCAATACCAAGTTTGATGAAATTATGCTGATTAGTGAATTTTTTTGAAGGAGTAGCGTGAATGAAAGTGAATGTTTGACTCATTACATTTCCGTCATTGAAAGAAGATCTTAGGAAAGGATTTAGCTTTAATAAATTATCCAATTTGGAAAACTTATTTAACTGATACATTTCAATATTGAGTGGCTTATATATAAATGTTTTCTCAGCACTATTCGTAGTACTTTTCCACTCGTAACCCCAGCTTGTAGTGAAAGATTTTAACCTATAATAATCTAGTCTATTGATACTAGAACCATTTAATATAAAATTAGTTCTGGTGGCATAATTTTTAGCATGGCGATGTTCCATAAATGGAATGATGATATTCGGAAAACTATAAGTATGTCCCACATTCCATAATAAGGTTTGTGCTAATTGGTCTTTGCTATTATTTAAATTCAATTCCACGCCTGTTCTAAAGCTGGTAATACTTGGGATTGATTTTCTGGCAACATTCTTATCTCTGTATGTTAAACTGGTTGCTAGTCCCAATAAGTTACCTCCGCCTAATTGCGCGGAGTTTTTACTGCCTTCAATATCAGTGCTTATACTTCTTCTTAAACTTGGCACCAATAAATAATGCAAGTAAACGCTATCATTTTTTAATGTAGTTCTGGCATCAATTTGTTGCCAAGCTCCCAAGCTGCTAAAATTATTAAGTGTTTGGAAATATTTAGATTCATTATAAGGCTCTCCCACTTTTATAAAAGATTGCTCTTCAAAAATGCTTGTTTTAAAAAGAGGTTTCTTATATAAGTGTACCACTGATTTGTAATTATCCTCATTGGGCATAGCTTGTGTAATTACCGAATCTGGGTTATCATTGATACTTAGGTCACTATAGAATAGTTGTTTACCAATTGGGTAAATCTTAGTAGCATTAGCAGCAGCATTTCTTAATTGAATACTCACTTTCCATTTGGGATTCGCCTGATTAGTTTGATTGGCAGAAATGACTTGATCCATTTGTTGCAATGGATCTAAATTTACTTCCATTAAAGAAGCGTCTAAGGTATCTACTTCTACAAATATTTTTTCTTTAGTGAAATTGTAAAAACCATTATTTCGAAAAAGTTCAACCAATCTATCCAGCTCATTATTGATTAATTGATTAGAATAGGCTGTTCCTTTTTGTAAATAAGATTTACTAGCATTGTCTATTGCTAATTTTTGTAAAGCAGGTTCAGATAAATTAAAATAAACAGAATCAATGATTGTTTTCAATTGTAAATCTACTTTCATGCTGATAGTAGTTCTGTATTCATTCTTAATAGTATCTATGGAGAAGCTCGGGGTAAGAATAGCGTGGTTATATCCTTCAGAGGCCAAATAAGATTGCATATAATTAATGGCTCTCGGAATTCTCTCTGGTTGGAATTGTATGGGTTGAACCAATGTTTTGAATAAACCAAATTGTCTGATATATTTTGCTTTTAAGCTGTCATCCCAATATTGATCCAATGACAACTCCATTTCTTTTTTAAATTGCTTAGGTTGCAGTCCGGTCACCACAATTTCATTCTTGTAAACAAAAGCAGTTTCTTTAGGATAATCGTGGATAATCGCTTTTTTTAGATCAGAACAGCCATTCAATAAAAATAAAAGGCCTAGTAGGCAGAATCTTGAGTAGAAACTAATATTTTTATTGTTCAGTAATGACATAAAGATGATCAGTAAGAATGAGCTCAAATATATTCAATCTTTTGCCCATAAAAAACATTGGGCCCAAGAATCTGTATTTATTGTAGAAGGTCCAAAATTAGTAGGAGAACTATTAGCCTCTGATTGGGAACTAGACTCGGTATATGGTATTGAATCATGGGTAGGTTCATGGAATAAACCTATCCCCAACTTAAATATTGTTTCTGAAGAAGAATTAGAAAGAATGAGTTTGTTACAGCAAGCTAATCAAGTAATTGCTGTTGCAAAGAAAAAGCAATATGAACAGCCTTTGAGTTTCTCCTCTCAATTAACGCTTATTTTAGATGGTATTCAAGACCCAGGTAATTTAGGAACTATCATTAGAACTTTTGATTGGTTTGGAGGTAAGCAGATCATTGTTACAGAAGATACAGCAGGATTGTATAATCCAAAAGTTATTCAAAGTACGATGGGCAGTTTTTTGAGAGTAAGAGTAGAAGAGGTTCAAGATATACCTGGTTTATTAGCAAAACAAAGTTCACCAGTGTATGGCGCCTTGTTAGAAGGCCATTCAATTTATAGTACTGAATTTAAAAAGGAAGGTTTTTTAATTATAGGTAATGAATCGAAAGGCATTCGAGAAGAATTGTTGCCTTGTATTAATCAGGCAATTTCTATTCCGAAATTTGGAGAAGCTGAATCATTAAATGCTGCAGTAGCTACTGGAATTATCTTGTCTCAATGGAAGGATAATCTCTAGTCAAATTGAATAGTCTTAGCTGGGCTAATCTTATTAATCCAAATAGTGGGGATAATAAAGGATATATAACTCACCAAGGCTGTTCCCATTACAATAAGCAAAATTTGCAGTGGCACTATCTTAATAGGCAGTGTCTTTATAAAATAGGCAGACTCGTCTAATTGAATAAATCCGGTATAGTATTGCAATAAGGATAATCCAATGCCAATGATTAACCCAATGGAGATACCCATCCAACTAATAAAACTTACTTGATATAAAAATACTTTTCTGATAAAATGTTCATTAGCACCCATGGCACTTAGGGTACCTATCATATGAACTCTTTCTAGTATTAAAATAAACAAACAAGTTAATAAATTGACTACTGCAATAATTAACATAATAGTTACTGCAACATTTCTATTAACGGTTTGAACTCCAATCCAATCAAATATTTGAGGATAATCTTCTTCAATAGGGGTTGCTACTGTATTCACAGGACATAAGGTTTGAATCTTTTTCACCATTAAATCAGTATTTCCGCTATTCTTTAAATGAATACTATAACCACTAATCGCAGTCTGGTCTGGGGTCATTTGTTGTAGTACCTTTAAATTGATGTATACAAATTGTGCATCGTATTCTTCAATGCCTGAATGGTATAAACCCTTTACAATTAATTTTCTTTCCTGCACAGTTCCATTTTGTAAGAAATTGAGTCTTATTAAAGATCCAATGCTAGCATTAATCTTGTTGGCAATTTCTTCTGATAAGATGATCTCTTTATTTGACTCTATTTTTAATGTGTTTACATTATCCTTGCTACTATTAAATGGAATGAGTTCTTTTTCTTGAACGCCTTTCACAATAATACCTTCCATTTCGGTTGAAAAGGCAATTACAGCTGTTTGAGTAGCATAGGGCTCTATTGTTTTTACTTCAGGTAAGCGAGCAATTGATTGGACAACCGCTTGGCTTTCATTCAAGACATTTCCATTGATAGCATTGATTCTGATATCTCCCCAAAAATTATACACTTTTTGCGCTATCTGTTCTTGAAATCCATTGACAATCGAAAAAGTAAGAATAATAGCAGCAATACTTATTGAAGTGGCTGCAATAGAAAGTTTTACAATAAAACTTGTATTGCTTTTGCTTTTCTGGAAGCTCATTCTTTTAGCTATTTCAAAAGCGGTATTCAAAGGGTTATTTTTTTTCAAATCTAACTTATTTATCATTATATATTATGAATTATACGCTAGATTCGTAATGAATAAAAAACGGTTATGGTTAGGTCCTTATTTTTTATATGTTTTATTGTTATGCATAGCTCCTTGATTGCTCAAAACAATCCGGATCAAAATATGGATATGGCTATACATACTATATTACTGCATCCAGAGGGCAGGCCTAAGGATTTACCCATTATTGGCTTAAATGATCCAGGGGTGTTAAGTATTAGTTTCGATGATTTTAATTTTAACTATCAAAATTATTTTTACAGTATTGAATTGGTGGATGATCAATGGCAGCCAGTTCAAATGAGTCCATTTGATTATACAAATGGTTTTTCACAGAACAAGATTAATCTCTTTAATGTTTCTTCTATCGCGCTACAAAAATATTATCATTACCAGTTTTCAATTCCCAATCAAAATTGCATCCCTACTAAGGCAGGTAATTATATTTTGAAAGTCTTTAAGGATGGGAATCCTTCAAATCTTGTATTTACTAGAAGGTTTTATGTAGTGGATTCTTTAATTGGTGTGTTTGGTGCTGTTCAGGAACCTTTTGATGGGGCTATTTCGAGAACGCATCAAAAAATACAATTAAGCTTGGATGTAAAACAGCTATCTTATTTTCAGCCTGATCAAATTAAAACGGTAGTAATCCAAAATCATCGTGTAAATGATGCTAGGGTAGTTACTGAACCTAGTTTTATAAGAGGTAATCAAATTGAATACAATAGTGAAAGAGATTTAATATTTCCAGCAGGGAAAGAAACAAGATGGTTAGACTTGCAAAGTTTAAGATTAAGATCTGACAGAGTTCAAGAATTAAATCAGTCAGAAGGATTGACAAAAGTGATCGTTAAGCCTGATCTTTCAAGAGCTAGTACTCCTTATTTTACTTTCAATGATTTAAATGGGGCCTTTATTATTAGTAATTCAGAATCTTTAGAGAGTGCTTATCAAAATGATTATGCTAATGTTGTTTTCACTTATAAACCCACCAATGGAATTCCTTATGTGGGGGAAAAATTATTTTTAATAGGTGATTTTACACAGAATCAATTGAATAGTCAATCTATGATGTCTTTCAATGCTTCAAAAGGCGTGTATGAGAAAACCATGCTTTTAAAACAAGGTTATTATAGCTATCAATATATTTTAAGAGATAACGAGAAGCCAAATATCCAAGACGATTTTAGAGAGACAGAAGGGGATCATTGGGAGACTGAAAATAGCTATACCGTCTTTGTTTATTATACTGCTCCTGGAGCTAGATATCCCATGATTGCTGGATTTTCGACCATAAATTCAAGGCAAAATTGGTAGGATAATCACTTGTCTTTTTGTACCTTCGCAGCGGCAGGTCTTGCACGACCAGCTCCTGCTGAACCTCCCCAGGACAGGAATGTAGCAAGGATAGGCGGTTGTAGCGGTGCGATGTAAGTAGCCTGCCACTTTTTTAAAGTGGCATTATATTAGAAACCCTATAAATCAAACCATATGAAATTTTTTGTAGACACTGGTAATCTAGCTCAAATCAAAGAAGCAAACGACCTAGGTATTTTGGATGGTGTTACCACTAATCCTTCCTTAATGGCGCAAGTGGGCGTTAAAGGTGAAGAAGCAATTGCTGCACACTATAAAGCTATTTGTGAATTAGTTGAAGGTGATATCAGTGCCGAAGTATTGTCTACAGATTTTGCTACTATGATTGAAGAAGGAAAAAAATTAGCTGCTATACACAAGAATATAGTGGTAAAAGTTCCAATGATCAAAGATGGTATCAAAGCAATCAAATGGTTTACCGATAACGGTATTCGTACAAACTGTACTTTGGTATTCTCTGCTGGTCAAGCTATTTTAGCAGCAAAAGCAGGTGCTACTTATGTTTCTCCATTTATTGGTAGAATTGATGATAGTTCTTGGGATGGAATGGAATTGATTAGTCAAATCCGTCACATCTATGATGTACAAGGTTTCCAAACACAAATCTTAGCAGCTTCTATCAGAAATGCTTTGCATATTGTGAAAGCTGCTGAAGCAGGTGCAGATGTTTGCACTTGTCCATTAGATTCTATTTTAGGATTATTAAAACATCCTTTAACAGATATTGGATTAGCGAAGTTCTTGGAAGATGCTAAAAAGATGTAAGATGCTTTAAAGCCTCGCGCTTTGAAAGATTAGATAGAGATGGGTGATCCTTTACAAATTGGGTCACCCATTTTTTATTGGTATTTGCATAAGCTCTTAATGCCCATCCAATGGCTTTGCGTACAAAGAAGTCTTCGTGGAGTTGGCTATTTTCAATATACTTACTCAATAAATTTGTGTCAGTCTTTGTTTTGTAAGTGAGCTGAAACAAAATACTCATTCTAATTAACCATTTATTGCTAGATTGATTCCATTTATGGGTATAGGTTTCAATATGTTCTGGGTGCAATAAGAAAAACTTACTGATTACATGGGTGTTGGTGCTATCCACCGAATCCCACCAGCTTTTATGTGTAATCATCCATTCAATTAATGGGAGGGTTTTAATAGACCATAACTTTTTATGGTGACCTAATAGTTCAATGGCAAAATAATGTAACTCTCTTTGTGGTTCAGCAATACATTCTTTGACGAGTTTAGTTAATTCAGTATGATCATTAATTGGGTTGGATTTATAAAACTCCTTACTTAGCGTTCGTCTTAAAGGCGTTTTAATTCCGTAAAATTCAAACTGATTCAATAAATAAGCTTTTGCTCCTTTGGCAATTGTTTTATCGCCGTTGGCTGCAAATATTTTTTGAATTTTTGTTAAATAGGGGTGTGGCATATCATTCATTTATACTCCTACCACTCTTTTATTGAATGCACTATTTCTTGCAGCTTCTAAAATGCGAATAATATTTTTTCCTTCCTGAGCAGAAGTAGGCACTGGTGCATCATGTAAAATAGCATCCGCCATTTTCTCATAAAAAATACCGTAATTGCCCGCTTTGCTTGGAATGACTCTATGAGATATTAATCCGTCATTGTCCGTATACAATGTTCCGTAATCGTCTTTTGATTCTACTCCCCAATGATCAGAACCTGGAATCTTTCCTGCAATCAAATCAGCTTCTTGCACATCTGATCTATTTTTAATAAAACTACCTTTTGTTCCATAGATTTTATATCCTGCCAACTGTGTCATGAAAACCATACCACTGGTTAATGTAATGCGATGGCCTGGGTAATATAAGATAATATGAAAATAATCGTCTACTATACCCACTTTTCTAGTAATTCTAATATCTGCAAATACTGCTAAAGGCATACCAGATAATAGAATGGCTTGGTCTACTAAATGAGGGCCTAGATCATATAAAAGTCCTGCACCTGGGGTAACAGATTCTTTATGCTTCTTAGGGCTAAGGGTTGTTCTGTATCTTTCAAAAGAAATTTGCACATCTAAAAAATCACCAATGGCTTCTTCTTTGATTAATTGTTGAATGGTTAAAAAATCTGCATCGTATCTTCTATTGTGGTATACAGCTAATTTTAGTCCTTTTTGTTTCGCAATATCATCTAGCTCTTGCGCTTCTGCAGCAGTGATGGTAAATGCTTTTTCACAAACCACATGTTTACCTGCTAGTAATGCTTGCTTGGTATAAGTATAATGTGAATCGTTGGGGCTGTTCACTACCACCAAGTCAATGGAATCGTCTGTTAAGATTTCTTCATAACTACTATACGATTTAGTACCAGGGTAGACAGCTTCAATATTTTTGGAAGAACGCTCCCAACTTCCTACTAATTTAAAATTAGGATTGCTTGCAATAAAAGGAGCATGGAAAACTTTTCCACTCATACCAAAGGAAACTACTGCAGTGTTTATCATATTTCAAATTTAAGGAAACAAAATGAGTTTGATAAAAACAAAAAACCCTCTGAATTTTCAGAGGGTTTTAAAAATCATAAGAGGTAATTTAAACTACCCAGCAACTTGCTTTCTGATAATGTTTAATGCACCACCTGCTTTAAACCACTCAATTTGTTGTTGGTTATAAGTATGGTTCGCTTTAATGGTATCAGTTGATCCATCTTTATGCGTTAACACTAAAGTTAATGGAGTGCCTGGCGCGAAGCTAGTTAAACCTGTTACATCAATGCTATCGTCTTCTTGAATCTTATCATAATCTGCTTTGTCAGCAAAAGTTAATGCTAACATTCCTTGCTTCTTTAAGTTGGTTTCGTGGATACGAGCAAAAGATTTAGTCAATACTACACGAACACCTAAATGTCTTGGTTCCATTGCAGCGTGCTCACGAGAACTACCTTCTCCGTAGTTTTCATCACCCACCACAATTGTTCCTATACCAGCTGCTTTGTAGGCTCTTTGTGTATTTGGAACAGTATCGTAATTGCCATTTAATTGACTCTTCACATTGTCTGTCTTCTCATTGAAGAAGTTTACTGCACCAATTAATAAGTTATTAGAGATATTATCTAAGTGACCACGGAATTTTAACCAAGGACCAGCCATAGAGATATGATCTGTTGTACATTTTCCTTTTGCCTTGATTAATAATTTCAATGACTTTAAATCAGTTCCTTCCCATGCAGTAAATGGATCTAATAATTGTAAACGCTTAGACGTTGGGTCTACCGCTACAACTACTTTTGAACCATCTTCAGCAGGCGCTTGGTATCCAGCATCTTCTACTGCAAAACCTTTTACTGGTAATTCATCACCAGTAGGAGCGTCTAATTTAACTTGCTCACCTTTGTCGTTGGTTAAAGTATCTGTTAATGGATTGAAAGTTAAATCACCTGCAATCGCTAAAGCGGTTACTAATTCTGGAGAACCCACAAATGCATAAGTATTTGGATTACCATCCGCACGCTTTGCAAAATTTCTGTTGAAAGAGTGAACAATGGTATTTTTTTCTTTTTTCTCTGCACCAACACGCTCCCACATACCAATACAAGGTCCACAAGCATTAGCAAATACTTTAGCACCTATTTGGCTGAACACATCTAAGAAACCATCTCTTTCAATAGTATATCTTACTTGCTCAGATCCTGGAGTGATCATGTATTCTGCCTTAGTAGTTAATCCTTTTTGAGCAACTTGTTTTGCTAAACTCACTGCACGGCTAATGTCTTCGTATGAAGAGTTGGTACAGCTTCCAATTAAACCTACTTCCACTTTGGTAGGCCATCCGTTTGCAGCAGCTACTTCTTTCATTTTAGAAATAGGTGTAGCTAAGTCTGGAGTAAATGGTCCGTTTAAGTGTGGCTCTAGAGTATCTAAATCAATTTCAATTACTTGATCGAAATATTTTTCTGGGTTTGCGTATACTTCTGCATCTGCCGTTAAGTGTTCTGCTACTGCATCAGCTAAAGCAGCCACATCTGCACGACCAGTTGAGCTTAAATATCTGCTCATGCTTGCATCATAACCAAATGTAGAAGTAGTAGCACCAATTTCAGCGCCCATATTACAAATAGTTCCTTTACCAGTACAACTCATGCTAGTTGCACCTTCTCCAAAATATTCTACAATCGCACCAGTTCCACCTTTTACAGTTAAGATACCAGCTACTTTTAAAATCACATCTTTAGGAGCAGTCCATCCGTTCAACTTTCCCTTTAATTTAATACCAATTAACTTAGGCCATTTTAATTCCCAAGCTAAACCTGCCATTACATCACAAGCATCAGCACCACCCACACCAATTGCTAACATACCTAAACCACCAGCGTTTACGGTGTGAGAATCGGTACCAATCATCATACCACCAGGGAATGCATAATTTTCTAAAACTACTTGGTGAATAATACCAGCACCAGGCTTCCAGAAGCCTAAACCATATTTGTTAGAAACAGATGCTAAGAAATCATACACTTCTTTACTTTCTGTTGTTGCAACTTGTAAGTCTTGTTTTGCTTCTACTTTTGCAGAAATTAAGTGGTCGCAATGTACTGTACTTGGTACAGCAACTTTAGGACGACCCGCTTGCATAAATTGCAATAATGCCATCTGTGCAGTAGCATCTTGCATAGCTACACGGTCTGGCGCAAAATCAACATAAGAACCACCTCTTTCGAAGCCTTCTAATTTTTGATCACTATGTAAATGAGAGAATAAAATCTTTTCAGATAAGGTAAGAGGACGACCTAACATTTTACGAGCCGCTTCCACTTTCGCTGGCATTTCAGCGTACACTTTTTTGATCATTTCGATATCAAAAGCCATAGTTGTAAATTTTAGTGTTTAAACTGGTGCAAAGGTAATAAAAATGCTCCCGGCAGACCTCAAAAAAGGCAAATTATGTCCACATTTTTTGATAGATTTGGTTATAAATTAACCAGGAATGATACAAAAATTAAGAGATTTCTTAGAATTACATGCTTTTGGGGTTTGTTCCGCCATAGGGGAGCGTTTAGGTATAGCTAGCGCCAAGATAAGAATGTGGTTTATTTATATCTCTTTTTTAACCTTAGGATCTCCAGTTGTACTCTATTTTGTATTGGCTTTTGTAAGAAGTATCAAGCATTATATACTATTGGGCAAAAGAAACCCTATCAAGTACTAGATAACCGCTTTTCTTAATCTCACCAGTTTTTCCAATAATGGTTCTAATAAATCTAATTGCAACATATTAGCACCATCACTTTTAGCCACAGAAGGGTTAGGGTGTGTTTCAATAAATAATCCATCTGCTCCAGTGGCAATAGCTGCTTTTGCAATGGTTTCAATTAATGCAGGATTTCCGCCAGTTACGCCACTAGTTTGATTAGGTTGTTGTAATGAGTGGGTACAATCCATAATTACAGGAACATTGTTCTCTGCCATGGCAGGAATATTTCTATAGTCGACTACTAAATCTTGGTATCCAAATGTATTTCCTCTTTCAGTCAACATTATTTTTTCATTACCAGCCAATCTGATTTTATCAACCGCAAATTTCATGGATGCGCCACTAAGGAATTGTCCTTTCTTTACATTCACGATTTTACCAGTGTCTGCAGCAGCTACCAATAAATCGGTTTGTCTACATAAGAATGCAGGAATTTGTAAAATATCGATAAACTCAGCTGCCATAGCTGCTTCATCATGCGCATGAATATCTGAAGTAGTTGGTAAGTTAAATTTTTGACCTACTTTTTTTATTAATGATAAGCCGTTATCATCTCCAATACCTGTAAATGAATTAGCGCTTGTCCTGTTTGCTTTTCTATAGCTTGCTTTGAAAACATAAGCTATTCCTAAGTTCTTACAAATGGTAGAAACTTTTTCTCCAATTTCCATCACTAAATCTTCACTTTCCACCACACATGGTCCAGCAATTAAAAAGAATTGATTGGGGTCGTAAGTTTGAGACTTAAAATGATCTTGTAAATAAGAAGGAATCATGCTATTGGTTTTTCGGATTCAAAGGTACGCAAATAAGCCTAAAATCTTAAACCTAGTGTTAGGCCTCCACCTCTGATACCGGCCCAAGG
>JAHEFI010000013.1 GCA_024640255.1 Bacteroidota bacterium | reverse complement strand
CATTGAAGAAAGATGCAACACCCATCACTAACACGATAGCTGACAATACATATGCATACTTTCTAAATTCAATAAATTTGAAATTAGCGTTCTTGAAAATATTTCTAGAAATAACTGTGAAGTATTCAAAATGTCTATTCTTAGAAGTATAAATATCGGTAATTAAACGAGATACTAAAATTCCACAGAATAAAGACAATAAGATACCAATGATTTGTGTTGTAGCAAATCCTAATACTGGACCTAATCCAAAGTAAGCTAAGATAATAGCAGTTAAAAGGGTAGTAACGTGTGCATCCAATACTGGAGACATAGAACGCTTGTAACCATCAGTAACAGCTAATTGATAACTCTTTCCTTTAGTTAATTCTTCTTTAATTCTTTCAAATATAATTACGTTCGTATCTACAGCCATACCGATGGTTAATACTAAACCAGCGATACCAGGTGCAGTTAAGGTAAATCCTAAAGCACTTAAGATACCAATCGTAAATAATAAGTTTAAGATTAATGCAATATTAGCAACCCAACCTCCTGTGTTAAAGTATAATAACATTAAAGCGAAGATTACTAAGAATGAAATTCCGAATGCCATTGCACCACCTTCGATAGAAGCTTTACCTAAAGTTGGACCTACTTGTTGATCTGCTACAATTTTAGCAGGAGCAGGTAATTTACCACTCTCTAAAATTTGAGCTAAGTCTTGTGCAGTTTTTAATGAATAGCTACCTGAGATAGATGAATTACCTGTAGTAATCGCATCGTTTACATTTGGTGCAGAATAAACAATATTATCTAGAACAATCGCTAAAGGCTTACCTACATTTCTTGTAGTCATTTTAGCCCAGATGCTTGTTCCAATTTTATCCATGTTCATTTTGATAGCTACTTTTCCGCGCTCATCAAAATCTTGTGCTGCATTAGCAACATGATCACCTTCTAATTCTGCTAATCCATTATCCAATGTTTTGATAGCATACAAAGGAAGTACTTCTTTTGCTTTAGCATCAGTTGCTTCTTCATCTGCTTTACCATACATGAATACTAAGTTAGAAGGGAATTTATTTTTCACTTCTGCAAGGGCTAGGTATTGGTTTAATTTAGCAGTATCTTTTTTCAAGATATAACCAATCTCACCAGGGTATAAATATGCACCATTCTTAGATTGATAAGGTTGAGTGAATTGTACAGTTTTTAATAATGGATTTTTATTGCTGTTTAAGATATTAGTATCTTTTTGAGCAATAACTGCGCCTGAATCAGTCACACCGTTTAAGCTTGCTTCAATGGCTTTGTCAGCAGCTAAAATTCCATTTTGAAAATCTTTATTCTCAAAAGTATACACTTCAAAGAATTGTAAGTTAGCAGTAGATTGTAAATAAGAACGTACACGCTCTTTATCTGAAATACCTGCTAATTCAATATTGATAATTCCTTTTGTAGGATCTGGGTTAATAGTAGGAGAAGCTAAACCGAAACGGTCAATACGTGTACTTAAAATTTTGTAAGTATTGTTGAACGCAACAGTTGCTTGTTCTCTTAAATAATTGGTTACTGCATCATCAGAAGCATCAAACTTTAATTTTCCATTACTTCTTGAAGCAAACAATGGTGCTAACTTTCCAGAAGGATTCAAAGTTTTGTATTCAGAAGTAAACAAAGTAATTAAGTCTGCATTGCTATTGGCTTTCTTATTTACTGCATTTGCTAATGCAGTATTAAAAGCAGGCTCTTTACTGTAGTTGGCTAAAGACTTTATTAATCCGTCTAAGCCCACTTCCATGGTTACACTCATACCACCCTGTAAATCAAGACCTAACATTAATTCTCTTTCCTTTGCTGCAGCATAGGTAGTTAAGCCAAAGAATAACTTGGTATCTTTTGTGCTATCTAATAAATGTTTTAAATAAGCTTTTTGAGCATCGTTCACACTGTCCTTGTATAACAATTGTTCTTCTTTGTTACCTGGGTACATTTGTTCAGCTGTAGGTAATTTTTTTACCCAAGCACTTGCTTTTTTCTCCATTGCAGCTTCATGGTTTTTTACGAACCATGTAAATGACAATTGGTAAAGACAAATTAAAATAAGCGCAAATGTGAAAAAGCGCACTAATCCTTTAAGTTGCATAATAGTTTGATTAACTGATTTTTAGTCGGCAAATATAATGGAAATTTGCCTATCTAACAGCGTTTAGAGTAATTTCAAAATAAAGGGGTGAATTAGGTGGTATACTTGATCCTGCACCTTGAGCACCGTAGCCTAAATTAGAAGGAATAAGCACTCTGATAGAGCCACCTGGAGCAATTTTAGGCACTGCAATTTGCCATCCTTGAATAAGGCTACTTAATGCATAGGTTATAGTACCTGCATCAAATTGAGTTCCGTTTAATAATTTTCCTTTATAAGTAACTGTAATTGTACTACTTAGGCTTGGTTTGGTTCCAGAACCAGCATTGGTAATTTCATATAAAATTCCTGAAGGATCTTCGGTATAGTTGATAGAATTAGCTTTTGCATAGTTTACCATTTGTGTTTTTTCACTAGCTGAAGAACTATTTGATTTTGAACATCCAGAAATGCTAAAAATGGTTAAAAACAAGGCAAAAACGCCTAAAATTGATGAAAATACCTTCATTTTTGATGATTTTTGAGTAAAAATGGTCATTTTTTATTTTTTATATGTTTGAGTTCTTGATATCTCTGTTCATTCATTTCGGCAGTGAATTGTTGGTATAACCAAGCAAAGCCAATTGATATAATTAAAATTGCTAATATGACCCATAAATTATTACTTCTACTATTGGCAATCATATTGGCTCTTTCGTACCAACCTAATTCAGAAATAAGCATTACCAAAACTCCCAGGGATAAACCAACACTTAACCCTCTTAAGAAGGGTTTCCTCTTATATTGAGGAAGGGTTCTTTCTTTTTCCCATTGATGATAAAATGCTTCTTCTTCTTTATTTAGCATAAGCAAATTTAATCAAAGCTTTTTAACTACGAGCCTTTGCGTATATTTAGTTTATAAATTTAACCATCCAATGAAAGTATTTATTCAAAAATTTGGCATCACCATCTATATACTTCTTTTAAGTGCACATTTATATGCACAGGTTTTGGGAGATGCTTTTGCTACGATTCAATTTATTACTAAGGCATTACTATTGCCAACATTAATTATTTTTCTAGCTTCTCAAGAATACAGTGAAGAGGCACCAAAAGGGAAGTGGTTGGTTGGTTTTGGCTTATTCGGCTCTTTCTTAGGTGATGTGTTATTGACATATGAAAAATATTTTATTATTGGTATGGTAGCTTTTATGACTACACATATTTGTAATATCATTTTCTTCAATGGTATTAAACCTGCAGTGGATAAAAAGTTATACAAAGTATTTGCAGTAGCTGCTTTGTTTTTATTATTCTGTTTTGGTATTTATCATCAACTCGCTGATTCTATGGGCAGTTTAATTTATCCTATTCTAGTGTATATGGGATTAATTTGTTCTTCTGCAATTATGGCTTTTAGAGCTTCCTTAAATGATAAAACAAATTTAATTGCTCAATTATTTTGGTTTCCTGGAATGTTATTTTTTATTACCTCTGATGCTGTATTAGCGTTTAATAAATTTCAATGGTCAATTCATACACCGATACCTCATATTGGATTAGTAACTATGATGACTTATGGTGTGGCACAATTATTATTAACGAAAGGATTTCAATTGTATTTTAAAAAATAAAGAGTCCCTTTGGAGATTCTTTACAAAAGAAAAGGCCTCGATAAAATCGAGGCCTTTTTGTATTGTTCTAACAAGATTAGTAACCCATGCCACCCATATCAGGAGCACCACCTGGAGCTGGAGCTTCTGCTTTAGGTTTGTCAGCAATTACACATTCTGTTGTTAATAACATTGACGCAATAGATGCTGCGTTTTCTAATGCAACTCTTGATACTTTAGTTGGATCGATTACACCTGCTTTAAACAAGTTTTCGAATACTTCAGTTCTTGCATTGAATCCAAAATCATCCTTGCCTTCTTTAATTTTTTGTACAACGATTGATCCTTCAATACCGCTGTTCTTAACAATTTGACGAAGTGGTTCTTCAATTGCACGACGTACAATTTGAATACCTGTATTCTCGTCATCGTTAGCACCTTTTAATTTGTCTAAGCTAGCTACTGCACGGATGTAAGCAACGCCACCTCCTGGTACAATACCTTCTTCAACAGCTGCACGTGTTGCGTGTAAAGCATCGTCTACACGATCTTTCTTCTCTTTCATTTCAGTTTCTGTAGCAGCACCTACATATAATACTGCAACACCACCGCTTAATTTAGCTAAACGCTCTTGTAATTTTTCACGATCGTAATCAGAAGTTGTATTCTCGATTTGCGCCTTGATTTGATTTACACGAGCAGTGATATCTGCTTTCTTTCCTTTACCACCAACAATTACAGTATTGTCTTTATCGATAGTTACAGAAGAAGCTTGACCTAAATAAGTTAAATCAGCATTTTCTAATTTGAAACCTTGCTCTTCGCTTATTACAGTACCTGCAGTTAAGATAGCAATATCGTTCAACATTTCTTTTCTTCTGTCACCAAAGCCTGGAGCTTTAACCGCTGCAACTTTGATGGTACCTCTTAATTTATTTACCACTAAAGTAGCCATTGCTTCACCTTCTAAATCTTCAGCGATGATGACTAATGGACGACTTGTTTGAGCTACTTTCTCTAAAATATGTAAGATATCTTTCATTGCTGAAATCTTCTTATCATAAATTAAAATATAAGGGTTTTGCATTTCTGCTTCCATTTTTTCGCTATTTGTAACGAAGTATGGAGATACATAACCACGATCAAATTGCATACCTTCTACAACATCCACTGTTGTATCAGTACCTTTTGCTTCTTCAACAGTGATAACACCTTCTTTACCTACTTTAGCCATTGCAGTTGCAATTAACTTTCCGATTTCGTTATCGTTGTTTGCAGAGATAGAAGCAACTTGCTCAATCTTTTTAGTATCGTTACCCACTGTTTGAGATTGTGCTTTTAAGCTAGCAACCACTTTTTCAACAGCTTTATCAATACCACGCTTTAAATCCATTGGATTTGCACCTGCAGTAACGTTTCTTAAACCTTCACCTACAATTGCTTGAGCTAATACAGTAGCAGTAGTTGTACCATCACCTGCTTGATCAGCAGTTTTTGAAGCAACTTCTTTTACCATTTGAGCACCAATATTTTCAATTGGATCTTCTAAATCAATTTCTTTTGCTACAGATACACCATCTTTAGTTACTGATGGTGAACCGAATTTCTTTTCGATTACTACGTTACGACCTTTAGGGCCTAATGTAACTTTCACAGCGTTGGCTAAAGTGTCAACACCTTTCTTCATTTTATTTCTCGCTTCTAAGTCGAAAAAAATCATTTTAGACATATAGAGTTATTTTTTAAATTTTTTAAAATAGGATAGTACAATTAAACAATTGCCAAAATATCACTTTCGCGCATGATCAATAAATCTTGACCTTCAATTTGGATTTCTGTTCCAGCGTATTTGCCATATAAAACGGTATCACCCACTTTAACTGTTACTGGTTCGTCTTTTTTACCAGGACCTGCAGCTACAATAGTTCCACGTTGTGGCTTTTCTTTTGCTGTGTCAGGGATGATGATTCCTCCAGCTGTTTTCTCTTCAGCAGCGGCAGGCATAACAATTACTCTGTCGTGTAAAGGCGTAATGTTTAGTTTTTTAGCCGTACTCTTAGCCATACTTTATCGTTTTTTGGTTTTTAAATAATGATTGTACCTTCTAATTTGCAAGAACCCTGCCAATGACTATTTTACTTATATATTAAGTCAAAATTTCAGTGACCAGGCCTAAATAGGTACAAGGGGTGGAAAATTAGGTAAAAAATGGCAGTTTTTTGGATTTATTTAGATAGATTTGCACCCCAATTAGCTCTTAGATTTATGATGAACAGAAGAAATATTCGAATTAAAGTAATGCAGGTGCTCTATATGATAGAAACCGAAGTGACTACCTCTCCGAAAGCATTATTATTGAAAGAATTTGATAAAACTCGAAATCTATTCGTTTTTCTGATTCATCTATTACACCAAGTGGCATTGTATGCCGAAGTAGAAGCGAATCAAAGGGCCTCAAAAAATTTACCTAATCAAGAAGATCTTACTGTTAATACCAAACTGGCTGGAAATATACTGGTTTGGCAAACCCTGGAAATGGACTCTTTCAAAGCTGCAATAGAAGCAGTAAAACCAGCTCAATATTTGGATGATCAAATTGTAAAATCTATTTACAGACAATTGGCTGATTCTAATGAGTATCAATTATACATCAATGATCAAAGTAGAGAAAAGGGAAAGGATAAAGAAATGATTAAATTCATTTTTGGGAATATCATTATGGGTAATGAGCGTTTCTTAGATTACCTAGAAGAACGTTTTGCTAACTGGGAGGATGAAGGAGATATCATCATTGGTTTTATTTTAAACTATATCCAAAAACCAACTCAGATTGATTTTATGGATTTAGTAGGGGATGAGAAGATGAAATTCGCAACAGATTTATTGCAAACTGCGATTGACAAGAAAACCATTACAGAAGAAATCATTGTTCCAAAATTAAAAAATTGGGATCCTGAGCGTATTGCTTTAATTGATATGATTCTATTGCGTTTGGGGGTTTGTGAATTGGTTTACTTTGACACTATTCCTACAAAGGTTTCTATCAATGAATATATTGATTTGGCAAAGGATTATAGTACTGAACAAAGTGGACATTTTGTAAATGGTATTTTGGATAGTATTCATAAAGAAATGTTAGCAGCAGGTAAAATTCACAAAGTAAGCCATAAGAAATAATACAGTTTAATCTGTATATTTGTCTAAACCATTAGCGTCTTTAAAAAATTATAAATAAATAAAAATGACACAAATTCTATTACAAGCACCTCCTCAAGGTGGCGGAAGTTTTCAGTTAATCATGTTGGGTGGTATCATTGTGGTATTCTGGTTTTTCATGATTCGTCCACAAGCTAAAAAAGCAAAAGAACAAAAGAAATTTATTGATGGAATGCAAAAGGGTGACAAAGTAGTGACTATTGCAGGTATTCACGGTACCATTAATAAAGTAAATGAAGATAATACCATTCAATTAGAAGTTAGCCCTGGTAGCTACTTGAAAATTGAAAGATCTTCTATTAGCTTAGAGTGGTCTCAAGCAATTAATAAATAAGATTACACATTAAGTGAAATATATCCGAAATAGGAATCCATCAAGGAAACTTATTTCGGATTTTTATTTTAACTAACTTTAAGTATGTCAATCATTATAGGTTTAACAGGCGGGATAGGTTCAGGGAAATCTACTGTAGCAAAAATATTTGCGCAGTTAGGGGTACCTGTATTGGATGCGGATGCTACTGCTAAAACCTTAATGAATCAAGATCCTTCCATCAAATCACAGTTGGTAAAACTATTTGGTGAAGAGGCTTACAAGGAAGGTCAATTAAACAGACCCTATATAGCTCAATTAGTTTTTGAAGATGCATTTAAGTTGAATCAGCTGAATGCTATTGTGCATCCTATCACTATTCAATATGCCAAGGATTGGGCAAATAAACAATCCGCGCCTTATGTGATAAAAGAAGCAGCTTTGTTTTTTGAATCAGGTTCTTCTGAAGGGGTGCATAAAATTATTGGGGTAACTTCTCCAAAGCATCTCAGAATACAGAGGGTGATGCATAGAGATCAAATTTCAAGAGAAGAAGTGATTAAAAGAATGGATCATCAATTAGATGATAGCTTGAAAATGAAATTATGTGATTGGGTAATTCAAAATGATGAAATGCATTTACTCATTTCACAAGTACTAGCCATTCATCAATCCTTGATGATCTTGTAACACCATCGCTTTAATCTTCCTTCAAAATCAAATGGGGTAGTAGCTTTGGTAATATCTTTAACTTGCTTGCTATTGATATTATCTAAGTCAATGATAAACTGGGTAAAGTTGGTACTAAAGTATAATATACCTCCAGGCTTCATGGCTCTTAATACATCATTAATTAGTTCTACATGATCTCTTTGAATATCTAATATGTCCTTCATTCTTTTACTATTACTAAAAGTTGGAGGATCCATTACAACCAAGTCAAAATGATTTGATGGTAATGTTTTTAAATATTGCTTTACATCTGCATGTATAAAATGATAAGCACCTGGATTTTTTAGAAGATTAATAGCAAAATTATCTTCACTCCAACTTAAATAAGTTTTGGAAAGATCTACAGAAGTAACATCGCTAGCACCAGCAGCTGCAGCATATACAGAGAAAGAGCTTGTATAACTAAATAGATTTAAAAATATTTTGTCCTTTGCCTCTGCAGCCACCATTTGTCTGGTGATTCGATGATCTAAAAATAATCCAGTGTCTAAATAATCTGTAAGGTTCACTAAAAATTTATGTCCATTTTCTTGTACAGTAATAATTTTTGATTCAGTGACTGCTTCCTTTTCATATTGACCCTCTCTATGTGACATGCGTTTTCTTAGCTTCACATACATATGATCAATAGGTATACTAGTTAATGTTGAGATAATACTTTTGGTTTGTTCAAACCATTCAGTATGTTCTTCATCTGTTAGTGCATGTCTTCGGTTATATTCAGCGATATATAAATATTCTTCGTACAGTTCGATACAAATAGGAAATTCTGGTAAATCATGATCGTACAATCTCCAACAGCTAAGGTTTTGGCGCT
Source organism: Bacteroidota bacterium (assembly GCA_024640255.1). GTDB lineage: Bacteria > Bacteroidota > Bacteroidia > Chitinophagales > Chitinophagaceae > Sediminibacterium. Next base: position 52,927 of record JAHEFI010000013.1, on the reverse strand, counting down.
TAGCTTGTTTCAATCGGTGCTTATAATTTTTAAGCAACCTGTTTTCAAACATTTGAAATTTTTCAGGAGTCATACATGTCAAAACTACTACAAAAAAAAGAAGCGTTACTCTCATAACGCTTCTTTGGTAAAATATTTTGGTATTATTTTAATTTAGCTAATGCATCTTTGATTCTAGCCCATGCTTTTTCAATATTCGGCATGCTATTCGCAAAAGAGAATCTTACACAATTAGGTTCTCCAAATGCATCACCCATTACAGAAGAAACATGTGCTGTATTTAATAAGTACATGCTAAAGTCTGCTGCATTGGCAATGGTTTGTGTACCATCTGATTTTCCATAATAGCTGCTTACATCTGGGAATACATAAAACGCACCTTCAGGAGCATAACATTTAAAACCTGGTACTTCACTTACTAATTTTAAAGTAGTTGCTCTACGACGAGTAAACTCTTCTGTCATTTCGAATGAAGGTTTTAAGTCACCCACTAAAGCTGTTACTGCAGCTTTTTGAGTAATAGAACAAGTACCTGAAGTAAATTGCCCTTGTAGTTTTTCCATTGCTTTAGCAATTTCCACAGAAGAGGCAGTATATCCTAATCTCCAACCTGTCATTGCAAAACCCTTACTTAAACCATTGATCACTACTATTTGATCTTTGATATCAGCAAATTGAGCAATGCTCTCGTGCTTTCCTACAAAGTTGATGTATTCATAAATCTCATCAGATAAAATAGTAATCTGAGGATATTTCTTAAATAAATCCGCTAAAGCTTTTAATTCTTCTTTGCTATACACAGCGCCGCTTGGATTACAAGGGCTAGAGAACATGAATACTTTTGTTTTTGGTGTAATAGCTGCTTCAATTTGTGCAGGAGTTGCTTTAAAACCAGCTTCAGTAGTCGTTCTAATTTCAACAACTTTACCTCTAGCAATTTTTACTAATTCAGAATAAGTAACCCAATAAGGTGTTGGGATAATTACTTCATCTCCTTCATCCACTAATGCAAGAATTGCATTAGCTAAACTTTGCTTCGCACCAGTAGAAGTAACAATTTGTTCTGGTTTATATTCTAAATTATTGTCTCTTTTTAATTTCGCACATACTGCTTCTCTTAAATCTAAGAAACCGGCAACTGGAGTATAATGAGACCAGTTATCGTTGATAGCTTTAATAGCGGCATCTTTAATATGTTGAGGAGTATCAAAATCAGGCTCACCCAAGCTTAGGTCAATTACATCAATACCTTGCGCTCTAAGTTCACGACCTAATTTTGCCATTTTAAGGGTTTCCGGCTCACTAAATCTGTTTAATAAAGAAGATAATATCATAGGGTTGATTTTTATAAGTGCAAATTTCGCAAAATATTCCTTTCTAGCCCTGATTTTTGGATTTAGTTGTGGCAAAATTTTCCCCATTTTTTAAAATACTAACATACATTTGTCTATGATTATGGAAAAGACAATTTCAGTATTTGATATGTTTAAAATAGGGGTTGGGCCTTCTAGCTCACATACCCTTGGACCTTGGAAAGCTGCATTACACTTTCTTGATCTAATTGAAGTAGAATTGGGATTAAATAAGGTTTTGGGTATTGATGTATTACTATATGGTTCATTGGCCAAAACGGGTAAGGGGCATGGCACTGATATGGCCGTTTTAATGGGTTTAATGGGGGAAAATCCCATCACTACAGATACAGCAACTATACAAGAAAAGTTAAACAAAATTCAAAGTACTCAGCATCTTATATTGAATCAAGTACATCCAATTCTTTTTATAAAAGAGCAACATATTCAATTTTTAAAAGAGTCTAGTTTGCCACATCATCCAAATGCATTGCGTTTTGTAGTTCATACTGAATCAAAAGAACTGACATACACTTACTATTCTATTGGAGGTGGGTTTATTGAAAGAACTATTGTAGATAAAGAGGGTAATGAAACGATCATTCCTGTTGAAAATAATGATCCAAGTTCAAATGAGGCTCCATTTGATTTTATAAACACCAACGATTTATTACATCATTGTATGAAGACTGGTTATTCTATTTCATCTATTATCATGGAAAATGAAAAAGTAAATATGAATGAACAGTCCTTAAAAACTGGATTAGATTCCATCTGGAGTACCATGTTAGCTTGTATTTACAAAGGCTGTCATACGGAAGGACAATTGCCTGGTGGTTTGCAAGTAAGAAGAAGAGCATTCGATTTAAATAAAAAATTATTGAATAATGCCACTTATACAACGCAAGAAGAATGGTTACAGCTTATTCAAAAAGGTGGAGCAGATTTTAAATATATATTAGATTGGGTAAGTTGTTTTGCCCTAGCAGTGAATGAGGAAAATGCAAGTTTTGGTAGAGTAGTCACTGCTCCCACTAATGGGGCAGCTGGGGTTATACCTGCAGTGCTATTGTATACAATCTTATTTTGTAAGAAATATACAGTAGAAGACATTCATCAATTTTTATGTACGGCAAGTGCAGTAGGTGTTTTGTTTAAAAATGGTGCAACTATTTCTGCTGCAATGGGTGGATGTCAAGCAGAGATTGGTGTATCATCTGCAATGGCCGCAGCTGGTTTGACAGAATTGTTAGGAGGTAATCAAAAGCAAGTGTTGATGGCTGCTGAAATTGCCATGGAACATCATTTAGGTTTAACCTGTGATCCAGTGGGTGGGTTGGTTCAAATACCTTGTATTGAAAGAAATACCATGGGTGCTATCAAAGCCATTACTGCTGCACAATTAGCCTTACAAAGTAAACCTGATTTTGCTTTGGTAAGTTTAGACAAAGTAATTCATACTATGTGGAATACCGCATTAGATATGAATGTAAAGTATAAAGAAACTGCAGATGGTGGGTTGGCAACTCAAATTCCAATTGCATTGGCTGAATGCTAAATGCTACGCTTCGTTTTCAGCTACTTCTACATTGGAATAATCCTTAATCACATTATACAAAGTTCCTCTTTCTATTGGAGCTCTTTTTGCTTGTTTAATTAATGCAACTAATTGTGCTGTAGTCATTGCAGGATTTTGTTCTTCTGATCCTGCCATGGAATAAATTTTAGTAGTATCATCAATAGTGCCGTCAATATCATTGACACCGTAACTCAAGGTTAATTGTGCGGCATCTCTACCTAACATTGGCCAGTATGCTTTGACATGAGGGAAGTTGTCCAAGTATAATCTAGAGATTGCATACATTTTCAAATCATCTAACAAAATAGATTCTGGTACATGACTCATATCATTGTTTGAATTTCTAAATTTCAATGGAATGAATGTGTTGAAGCCTTTTGTTTGATCTTGTAATTGTCTTAGTCTTTCCATATGATCAATTCTGTGAGAGTAGCTTTCGATATGACCATATAATAAAGTAGCATTACTATGCATGCCTAACTCATGTGCAGTTTTATGTATGTGTAACCATTGATCAGCAGTGGCTTTATCTGCACAAATTTGCTCTCTAATTTCTGGATGAAAAATTTCTGCTCCTCCACCAGGTAAAGAATCTAGTCCTGCTTCTTTTGCTAAACGCATTCCTTCTTCTACTGAAACCTTCGCTTTTCTAAACATGTATTCTAATTCGACAGGAGTAAATGCTTTAATATGCAAATCTGGTCTGTGTGCTTTGATTGCACGCATTAATTCCAAGAAAAATTCTAAAGTTAATTTAGGATGTACACCCCCTACAATATGCACTTCTGTTACTGGTTTACCATCATAAGATTTAACAATATCCAACATTTGATCTACTGTTAATTCCCATCCTTCTTCTTTGTGAGCATATAATTTAGAGTAAGAACAGAACTTACACGAGAATACGCAAACATTGGTGGGTTCAATATGAAAGTTTTTATTGAAATAGGTTTTATCTCCGTGTAATGATTCTCTTTTCCAATTGGCTAATGCGCCAACATAAGGTAGTGAAGCATGTTCAAATAAATAAACGCCTTCTTCAAACAAGAGGCGTTCATTTCGTATAACTTTAGTTCCTATTTTTTGTAAAGTACTATCTTTCTCTGCTGCAATAATCACTTCTATTCCCTTGCTATTCATAGCTGATAATTTGAACACAAAGGTACAAATTATCCAATCAAAATACCTGCAATACTTGCAGAAAGATAAGAAGCCAATGTACCTGCTAACAATGCTTTAAGACCCAATTCGGCTAAATCTTTTCTTCTGTTCGGAGCCAATTCACCAATACCTCCAATTAACATACCAACACTACTAAAGTTGGCAAATCCGCATATAGCGATACTTACAATCAATAATCCTTTTTCTGTTACAATAGGAACGACTTTACTGGTCAAACTCTTAAACGCGACAAATTCATTAATGGTTAATTTTTGTCCTAAAAGGGTAGCAGCACTTTGAATGTCTACTGCTGGGATACCCATGGCCCATGCCATTGGATAGAATAGTTTTCCAAAAATATAATTTAAACTTAAATCAATATTAGCACTAAATAAATGTCCAATTTTTAATAAAGACCAATCTACTAAAGCAATCAACGCGATAAAACCAATTAACATGGCAATTACATTCATGGCAATTTTGAATCCATCTCCTGCGCCATGTGTAATCGCATCAATGGTATTGCTATATTGGCTTTTTACTTCTAAAGTTACTTTACCTAATGTCTGAGATTGTTCAGTTTCAGGGAATAATATTTTTGCTATCACCAATGCTCCAGGTGCTGCCATTAAACTAGCGGTAATCAACTTAGGGGCTAAATCCATTCCGGCTGCTGCACCCATATTGGCATATACAATTAATATACCACCAGCAATACATGCCAAGCTACCACTCATACTTGCTAAAATCTCACTCTTGGTCATACTTGCTAAATATGGACGAATCATTACTTGAGCTTCTACTTGACCAACAAATGCACTTGCGACATTACTTAAAGCTTCTGCACCACTTACTCTCATTATGGTATTCATTGCTTTTGCAATTACTGCAATGATTCTTTGCATGATTCCAAAATGATAAAATAAGGCTACTAAAACACAGACTAAAATAATAGTTGCCGTCACATTAAAAGCAAAAACAAAACCTCCATTTACAAAATCATTTACACCTGTTGGGGTCATCGCACCCACACCTCCATATACAAAAGCTGCTCCTTGTCTAGAGAATTGTTCAATTTTTCCCATGGCTTTTCCCAATAGTTGGAAAAAACTAGTTACTGCTGGAATTTTTAATACCAAGATTCCTATTAGTAATTGTAGACCTAGTCCACTAAAGACTAATCTATAATTGATATTTTTTTTATTGTTCGAGAACAAAAAAGCGATAGCTAAAATGAGTAAAATTCCGAATAAGCCTTGAAATCTTTCCATAGGTTTTAATTAGGCAAGTAAGATAAAAAAAATCCCGCTATTTAGCGGGATTTTATATTGAAATTCAAATATTTCATTGGATTACATATGAGACTGAATCTTCTTGTCTAATACTGATTTTGGTACTGCACCAATTTGCTTGTCTACCACTTGACCACCTTTAACAAATAAGATTGCAGGAATAGATGTGATACCAAAGTTCATACTTAAGTTAGGATTCACATCCACGTTCACTTTTCCAATATTTACCTTCCCAGCATATTCAGTTGCTAATTCTTCAATAACAGGACCTATTGCTCTACATGGACCACACCATTCAGCCCAAAAATCGATTACACTTAATTTGTCGCTTTCCAATACGGTAGTTTGGAAATTCGCGTCTGTAAATTCTAATGCCATAAATAGATTTATTTAAATTGTTTGTTTTCTTACTAGTTCAAAAATAAGGCCATTATTTAATAAGTGCCATTTTGACTTTTCCACCATTCTTAACAACTTTATTAAACCAGGTTTATCTGTACTTGTAATTCTGGGTTTTGATCCAAGAAAGCCACTAATTCGTCGTTTATTGAACAGCCTTTATCAAAAGTGAGTAAACTAGCCACCAATTGTTCTTTGGGTTCTATAAAGTTGATTTTAAAGGAAGATTTGCCTGGGTTTTCTTTTAAATTTTTCTCAAAGAAATGTATCATATCAGGTCTTAGATTAGCAGGATGTAAGCTTAGTTCTATAGATCTGGTTTGAGTTGTTTTAACTGTTTCTAATAAACTCATTGTTTGAATTTTAAACTCAAACAAGTTGGGTTGATTAAATCTATTTCTAAATGCTCCGTTGATGCAAATTTTCTGACCCACTTCCAAATAGTTTTGAAACTTGACATAGTCTTCACTCCATAATATAAAATCTGTTTTACCAGTAAAATCCTCCATCACAAAAGAGCCAAAGTTCTTTCCTGTTTTGGTAATTCTGTGTTGAACATCGGTAATTAAACCAGCCAATTTAAAAGACTTACCTAAATAACTTGGCTGTACCACCAACATATCTTTCACTTCATTGAAATCATTAATTGGAGTGAATAAATAATGTTTCATTTCAAAGCTAAAATGATCTAAAGGATGTCCACTCATGAACATACCTGTAATATCTTTCTCGTGGTCTAATTTTTCTGTTAATGTCCATTCTTCGCAAGCTGTTAGTTTGGGCACTGGAACCTGCATGGCAGAAGGCAGGTCGCCAAATAGGGTATTACTTGTTCCCGTATTCATGGTTTGCATGGCTTGCGCATAACCAATTAATTTCTCCAAACCAGAACTTCTTTCGCCATCGGGTACATTAAAATATTGTGCACGATGGTATTCAGGGAAACAATCAAAACTTCCAGAGTAAGCTAAGCTCTCTAAAGATTTTTTATTGACTGCTCTTGATAAAACACGTTTCATAAAATCCAACATGTTTTCAAAATGTCCGGCTTTATTTCTTTCTATGATTATTCCTTCAATGGCTGCTTCTCCAACGCCTTTCAATCCACCTAAGCCAAATCTAATTTCACCTTTCTTATTAACTGAAAATCCTTTTAAAGATTCATTGATATCTGGACCCAATACTTTTATGCCCATTCTCTTACATTCTTCCATGAAGAAAGTAATCTTATCAATACTACCTGCGTGGTTTAACACTGCAGACATATATTCTCCTGGATAATGTGCTTTTAAATAGGCAGTTTGATAAGCCACATATGCATAACAAGTTGAGTGTGATTTATTAAATGCATATTGAGCAAAAGCCTCCCAGTCTGTCCAAACCTTATCTAATACATTTTCTGGGTGTCCATTTTTTACAGCACCTGCAATAAACTGCGCCTTCATTTTATCTAGTACCGCTTTTTGCTTTTTACCCATTGCTTTTCTTAACACATCGGCATCACCCTTGGTAAAGCCTCCAATTTTCTGACTCAATAACATTACCTGTTCTTGATATACAGTAATGCCATAGGTATCTGCTAAGAATTCTTCCATCTCTGGAAGATCATATTGAATAAGTTCTCTTCCGTGTTTTCTTTCAATAAAGTTGGGAATGTAGGCAATAGGCCCTGGACGATACAAAGCGTTCATGGCAATTAAGTCTGCAAATTTATCTGGCTTTAATTCGCGCAAATATTTTTGCATACCCACCGATTCAAATTGGAAAGTAGCATTGGTTTCTCCTTTTTGATACAACTGAAAAGTTTTCTCATCATCCAAAGGAATAGTATCCAAGTCTATGGTAACGCCATGGTTTTGTTTAATTAATTCTAATGCTGTTTTTAAAATGGATAGGGTTTTTAATCCCAAGAAGTCCATTTTAATTACACCCGCATCTTCAATAACAGAGCCTTCAATTTGTGTTACCCACAAATCTGAATCTTTAGCAGTGGCTACTGGCATAATTTCTGTTAAATCACTTGGGGCAATGATAATACCTGCAGCATGTATACCTGTATTTCTAATGGATCCTTCTAATCTTTCTGCTTCGTGTAATACTGCAGCTCTTAGATCTGAACCATTATATATCTCTCTTAATTTTTTTACATTATCAATATCTTCTTGCTGATAACCTTCTTTTTCTTCTAAAGATTTTTCTCCTTCTTTTTTGGTGATAGGAGCGTGTAAACATCTATTTAATTCCGTTCCTGGTTTATCTGGAACTAGCTTCGCTAATAAATTGGATTCTGATAGAGGCAAGTCCATCACACGAGCAACATCCTTAATACTGCTTTTGGCAGCCATGGTGCCATAAGTAATAATTTGCGCTACTTGTTCTTTGCCATATTTGTCTACCACATAATCAATCACTTTTTGACGGCCTTCATCATCGAAGTCCGTATCAATATCGGGCATGCTCTTACGATCTGGGTTTAAGAAACGCTCAAATAGTAATTGGTATTTAATAGGATCAATATTGGTAATGCCAATACAATAAGCAACTACAGAACCCGCAGCAGATCCACGACCAGGACCCACAAATACATCCATCTCTCTTCCTGCTTTAATAAAATCACTAACAATTAAGAAGTAGCCAGCGAATCCCATTGTTTGAATCGTGAATAATTCAAAATCTATACGTTCTCTTATTTCAGTAGTAATTTCCGGGTATCTCTTGTTTGCTCCTTCCCAAGTGATATGTTTTAAGAATTCCCATTGATTCATATTGGCTTCTTTATGAATCTGGAATTCTTTTGGAATAGGGAAGGCTGGTAGTAAAATATCTTTTTTAAGATTTAATACTTCTACTTTATCTACAATTCTATTGGTATTATCAATGGATTCAGGAATGTCTTTAAACAATTCCTTCATTTCATCCTGAGTTTTAAAATAGAATTCATTATTAGGAAATTTGAATCTTCTATTTTTTACTTGCAATTCATCATTTACAAAATCATCGAAACCTGGAGTAGATTGTTTTTCTCCCGTGTTGATACATAATAGAATATCATGCGCATTGGCATCATCTTCATTAATGTAATGACTATCATTGGTAGCAATGACATGCACATTATGTTTTTTAGCAAACTTTAATAAGGTTTGATTAATGGTTTCTTGTTCTGGAATTTGATGTCTTTGTAGTTCGATATAATAGTCCTCTCCAAATAAATCCAACCACCATTTAAATTCTTTCTCTGCAGTTTTTTCATCGAATCTTAAAATGGCCTGAGGAACATGCGCACCAATACAACAGGTGGTGGCAATGATTCCTTCGTGGTATTTTTCAATCAGCTCTTTATCAATTCTTGGGTACTTACTATACATTCCCTCTATATAACCTAAAGAAGTCAATTTGATTAGGTTCTGATAGCCAATGGCGTTTTTGGCTAATAATACCTGATGAAAACGATCGTCTTTGACCTCTTTGGTAAAGGTTTTAATATGTCTATCTTTCACCACATAAAACTCACAACCTACAATAGGTTTTACCACTGGAGCTAGTATATCTTTTCCATTATCATCTTTACCTATTACTTTGGTATTTTTCCATGCCTGACTCACAAAATTAAAGGCCCCAAACATGTTACCGTGATCCGTGATGGCTAAAGCAGGCATTTCATCTTTAATGGCTTTCTTAAAAAGGCCATCAATAGAGGCAGCACCATCTAAAAGTGAATATTGAGTGTGTACGTGTAAATGTGAAAATTGAGGCATCTGGATTCTAGGGTAAGAAGCAAATATCGACAAAAAAAGGCGTTAAAATTGACCAATTTTTCCACTTTTTTCAACTTTGTAACTTATCTTGCCACTGATGCAGATTAAAAACTTTAAATATATATTATCTATTGCCAGCTTTGTGGTTATAGGCTCATCTTGTTCTACCATTGTTTCTATCGGTAAAAGCACTAAAAAGTGGAGCAATGGGGTAAGAACGAAGGTTAATCCCATCATCAAAAAAGACACTGTTGCTCCTAAAACAGGCAATACCACTTTGGTTCGTTTTACATTACCTTCTTTGAAGAGTAAAAAACCAAAAGTTAAAAAAACTAAACCTGTTGCAGAAGAAATTATCATTGCACCAAGCAATCCTTCTACCATTGAATTTTTAGACAATATTGCTGTTAAGCCTGGTAAAATTTATTTAAACAAAACTTCTGACAGTATAGAGGCTGAACCAGCCGCTGCTATCCAAAAAGATAATTATGAAAAAATGCCTGATAATTTATCAGACATTGAAAAAGCCAACTGGTTGCAATTAAAGTATTCTATCAAAATGGATGTGGCAGTGGAGGAAATTAATAATATTCCTTTATTAACGAAGATTGATGAATGGTGGGGTACTCCTTATTGTTTAGGGGGAAGTTCAAAAGGTTGTATAGATTGTTCTTATTTTACATTGGATGTAATGAAAGCTACTTATAACATCAATTTAAAAAGAACTGCTGCAGAACAATACGAGCAAAGCGAAAAAATTGATTGGGCTGATTTGAAAGAAGGAGATTTAATCTTCTTTAAAACAGAAGGTAGAAAAAATATTACCCATGTAGGTATTTATTTGACTAACAATAAATTTGCACACGCTTCTACCAGTCAGGGCGTAACTATCAGTGATTTGACAGAGTCATACTGGCAAAAAAGACTATATAGCTTAGGTAGAGTTTCTGCAACGCCAGCGCAATAATTATTCCACCACTACTTTCACATAGTATAACTTTTCAATAGCATTGGAAAATGCATTGATGTCAAAATGATCTTGTTGAATCAATCTCTTTTTGGGTTGAAAATCTAAGGGCATTAAACTCTCTAACTTATCTTGGTAATTAATATGAATGGGTAGGTTGAATCCTTTAATACAGTTCTTCCATTCATAGCTAAGTGTTTTCTCTTTAGCATCATATTGCAATACCAACTGAGGTATTTGAGTAGTTCTTAAATACTGATCAAATACTTTACTGAAATTAATACCTGCTTGTTGTGAGATATAATTTTCAATTTGTTCTGTAGTAACAGTTTGATGATAAAAAGTTTTATTTAATCCAATCATGATATTTCTAAATAGCACATCATCATTGATTGCTTTTCTAATAGTATGCAACATCACTGCTCCTTTAGCATACATATCACCGCTTCCTTCTCTATTAATACCATATGGACCAATAATCGGAACATCATTTTGAATTCTATTTCTTAATCCATAAGTATATTCATCTGCAGCAATTTTCCCGAAGAAGTATTCAGTATACAAGGATTCCAAATAACTGGTAAATCCTTCATGTACCCACATATCTGCAATATCTTTTGTGGTAATATTATTGGCAAACCATTCATGTCCACTTTCATGAACAATTATATAATCCCATTTAAGACCCCAGCCAGAACCGGATAAGTCTCTACCTAAATAACCATTTTTAAATCTATTGCCATATGCTACAGCAGACTGATGTTCCATTCCTAAATGAGGACTTTGTACTAATTTAAAACCATCCTCATAAAAAGGATAGGGGCCCATCCAATATTCAAAAGCTTCTAGCATTTTAGGCACTTGCTTGAATTGTTCTACCGCTTTGGAAGAATCTTCCCTTAAAACATAATATGATACATCCAAATTGCCTTTCAATCCTTTGTAAGTTTCTTTCCAATTAACGTAATCACCTATATAAGGGATGATATTGTAATTATTAATAGGATTTCTTACAACCCATCTATACCAATGGTCTTGATCCGTTCTGCCTGTTCTACCATTTCCAATGGCTTTTAAATTATTGGGACTATATATATTTAAAGCAGCTCCTAAATCAGGTTCATCGGATTGATGGTCTTTACAGGGATACCAAACAGAAGCACCTAATCCTTGACAGGCAACAGATACCCATGGATTACCATTACTATCTTTTTTCCAAATCCATCCTCCATCCCAGGGTGGACGAATGGCTTCTCTAGGTTTGCCATGATAATATATCCAAAGAGAAAAATCTGCATTCAACTTTATATTTTTCTGATGATGCACTAATGCGATGTTTCCTTCTCTTTGAAAGGGTACTTTTTCCCATTGATTGGCGATCATAATCATCACACTATCTATGATCAATGGTTCTTGTAAATCCACTTGAATATCTTGAGAAGCTTTCACGGCCTTTGCTTTCCAGACTACATTTCCTTCAATCGTTTTATTATTAATATCAGGTATTACAGAAATATCATAACTCTGAATATCAAACCAATCTCTATTTTTATTTAAACTCCCTCTAAGAGAATCAGATTCTTTAAATAACATTTGAGCATTCGCATTAAATGATATTAATGTGATTAATAAAATGGATAGCAAGTGCTTTTTGAACATCTTAGTCTTTTTTTAATTTGTCTTTAAATACCTTTTCAAATTTTTCCAATTTAGGGCCAATAACATACCTGCAATAACCTTGATTGGTATTGTTATTGTAATAGTTTTGATGGTAATTTTCTGCAGGGTAAAATTTAGTAAATGCAGTTACTTCTGTAATGATAGGTTTGTTCCAAGCGCCACTGGCATCTAATTCTTTAATATATTTTTCTGCCAATTGTTTTTGGTGATCATTGTGATAGAATACAACAGATCTATATTGTGGACCAATATCATTTCCTTGTTGATTTGGAGTGGTTGGATCATGGGTTTTCCAAAAAACTGCTAAAACATCATCCAAACTAATTTTTGTGGTATCGAATACGATCTGACATACTTCAGCATGTCCTGTATTTTTATCGCAAACTTGTTCATAAGTGGGATTCTCAATATGGCCTCCACTATAACCACTGGTTACGGATACTATTCCTTCTAGTCTTTGATATACCGCTTCGGTACACCAAAAACAGCCTGAACCTAAAGTGATTGTTTCTGTATTTTTCATATTGGTTGCTTGTTTTTTTGGGTTGTTAGGCTTTTGAGCACATGCCACTAAATAGGTAAGACTCATAAAGATGAATAAAGAGAGTTTAATTTTTTTCATGACATGAATTTAGACATTATTTAAACAAGTTTAGATAGTTAAAAGTTCAAAGGCTGTTAATGTTTATTTAAGTAAATTTGCCACCTATTGATTCTTTATGCAGTTATATCCTGAAAATGCACTTCAACAATTGGAATTTGATAAAATCATCCAAATTTTATCCAATTCTTGTCAAAGCCCCATTGGTAAAGAAATGGTGGACGATATGCGTATTCATACCCATCCAAAATACATTCAAACTGCATTAAGTCAAACACAGGAGTATAAATTTATCAAATCTGCCAATCAATATTTTCCTTCTGATTTTGTTGTGGATATTAGAAAGGATTTAAAATTATTAGGCATACCTGGTGCTCAATTAACAGGGGAGCAATGGCTATTGATTCGAAAATTATCGGATCATATTCAACAAGTATTTAGATGGTTTGATGCAGAAAGAAAAGATTCCTATGCCAATTTGTATTTAGTTTTAGATGGAACTTATTACGAGAAACAAATTATTGATTCAATTGATGCCATTATTGACGAGAGAGGCAATGTAAAAGATAATGCTTCTGATGATTTAGCAAAAATCAGGGCTCAATTATTTAAAACCAGACAAACCTTAAGAAGGGTTTTTGAAAAAGTGGTTGCTAAATTAGCCAAGTCTGGTTACACTGCAGATATTGATGAGAGTTTTAGTAATGGCAGAAGAGTAGTAGCAGTGTTTTCTGAATATAAAAGACAAGTAAAGGGTTTTTTTCATGGAGAAAGTGATAGTAGAAAAACTGCTTTTATTGAACCAGAAGAAACCATTGAGTTAAATAATGAAATTTATTCTTTAGAACAAGACGAGACTAGAGAGGTTCAAAGAATATTAAGAGCACTCACTGCAGAGCTTTCACCTTATTCCAGTTTATTATTGAACTATGCTCAAATTGTAGGGCAATTTGATTTTATAAGAGCTAAAGCATTATTGGCTATTGATATGAATGGCAATATGCCACAATTACAAAATAAAGCAAGTGCGCATTTGATTAATGCCTACCATCCTTTATTGTTTTTATATAATAAAGGATCTGGTAAGAAAACCATTCCAGTTAATATTGATTTAGATGATGATGCTAGGATCTTAATTATAAGTGGACCCAATGCAGGAGGTAAGACGGTATCCATGAAAACCCTTGGATTGAATCAAGTAATGATGCAATCTGGTTTATTGGTTCCAATGAGTGAGTTGTCAGAAATGGGCATATACAAACAGTTATTTATCCAACTAGGAGATACTCAAAATTTAGCTTTTGAATTAAGTACCTATTCCAGTCATTTGATGCACATGAAGCATTTTATCGAAAATGCGAATGGGAAAACCTTATTTTTTATTGACGAATTAGGCTCTGGTTCCGATCCTCATTTAGGCGGTGCATTTGCTGAAGTGATATTGGAAGAATTGTCTCATAGACATGCTCAAGGTATTGTGACTACCCATTATTTGAATTTAAAAGTAATGGCTAATCATAATAAAGGTATTGTCAATGGTGCCATGCAATTTGATGAAGTAAAGTTGGAACCCTTGTATCAGTTAGTCATTGGGAAGCCAGGTAGTTCTTACACATTTGCTATTGCAGAAAGAATTGGTTTGCCAAAGCATCTAATTAATAGAGCACGTAAAATGGTGGACACACATCATTTTGAATTAGATAAATTATTGAATCGAACCGAGCAGGATTTACAATTAGTACAAAAAGAAAGAAAAGAGTTGTTAAAGAAGATTAAAGAAAATGAATCCTTACAACAAGAATTAAATAAAGTTTTAGATAAAGAGAAGCATTTACAACAGGTTCAACTATTAAGAGAACAAAATAAAGTAGCCGAAGACAAATTCTCCTATAACAAAGACATGGAGCGAAAACTAAAGCAAATCGCTTTGGATTGGAAGAAGTCTGAGAAAAAGGAAGAAGTGATGAAAAATTTGTTCAATTTATTATTTAAGAAGAACGATGCTATTGTAATTAATAAATTAGCCAAGAAAGTTGATAAAAATTTCAAAGAAATTAAAGCACCCATTATTGTAGGATCTACTGTTAAATTAAAAAAGAATTACCAAGTGGGTGAAGTAATGGAGTTAAAAGGAAAGAGGGCAGTTGTTAAAGTGGGGCAGATTCCTATGAGTATTGAAATTGAAGATTTAATTGTAGTAGAAAAATTGCCTGAAGAGGAAAATAATAAAAAAAGAAAGAAATGATAGTAGATGATTTGAGCCAAGCCAATAAATATGAGGCTTTGCATCCTAGATTCAAACAAGCTTTTGAATTTTTAACTTCAAATAACTTAGAAGCGCTTTCATTAGGTAAGCATACTATTGATGGAGATAATTTATTCGCTATTGTAGTAAATGAAGAGGCTGTTCCTATGTTGGAATCTACTTCTCAATTTGAATGTCATAATCAATACATCGATATCCAGTATGTTTTTGGTGGAGTGGAAACGATAGGGTATAAACATAGAGAAACCTGTGTGGAACCAAGAGGTGAATATAATGCTGAAAAAGATGTTTTGTTTTATGAAGATGCTCCAGATTTCTTCTTCAAATTGTTTCCTGGTCAATTTGGCATTTACTTCCCAAGCGACGTTCATGCACCCATGATTGGTGATGGAAAAATTAGAAAAGTGGTTATTAAAGTACTATTTAAATAGTTTGGCATTATATTTGATGTTACAACATTAATTAAATTGAAATCTATGTCAGTTAAACAAGTTGAAATGGTTTTAGCTCCAAGAGAGCCCCATTATGTAGGTGATGGTTTTAGAGTACATAATTATATTCCAAGTGGGTATGGTTTAACGATGCAAAGAATGGATCCATTTATTATGTTGGATTATGCTTCTAAGTTTCATTTTCCTCCAAGTCCATTTAAACCAAAAGGGGTGGGTGTGCATCCACATAGAGGTTTTGAAACGGTAACCATTGCTTATAAAGGTAGTGTGGCGCATCATGATAGTGGTGGTGGAGGTGGTGTGATTGAAGAAGGGGATGTTCAATGGATGACTGCTGCTAGTGGCGTTTTACATAAAGAATATCATTCTGAAAGTTTTAGTAAAACTGGAGGTGATTTTCAAATGGTACAATTATGGGTGAATTTACCTGCTAAGGATAAAATGAGTACTCCTAAATACCAAGCGGTTCAAAATAGTTTAATGCCTAAGGTAATTGTAGAGGGTGGAATTATTGAAGTAATTGCTGGTGAGTACAATGGTCATAAAGGTGCAGCATCAACTTTTACGCCAGTTCATTTAATGAATGCAAAATTAAATAAAGGCGGAACTGCTACTTTGAGTTTTCCAGCACATTATAATACTGCTTTAATTGTTATTGAAGGTGAGGTAAAAGTAAATGGAACTGAAGAAGTTCCTTTGGATCATTTTGCTTTAATGGCTAATGTTGGTGAAGAGTTTACAATCACTGCTTCTGAAGATAGTGTGGTATTAGTATTGTCTGGTGAACCAATGAAAGAACCTATTGCAGCGCATGGGCCTTTTGTGATGAATACTAGAGAAGAGATTATGCAAGCTTTCCAAGATTATGAATTAGGAAAGTTTGGTGTGTTGGAGGATTAGCCTATTTTGATGAAGATTTATCGATTAACCCTTTAATGGATAAATCTTCATCTATTAATGGCCAATGAATTCCATAGTTTGCTGGTGAAATCTCATAATGTTCTCTTTCTTCAATAGTTGCATTAAGTAACTTTAAAGAGATATCTTTTAAATAAAATGAATAGTCGATTTCATTTACAGTAATCAATAATTTTTCTTCTGAAAAAGATACTGATTGGATGGTATTTGATTGTGCTAGGTTCATTTCTTTTCAAAATGTTTAGACCATTCTTCAACAATTAAATCAAAGTGTTGATAGATAATCTTTTTGATTTCTCTTTTGGTTGCTGGTGTAAAATTATAAGAAAAAGCTTCTTTAATTTCTATTTCTTCTATTATCAACCAAAATTTAGCTTGGATTTCTCCTTTTTGTACATGTACATGAATGGGTTCATTGAACTCATTTGAATAAAAGAATAGTCTCCAACCATAGATAAAAAGTATTGTAGGCATTTTATTTTAAACCTACTTTATCTTCAAATTCAGTTTATTTCGGTTAATACTTTAGAATTGAGTCTAAGAGGGATGGCTGTCGCTTCGCTCCAGCATCCGGAGTGGGGGTCTACAAAAAGGCGCAAAAACTTGCTGTTAACAATGAGTATTTTTATGCCCAAAACTTATTGCTTTGCAATAAAAATGTAGCGCTCTCATCAAAATTGAAGCAAGCTTCATTTTGCTGCTCTCGCTCCATTTTCTTCACTTCGTTCAGTTTTGTCCACAAAAAAACCACGATAAATCGTGGTTTTTGCGCCTTTTTGGCGGAGAGAGAGGGATTCGAACCCCCGGACCTGTTACAGTCAACAGTTTTCAAGACTGCCGCATTCGACCGCTCTGCCATCTCTCCGCGGCAAATGTAGGGCAGTAAACCGAAAAATGCAAAAAATAATGCCTTTTTATTACTTAATTGACTGATGCTAATTAGTTGAGTACCATGTATCTTTACAAAAATTGACTCAGTGAAAGAATTAGCGGCTTTAAACCCATTTTTTTGGAAATATAGATTCCGTTTTTTTGCTGGAATTATTCTAGTAATTGCAACCAATTATCTCGCAGTATTGGCACCTGAAATTACAGGATATGTTGTAGGATTAGTTCAAGAAAAATTACCTGGAGGTAAAGCACCAGATCAAGCTCATCCTGATTTAATTATTAGTGGAATCATGGGATTGAGTGAGCATTTCAAATTCAGTTTTGGTTGGTTAATTACTTTTTGTAGTGTTACCATATTGGTCTTAGCTATTATAAGAGGCGTATTTATGTTCTTTATGCGTCAAACCATTATTGTAATGAGTAGACATATAGAATATGACCAAAAGAATCAAGTATACGAGCATTATCAAAAATTAGATACAGAATTTTATAAAACACATAGCACAGGTGATTTAATGAGTAGAATCACAGAGGATGTGAGTAGGGTAAGAATGTATACTGGACCTTCTCTCATGTATTTAATTAACCTTGTTTCTTTGATTGGGTTTTGTTTATATAATATGTTCACCAAAGATGTAAGATTAAGTATGTATGTACTTGCACCTTTACCCATCTTAGCGGTAACCATTTATATTGTGAATAGCGTCATTAATAAAAAGAGTGAAGAGATACAAGGACAGTTATCTGATTTAACTACCAATGCACAAGAATCTTATTCAGGGATTAGAGTGATCAAATCTTTTGTACAAGAAAAAGCGATGTTAGGTTTTTTTAAAACCAATAGTGAATTGTATAGAAAAAATGCCACTAGCTTGGCAATGGTGGAAGCTTTCTATACCCCTACAATGTCATTAATGATTGGTATAAGTACTTTATTAACCATTTATTTGGGAGGATTACAAGCTATTGAAGATCCTAGTAAAGTAGGTACTGTGATAGAGTTTGTGATTTATATCAATATGCTAACATTCCCAGTTAGCGCCATTGGTTGGACTGCAAGCATGATTCAAAGAGCTGCAGCATCTCAAAAAAGATTAAATGAATTCTTATCTATTGAACCTATCATTACTCAAAACACAGAAAGTAATCTTAAGCCATCAAAAGGTTCTATTGAATTAAATGCAGTGAATTTTACTTATCCTCATTCGGGAGTACATGCGATCAATGATTTTAATTTAAATATACCTGCAGGTACCAAATTATTAGTACTTGGTAAAACGGGTTCTGGTAAATCAACCTTAGCTCAATTATTAACCAGGATGTATGAAGTAGATAATGGGAAGATAAAGATTGACGGAATTGATATTAATTTAATGAATATCCAATCATTAAGAAATGCTATAGGTTATGTGCAGCAAGATGTTTTCTTATTTAGTGATAGCATAGAACATAATATTCAGTTTGGCTTACAAGATATTTTAAAAGAAACTGATTTAATTGATGCAGCGCATACAGCACATGTGAAACATGAAATAGAAAACCTGCCACAAGCATTTCAAACTTTGATAGGTGAGAGAGGTACTACTTTAAGTGGGGGTCAAAAACAAAGAGTTGCTATAGCTAGAGCCTTGATTAAAAAACCATCTATTTTTATTTTCGATGATTGTTTAAGTGCGGTGGATGCAAAAACCGAACAAACAATTTTAAATAATTTCAAAAGCTATATAGAAGATAAGACTACCATTATGATTACCCACAGAATATTCTTTGGGTTTAATTTTGATTTAATTATTTATTTAGAAGATGGGAAAATTGCTGAAATAGGGACACACGAACTATTGTTAGCAAAAAATGGCTTATACGCTGAATTGTATCATTCTCAACAATCTAAATCCTCTTCTTAGTTAGGTTTTTCCACAGCTTTTTCAAATTTGTTTTATTTTTTTTCATTTTTCATAATATTTTAATATTTTAGAGATATCAACTAAAAATTAAAAAAGAGAGACTGTGAATTACGACAACAATGAGAAAAAGCAAGAGAGTGTATATAGTACTCGTATTCGTGCTGGAAAAAGAAGAACTTATTTCTTTGATGTAAGAGCTACAAGAGCTAATGATTATTTTTTAACAATCACAGAAAGTAGAAAGCGTTTTGATGACAATGGTTACGATCGTCATAAAGTATTTTTATATAAAGAAGATTTCAATAAATTTTTAAAGGCATTAACAGAAGCATTAGACTTTGTAAAAACAGATTTGATGCCTGATTTTGATTTTGATGCATTTAATCATGAAGAGGCTGAGCACAATGGAGAATATACTCCTGCACCTCAACAATCAACCTCTGCTCCTGTACAAGAAGCTGCACCAATTGTTGAAGAAGTTCCAGACATTGATCCTGAAACCATTACCGAGAAAAAACCTTTGGAAGCTAGAGATACACCTGCAAGTGCTGGTGATAATTTAAGTAGCGAAGAAGTTGATAAGTGGTAATTCTATAAAGATTTAACCATCCAGATATCACAACCACAATGGCCACTATTGCCTAATGGTTGATTGATTCTTTCAAATCCAACATTTTCATAAATAGTAACTGCTTTGGATAATTCAGGCATGGATTCAAGGTATACTTGTTTATATCCATATTCTTTTGCCCAATCCATTGCTTTATTTAATAATTGTTTACCTAAGCCTGTTCCTCTTGCATCTTTATGCAAATACAATTTTACTAATTCACAGGTTCCATTGGGTAAATTTTCTGTAGGGAAAATTCCTGCGCCACCCACAAGAACATCATTGATAACAGCTACATAATAATAGGAGCCAGGGGTATTATTGAATAATTCAAATAAAGCATCTGTGGTGGGATCAAAATAAACAGTTCCTGGTTTGTTGGCACCAAATTCTTCTAATGCACCACGAATTACTTTAGCCAAATCAATATTGTCATTTGGTTCAATGGGTCTTATTTGAATTGTTGTATTCATTTATTTCCAGGACTTGTATTGGTTAATCAAACCATTGGTTGAACTATCATGGCCTTTAACGGGTTCATTATTTCCTAATTCAGGAAGAATCTTATTAGCCAATTGTTTTCCCAATTCTACACCCCATTGGTCGTAACTAAAAATATTCCAAATAACCCCTTGAGTAAATATTTTATGTTCGTAACATGCAATTAAGAATCCAAGTGTTTCAGGAGTAATTTTTTCTATTAAGAAAGAATTGGTTGGTTTATTTCCAGCGAATACTTTAAACGGTGCTAAAAATTCGATTTCTTTTTCAGACTTCTTAGCAGCTTTTAATTCCTCAACAACTTCAGCTTGTGTTTTACCATTTAATAAAGCTTCTGTTTGAGCAAAATAATTACTCAATAATTTATCGTGATGATCCCCAATAGGGTTGTGACTTTTAGCTGGTGCAATAAAATCACATGGAATCATTAATGTTCCTTGATGTATTAATTGATAAAATGCATGTTGACCGTTCGTACCAGGTTCACCCCAAATTACTGGGCCAGTTGCATAATTCACTGCAGTACCTTTTCTGTCTACATATTTACCATTACTTTCCATATTTCCTTGTTGGAAATAAGCAGCGAATCGATGCATATATTGATCATAAGGAAGTATCGCTTCACTTTGTGCTCCAAAGAAATTGGTATACCATATTCCTAATAATGCCATGATGACTGGAATATTCTTTTCTAATTTTTCGGTCTTAAAATGCTTATCAGCATCATGAGCTCCTTTTAATAAAGCTTCAAAATAGTCATATCCAATGGTCAAAGCAATAGATAAACCTATGGCACTCCATAAAGAGTATCTTCCTCCAACCCAATCCCAAAATTCAAACATGTTTTTACTGCTAATACCAAAAGCATTCACTGCTTTTTCATTAGTACTTAAAGCCACGAAATGCGTTGCAATATGTGCTTCTTCTTTTGCATGTTCCAAGAACCAGTTTCTTGCAGTATGTGCATTGGTCATGGTTTCTTGTGTAGTAAAAGTTTTAGAGGCAATTAAGAAAAGGGTTTCTTCTGCATTAACTTTCTTCAATGTTTCTGCAATATGTGTTCCATCCACATTACTTACAAAATGAACTTGAATACCTTCAACCCAATAAGGCTTTAAGGCTTCAGTAACCATAACTGGACCTAAATCACTTCCGCCAATTCCAATGTTTACAATTGACTTTATTTTTTTGCCAGTATAACCTTTATGTTCTCCACTATGTATAGCATTGCAAAAAGTTTGCATTTGCTTTAATACTCTTTTAATTTCTGGCATAATATCATCTCCATCTACTAAAATAGATTCACCAGAAAAATTTCTTAAAGCTGTGTGCAATACAGCGCGGTTCTCCGTTTCATTAATTGCTTTTCCTTCAAATTGAGCATTAATCGATTTTTCTAAAGAGCATTCACTAGCTAATTGGAATAACAATTGAAGGGTTTTGTCAGTGATTATATTTTTTGAATAATCAAATAATATTTTACCAGTATTAATGGCATATTTATTAAATCTATCTGCATCAGATGCAAATAAGTCTTTCATGTGTTTACGACTCATTTCTTCTTCGTGGTGTTTTTTCAAAACAAACCATGCTTGAGTCGTTGTTGGATTAATTCTTTCTAACATATTCCTTCTTTATAATTGCTTGATTATTTTAATTGTATCTTGAATATTAGCTTCACTAATATCTAAATGTGTAACAAATCTTAATTGAGTAGGGGACATAGGCATTGCTAATACACCTTTATCTTTTAAGGATTGTGCTATTTGATGTGCAGTTTGAGTTCCAGTAATATTGGCTATAACAATATTAGTTTCCACTTCTAAAACAGAAGCAACAAATGATTTTTCATTTAAAGCATCTCTAATCAATAATGCATTAGCATGATCAATAGCCAATCTTTCAATATTGTTTTCCAAGGCATATAAACAAGCAGCTGCTAAAGAACCTGCTTGTCTCATTCCGCCTCCTAATACCTTTCTCCATCTTCTTGCTTTTTTAATAAAAGCGGCAGAACCAATCAAGACACTTCCCACAGGGGCGCCTAACCCTTTACTTAAGCAAATAGAAATGGAATCAAATACCTTTCCATATTCTAATGGGTTTTCTTTTTTATGTACAATGGCGTTGAATAATCTTGCGCCGTCTAAATGTAATTGTAAATTATGTGCCTTGGCTATTTCTTTGATCCTCACAAATTCATTAAAATCATAACAAGCGCCACCACCTCTATTGGTGGTGTTTTCTAAACTAATCAATCTAGAAATAGGTTTATGTACATCTTCAGGATTGATTGCCGCCAAAACCTGTTCAGCAGTAATTCTTCCTCTGTTTCCTTGTAATAATTTAACCGAACAACCGGCATTGAAGGCAATCCCGCCTCCTTCGTATTGATAAACATGAGACAATTCTTCACAGATAACTTCGTCACCTGCCTGGGTATGGGTTTTGATAGCAACCTGATTGGTCATAGTACCACTAGGGCAAAATAGACCAGCTTCCATACCAAACATTTCAGATATAAATTTCTCTAATGTGTTGATACTTGGATCTTCCATAAATACATCATCTCCAACGGGAGCTAGATGCATTTTTTCCAACATTGCTTGGGAGGGCTTTGTGACGGTATCAGATCTAAAATCTATCATGTCGCGAAGATAAAAAAAGGGGGGGATAAAGCCCCAAATATTCAACAAAAAGGGCCTAAATGGGGGTAAAAATCTTGTAAATCGACTTTTGGCCATTAATTTGTCTAATTACTTGAAAAATAGTACCTTTGCAGACTGACAATACTATACTATTTTAGTATTTTAGTCGTTATCCATATATAAATAAATTGTTTGCATGAGGCAGCTTAAAATTGCTACACAGATTACTAACAGAGATTCTCAAGCGGTAGAGAAGTACTTACAAGAGATTTCTAAGATTTCAATGATAAATCCAGAGGAAGAAACCACTTTGGCTCAACGCATTAAGATGGGTGATCAAAGAGCTTTGGACAAATTGGTTCAAGCCAATTTACGTTTCGTTGTATCTGTTGCCAAACAATATCAACACCAAGGTTTGTCATTATCAGATTTAATCAATGAAGGAAACCTAGGTTTAATTAAGGCTGCTCAAAGATTTGATGAAACAAAAGGTTTTAAGTTTATCTCTTATGCGGTTTGGTGGATTCGTCAATCTATTTTACAAGCTTTAGCTGAACAAGGCCGTTTGGTTCGTTTACCACAGAATAAAATTGGAACTTACAATAAAGCGAACAAAGCTTATATGGCATTTGAACAAGAGCATGAGCGTGAGCCTTCAACAGAAGAATTAGCAGGTATCTTGGAAATGTCTGAAACAGAGATTAATAATATTTTCCAATCTAATACTAGACACACTTCTTTAGATGCTCCAGTGCATGAAGCGGAAGATGTGGCTATGGGTGATTTATTAGAAGGTGGTTCTGATACTGATGAAGATGTAATGAAAGATTCTTTAAGAGAAGAAATTCGTCGTGTATTAAAATCATTAAGTCCAAGAGAAGCAGAAATTGTAAATGCTTATTTTGGTTTAGATGGTGAGAATGGTGTTACTATTGAGCAAATAGGCATCAAATACGATTTAACTAAAGAAAGAATTAGACAAATTAAAGAGCGTGCTATTAAGCGTTTACAAAAAGCTAGATATAGTAATGCATTAAAAGCTTATTTGGGCTAATCAATCTTAAAATTATACAAGCCCCAACAAGTTAATTTGTCGGGGCTTTTTTTTAAAGCAATTATTATGGAATCAGAAAAAGTATCAATTTTAATTATAGGTTCAGGACCAGCAGGGTATACTGCTGCTATTTATGCTGCAAGAGCTAACATGAAACCATTATTGTATCAAGGAATTCAACCTGGAGGTCAATTAACTATTACTACTGAAGTAGAGAACTATCCTGGTTTCCCAGAAGGTATCCAAGGCCCAGAATTAATGGTGCATTTTGAAAAACAAGCGGCAAGAATGGGTACAGATATTCGTTATGGCTTGGCAACTAAAGTAGATTTTTCTTGTAGTCCAAAAAAGGTTTGGATTGATGATGAAAAATTAATTGAAGCTGATGCAGTGATTATTTCAACAGGTGCAAGTGCTAAATGGTTGGGCTTACCAAGTGAAGAGAGATTGAATGGTTTTGGAGTAAGTGCATGTGCAGTATGTGATGGGTTCTTTTTCAAAGGGAAAGAAGTAGCTATTGTAGGTGCTGGTGATACTGCCGCAGAAGAAGCTCATTACTTATCAAAAATGTGTACTACAGTGCATATGTTTGTTCGTAAAGATCAAATGAGAGCAAGTAAAGTGATGCAAGATAGAGTGTTGAATACACCAAATATCAAAGTGTATTTTAATACTGAAACCGAAGAAGTATTAGGAGAAAAAACTGTACAAGCTGTAAGAATTAAAAATACAAAAGAGGGAACCACACAAGAAATTCCTGTAAGTGCATTTTTCGTAGCAATTGGTCACCAACCAAATTCTGATATCTTCAAACCCTTCTTAACAATGGATGAAACAGGGTATATTCAAACTGAACCTGGTACTACTAAAACTTCTGTAGAAGGCGTTTTTGCTGCAGGTGATGTTCAAGATAAAAACTATCGACAAGCAGTTACTGCTGCAGGAAGTGGTTGTATGGCTGCTTTAGATGCAGAAAGATATCTTACTGCTAAAGGTCATTAATATCATGAAAATCTATTTAACTGATTTGGAATTTTTTGGTTTTCATGGTGTGTATGAAGCCGAAAAGAAAATTGGGAATAGTTTTCATTTAGATATTGTTATTGATTTCACTCCTCCCGTAAAAAGAGTAGAACAACTAGATCAAACTATTGATTATGTTCAGGTATATAAGAAGGTGCAATCTATTATGGATGTGCCCACGCCTTTATTAGAAACATTAGTTGATAAAATTGCTTCGCAAATTCTATCTGATCATTCAATGGCTGATAAGGTTTTTGTGAAAATCACAAAGCAAAAATTATATATCCCTTATTTTGAAGGAGCTACTTCAGTTTCTATTGAAAAAGCTAGAAAATAGTTTTAAATTTTTACTCCCTTCCATCTCATTGATTTGATATACCAATAAGAAGGTATTAATAGACTTATCCAATAAATAATTTCACACATCCACCCAATAGTGATGGGTAGTTGTAAATATTCAATAGTTGTATAACTATAAGTGATGTATATAATGATAGCAATAAATTCAATCAATAGATTAATTTTTGATTGACCAGTGCCAGTAACAGCATTTAGCCATACTGTGGCGATTGACATAAATAACAATGCTACAGAAACCACTCTTAATACCGGTATACCTTCTTGCATAAAATCTTCTCCTTGTCCATAAATGGAAAGGAATTGATGTGCAAATACATTTAACAATATAAAAACCATTACGGCGAATCCTAAACTCCATTTCATTATTTTTACAATTAATGGAATTACTTTTTCTTGCATTTCTTGACCAATGATATTACTTACCATCGTGTTAGAAGTGGCAGCAAATGCCCAGGTAAAACTTCCAAAAAAGCCAAAAATATTTCTCATAGAATTGGAAACAGCTAAAGATTGTTCTCCTCTGTGCTCAATTAATATATAGAAGAATTCCCAGCTAATTATACTAATCATATACTGAGCGATAATAGGCATGGATTGAGATAGTATTAATTGAATATAATCTGTCTTAACGCTAAAACGCTTAAATAGCTCAAATCGTTCTCCAATTTTTTGGTAATGTATTACTAAATAAATCACCAGTAAGCCCATAGCTTCCGCTATAATTGATGCATAGGCAGCGCCATTAATACCTAATGCACTGAAGCCAAAATGACCAAATATTAATGAGTAGTCAAAGAAAATATTGAATATGGCTTCTGTTGCAGTTCCAATAATTAAAAATTTACTTTGATTGGTTCCAACTAATAAGGCATTTCTCATTTGATAAATAAACAAAAAGGGTATACCCCAAATGCGTATTTTCAGAAATTCAATTACAGTATTAGCCCTATCTGCGTCTTGTAATAAAGCATGAAAAATACTTGGTGCAATTAAATAGGTAAAGCTTATTCCAAAGATGGATAAAAACAAAGAAATGATAACCCCCTGTGAGAATAATATGCCTATTTCATCCACTCGATTTTCTCCGGCTCTTCTAGAAATCAAGGCTTGTAAACCATTGTTTAGGCCTTGTCCCATTACACCAAAGATGAGATAGTATACACCTGTAATACCTCCAATGGCCAATGCTTTTTTGCTTAGCGCCCCGAGAAAAACATTATTAATAACGAAGTTCACTTGCGGCACCATGATGGCTAAGGCTATCGGCAAAGAAATAGCAAGTATTTGTTTGCTGCTAATATTAACCTGCAAAGATGGGGTGGAAGCTGAATGACTCATATATATTTACAAATCTACAATTAGTTTTAGTAAAGAACTGCCTCTTTTTTTATATCATTGCATAAGATTTTACACCATGGCAAAGAAGAAAATTGGTATTTACGGTACTCAAGAAAGTACAGCAAATCATAAAGTAGAAGATTTATACATTATTGTAGATCATCAATCTATTCATTTTGCGGTTAAACATCTTTTGTCTAATCATTATATAGCTTTTGAATCTTTTGTAAGTGGTAATGAAGTAAATGGATTTACTCAATTATTAGCCTACTTACAAAATAATTCTAAATTGATGCATTCGGTATATAATAATGTACATTTTGTAATGAATAATTCTAGGGTATTAATTAGTAAACAACAAAATGTAAAAGACAATACCATTTACCAAAATGAATTAAATATAGTTTTTGGACAGCAACCAGACCAAGAATTATTAGTGACTAATATAGATCAACAAAAAGTATTGGTATCAACTATACCTGATATCTATCAAACACTTTTAACAAGGTCTTTCCCTACAGGCAAATGGTCTCATTACGCAAATGCCATGTTGAATTATGCTCATCAAAACGGAGTTCATCTTTATTTCTTTGAATCGTTTTATATCTTGTTAATACGAAATCAAGAAGGCGTTCAGTTTCTGAAATATTTTGAAGAATCAGAAGAAGCACAAAATGTATATAATGTATTAAGTGCATGTAAGCATCTTCAAATTAATCCAAATAATGAAAGTTTATTTTTAAGAGGATATCATGCTGAAAATAATCATTGGGTAATTGAGTTAGGTACTTATTTTAATGAAGCGGTTGTTGAGCAAGCATCTGAAGAAGGGGTTGGGAAAGCTTTGCATGAAGAATACCCTCATCATCAATTTGCCACTTATTTTATTTTTTAAATGAGAATTATATCTGGAAAATATGGTGGTCGTCGTATACATCCACCCACTAATATGCCCTATACCAGACCTACTACGGATATAGCAAAAGAAGGCCTATTTAATATTTTACACACAAGAGTTTCTATTGAAGATGCCAATACATTGGATTTGTTTGGAGGAACAGGTTGTATAAGTTATGAGTTAGCTTCTAGAGGTGCTTCCAATTTAACCATTGTAGAGAAGGACGGGGCAATGGCAGATTTTATCAAAAAGAATGTAGAGTTGTTAAAAATTGAGCATGTTCAATTATTAAGAATGGATGTCTTCCAGTTTTTAAATACTTGTTCTAATCAATACGATGTCATTTTTGCGGGGCCTCCCTATGCATTAAATACCATTGATGATTTACCCAAAATCATTGTTCAAAGAAAATTAATTGCACCTGAAGGGTTCTTTGTATTAGAGCATACTCCAAGAAATAATTATGAGAAATTTGAAGGTTTCCAATTTTCAAGAAATTACGGGTCTACTATTTTTAGTTTTTTCCAATGTATGGAATAATTAAAAATATTGTAAATTGAACTATGTTAAAATCAGCTGCTCGAAAAGAATTACTTACTAAAAGACAAGCACTCACAGAAGCTGATTGTATTAAATTGGATGATTTATTATTAATCCAATTACAAAAAATGGATTGGTCAACTACCCATGTTTTGGGGAGTTTTTACCCTTCAGAAAATCAGGCAGAACCTAATTCTTTATTATTGGTTAAATACTTGCAATTTTTTATACCATCATTAACAGTAGCTTATCCGATAATCAATGAACAAGACTTTTCAATGGAATTTTATCAAGCATCTGAAGAGTTGTCGATGAATAAATGGGGGATCCACGAACCCTTGCCCCTTAAACCTATTCAACCAGATGAACTAGATACATTCTTGGTTCCTCTAATAGGGTTTGATCCTAATGGTCATCGAATTGGATATGGAAAAGGCTATTATGATCGTTATTTTGCCCGTTTGGATCAACCAGTTAAAAGAATTGGTATATCTTATTTTGAACCTATTGCTAATATAGAAGATACCCATCAATTTGATGTACCTTTGTCTCATTGCATTACGCCTTGGAACATTTATGAATTTTAACAACCTTTTTTTAAAATCTTTTCGAGTTTTACTTTTACCCTTTGCCGTTTTATATGGTTGGATAGTGTCTTGCAGAAATTGGATGTTTAATAAGCAGTATCTAAAATCTGTTAAGTTTAATGTACCCTTAATTTGTATTGGCAATTTATCCATGGGAGGAACGGGTAAATCACCAATGGTTGAACATTTACTTTCCATTTTAGCCGATGAATATAAAATGGCCACTTTGAGTAGAGGGTATAAAAGAAAAACCAAAGGGTATGCTTTAGCTAATGCACAAACTACAGCATTAGAAATTGGAGATGAACCCATGCAGTTTCATATTAAATACCCAAATGTTGCCGTGGCTGTGGGTGAAAGGAGAATAGAAGCCATTCCTCAATTAATTCAAGATGTGCCCAATTTACAAGCAATCATTTTAGATGATGCTTATCAACACCGTGAAATTGTTGCTGGATTTAATATCTTACTAACTGATTACAACAATTTATATACGGATGATTTTTTCATTCCAACTGGTGATTTAAGAGACGAAAGAAAGTCTGCTAAAAGAGCCAATATAATAGTAGTTACTAAGTGCCCAAAAGATTTGTCAGAACAAGAAAGGCAGGAAATTATTGATAAACTATATCCTGAACAACATCAGAGTATATTTTTTACTGCTATAGATTACGAAACGCCTTATCATATTTACCATCCTTCTGATCAATGGGTACTAACTATGAGAGATGAGGTTTTATTGGTATGCGGTATTGCGAATCCGATGCCTTTAAAAAACTATTTACACGAACACACGCATACTTATTATCAATTATCTTATAGTGATCATCATATCTTCTCTATTGAAGATTTAAAAGAGATCAAAGAAAAATTTGAAGAAATTCAAGCCAAAAGCAAATTAATTTTAACAACGGAAAAAGATGCCGTTAGATTAGTAAAATATACGGAGGAATTGCATGATATACCTTTATATGTTTTACCTATAAAACCCATTTTTTTATTTGATGCTGAGTCCAATTTCAATCAATTAGTGATTGATTACGTAGCACAATTTTATACAAACAACAATGGGAAAGAAAGAGAAAAGCACTAGACATAAAAAACCAACTACTAAACAAACCAATTTAGCAGCCACCTATCAAGGAGTTTTAGATATTGCTAAATCGGGTATGGGTTTTGTGATGGTTCCTAATATGGAAAACGATATACTTGTTTTTCCTACAGATTTTAATACAGCATTGAAAGGGGATGAGGTAAAAGTAAAAATCACTAAGATTAGACAAGGTACAGGTAAAAAAGAAGGTAAGATCTTAGAAGTGGTTAAAAGAAAGCAGGTGTCATTTTCAGGTGTGATGCAAGTAAGCGAAAGACATGCTTTTTTTATTCCTAATACCATAACACCTATGCCGGATATTTATATCCCGTTGAATAAATTAAATGGTGCTAAAGATAAAGATAGGGTCATTGTTCAATTAACTACTTGGGATAAAGCCAGTAAAAAACCTGAAGGAGAAGTATTAGAAATTTTCACTCCTGAACAAGAGAATGACCAGGCTATGAAATCTATTGTAGCAGAGGCAGGCTTTAATTTACAGTTTAGTAAGGAAGTAATGGATTTTGCTAATAAATTGACTTCTGATTTAACACCAGAAGAAATTGCAACAAGGAAAGATTATCGTAAGGTATTAACTTTTACTATTGACCCTGTGGATGCTAAGGATTTTGATGATGCCATTTCTTTTCAAAAATTACCTAATGGGAACACCGAAATTGGCGTACATATAGCAGATGTTTCTCATTATGTTCAACCAGGAACTGCTGTCGATCAGGAAGCTTATGATAGGGCTACATCTGTTTATTTGCCAGACAGAGTATATCCCATGTTGCCTGAAAAAATCTCCAATGAATTATGTTCTTTGAGGCCACATGAAGAAAAATTAACCTTTTCAGCTTGCTTTGAGTTGGATGCCTCTAATAAAGTTGTTAATACTTGGTACGGCAAAACGATTATCTATTCTGATAGAAGATTCACTTATGAACAAGTTCAAGAAATTATTGAAACAAAACAAGGGGATCATGCAGAAATAATTCTTTGGTTAGCTGATTACACGCAAGCATTAAGAAAGAAAAGATTTGAAAATGGCGCCATTAATTTCTCTTCTCAAGAAGTTAGATTTACCCTTGACGAGAAAGGAAAGCCAACAGGAATAACTGTTAAAGAAAGCAAAGCCTCACATCAATTAATTGAAGAATTGATGTTAAAAGCGAATCAGTTGATAGCAGAAAAAATGGGTAAGGTTAAAATAAAATCTGAGGTTTTACCTTTTCCTTATAGAGTGCATGATCAACCAAATGAAGAAAAATTAGCACCTTTTGTATCTTTTGCTTTATCACATGGTTATCCTTTTGACTTAAGTAGTCCAGAAAAAATTGCTCATAGTTTCAATAATCTGATGTTAGCTGCTCATGGAAAACCGGAGCAACATGTTTTAGAACAATTAGGTATCAGAACCATGGCAAAAGCCGTTTATACCACCAATAATATTGGCCATTATGGTTTAGGCTTTGAATATTATTGTCATTTCACTTCGCCTATTAGAAGGTATCCAGATGTGTTGGTGCATAGAATTGTTCAAAGCGTTTTAATGGGGCATCCTATAAATGATGCTGGATTAGAAGAGAAATGTGTGCACTGTAGTGAAAGAGAAAGGGCAGCGATGGAAGCTGAAAGAGCATCCAATAAATACAAACAAGTAGAGTTTATGCGAGATTATATTGGTCAGGTATTTGAAGGGGTCATTAGTGGGGTATCCAGTTTTGGGTTTTGGGTAGAAACTGTTGAGCATAAATGTGAGGGCTTGGTCAATATCACCAGTTTGTCTAGATTAGACGATTTTAGACATGTAGAATCTAGTTATTCATTAGTCGGTAGAAGATCTGGAAGAAAATTTAGTATGGGAGATAAGGTAAACATCAAAGTCATTGCAGCAAATTTAGATAAGCGTCAA
The DNA here is from genome assembly GCA_024640255.1 of Bacteroidota bacterium. Lineage (GTDB taxonomy): Bacteria > Bacteroidota > Bacteroidia > Chitinophagales > Chitinophagaceae > Sediminibacterium. The sequence continues at coordinate 21,143 of JAHEFI010000013.1, read as the reverse complement.
ATTGATTTTGAATGGGAACCAGCAGTTTAAATCCTACTCTTAAATCTGCCATATTTTTGTTTGAAAAATACTTGTTTTTCACCTCCTTTTTGACAAGTATAAGTCATTAAAAATCCATCACTTATTTAAGCTAAAATCCACTTAAAAATGTGGATAAAACGGTGCAAAAAATACCCCAAAATTAAGGTCAAAAAATAGGGTAAAACTTATCTTCGTAGACGTCCGTATCTAGGCCCGTTTTGGGACTTAGTTTTTGGATAATTGAAACCACTATTATGGAAGAAAATTTGAATGATTCTATCGGCCCAGAACAAACCCAAGATAATGATCGTGTCATTAGGGTGAACATTGAAGAGCAAATGAAAACCTCGTATATCGACTATTCTATGTCGGTAATTGTAGGTCGTGCTTTACCAGATGTTAGAGATGGTTTTAAACCAGTACATCGTCGTGTTTTGTTTGCCATGCATGAGTTGGGTAACAATAGCAATAAACCTTATAAGAAATCTGCCCGTATTGTCGGTGAAGTAATGGGTAAGTTTCACCCTCACGGTGATACAGCCATTTATGACACTTTGGTTCGTATGGCACAGGATTGGACCATGCGTTATAAATTAGTTGATGGTCAGGGTAACTTTGGTAACCAGGATGGTGATCCACCAGCTGCAATGCGTTATACTGAAGCTCGTTTACAAAGAATTTCTGAAGCGATGCTGGATGATTTAGAAAAAGAGACAGTCGATTTTCAATTAAACTTTGACGATAGCTTATCAGAACCTAGTGTACTTCCTACAAGAATCCCTCAATTATTAGTGAATGGATCTTCTGGTATTGCTGTAGGTATGGCTACCAATATGCTTCCACATAATTTAGGGGAAGTAGTAGATGGTTGTATCGCTTATATCAACAATAGAGATATTACTATCGAAGAGCTAATCACATTTGTAAAAGCACCTGATTTTCCAACCGGTGGTGTGATCTTTGGTATGGAAGGAGTAAAACAGGGTTTAATGACAGGTAGAGGAAGAGTGGTGTTAAGAGGAAAATGTAATGTTGAAACCAAAGCGAATGGTAGAGAATTAATTGTTATTAATGAAATCCCTTATCAAGTTAATCGTGATAATTTAACGGATAGAATTGGACAATTAGTGAATGATAAAACCATTGAAGGAATTTCTCATGTTAATAACGAAAGTAATAAACGTGAAGGAACTCGTATTGTTATTGAATTAAGAAAAGATGCAGTAGCTCAGGTTATTATTAACCAATTATATAAATACACAGAGCTTCAAACAAGTTATGGTATTAATAATGTTGCCTTAAGCAAAGGCAGACCAAGAATTTTAAATTTAAAAGACTTAATTTCTGAGTTTATTGAATTTAGAATGGAAGTGGTGATTCGACGCGCTCAATTTGAATTAAGAAAAGCAGAAGAGCGTGCTCATATCTTGGAAGGTTATTTAATTGCATTAGATCATTTAGATGAAGTAATTCGATTAATCAGAAATTCAGCTAATCCAGATGCCGCTAAAGAAGCCTTAATTACTGCAGGCTGGGGTATTTCAGAAATCCAAGCAAAAGCAATATTAGAATTAAGATTGCAAAGATTAACTGGAATGGAGCGCGAAAAGATTAAAGAAGAGTATCAACAATTAATGAACTTAATTGCTTCTTTAAAAGAATTGTTAGGTAGCGAGCATTTAAGATATGAGTTAATTAAAACCGAATTATTAGAAGTTAAAGATAAGTTTGGTGATGAGCGTAAAACAGAAATTCAATATTTAGCGGATGAAATGCGTATTGAAGATTTGATTGAAGAAGAAGATGTGGTGATTACTATTTCTCATCTTGGATATATTAAGAGAACTTCTGTTTCTGAATACCGTCAACAAAAAAGAGGTGGAAGAGGGGCTATCGGATCTAAAACTAGAGAAGAAGATTATGTAGAGCATTTATTTATTGCTTCTACGCATGATACCATGTTATTCTTTACCGAAAAAGGAAGATGTTTCTGGTTAAGAGTATATGAAATTCCAGAAGGAGAAAAAACAAGTAAGGGTAGAGCTATTCAGAATTTAATTCAAATACCTCCTGACGATAAAGTAAAAGCAATCATTGAAGTACGTAAATTAGATGATAAGGATTATGTAAACAATCATTATATCGTTTTATGTACTAAGAAAGGTATTATCAAGAAAACTTGCTTGGAAGAATTTAGTCGTCCAAGAGTAAGTGGTGTAAATGCAATTACCATTAATGAAGGAGATGAATTATTAGCAGCTAGATTAACAGATGGTAACAACGAAGTTATGATGGCTGTAAAATCTGGTAGAGCGATTCGTTTCCCTGAAGAAAAAGTAAGACCAACAGGTAGAGGAGCTATTGGTGTGGCAGGTATTGAAGTGGATGATGATGGAGATGAAGTAGTTGGTTTAGTTTGTGTAAGCAGAGAAGATAAGGATAGAACCATATTGGTAGTAAGTCAAAAAGGTTTTGGTAAAAGAACACCTATTGATGAATACCGTATTACCAATAGAGGTGGTAAGGGTGTTAAAACAATTAATGTAACCGATAAAACAGGAGCATTAGTTGGATTAATGGATGTATTAGACACTGATGATTTAATGATTACTTGTAAATCAGGTGTAACTATCAGAACAAGTATTGCTGATATTCGTGAAGCGGGTAGAGCCACACAGGGTGTTAAGTTAATTCGCTTAGATGATGAAGACGAAATCGCAGCAACATCCATTATTGGAGACCAAGGAGAGGAAGAAGAAGAAGATGCTACAGCATCTTCTGATGGAGAAGGAAATCTTCCATCTTCTGATGGAGAAGCACAGACTTCCGATGAAGCCCAAGCTATTGACGATCAAACTAATACACCAACAGAATAAGTATTTATAAAAAAATAGATAATTTTAACGGTACATAAACATTAAACAGGCATATGAAAAATTTAATCGGAGTTTTGGTATTGCTGATTGCTTTTCAAGCAAATGCACAAGACTTTAACAAAGTAAAAACAAGTGTTTTAATCAATCAGTATGATGCTGCTAAAGCAGATTACGATAAGATTATTGCTAAGAAACCAACAGCTGCAACAACTGCAGAAGGGTATTATTGGAAAGCAAAGATTTATAGTGGTTTATCTAAAGACCCTAAAAATCCAAATGCAATTGCAGAAGTTAAAACAGCTGTAGATGCTTATATCACTGCAGACGCTGCAACCAATTATGCTTTAGCTAAAGAAAATGGTACAGAACCTTTCTTCGATTTATATTTGAAAAACTTTAAAGATGGGGTAGCAGCTTTCAATGAAAAAAACTGGAAAAAAGCTTCAGTGGAATTTGATGGCGCAGTGAAATACAGCGATATTATTTTCACTCAAGGTTGGGCATCTTCTAAACAAAAGTTTGATACAACTTCTTTAATGTATGCAGGTTTTGCTAATCAAAATGCAAACAATGTAGATCAGACAATGGTTTACTACAAAAGATTAGTTGATGCAAATATTAAAACTGCAGATGTACAAGATGTATACAAATACATTTTGTTACATTATGTAAATACGAAAGATAAAGCCAATTTTGATGCTTTCTTAAAAGTAACAGAAGCAGCATATCCTCAAGAAAACTGGTTTGATTTTAAATCAGAGTATATAGACAAAAACTATACTTTAGATGAAAAAATCAAATTATACGATGAACAAGTTGCTGCCAATAATATTTCAGAAATTGAATGTTTAATGTTTGGTGATGCATTTATTGCTGGTAAAAACGATGATGTAACTAATGTAAATAATGACCTTTATGTTGCAAAAGCAGCAGATGCTTATAAAAAAGCGTATGCTTTAAACAACAATAATTATACTGCTGCATTCAATGCGGGTATTGCTTATTACAATCAATTTACTGCTTTAGATGAAAAATCTGGTGATAATATTCGTGCATTACAAGCTTTAAATGCTAATAAGCCAGCTGCACCAAAAGATCCAAAAAAGAAATTAGCTTTTGATGCTGCATTTAAAGCACAACAAGATTCCGTTAAAAAATTAAATGTTGCTTTAGAAGCGCCAACAAAAGCAAGCGTAGATGCAGCTATTGAATGGATTGAAAAAGCATTTAATGGAGTTAGAAATAAAGAAAAATTAGATAGAGTAGAGAAGAATATTGCAGGAAGATCTGTAGACTTTTTAGCAACTTTATACCAATACAAGAGTAATAAAGCGAGAGGTAAGGATCAAAAAGCATTTGATGCTTTGGATGCTAAATTCAATGAATATGATAAACTACATGATAAATACAATAACTAGTAATTATTGAACTCATAAAAAAGCCCCAAATATTGGGGCTTTTTTATTTAATCTCTTGTATTAATGAATACTTTATAATTCTTTTCTGCATTGAATTCAATTTGTACTTCTTCGGTACCAATTTTGAATAAAACGGTAGCAGGGTATATAACATTCTGGAAAATATAAGTATTTCGCTTTTGTTGGTTGGTCACTGGCATCATTAACTGATAAGAACCTCTCTGGAATATGGCTTCAGTTAAACTTGGCTTAGGTATTTCACCATGCACATTGAATGCTCCTCCAGAAACACTTTCCATACTTATTTCAATGGTATTGTTGGGAGGCGTAGCGGGTTCATAAGATATTTGAACATTACTCACCATAAAGGTTTTACCCAGCATTTTGAAAGGGTATTCAAATAGTCCCATAAATTGATCATGTTTCCAATAGCCGGTAACCAAACTGTCTTTACCGGATATAGTCTTCATATACAATGTACCATAACCATCTTTTCTGCCTTTTTTAATACCGCCTTTATAAACCAAACCTCTTTGATCTACTAAACTATCCTGAGCCATGGCACTCAAATGCATGATTAAAAAGCATCCAACCATTGAAACTAATTTTAGATGTAGGGGTGTTTTCATTTGAATTCTTTGATTATTTAAAACTACAATCTTAATCTCAATTCCAATTCACCTAATAACAGGGTTGTGTTCAATAATATCTATTTAACATAATGTTAATTATAAGCAAATAATAATACATTAATACTGATTATCTGAGCATTACAATAGAACAATGAATACTATCACCCATAGATTATCGTTATACTCTTAGTAAGATTCAGATAAGATTAGTACATTTAAATACCTATTTGATTTCTTATTAATAAAGATTATAAACAACGATTGCTATGTCAAAATCATTTACAAGACGCCAATTTGTACAAAATGCTGGTATGGGTTCTCTTGCTATTGGATTGAGTCCAGCTTATATTAAAGCTCAGGCTAATGCGAGCATGAATACAGTAAGAATTGGCATTATCGGAACTGGATTTAGAGGCCAAAGTCACTTAGAAATGCTTTGTCAGAGAAAAGACACTACTATTATTGCTTTCGCCGACCCTGATCCTAGAATGTTGGCAGATGCTCAAAAGATACTTAAAGATGCTGGCAGACCAGCTGCAATTGAGTATAATAAAGGAAATAAAAATTACAAACAACTCTTACAACGTGATGATATTGATGCAGTTATCATTGCTACACCATGGGAATGGCATATTCCTCAAGCATTGGAAGCCATTAAAAATGGGAAAATTCCAGGTGTGGAAGTTTGCGGTGCAATAAAACTAACCGATTGCTGGGATATAGTGAATGCAAGTGAAAAATCAGGTATACCTGTCATGTGCCTTGAGAATGTGTGTTATAGAAGAGATGTTATGGCTGTATATAATATGGTTAAAAAAGGCATGTTTGGGGAATTATTACACTTACAAGGCGGTTATGAGCACGATTTAAGAGGTGTAAAGTTCAATAGCCCTAATTCTGCAGATAGTAATTCAGGTGTAGAATTTGGAGAAAAAGGCTTTTCTGAAGCACATTGGAGAACCAATCACTCTTTATATAGAAATGGCGAGCTCTATCCAACCCATGGTTTAGGCCCAGTAGCAATGATGACAGATATTAATAGAGGGAATCGATTAACCCGTTTATCTTCAGTTGCAACAAAGGCAAGAGGTTTACATAAATATATAGTTAACCATCCCAAAGGCGGTGAAAATCACCCAAATGCGAAATTAAATTTCAAATTGGGAGATATTGTAAGCACCCAGTTACAGACAGCCAATGGAGAGACAATATTATTAACGCATGACACCAATTCACCTCGTCCTTATAATTTAGGCTTCCGTGTTCAAGGTACCCAAGGATTATGGCAGGATTTCCATGCTGGTGAGTTTAGTGCAGGACATATATATATTGAGGGGGTTTCCAAAAAAGCACATCAATGGGAAAATCCTGAAACCTATCTAAAAGAGCATGATCATCCTCTATGGAAAAGATATGAGGCTGATGCAGTTGGAGCAGGTCATGGCGGAATGGACTTTTTTGTTGAAAACGCTTTTATTGAGTGTATCAAGAGAAAAGTGAACTTCCCAATAGATGTTTACGACTTAGCTACCTGGTATGCCGTAACTCCCCTTTCTGAAAAATCAATTGCTGAACATGGACAGGTTCAAGAAATTCCTGATTTTACCAGAGGTAAATGGAAAAATCGCAAACCAGATTTTGCGATGAACCCTGATTATTAATATTAATTTATTGAAGCATCTTATTGTATGCTTCTAATAATGCAATTTGATTAATGGCCCGAATATAGTTCTGGCCATTATATTTTGCACCATAGTACATATCTTGATTTAAATGATCCGTTAAGAATCTTAAAGCCTGCATATATATCATAAATTGACCGGCAAATTCAAAATGTTCTTTTTCAAAAGAAGTTAATGCATCTCCCATTGCACTTAAATACCCATTTTTTATAGCATCCCACCTACCCTTGTCAATACTTATTAATGCTATATTGGCTTCCTCTTCTGAGACATTGGGTAAATAGGTTCTGCACATATCCCCGACATCACTAATAAAATATCCTGGCATCACTGTATCCAAATCAATCACACAAATGGCATTTTCTTCTGCATCAAATAATACATTACTAATTTTGGTATCATGATGGGTAACCCTTTTTTTAGCCTCTTTATGAGCAATAAAAGCTTCATATTGTTGAACTATAGATTGTTGTTCTTTTAAATACTGAATTTCATTTTTACTGGATTCAATTCTTTCTGCATCACCTTTAATTAAGGCTGTTTCAAATTGATTATATCTTAAACTTAAATTATGAAAATCAGGTAAAGTAATTTGAACTTCATGAATGGGAAGGTCTATTAATTTAGCAGTAAAATTACCAAAAGCAAAAGCAGCTTCTTCAGCTTGATGAGCATTGGTTAAAACATTAAATGATTGTCCATTGAGTTTTTCAAAGGCTCTATAATATTTATCTTCCCATTGAGATAAAGTTGCCCCATTTTTATTGAGAACTAAATGGGTAAACACATCATTGGGAAAATGCTCTTTTAAATAGTTGCCGATTAAACAAATATTATGATCAATTGCTTCAGGAGATTTGAAAATATGATGATTAACAGTTTGTAATATAAAATTTTTGCCCTCTTTTGTCTTTACAGAATAGGTAGCATTGATTAAACCCTGATCAATTACTTCATAGTGAATTACATCCCATCCATAGATATCAAAAATAGCTTGCATATAGTGATACTAAAATACATAATTTATAACCAATTTCCGTATCTTCAAAATCTAATAGATAGTTTATGAAATCATTGAACAGAAGAGGATTCATTCATTTAAGTGGTCTTGGATTAACTAGTTTTACTATACCAGGTTTTATAAAAAACACTCCACATATTGCTAAAAAACCTATTGTAGTATCTACATGGGATGCAGGTTTAAATGCAAATCTAGCTGCTTGGAAAGTACTTTCTGCTGGTGGTGCTGCATTGGATGCTGTAGAGCAAGGTGTGATGGTTACAGAAAATGAAATTAATTGTTGTGTAGGTTTAGGAGCTAATCCAGATAGAGATGGGCATGTTACTTTAGATGCTTCCATAATGGATCATCAATTTAATTGTGGTAGCGTAGCTTTTTTGGAGAGAATTAAACATCCTATCTCAGTTGCAAGAAGAGTGATGGAAAAAACACCGCATGTAATGTTGGTGGGTGCTGGAGCGCAACAGTTTGCAATTAGTGAAGGATTTAGTTTGGAGTCTGGAGAGTTATCAAAAGATGCTAAAAACGCATATGAAGGTTGGTTAAAAAAATCTACTTATAAACCCATTTACAATGTAGAACGTCAATCTGAAATATCTCATAATGATGCAGCATTCAATGCACCGCATAAATTAAGTAATGGTGAATGGAATCATGACACTATTGGTATGATTGCTTTAGATGCTCAGGGAAATTTAAGTGGCTCTTGTACTACAAGTGGTGCTGGCTTTAAAATGCGTGGTCGTGTAGGTGATTCTCCGGTGATTGGCGCAGGTTTGTATGTTGACAATGAAGTGGGAGCTGTAGTGGCAACTGGTCAAGGAGAAGACGTTATTAGGGTGGCTGGCTCAAGCGCTGTGGTAGAATTTATGAGACAAGGTAAATCACCTAAAGAAGCTTGTAAATTAGTGATTGAAAGAATTAGAAGAATTAAAAAAGAAAAAGCTAAAGATATTCAGGTATGTTTTATTGCAATTAATAATAAAGGTGAATATGGTGCTTATGCATTACATAATGGATTTAATTATGCAGTGCATTCAGACAAAGGAAATGAATTATTTGAGTCAGAATTTTTAGATTAATCATTTATGGGAATCAATTTAGAAATTGCTGTTTTTAATGTGGAAGCTGCTTTAGCTGCATTAGCTGCAGGAGCAGATAGAATTGAATTTTGTGAAAATCCTATGGAAGGTGGTACTACCCCATCTTTTGGAAGTTTACATACTTTAATCAAAGCAACCACTAAACCTGTTTTTCCTATTATTCGTCCAAGAGGAGGTGATTTTTTATATTCTGAATATGAGTTCGCTACTATGAAAGAAGATCTTCTTATGGCAAAAGAATTGGGCTATCCAGGAGCTGTAATTGGTTTATTAAAAAAAGATGGACATATTGATATAGAAAGAACTGCAGAATTAGTATCCCTTGCAGGTACTATGGAGATTACTTTTCATAGAGCATTTGATAGATGTATTGATCCAATGAAGGGTTTGGAAGATATTATCCAAACAGGATGTAAAAGAATTTTAACTAGCGGACAAGTACCCAATGCTACCAATGCCCTACCCTTATTGAAAGAATTAGTCAATGCAGCCAATCACAGAATTATTATTATGCCTGGAAGTGGTGTAAGAGCCAATAATATTAAAGAAATTGTGCATCAAACAAAAGCTACTGAAATACATAGTTCTGCTAGAAAAAGCTTTCCAAGTAAAATGAATTTTATCCAAGAAACTATGAAGGAAGATTTAGTTTTTACTGGTGTAGATATGGAAGAAATCGCTCAAATGAAAACAGCTTTACATTAATAAAGCAATCTTACTCTGATAGTTTCTTTAACTTCCTTTAATAAAGCCAAAGCAGTTTTAGATAATTTTGAATCTACATCTAAAACCACATATCCAATTTCATCGTTTGTTTTCAAGTATTGTCCAACAATATTGATTTTATTTTTAGACATCACTGTATTAATGGCACTCAATACACCTGGCACATTATTGTGAATATGTAATATTCTGTGTGCGCCATCTACAGGTGGTAAACTAATTGTTGGTATTGAAAGAGAACCATTAGACACCCCTCTTTCAAGGTATTGGTATAATTTAATACTTACATCTTCTCCAATATTTTCTTGAGCTTCTTCAGTGGAACCACCAATATGTGGAGTTAATAATACATTAGATAAACCTTGTAACGGCGTTTCAAAATGATCTCCATTTTTTTCTGGTTCCCAAGGATATACATCAATAGCCGCACCGCTCAATTGTTTTGCTTTAAGTGCAGCTGCCAAAGCATCTAAGTCAACTACTTCCCCTCTTGCATAGTTAATTAAAATAGAGCCTTGTTTAAATTGCTTTAATACCTCTTTGTTTATTAAATTTTTAGTGGAAGCTGTTTCTGGAACATGTAAAGAAATGATATCTGAACTACTAACTAATTCTTTGATAGATTTAACGGCTTGCGCATTGCCTAATGGTAATTTGGTTTCCACATCATAGAATTTCACTTTCATACCCATAGCTTCTGCCATAATACTGGTTTGAGTTCCAATATTTCCATAACCAATTAAACCCAATGTTTTGCCTCTTAATTCAAAACTTCCTTTTGCATCTTTATTCCAGATGCCTTTATGTGCAGCGTTATTTTTATCAATTATTTTTCTAATTAACATAATACTAGAGCCAATCACTAATTCGGCTACAGATCTAGTATTACTATAAGGAGCATTAAAAACAGCAACCCCCTTTTGTTTACAAGCTTTCATATCCACCTGATTGGTGCCAATGCAAAAGCAACCAATAGCTTGTAATTTTTTTGCTTGGTCTAAAACTTTTTTAGAAATAAATGTTTTAGATCGGATACCAAGAATATGAACATCTTTAATTACCTTGATTAATTCTTCTTCACTTAAAGCACCAGCAACTTTCTTTACATCTGTATATCCTTGAATTTTGAAATACTGTACAGCAGCATCACTAATATTTTCAAGAAATAATACTTTGATCTTGTCTTTTGGATAACTGGTTTTGATAGATGTGCTCATGTAGCAAAGTTAAAAAAAATTAACAGCTTCTACCTTCATTCACAATAAATTATGCCTTTTGAGCGTTATTTTTGTACTACCCTTAATAACTAACAGATGATCGTGAGAATTTCACTTTTAAGTACCTTATTTATTTTAATCTGCGCATGTGGTACTTCACAAGGCCCCAAATACCAGGATGGATTAAGTACCCCTAGTTTTAGTTACAATAAGATTTCTGATACAGAAAGAGATAGATTGACTGCTGAAATCAAAACCAAATATGAAAAACTTTTAGGTACTAGAGGATTTAGTGGACAAATCTTGGTAGCTAAAAACGGAGAAGTATTATTTGAAGACTATAAAGGGTACGCTAATGTTTCTCAAAAATCTCCTATTCTTCCTGAAACTCCCATCCACTTGGCATCTGTGTCAAAGACTTTCACTGGTATGGTTGCTTTAAAATTATGGGAGCAAGAAAAATTAGATTTAAAAGCACCTGTTACAAAATACCTACCTAATTTCCCTTATACAGAAGTAACTATTGAGCAACTTTTGTCTCATAGAAGTGGTTTGCCTGATTATACCTATTTCATGGAATCCAGAAAATATGTTTCTGTTAAAGTGAGAAATAAAAGAGGAAGATGGGTTAATAAATTAAAATTAATCCAAAACGAAAAGCCATTTAGAGAAGGTACATACACCAATCAAGATGTCTTGGATTATATGGTACAAAAGCGTCCTGCTCCAGCGGCTAATCCTGATAGAGTATTTAGATATTGCAATACTAATTATGTTTTATTGGCTTTGATTATTGAAAAAGTAACGGGTAAAGATTTCCCTACTTATATGGACGAGACTGTATTCAAGCCACTCAAAATGACTAATTCCTATATTTTTAGTGCTAAAACCATTGAGAAATATACCCCTTCTTATAATGCAAGAATGCAACCCTACAGAATTGAGAAATATGATTGTATTTATGGAGATAAGAATGTCTACAGTACCGTTAGAGATTTATACTTATGGGATAAAGCCTTGACTGAAGGTGTCTTCTTAAGACCAGAAACCCTAGAAATGGCCTATCAGCCTCAAAGCCCTACTAATAAATACTACCACAATTATGGTTTTGGTTGGAGAATTTTGGTAAAACCCAATGAAGAAAAGTTGATTTACCATAACGGGTGGTGGCATGGCAATAATACGGTCTTTAATAGATTGATTGGTGAAACTGCAACCATCATCATTTTAGGCAATAAATTCAATAAAATCATCTATAAAGGGAAGGAATTAGCATCCGTTTTTACCGGAAAGCTGGATACAACCTCTTTAGTGGAGTAAAAATGCCCTTTTTTGCCATTTTTTGGCCTTTTCACCCTATTTTTGCAGACCTTAATCGAATCAAGAAAACAAAGAATAAGAATTGCTTATGAACAATCTTCTATTTTATGCCGTTCCGGCAATGGGTATTGTAGGTTTACTATATACTCTATTGAAATTCAACTGGGTATCTAAACAAGATGCTGGTAATGCACGTATGAAAGAAATCAGTGATTATATCGCTGAAGGTGCTATGGCTTTCTTAAAAGCTGAGTGGAAAATCTTAGGATACTTCGTTGTAATTGTAGCTTTATTATTAGGCTTTATGGCGTCTAAAAATGAATCAAGTCACTGGAGTATCGCGATCTCTTTTGTGATTGGTGCAGTATTTAGCGCAACAGCTGGTTATATCGGTATGAAAATTGCCACTAAAGCGAATGTTAGAACTGCAGAAGCTGCTAAAATAAGTTTAGCACGTGCTTTAAAAGTGTCTTTCACAGGTGGATCAGTAATGGGCTTAGGCGTATCTGGTTTAGCTGTTTTAGGTTTAGGTGGTTTATTCTTAATAATCAAACATTATTTCTCTCCAGATGGTGATGCAGAAGGAATGTTAAGAACGATAGAAATTTTAACAGGATTCTCTTTAGGTGCTGAGTCTATTGCATTATTTGCTCGTGTAGGTGGAGGTATTTATACTAAAGCTGCAGACGTTGGTGCTGACTTAGTAGGTAAAGTAGAAGCAGGTATTCCTGAAGATGATCCTCGTAACCCTGCAACTATTGCAGATAACGTAGGTGATAACGTTGGTGATGTTGCTGGTATGGGTGCCGATTTATTTGGTTCTTATGTGGCGACAGTTTTAGCTACAATGGTATTAGGTCAAGAAGTTACTGGAGTAAATGGTACTAAATTGGTAGATGCTTTTGGTGGCTTATCTCCTATCTTATTACCAATGTTAATTGCTGGCGTTGGTATCTTATTATCAATTGTTGGAACTTTCTTTGTAAGAATCAGCGAATCAGCTGGTTTAAATACAGCAACAGTTCAAAAAGCATTGAACATGGGTAACTATGGTTCTATGATTTTAACTGCTATAGCATGTTATTTCTTGGTAAATTATACATTACCAGAAACAATGGTATTACGTGGATTAGAATTCACAAGAACAGGAGTAATTGGTGCAATTGCTGTTGGTTTAATAGTGGGTACTTTAATGAGTATCATTACTGAATTCTACACTGCTATGGGTAAGCGTCCAGTATTAAGCATTATCAAACAATCTAGCACTGGTCACGCAACCAATATTATTGGTGGTTTAGCAATTGGTATGGAATCTACTTTTTATCCAATTTTAGTATTAGCTGCAGGTATTTATGGTTCTTATGCTTGTGCTGGTTTATACGGTGTGGCAATTGCTGCTGCAGGTATGATGGCTACAACGGCAATGCAATTAGCCATTGACGCATTTGGTCCTATTGCAGATAACGCAGGTGGTATTGCTGAAATGAGTGAATTACCAGCAGAGATTCGTGAAAAAACAGATATTTTGGATGCTGTAGGTAATACAACAGCTGCAAGTGGTAAAGGTTTTGCCATTGCTTCTGCTGCATTAACTTCATTAGCATTATTTGCTGCCTTTGTAGGTGTTGCAATGCCAAATAATCAACATATTGATATTTATAAGGCGGATGTATTAGCTGCATTATTTGTAGGTGGTATGATTCCATTTATCTTCTCTTCATTAGCTATTCGTGCTGTAGGTGAAGCTGCTATGGCAATGGTGGAAGAAGTTCGTCGTCAGTTCCGTACTATTCCAGGAATTATGGAAGGTACAGGTAAGCCTGAATACGATAAGTGTGTGGCTATCTCAACAGAAGCTTCTTTAAAGAAGATGATGTTGCCAGGTGCGATCACTATTATCTCTCCTATTTTAATTGGTTTCACATTAGGGCCAGAAGCTTTAGGTGGTTTCTTAGCAGGAGCTACTGTAAGTGGTGTTTTAATGGGAATCTTCCAAAACAATGCAGGTGGTGCTTGGGATAATGCTAAAAAATCTTTTGAGAAAGGTGTTGAAATCAATGGTGAGATGTTCTATAAAAAATCTGAACCACATAAGGCTTCTGTAACTGGAGATACAGTGGGTGATCCATTTAAAGATACATCAGGTCCTTCAATGAATATCTTGATTAAGTTAATGTCAATTGTTTCATTGGTATTGGCTCCTACTTTAGCTAAAATGCATCCAACTGGTGCAACTACTACTACTAAAACTGTAGAAATCTCCGTAATAAGCACTGATAGCACTAAAATGGTTGCAGATTCATCTACCACTGTTACTATTAGCGCTGATGCAAAAACTTTGGTACAAGCATTACAAGAAGATGGTCTTGCTCCAAAAGATAATGTAAACATTCAAGTGAAAAATGGTAAGATCTCTGTTAATGGAACTGAATTAACAGAAGAACAAAATGCCAAATATGCTTCTTTCTTACAAAAGAAGTAGTTTCATTTTTACGATATTTTAACATAAATCCCTCCGAATTTTCGGGGGGATTTTTTGTTATTTCCATCATTTTCGTAAATTACATACGAACTTAATCGTAATAATATGTCCAAGCTATTTAAACCTACAGAAAGCGAGTTAGAAATTTTAAGTATTCTATGGGAAAAACAACATGCTTCTGTTAGAGAAGTGCATGAAGTAGTTCAATTAACTAAAGATGTTGGATATACCACTACTTTAAAGTTGATGCAAATTATGCACGAAAAAGGTTTGGTTTCAAGAAACGAATCTTCTAAAACGCATATCTATACCCCATTGTTAGCAAAAGAAACTGCACAAGAACAATATATCACCAAAATGATTAAAACCTTATTTAGTGGTAATAGTTCTCAGTTAGTATTACAAGCTCTTGGAAATCACCAAACTTCTCAAGAAGAATTAGCAGAAATTAAATCATTGATAGAACAAATTGAAAAAAGAAAATAAGCATTAATGGCTTACTTGTTTCAAATACCCAATGCAATGCTCAATAGTATGTGGATGATGTCCATACTATTTTTATTGTATTTATCTATTCAATTTGTATTTAAATTGAAAGCAGCCAGATCTTTTATCTTAGCGGTGGCCTTTGAATGTATTGCAGCTTTATATTTTATTTATAGTGTTTTTAATCCTGGCAATACTAGCTTTAAAGTAACTACATTATCTTTCACATCAAATCCAATTTGGACTAATTATTATTCTTATATAGGTATTCTCTATTGCCTTGCCCTATTGCTATACCTTATTTATATTGTTGTAGAATTTAAACAATTAATTCATTTACGAAATACTGCTGATTTTCAAACCAATGGTTATTGGAAAAAACTAGTAGCTAATTTTGGAGAAAATGAGTTTATAATTGGTCAATCAAAAGATCTTAAAGCCCCTATTACATTTGGCTGGATAGATGCGGTTATTCTATTGCCTATTTCCATATTAAATCATTTAAGTACAGAAGAAGTAAAGTTTATATTATTACATGAAATTGGACATATTATTAGAAATGATTTCATTATCCAATTAATAGTGAATGGGTGTCATTTTATATTAATCTTTAATCCTTTCTCTTACTTTTTTTCAAAAGAAATTAATATTTTAAGAGAATTAGCTTGCGATGAATGGGTAATTCGTCAAACTAGCAATCCTGTTGCTTATTCAAAAACTTTATACCAATTAGCATTAATAACACAATCAGCTAATAATCCATTATTGCTAAATGCTGTTGGGACAGAAAAAGAGCTATTGACAAGAATTAAACACTTGCATCAGCTACCTTTAAAATCAACTAGTGTAGTGAAAAAAGGTTTATTTGCCTTATTGGTTTTAATTGTTACTAGTATTGGAGTGAATACCAATATACAAAGTAAAAATATTATTACCGCTCATCAGGAAATAAACCAACCAGTTAAGTCAATTGTAAAACATCTTAGTGCTAAACATTTGAAACATCACAATGCAAAAAATGCACAAGTAGTTATTATTAAATTAAAATCAAATAATATTGCTTCTGCTCCTATCAAAGATGAAATGTATAATGCGGTTGTTTCTAAGGCAGTAAATTGGATTAAAGTAAGAGAAGATCAATATAATTATGTGAATTATTCAAAGGCAAGAGATTCAATAGAATTCGAAATGGCTGAAAAATTATTATTAAGATCTGTTTTACTAAACTACCAACTAAGAAAAGAGTTATTGAATGCCAAGTTAGCTAATATCGAATCCGAAAAAGAAGCAATGGATTTCTTAGAGAATAGTAAAGAATGGCATGAGGTATTACAATACGAAAACTGGGCAAGTACTTTTATGAAAAGACATCCAGAATTAGCTAAAACAGATAGCTTAAGAAGATTTTAATATATTACTGGCTTCTTTCCCTCCACAACAAAATAATATATCTAGTACAGATAAATTGTTCAAAAATCCAATTTGATCTTCAAAAACTTGCTGGTATCGAATTGAAATAAAAGTAGCATAATTTTTAGGTAAATAGGGGTCTCTAAATAACTCATTATCATGATGATCAACAATCGACCAATTATTTTTGAATTGATTCTTTACCCATCCCTGTACATTAATTAAGAAATTAAATAGTGTATCTTCTTTGGCCTCTAATAAAACACTCAAACTGTCTTCATAGTAGTCAAAAAATGGAGCTCTTTTATAGCAGCTTTTAATTGACTTTAGATGTTGATGATGCCATGGAGTACTGTAATCTATAAGTATATCTTTTAATTTATTTTTTTGATCCCTGCCACCAATAATGGGTATCGTTAAGTTTAGAGGGCCCTGAGCACTAGCAATAATGGTTCTATTCTTAAAACTCATTTTGCTAAATAATTCATTCTCATCAAAGCTGATAGTTTGTGCCTCTTGAATTGCTTTTATATAACTTATAGTACCAAAATATTGTAGTTCCGTTAACATCATTCACTCAGTATGTTTTGTAAGTTTGTACAAATATAACTATGAGAAAGTACTTATACCCTATTTTATTATTGATGTTTTTTGTTGCTGCTTGTTCTTCTCCTAAAGATTTTGAATTTAAGGGACTACAAGAAATTAAGATAGATAAGATTTCTATGGGTAAAAACAAAATACAAGCTAAAATTAAATATTACAATCCCAATAATTTTTCCATGGTACTTAAGCAAATTGATTGTGATATTTTGATGAATAATCAAGCATTTACTAAAGTACATTTAGATACCAATTTTGTTATTCCAGCAAATGCTCAGTTTATGGTGCCTGCTCAGATGGAATTTGAAATGTCAGTACTAGTAAAAAATAGTATGGATATTCTCTTTAATAAGCCAATCAAATTGAATATTAAAGGTAATGCAACATTGAGCAAAGGATTTTTTACTAAAACAATTCCTATTGCATTTGAAACCACTCAAAAATTAAATTTGGGTGATGCAATGAAAAATTTAAAATAACAGCTTTATTGATTCCAAGTAGAAGGACTCTCTCTCCATTGCATTAGCGTATCTTGAGTAGATGGGTCTACATCTCCTTTTTCTACCGCTAATTCAATCATGCTTGCATAATTAGTCAAAGACAAATAGGGAACATTAGCTTTTTTAAAAGCTTCATCTGCTATAGTAAATCCATAATTGAAAATAGAAACCATTCCAATTACTTCTAATCCTGCATTTCTTAAGACATCTACAACCTGTAAACTACTTTTACCTGTAGAAATTAAGTCTTCTATAACTAATATTTTATTGGATGTTTGATAAGCACCTTCAATTTGATTTCCTAAACCATGTTCTTTTGGCTTTGGTCGAACATAGATATAAGGTAGTTTTAATTGATCAGCAGCCATCGCTCCCCAAGGAATACCGGCAGTTGCAACGCCTGCTAACATATCCGCTTCGCCAAATTTTTCAAATATAACATTACACATTTCACTTTTGATAAAATCTCTAACATAAGGAAATGAAAGTACTTTTCTGTTGTCACAATAAATAGGACTTTTCCATCCACTTGCCCATGTAAATGGTTCTTTTGGACTTAACTTTACTGCCCCTACTTGTAATAATTTTTCTGCAACAGCTTTTTCGTTGGTCATATTTGTACTATTATTGTTGCGAAATTAAAGGCTAAAACCTAGATTTACACCAAGAGTTACTAAATACTATACACATTTTTATGCCCAAACAAATAATCGCTGCTGGAGGCTTATTAACTAACCCTGATGGGGCAATTTTATGGATTTACAGACGTGGTTTTTGGGACTTACCAAAGGGAAAATTAGACGAAGGAGAAACGATACAAACCTGTGCAGTTAGAGAGGTTCAGGAAGAAACAGGTATTCAACATATTCAACTACACAATATGTTGAATTTTACCAATCACACATATTTTGATCCATATTTAAAGGAGGAAGTGGTAAAAAGAACTTATTGGTTTCATATGACCATACCTAATTTTCAAGAGGGATTGCCTCAAACTTCTGAAGATATTGAAAAAATTGAATGGCACACTTTAGCTACTTGTAGGCATTGTTTAGATAATACATTTCCCACGATTATTGAAGTAATCGAAGCTTATAGAAATAAAATAAATCAGTTGTAATTATCGGTTCAAGGAATGTATAACTGCATCTGGTAAAAATGGAGATGCGTCACCACCATTTCTTAAGATATCTCTAACAATGGTAGATGCAACACTGGTATATTTAGGCTCTCCTGTTAAAAAGATTGTTTCAATACTTGAATCCATTGTTCTATTGGCATCAGCAATGGTTTTTTCGTATTCAAAGTCACTTACATATCGAATGCCTCTTAAAATAAATTTAGCACCAATTGATTCACAGAATTTAACTGTTAAACCATCATAAGTTTCGACAGAAAGTTTTGGTTCATTTTTATAAATTTCTTCAAACCATAACTTTCTCTGATCTGCCGTAAACATCGGATTTTTGGTTGCATTGATACCAATACCCACCACTACTTTATCAAATAAAGGTAATGCTCTGTTTATAATATCCGTATGACCTAATGTAACAGGGTCAAATGTTCCAGGAAATAAGCAGATTCTTTGCATAAAAATTGTTTAGGAAGTTGGATTTGTTCTTCCTGTTAATAGATATAAGCAGGCCATTCTTACAGCTACTCCATTCTCCACTTGATCTAAAATAATGGAATGTTGACTATCCGCTACATCACTATCCATCTCTACCCCTCTATTAATTGGGCCAGGATGCATGATGATAATTTCTTTATTTAATTTAGAAAGTCTTTCTTGGGTAATTCCATAAGCCAAATTATATTCTCTTAATGAGGAGAATAAAGGTTGGTTTTGTCTTTCTAGTTGAATTCTTAACACATTCGCTACATCGCACCAAGCTAATGCTTTGTCGATATTGTATTCTACCTTAACACCCATTGCTTCTTGTAAGTATCTTGGAATTAAGGTTGGGGGCCCAGAAACAATCACTTCGGCACCCATTTTCTTTAATAAATAAATATTACTTAAAGCAACCCTACTATGCATGATGTCACCTATAATAGCCACTTTAATGCCCTCTAATTTGCCTAATTTTTCTCTCATGGAAAAAGCATCAAGAAGTGCTTGAGTAGGATGTTCATTAATACCATCACCTGCATTTATAATGGCTGCGTCAATATGTTTTGCAAGAAAATGAGGAGCGCCAGAAGCACTATGTCGCATCACGACCATATCCACTTTCATGCTTAAAATGTTATTTACTGTATCCAATAAGGTTTCTCCTTTAGCGGCTGAAGAACTAGATACTGTAAAATTCACTACATCTGCAGATAATCTCTTTTCAGCCAATTCGAAGGATATTCTAGTTCTTGTAGAATTTTCGTAAAATAGATTAACAATATTAACGTCTCTTAATGTTGGAACCTTTTTAACGGGTCTTTGTAATACTTCTTTGAATTGTCCTGCGGTATTTAAAATAAGTTGAATGTCCTCAGAGTTGAGGTCTTTGATACCAAGAAGATGTTTGGTAGATAGTGCCATTAAAAAACAAAATTAATATATTTTTTTGAAGAAACCATAGCCTTATTCTTCTAATAATATAACATCGTCTACGCCTTCATTCTCTTTCCACCTTACTTTTACCTTATATGGGGTTAATGTATCCATTTCTTTGCCGGTAAAGTCAGGCTGTATAGGTAATTCCCTACTGGGTTTTCTATCCACAAGAACACATAATCTTACATTTGAGGGTCTACCGAAGGATAATAAGGCATCTAAAGCGGCTCTAATAGTTCTTCCTGTAAACAGGACATCATCAATTAAAATAACGGTTTTGCCCTCAATACTAAAAGGAAGATGGGTTTCAGAACCTAGGTGTAATTCTCTTCTAATATCGTCTCTGAAAAAAGTTATGTCTAATTTGCCATATTGAACCAAATCAGCAGCTATTTCTTGCTTTAATGCTGCAACAATTTTATCACTTAAAAACACCCCTCTAGGTTGTAATCCTACAATTACGGTATTTTCTAACCCAGGATAAGTTTCTAAAATTTGATGTGCCAGTCTTTTAATGATACTGGGTAATTGTTGCTCACTAATGAGTGTCATTCCTTAAAATTTCAATAAAAATACAGCTTTTTTGTATGTATTTTGCACTCATGTTGATGCTAAAAAGCTTAAACCTTGTTCAGTTCAGGAATTATGTCCAACAACAATTCGAATTCACCCATCGAATTATTGGCATTGTTGGCCCCAATGGAACTGGGAAAACCAATATTTTGGATGCTTTATACTATCTCTCTTTTACCAAAAGTTATTTTAGCAGACCTGACGCCCAAAATGTACATCACGATCATCAAGGTATGCGTATTGATGGAACATATATATTTGGTCAAAACGAAGTGCCTATTACTTGCATTTTAAGGGAAAATTTAAAGAAAGAATTTTATTTTGACGAAACTCCCTATACCAAATTATCGCATCATATTGGAAAAGTTCCCTGTGTAATGATTGCCCCAGATGATGTTCAAATTATTACTGGCACAAGTGAAGAAAGAAGAAAATTGATGGATAGTTTATTATCACAATTGTATCCGACCTATTTACATCATTTAATACAATACAATAAGGTTTTAGTTCAAAGAAATAGTTATT
>JAHEFI010000010.1 GCA_024640255.1 Bacteroidota bacterium | reverse complement strand
GGATATTACCCTTACGAGCACCACCAGTACCTTTTTGCTTGTGTAATTTTCTGCTAGCACCTTGTACTTCCGCACGAGTTTTAACTTTATGCGTACCTGAACGGCGTGCAGCTAAATATTGCTTAACGGCTAAATAAATAACGTGGTCGTTTGGAGTTGCTCCAAAGATTTCAGCAGGTAATTCTACCTGTCTGCCAGTCTTTTTGCCTTTTATATCTAATACTTCTAATTGCATGATTGTCGATTAATTGGTGATTACTTTTGGATTAAAACGATTGATCCGTTATGACCTGGAACAGATCCACTTACTAATAAGTAGTTCTTCTCAGGGAATAACTTTAATACTTTTAATCCTTTTGTTTTAACGCGATCGTTACCCATATGACCCGCCATACGCATTCCTTTGAATACTCTTGCAGGATATGAAGATCCACCAATAGAACCTGGTGCACGAGAACGATCGTGTTGACCGTGTGTAGCTTCACCCACACCACTAAATCCATGACGCTTAACAACACCTTGGAAACCTTTACCCTTTGTTGTACCAACAACTTCAACAGTATCTCCTTCAGAGAACATGTCTAAGGTAATAGTAGTTCCTAGTGCAGCTTCAAGATCGTAGTTGCGGAATTCCTTTACAAATTTTTTGGGAGCAGTCTGCGCTTTTGCGTAGTGATTAATTTCAGACTTTGTAGAATGCTTTTCTTTTTTGTCGCCTAACGCTAATTGTACTGCGCTATAGCCATCAACTTCAGGAGTCTTCACCTGAGTTACTGTACATGGACCAGCTTCGATAATGGTACAAGCAATTTGCTTTCCATCTTCTGCGAAGATGCTAGTCATGCCGATTTTCTTTCCAATAATACCTTTCATCTTTTTTGCGGTTTATGCCCCGCGTTTGGTTCTGAGGACATCCGATGATGATGCTACTTTTTATTAGTAGCTCGGATTCAATCCCTGTTTGCTGCCGACCTTTTCCTTTGTTTCTCAATTGAGAGGGGAAGTACCGGAAGTAAACAAACCTCGAAGGGCCTGTTTATATTTTACTTACTTCAAACCAGCGCTCCTTTTTCGACTACTGCATAATGGGCAGCGATTGGGAGATGGTAATTATAAATAGTGTTATGCTTTGATCTCCACTTCAACACCAGAAGGTAAGTCTAACTTACTTAAGGCATCAACTGTTTTAGAAGAAGAAGTGTAGATATCCAATAAACGCTTGTGCGTAGCTAATTGGAACTGCTCACGACTTTTCTTATTAACGTGTGGTGAACGTAACACAGTAAAAATGCGTTTGTGTGTAGGCAAAGGAATAGGACCAGTTACTACTGCACCTGTACTGCGAACTGTTTTTACGATTTTCTCTGCAGACTTATCTACTAAGTTGTGATCGTAAGACTGTAATTTTATTCTAATTCTCTGAGACATAGCTTATTTTTCCAAATTATCTTGGGGTTGCAAAGGTAATGCCTTGTAACCTAACATTCAAGAAATATTGTGCTTTTTTTCATTTTTTTTGAAAATAATTTATCCTCCCCTTTTGGCTCAATAAAAAACCCCCTCCGTTGGATAGGAAGGGGTTCTTATAATATTGATAATCAATGATTTGACTATTCTTCGTCCTTGATTCTGCCTTTGTTCTTAGCCATAACTTCTTCAGCAATATTGTTTGGTGCTGGAGAATAGTGGCTGAACTCCATTGTTGAAGTTGCACGACCAGAGCTTAATGAACGTAATTGAGTTACATATCCGAACATTTCACTCAATGGCACTTTCGCTTTGATAACTTGTAAGTTACCACGGCTATCCATTCCTTCTAACATACCACGACGACGGTTCAAGTCACCTGTAACGTCACCCATGTATTGGTCAGGAGTTACTACTTCCACTTTCATAATTGGTTCTAATAAAGTAGGCTTCGCTTTCTTACCAGCAGTTCTGAAACCAGCTTTAGCACACAATTCAAATGACATTGCATCAGAATCCACATCATGGTATGAACCATCAAATACGCGGATCTTCATGTTGTTCACTGGGAAACCAGCTAAAACACCAGTTGTCATTGCAGTTTCGAAACCTTTAGTAATTGCAGGAACGAATTCTTTAGGGATAGATCCACCAAATAAATCGTTCACGAATTGGAAAGCTTTCTTATCAGCATTTGCTGCTAACCACTCTTCATCAGCTGGGCCGATAGAGAATTGGATATCTGCGAACTTACCACGACCACCAGATTGCTTTTTCAATACTTCTCTGTGCTCGATAGTTGTTCCGAATGCTTCTTTATAAGCTACCTGAGGATTACCTTGGTTGATTTCCACTTTGAATTCACGTCGCATACGGTCAACGATAATTTCTAAGTGTAATTCACCCATACCAGATAAGATTGTTTGACCAGTGTCTTCATCTGTCTTAACTCTTAAGGTAGGATCTTCTTCTACTAATTTTGCAATAGCCATACCCATTTTATCAACGTCTGCTTGCGTCTTAGGCTCAACAGCTACAGAGATAACTGGTTCTGGAATAAACATATTCTCCAATACGATTAAGTGATTCTCATCACATAATGTATCTCCTGTTTTAATCTCTTTGAAACCTACAGCTGCTGCGATATCACCTGCTTCGATAAAATCGATTGGGTTTTGTTTGTTCGCAAACATCTTCATAATACGAGAGATACGCTCGTTCTTTCCACTACGCACGTTTCTTACATAAGAACCTGCATCTAAGTGACCAGAGTAACATCTGAAGAACGCTAAACGTCCTACGAATGGATCTGTCATAATTTTAAATGCTAATGCAGCAAATGGTTCTTTTGCATTTGGCTTACGAGTGATCTTCTCACCTGTATCTGGATCTGTACCTTCAGTATCATCCACATCTACTGGTGAAGGCAAGTAACGACAAACTGCATCTAATGCTGTTTGTACACCTTTATTTTTGAATGAAGATCCACACATCATTGGAACGATACTTAAATCGATACAAGCTTTACGGATGGCTTCATGCACCTCATCTTCAGAAATTGAATCTGGGTTTTCAAAAAACTTCTCCATTAACTTGTCATCATATTCAGCAACCGCTTCAATTAATTGAGCTCTCCAATAATCCACATCTTCTTTCATATCATCTGGTACAGGAACTTCTACATAAGTCATACCTTCTGTAGCATCATCCCACATGATACCTTTCATTTTAATTAAATCCACCACGCCTTTGAAATTATCTTCAGCACCAATTGGTAATTGTAAAGGCACCGCTTTAGCACCTAACATTTCTCTTACTTGGTTTACTACCATTAAGAAGTCAGCACCCGCACGGTCCATTTTGTTAACGAAACCAATACGAGGAACTTTATAACGATTTGCTTGACGCCATACTGTTTCTGATTGTGGCTCTACACCATCTACTGCAGAAAACAAAGCAATCAAACCATCCAATACACGCATAGAACGCTCTACCTCTACAGTAAAGTCCACGTGACCTGGAGTATCAATAATGTTGAAATAATAACTTTTTGTATTAGCATCAGGCTTACCTAATACTGTTGGGAACTGCCATTGACAAGACACCGCTGCAGAAGTAATAGTAATACCTCTTTCTTTTTCTTGCTCCATCCAGTCTGTGGTAGCACCACCATCATGTACTTCACCAATTTTGTGAATCATACCTGTGTAACGTAAAATACGCTCAGTGGTAGTTGTTTTACCCGCATCAATGTGGGCTGCAATACCAAAGTTTCTTTGTAGTCTTAAGTCCGCCATATTAATTTGTTTATTTTTTAGTCTAAATTCCGAGGCGCAAAGTTATTGATAAAAGTGATTGAACAAACAAAAAACCCCAAATAAATGGGGTTTTGTATAAATTTAAATCAATTAAATGATCCTTACACTTTGAAGTGAGAGAAAGCCTTGTTGGCTTCTGCCATACGGTGTACATCTTCTTTCTTTTTGAAAGCTGCACCTTCACCTTTTGTAGCTGCGATGATCTCGTTTGCTAACTTGTCTGCCATTGTCTTACCATTACGCTCACGGCTGTAACGAACTAACCACTTCATACTTAAAGAAATCTTTCTGTCAGGACGAACTTCTGAAGGAATTTGGAAAGTTGCACCACCAATACGACGGCTACGAACTTCTACAGCAGGAGTAACATTAGCTACTGCTTTCTTCCACATTTCATATCCATCTTCGCCAGTGAATTTGCTCACTTTGTCTAATGCATCATAGAAAATATTGAAAGCTGTAGTCTTTTTACCATCTAACATAATGTTATTGATAAAACGAGTAACCAATTTATCGTTGAAACGAGGATCTGGTGCTAATGGAATCTTTTTAGGTTGTGCTTTACGCATGTCAGTCGAATATTAATGAGTTGTTATTATTTTTTTGCTTTTTCTTTCTTAGTACCATACTTAGAACGAGACTGCTTACGGTCTTTAACACCAGCAGTATCCAAACTACCACGAACAATATGATAACGTACACCTGGTAAGTCTTTCACACGACCACCACGTATTAAAACGATACTGTGCTCTTGTAAGTTATGACCTTCACCTGGGATATAAGCGATTACCTCAATCTTATTAGTCAAACGTACTTTCGCTACTTTACGTAACGCAGAGTTTGGCTTTTTAGGAGTTGTAGTATAAACTCTTGTACATACACCACGACGCTGAGGACATGCATCCAAAGCTCTTGATTTACTTTTAGCCCTGATGATCTCACGGCCTTTTCTCACTAATTGTTGAATAGTAGGCATTTATTATGCTGTTTTGTTCAATTCTGGTTATAAAAAATTCGGACGGCAAAGGTAATGCCTGTAAACGAATTCCCAAAATGTTTATTGGCTATTTTTGAAAAAAGCCTATAAATAAATATCATTTGGGTCGTAAATGGCTGTTTACCAATGATTTGGACTAGATATGCATTAGCCAATTATATTTATCTGGCACATGCCCCATTCTGATCTCATTTAAGTGGTTTTTCAAGGCAGGTGCCACTTTAAGGTCATCCACATTAAAATCCATATGATACTCTCCGTGAGACAGTCTTGAAATATAAGAAACCACCGCTGCGGTACCTACTCCAAATACTTCTTGGAATAATCCTTTTTTGTGTGCGTCTACAATTTCAGCAACAGATAAATTTCTTTCCTCTACTTCGTAGCCCATATCTTTTAATAAAACAATGGCGCTCGCTCTTGTTACTCCTTTTAATACAGTACCTCTATCCACACTTGGAGTAATTACTTTTCCATCAATCACAAACATCACATTCATCATTCCCACTTCTTCTACATATTTATGTTCGATAGCATCGGTCCACAATACTTGATCAAATCCTTTTTGTTGTGCTAATGATACAGGAAATAAACTACCTCCGTAATTTCCTCCATTCTTTGCAAAGCCCACACCACCTGGTGTTGCACGAGTGTATTGTTGTTCAATTAAAATTTTCATGGGTGCAGAAAAATAAGCACCACTTGGTCCAAGAATAATCATGAACTTATATGTATTAGAAGGTCTTACTCCTAAGAAAGGATCCATAGCAATCATGAATGGTCTGATGTATAAAGAGGCATCTGGTTTATTTGGAATCCAACCTCTTTCAATATCAATTAATTGTTTCATACCATCAATGAATAACCATTCTGGTACAGCAGGCATTTGCATACGCTCTGCAGATTTATTAAAACGAATTAAATTTTGATCTGGTCTAAAAACAACTACTTCTTCTTTTTCATTTTTAAAAGCTTTGATACCTTCAAAAATAGTTTGACCATAATGCAATGTTGCACAAGAAGGATCCATCTGTAATGGCTCATATGGTTTAATGACAACATTTTTCCATTCTCCATTTTCATAATCAGCCACTAACATATGATCAGTAAAATTTTTACCGAATGCAATTTCATCCATATTGAAACTAGGCAATTTGGGAGCTGTGTTTTTAATCACAGGAAAAGCGGAAGTAGACATAAACTATTTATTTATTTGTAGCAATATTGACTGCAAAGAAACAACAAAAAATAAAGACTTACAAGTGTTATTTTTCTTATTGGTCTATTTCATTTAATTTTCCATTTCATGAGTACTGATAAAACCATATTATCCTCTTCTGTTTTAGTGGATTTATACAAGGACAGCTTGGTTGTCGTTGAAGATATTCCCCTAGAAAACAAAGCTACTGTTGAACAAACTATAGAGACAAAAAAGGAAGAGATAAAAGAAGTAAAATGGGAAGGGCCCATAAAGTCTTTAGGAGAACATAATAAAAAAATTACGGTCATTGTGAACGACCCTAATTCGGTTCATTTAAACGAAATGGATTTTATTTTACTCACTTCTATTTTGAATGCTTGTAGATTAACTATTGCAGATATTGCTTTAATTAATATCGGAAAACAACCAGTAGGCTTGCATCAAATTTTACAAGAATTACCTTCTACCCTAGTTTTGTCTTTTGCTGTGGATGCAACTCAATTAAAAGTAAAACTTCCTAGTACACTATATAAAATAACTCAATTAGGTGAGACAAATATTTTATTTAGCAATGCATTATCTACCATGCAAGGAACAGGGGTTGAAGCCAAGCAAGAAAAAGCAAAACTTTGGACAGTGCTTAAGAAAATATTTGAGTTATAATTTTCATTTATGTATCAATTAATTTTTGCTACTAATAACCAGCACAAGATTGAAGAGATTCAATCTTTAGTAGGACCTGATTTTTCAATAATTGATATGAAATCTGCAGGAATAGATATAGATATTCCTGAACCACATGCTACTTTAAATGAAAATGCTTTAGAGAAAGCTCAAACAATATTTGATATCACTAAAACCAATTGCTTTAGTGAAGATACTGGATTAGAAATTGAAGCATTGAATGGCGCTCCGGGTGTGAAAAGTGCAAGGTATGCTGGAGAGGATAGAAATTTTCAAGCCAACATAGATAAAGTGTTAGAAGAACTAAAAAATAAGAATAATAGAAAAGCGCAGTTTAGAACAGTGATCTGTTTAAAATGGCAAGAACAAACTTATTATTTTGAAGGCATTTGTAAAGGAGAGATTGCACTTGAGATGCAAGGAGAAAAAGGATTTGGCTATGATCCTATTTTTATTCCAGATGGATCAACAAAAAGTTTTGCGCAAATGAACATGGAAGAAAAAAACAGTTTCAGTCACAGACAAAAAGCAGTTACTCAACTTTTTGAATTTTTAAGAAAGCAATAATTTCTCCATTATACCCTATTGAACAAAGGGCGTTTCTCTATTCCAAATTTCCCAACTAGCTTCTGCTTGCAAATGCAACATTTCTAAACCATTTTGTATACTGGCGCCACGCTCCTTCCCATTTGTTAAAAACAAAGTTTCAGCAGGATTATAAATCAAATCATACAAATGATGTGCTGGGGTAATAGCCGTATAATCCAATGCAGGCGCTTCATTCACATGAGGATACATACCCACAGGACTTGTATTAATGATTAAAAGATGGTCTTGTAATATAGCGTTATTTAAATCATCGTAACTCATTACATTTTTCCCTGCACTTGTTCTAGAAACATATTGATATGTGATACCTAATTTTTCCAGCACCCAAGCTACTGCTGCTGCAGCCCCACCGGTTCCCAATATCAATGCTTTTTGATGATGCGCTTTTAAAAAAGGTTGTAAAGATTTTTCAAATCCAATAACATCTGTATTGTACCCATATAATTGGCCATTGTACTTTCTAATACAATTACAAGCATTCATAGCTTTCACAACAGAAGATGGATTGTCTAAAAAAGGTATGACTGCTTTCTTATGTGGAATGGTAATATTAATCCCTTCTAAGTTTGGTTCTTCTTCCCACAATGAACTAAATTGATCAATGTTTTCAATGGGAAAGTTCTCATACTGCGTATTCACAATATTTTCTTTCGCGAATTTGTCTGCAAAAAATCCTTTCGAAAAAGAATGTGATAATGGGAATCCAATTAAGCCAAACTTGCGCACTATTATTTATTTAAATATAAATGAAAAGTGTCCCCTCTTAAACCAATTCTCATGGCTTCTAATGGAATAATTTCTGTAGGAGCAATATTTCCTAAGTTTACATTGCAACCAATTAATTCTAAAAAATATAATTGTTGTGCTTTTTGAGGAGCTTCCCAAATAATTTTCTCTGCTGGTATCTTGGTTAAAATTTCTTGCACCAAACCTTCTCTTACTTCACCACTGCCTCTGTAAATACCCACATTACCAGCTTCTCTTGCTTCTGCAATAACATAAGACGCACCTGCGTTTAATTCAGCACTCATTAATTCAATCCATTTATAAGGAGGGATAATATGTGCAGCATCTTTGCTACCTACTTCGCTTAATACTTTGGCAAACTTGGCAATTTTTTCAATATGACCACATTTTTCTGAATGAGGAATTTCAATGGACCCATCACTTACTTCAATCACATCAACGCCATAATCTTTACACATAGCGATATAATCATCCATTTGATTACGAATCAAAAATGCTTCAAATAAAGTACCTCCAAAATACACCGGTATATTATGGCTTTGATATAATTCAATCTTCTTTCTCAAATTAGGCGTAACAAAAGATGTTCCGAATCCTAATTTCACAATATCAGTATGAGGTTTCCCTATACTTATAAAGTTTTCTGCTTCTGCATAACTTAATCCCTTATCCATCACCATCGTTAAACCGTGTTGT
Source organism: Bacteroidota bacterium (assembly GCA_024640255.1). GTDB lineage: Bacteria > Bacteroidota > Bacteroidia > Chitinophagales > Chitinophagaceae > Sediminibacterium. The sequence continues at coordinate 53,123 of JAHEFI010000010.1, read as the reverse complement.
CGAGGTTGAGCAGTTCTTTCTGGGATTTGACTTAAGTTAAAATTCATGTTTAACTATTTTCTTGCAAAGTTACTTTAAAATTCATCAAGAACCTTTGCTCTTCTTACTCTTTTTATATTGACTGAGCAAAGTCATCACTTTGGCATCTTGCACTACTTCTGGATAAAACTTCACAAATTTATTTAACCATTTAGCCGATTTTGATAAAGCCATTTCTAATTGCAATAGACCTTCATTTGCCTTATCCATTTTAAATAGAATAGCACTTCTATAATAAATAAATAATGTTTTACCCTGTGTAGATGAATAAGCTAATTCCGTTTGTTCCAATGCAGCATCTAATTGATCATTGGCCATTAAACTTCTAATCAAATATTCCCAACCTGCAATTTGTTTTGGCTTGTTGGCCACCACTGTTCCAAAATAGCCCGCCGCTTCTACATATTGTCCTAGTTGCATATAACACTCTCCTAACTGGATATAGTATTCATTGATATGTTTATGAATACGCAATGCATGTTCCATTTGCTTAATAGCCATTTCCCAATGGCCTTCTTGCATATAGGTACTTGCAATTTTTTGATACAATCTGCTATCATCAGGATTTAAATGCACTGCTTTTTTATAATGAAATCTAGCTTGCGCATAATTTTTCATTCTATGATAGCAATGTCCAATGGCTTCGTAGATAACATCTTCCGGTCTTGATAACTCTAATACTTTTTCTAAAGCTTCAATAGCTTCTTTGTATTTTCTTAATCGTAAATAAGCATCGCCCATATTACGATAAGCATAATCGAATTTTTCATCAATCACAATGGCATACTGATAAGCATCAATTGCTTTCTCATATAATTTTAATCCCTGAAAGGATGCTGCCAAATTAAACCATGCCAAGGCATTATAAGGTTGATCATTGATAATGCGTTCATGCAATCTTATACTCTCTTCATTTCTACCTGTAAAGTCAGTCCAAAAACAAATCTTGTATAAAGCTTCTTCGTTATTAGGATCTTCTTCTAAAATTAATTGCAAGCAATCAAATACTTTATCAAAAGCTTCATGATCATCATATACATCTGCTAATTCAAATAATACTTCCGTTCTTTCCGCCCCTTCGAATAAATGTAAAGCTTCTTGTAAAAGCACAATAGCTTTCTCTGGTTGATCCAATGCTAGATAGGCATCTGTTTTTAAAATAAACAGATTCATTTCTTTATGATCATATAAAGTAGCCGCATCTAATAATTTTAATGCTTCTTTATATTTTCTAGTGGCTAATAATAAATCTGCTTTTTTTATCATCAATAAAGCAGAATGGGGATATTGCTCCAATCCCAAATCGGCTGCTTCAATGGCGTCAACAATCTCATCTTTTTCGTCTAAATGCTCAATTATACGCTCAAAGTCATCTTCCTCAATATAGGCATTGGCTCTCCCGTTCTTCAAGTTTTGAAAACGCTGTAATAAATCTTGGATATCTCCTCCTTCTTCGTCTCTATGCGGTTCGAACATGGCTGATTAGATTATAGGGTTTAGTAAAGAACATTGATTTTCAGTCATTTATGTTTTAAATGCCCTTCAATAATGATCATATTAAATATAGTTACTAGGCTTGATTTGGCCATATTTTGTTCTGCACATTGGCCCAAAAAGGGTTTAAAATATTTTTTTTAAGAATCTACCAGTTTACTTATCTTCGTAATAACCATGCGTACCATTAAACAAATACTATTCATTGGATGTCTGACTATTTTAATCAATAGCCAGCTAAAAGCTAGTACCCTTGTTTTAAGCAGTACAGAATTAAAAGCTAATGCTAATACACTTGCTGAAAAGTATAGCTTAAAAAATATTGGTTCAGCTTCGTTGAAGACTTCTACTTTTTATACTTTAAGATCAAGTTTGGAATTTAAAGGAATGGCAGCAAGTAATGCAAATGCTAATTACTTAAAGTTCAACAAAGGGAATATTTCTTATGTTATTCCTTACAGATACAAAATGGTGTTACCAAGATTTAAAACACCAAGTCCTACACAACCTTAATAGGTTTCCTATTTATCAAGAACCTGATACTCGTTTTTATTGATCTCAAATTGATTCAATGTAATGGGACTTAAATCAACCTGTGTTGCTTTATATCTTATTGACACTCCTTTTTTAGTAGTGATGGAATAAGAAAGTACTAATCCGGGGATATCTTTAAACGCCATTTCAAAATAAGGAATGGTTGGAACAATCAAGGGAGTATAAAAAATATCATACACTGATTCGTCGCTAAATGTAAGTTGCAATCCATTACATGTATACCCAGCAATATTAATAACAGAATCACTTGTCATTTTTTTCATATTGACCAATGTAGGTAAACTCTTGGGAGGAAAGGGAACTCTTTGCAAGAACTTACTATCGCCTATTTCTTTTAAAATATATGCAGAATCTTCTTGAGAAGAGAACAACAGACTTTGAACTAATTTAGGTGTAATTAAAGTGGTCTTGCATTGATTGCCTTTAACCTGAATAATTTTCTGTCCTAGTTTTTGCCAATCTTGATTTTGTAATTGATCTATATCAAATTGAATACTACACTCACCAACTACTTTTGTTTGAGCAGATGCAGAAAATGCAACCAATAGGTATACAATTATGGGGGTAATTTTATACTTCATTCAAATAAAATAATAAGAGGCCTCATTAGTGCAGGCCTCTTAGGGGAATTATTTTTTAGTTCTTTCTTTTAGGTCTTGTACTTTTTTTTGAGCATCCATCATTTGCTCATATTTAGTTTGCCAATTACTTTTTTTCTTCGGCGTTTTTCTCTTCACTTGAATCTCCGCTAAAATCTTATCGTGATTGATAATGAATTTTTGAATAATAAACTGCAACAATAGAGTTACAATATTTGATACAGTATAATACCAAGTTAAGGCAGAAGGCAGACTATTAAAGATGAACAATAACATTACAGGGAAGATATAAGGCATGTATTTCAATGCTGGATTATCCTGTGTTGGTGTCATGGACATATTATAAACCGACATAATCAAACTTGTTACTACTGCTGTAATGGTAAATAAGCTAATGTGATTACCAAATCCCATTGGAACGCTAAATGGTAAAGTAGCAATGATATCATAGCTTGATAAATCCTTACTCCATAAAAATGCTTGCCCTCTTAAAGAGATATTAGAGTTAAAGAAACTATATAAAGCAAAGAAGATAGGAATTTGTAATAAAGCTGGTATACATCCTCCTAATGGATTCACCCCTGCTTCTCTAAACAATTTCATTTGCTCCATTGCAAAACCTTGCTGATCGTCACCAAACTTCTTTTTAACCTCATCTAATTCTGGTTTCAATACTTTCATCTTAGCACTACTCAAATAACTTGAATAAGTTAATGGAGAAGTAACCAATCTAATAAAGATGGTTAACAATAAAACCACCCAGCCATAATTCGTTACAAAACTTGCAAAGAAATCAAATACAGGTCTGATAATATATTTATTGATAGGTCTAACAAATGAATATAAATCTCTTCCCAAGTTCACAATCTTATCCATTTCTGGAGCTTGTGTCTTTAAGATATTCATATCATTTGGACCATAATATAAAGCCAATGCAAGAGAGGCAGTATTGCCATCTACTTTTGTTTGTAACTGTGTTTGTAAAGCAGCTAAAGAATTGCTACTATCTATTCTTCTTTGCCAATCAATTTTACCACTTGTAAAATCGGTCTTAGCAATTAATGTAGTATTAAAGAACTGTTGCACCAAGCCCACCCATTGTACTGGCTTTTCAAATGTCTTGGTTGTTTTGCTAGAGATATAATCAAATTCTTTACCCTCAGAAAAACAAATATTCGACATCTGGCGCTCGTAGTTCAAAGTACGCTCTTGTTTAAAAGAATGAGCTTCCCATAACACATTCAATTGATGATTTGTTAATAATTGATCCGCGCCATTTAATTGAATGGTCCAATCAATATTATATTGCTTAGGAGCTAAACTAAATAAATGCGTAATAGTATTTCCATTAGGAGCAGTTAAAGTAAAAGCTACTTTTTGTACACCATTTTCTTCAGGCAATACCTCTGCTTTTTGGAAAATCAATTGATTAATTTGAGCAGACTGATTGCTGGCAATATTAATTGGATAATTTAAGCTAGTGCTATCACCTAAAACAACTTGTTGCTTATTTGAGTTGGTGTACTTTTTCAACAACACATTGGCCACCTGACCACCCTTATTGGTTAAAGTAACTTTTACCAATTCGTTTTCAATAACTACAAATTGTTCTTTAAGTGTATCTATAGCAGAAGAATCACCCGCTGATGTCTTCACAGTGCTATCTACTAAAGCAGCATTCTTTAAAGCCGCTGCTTTGTCGGCAGTTGCTTTTACCATCGCTACAGAATCATCAAAGTGCTTTTTATATGCTTGTAATTCGTTTTGTTGTTTGTTAGTAAACCAGAAATAAGCAAAGAATAAACCCGCTAATAAGACAAAACCAATGACCGTATTTTTATCCGTATTCATTTGAATAGATTATAAATTTTTGAGGGAATAAAGGTACATGATTTATTGCACCAAAATTAGGCATTTACACCAGCCTGTATCTTAGCTGCTGCGATAAAATGCACAAATAATGGAGCTGGCGCTTCCACCGTACTCTTTAATTCAGGGTGATATTGAACTCCTATAAAGAATGGATGGTCTGGCAATTCTACAATTTCCACCAAACCTGAAGCAGGATTTACCCCACTAGTTACCATACCAGCATTTTGATAGGCTTTTAAATAGGCATTATTAAATTCGTATCTATGACGATGGCGCTCGCTGATTTCAGTAGCCCCATAAATACGATGTGCTAGACTTCCTTCTGTTATAGTACATGGATAAGCACCTAAACGCATTGTGCCACCCATCATCGTAATTCTTTTTTGCTCTTCCATCATATTGATAACTGGATCAGGACTATTTGGATCCATTTCTACTGAATGTGCTTTTTGTAAACCCAAAACATTTCTACCGTATTCAATCACGGCCATTTGCATACCTAAACAAATACCAAAGAATGGTAATTTATTTTCTCTTGCATATTGAACAGCAACAATTTTTCCTTCAATACCTCTATTGCCAAATCCAGGAGCCACTAATAATCCGTGTAACCCTTTTAATTGTTCATTTACATTTTCTTTAGTAAGGTTCTCACTATGAATATTCACCACTTTTACTTTCACTTCATTCATTGCACCTGCATGAATAAAACTTTCTAAAATAGATTTATATGCATCTTGTAATTCAATATACTTTCCAATTAAACCAATTTGAATAGTGCTCTTTGGATTTTTCAATTTGGTTAAGAATGCATTCCACTTAGTTAAATCTGGTGCAGGAGATGCTTGTAAATTAAATTTCTTTAAAACAATTTCATCTAACTTTTCTTTCTGCATTAATAAAGGCACTTCGTAAATAGTGCTTGCATCTGCAGCTTCAATTACATTACCAGGTTTTACATTACAGAACAAAGCGATCTTTCTTTTTATATCATCATTCAAAGGCTCTTCTGTTCTACACACAATTACATCTGGATGAACTCCCGTTTCACTTAACATTCTAACACTATGTTGTGTTGGTTTTGTTTTTAATTCTTTAGCAGCTTTTAAATAAGGGATTAAAGTTAAATGAACCACCATGACATCTTCTTCAGGTAATTCCCATTGAATTTGACGAACTGTTTCAACAAAGGGCAAACTCTCGATATCACCCACTGTTCCTCCAATTTCTGTAATCACTACATCATATTTGCCATCCTTACCCAATAACAACATTCTATGTTTAATCTCATCTGTAATATGAGGTACAACCTGAACAGTTTTACCTAAAAACTCACCAGCTCTTTCTTTATTAATAACTGTTTGATAAATTCTTCCTGTAGTTACGTTGTTTGCTTGTGAAGTTGGGGTGTTTAAAAAACGCTCATAATGGCCTAAATCCAAATCGGTTTCTGCACCATCTTCTGTTACATAACATTCACCATGCTCATATGGATTCAAAGTACCTGGATCCACATTAATGTATGGATCGAATTTTTGAATAGTCGCACTTATTCCTCTCGCTTGCAATAGTTTAGCTAAAGATGCTGCAATAATGCCTTTACCCAAACTACTCGTAACACCTCCTGTAACAAAAATATACTTTGCCATAACTGTAAATTCATATAATATTGAAAAAGGAATCCCAGCAATAGTTGCCTATTGAGGTATACCCATTCAATTGGTTTTTAATGTGACCGTCTTTTAATTAGGAAAATTTCTTAGAGGTCATACAAAAATACGCGAAAAAAAGCCCCCTACAAAATGGGTTTTGCATTGAACAATAAATGTTTATAAATGTTATATAAAAGTGAACATCTTCACCCTTAAAGTCAAAAAAAATGAAAAAAACAGCCTTTTTATTAAGTATAGCCCTATTTACCCTTGCTTTAACTAGTTGGGAATGGAAAAAGAACCAACATCCAACTGTTGAAAAAGCAGATGTTATTGCCTGTTTAAATATGGAAACCCAACAAGCTTATCAGTTGGAAGCCTCTACTCCAGCTTTTGCCAGTTTACATCCTTCCCCCTTAAAAGTTGCTCCAGCCGATTTATTAGGTTCAATGATCCAATTTGATGCTGCTGACGGTAATAAAGCCAATGCATATTTTATTCCTGCTAAAAAGAAAACCAACAAATGGTTAATTGTTATTCAAGAGTGGTGGGGATTAAATGATAACATTAAAATGGAAGCCGATCAATATTTTAAAGATTTGGGAGACATTAATGTAATTGCTGTAGATATGTATGATGGAAAAGTAGCAGCTACTCCAGATAGTGCCATGAAATTAATGCGTGGTGCAGATATGAACAGAATGACTGCTATTATTCAAGGTGCCATTAAACATGCTGGATCAAAAGCAAGTATTTATAGTGTAGGTTGGTGCTTTGGTGGTATGTGGAGTTTACAAACTGCTATTCTTGCTGGACCACAAGCAAAAGGTTCAGTAATGTATTATGGCCGTCCAGAAACGAATATGGATAAATTAAAATCTATTCAATGTGATATCATTGGTTTCTTTGGCAATAAAGATCAAGCTCCTTCTCCTGCGATGGTAGATGAATTTGAAAAGAATATGAAAGAAGCTGGAAAAAATTTAAATGTAAACAGATACGATGCTGGACATGGATTTGCTAATCCAAGTAATCCATCATTTAATGCTGCTGCGAAAGCAGATGCTTATGCTAAAGCAATAGCTTTCTTAAAAGCGCATTAATTAAATTTCATTTGAAATAATAAGCGTAAAGAAATGAGCTTTTAATAACTCTTTCCTGGCAGCAAATAATTTGCAACATAATCAGCAACACCCTCTTCCAATGTATAGAACGGTGCAGTATATCCTGCGGCGCGCAACTTTGCCATATTGGCTTCTGTGAAGTATTGATACTTATCTCTAATATCCAAGGGCATATCGATGAATTCGATATTCGGTGTTAAACCTTGTGCTTTAAATGTATTGGCAGCTAGATCATAAAAAGATCTTGCCTTACCTGTTCCTAAATTATATAAACCATTTTTGGATGCATCCCAGGTATTAGATAACATGTGATGCAACATCCAGCCAATCACTTTCACTAAATCTTTTACATATACAAAGTCTCGTAATTGTTCTCCATCTTTAAATCCTTCTTTGTGACTTTTAAATAATTTCACTAAACCAGTTTGCTTGATTTGATTGAATGAATGGAAAATCACACTAGCCATTCTAGCTTTATGCGATTCGTTAGGACCATAAACATTAAAGAACTTTAAACCCGCCCAAGCCATTGGTTGATTTTTTTCTGCTATCGCCCATTTATCAAATTCATTCTTACTAATACCATATGGATTTAATGGAGCCAATTGATTCAAAATATCGTGACTATCATTATATCCATGTTCTCCAGCACCATATGTAGCTGCAGAAGAAGCGTAAATGAAAGGAATGTTTTTTTGAGTAGCATAATTCCATAAAGATTTTGAATAATTCACATTCAATTCTTCATGAATGGCATAATTAAATTCAGTGGTATCTGTTCTAGCACCTAAATGCACAATAGCATCTATTTCATATTCATCATTTTCTAATTGAGTAATAAAAGATTGTCTCTCTATTACTTTGATGAATTGTTTTTGCTCCCAGTTTTTTCTTTTTTCCTCAACGCCAAAATCATCTACCAATAGTAATTGATTAAAACCTTGTTCGTTTAAATATTGAACAAAGACAGAACCAATAAATCCAGCGGATCCAGTAACTACTATAGTGGGTTGCTTTGGCATAAATAAGAACCCTTATTTTAATTTATTTTCAATTGCTGTATCGTATTTGTTTTTCCAAGCGCTAATATTTCCCCAATCTTCTCCTTCTACTTTTACAGCACCACCAGTTACTTTACCCATCACCAAAGTTGCAATTCCAGCTTTAGCTGCAGCAGCTTCAATAGAAGCAACAGATGCTGCTTTACATGATACCACTACCCTGCTTTGCGCTTCACCCATCCAATAAGCATCTTTTCTTAATTGACTATTGTTTGAACTCACCTCAAAACCTTTATTGTTATAGTAAGCAGATTCTAATAAGGTAACTATCAAACCACCTTCAGAAATATCATGTGCAGATTCAATAGAATGATCTTTGATTAATTGAGCAACTAATTGTTGCAATGCAAACTCTTCTTCTAATTCAAAATGAGGAGCAGATGAATGTGTAACCCCTTTTAATTTATTTAGATACTCTGAAGAACCAATATCATTTCTTTGAGTTCCTAATAAAACAATGGTATCACCCTCTTCTTTAAAGTCTAAAGTCATTCTGTTTTTCATATCTTCTACAATACCTACCATACCAATGGTTGGTGTTGGGAAAACAGGACCATCTGGATTTTGATTATAGAAACTTACATTACCTCCAGTTACTGGAGTATTGAATTTTCTACATGCAGCACCCATACCTTCTACAGATTTTACAAACTGATAATACACTTCTGGATCGTAAGGATTACCGAAATTCAAACAGTTGGTTACACCAATTGGCTCCCCACCAGAGCAAACAATATTTCTTGCAGCTTCAGATACTGCAATCATTGCTCCTTTATATGGATCAGCAAAAACATATTTACTATTACAATCCACAGTCATCGCTAAAGCTTTACCTGTTCCTTTTGCTAAAACAACTGACGCATCACTTGGTGCGTTAGTAGAAGTATTTGCAGCGCCTACCATACTATCATACTGCGTATAAACCCAACGCTTAGAAGCAATATTGGGTAATTGAATCAAAGCTTCAACAGATGCTTTTAAATTATCTGTATCTGCAACCGTATTCATATCAAATGCATTCACTTTAGCTAAGTATGCAGGTTCTTTGTATTCACGTGTATACTGAGGTGCACCTCCACCTAATACTAATTCATAAGCAGGTAAAGAAGCTTCTAATTCACCATGCATATAAAAATTCAATAAGCCATCATCGGTTACTTCACCAATATTGCTACAAGACAAATCCCATTTTTCAAATACGGCTAAAACATCTGCCTCTCTTCCTTTTTCTACTACCATTAACATTCGCTCTTGGCTCTCACTCAATAATAATTCCCAAGCTTTCATATTTTGTTGACGCGTTGGAACCTTATCTAAATCGATGCGCATTCCAACTTCACCTTTTGCACTCATTTCTGCAGTAGAACAAATAATACCTGCTGCACCCATATCTTGCATACCCACTACTCCACCTGTTTCAATTACTTCTAAACAAGCTTCTAATAATTTCTTTTCTTGGAATGGATCACCCACTTGAACTGCCGGTAATTCTTCCACACTATCTGCAGTAATTTCTGCAGAAGCAAAACTTGCACCACCAATACCATCTTTACCTGTAGCGCTTCCTACAAAAAATACAGGATTACCTTTTCCTAATGCAATCGCACTAACGGTCTTACCAGCTTTCACAATACCCACACTCATTGCATTCACTAAAGGATTAGTGTGATAGCAATCTTCAAAATATAATTCACCACCTACTGTTGGAACACCAAAACAGTTTCCATAATGACCAATGCCATGCACCACACCAGCCAATAATCTTTTTGTTTTTGTGTCGTCTAGTTTACCAAATCTTAAACTATTTAAAGAAGCAATAGGTCTTGCTCCCATGGTAAAAATATCTCTTTGAATTCCACCCACACCAGTTGCAGCACCCTGGAAAGGTTCCAATGCACTTGGGTGATTATGAGATTCAATTTTAAATACCACTCCATAATCATTTCCGATATCCATTAAACCAGCATTCTCTTCACCAGCTGCCACCAACATTCTTCCTCCATCTCTTGGTAAAGTTTTTAACCATTTGATAGAATTTTTATAACTACAATGTTCTGACCACATGCCACTAAAAGCGCATAGCTCTGTAAAATTGGGAGTACGTCCAAGCTTTTGTTTAATTAGTTCAAACTCTTCTTCTGTTAGTCGTAATTGTTGGGCAGTTTTTACTGTGATTTCCATGAATGATTGTCTTAGGCGATTAAAGTTGTGGCGAAGTTACAAAATGCATACGAGTGGATTTATTTGAATTACCAACATCCAGTCTTTCAAAATGTGTATCAAAAAAATACATAATTGAAAATCAATACTTTGTAGATTTATTTATATTACAATTTATTTATATGTTAATATTTATGACTATAATTTTAAAATTTTTATGAATTTATGGGAAATAATTTCTCATAATTTGTTATTTTCGCATCAGAATTAAGGTTTTTCAGATTTAATTCATACATATTTAATTTTTTTAATATTAAAAAAACATCCGCACCATGTCTAAATCAAAATTGGAGTACATCTGGTTAGATGGTTACAAACCGACTCAGTCTTTAAGAAGTAAGACAAAAATTGAAAACAACTTTAGTGGCAAATTAGAAGATTGTGATATGTGGAGCTTTGATGGCTCTTCAACTGAACAAGCACCAGGAGGTTCTTCTGACTGTTTATTAAAGCCAGTATTTATTTGTAAAGACCCAGGTCGTAAAGATGCTTACTTAGTAATGTGTGAAGTATTGAATTCTGATGGTACACCACATGCAACTAACGGACGTGCAACAATTGAAGATGATGACAATGATTTCTGGTTTGGATTTGAGCAAGAATATTTCTTATGGAATCCTGCAACCAATAAGCCATTAGGTTTCCCAGAAGGTGGATACCCTGGTCCTCAAGGTCCTTACTACTGTTCTGTAGGTGCTAATAATGCATACGGTAGAAATATTGTAGAAGAACATTTAGACATTTGCTTAGAAGCTGGATTGAATGTAGAAGGTATCAACGCAGAAGTTGCTGCTGGACAATGGGAATTCCAAATTTTTGCAAAAGGTGCAAAAGAAGCAGGTGATCAAATTTGGGTAGCAAGATATTTATTAGAAAGAATTGGTGAAACATATGGTGTATCTATTAACTGGCATTGTAAGCCATTAGGTGCATTAGACTGGAATGGTTCAGGTATGCATGCTAACTTCTCTAACACCACTTTAAGAACTTGTGGTAAGAAAGAAGTGTATGAAACAATTTGTGAAGCATTCAGACCATTTGTTAAAGAACATATTGATGTATATGGTGCAGACAACCACTTACGTTTAACTGGTAAGCATGAGACTGCATCTATCCATGATTTCTCTTTCGGTGTATCAGACAGAGGAGCTTCTATTCGTATCCCAATTGGTGCGGTAGAAAAAGGATGGAAAGGATGGTTAGAAGATCGTCGTCCAAACTCTGCAGCAGATCCTTACAAAGTAGCAGCAAGAATTATCAAGACAGTAAAAACTGCAAAAGTGTAAGCCATTGATTTTTAATGAAAATGGTTCATAAATAGTGTTTTGAATTGTAGATCCCCCAGAAATGGGGGATTTTTTGTGCATTAAAGCATTTTATTATCGGATATACCTTGAAAATAGAGGGGTAAATTTGCATTGCTTAAAAATCTAAATAAAAATAATATGTCATTAAGAACAGACGCTGTCAATCATGTGAGTCATGGAAAAGTAAATTCTCCAGATATCAAAGGCGCAAAAATTACTGGCGTTTTTGGTGAAAATGTATTCACTTTAAAAACTGCAAGAGAATATTTAAGTGATGAAGCTTATAAAAGTTTATTAGCAAGTGTAAGAGGTGGTAAAAAAATTGATCGTCAAGTGGCAGGTCAAATTGCTTCTGGTATGAGAGCTTGGGCAGAGAGCAAAGGTGTTACACACTATACACACTGGTTCCAACCATTAACTGGAAGTACTGCAGAAAAGCATGATTCTTTCTTTACTTTAAAAGGAGATGGAACTGCTATTGAAGAATTTGAAGGTGCAGCATTAATTCAACAAGAACCAGATGCTTCTTCTTTTCCAAATGGTGGATTAAGAGCTACATTCGAAGCAAGAGGATATTCTGCTTGGGACCCATCTTCGCCCCCATTCATTATTGAAATTGGTAATGGTAAAACCTTATGTATCCCTACCATCTTTATTTCATACACAGGTGAATCATTGGACTATAAAGCGCCATTGATGAAAGCAGTTGAAGCTGTAAATAAAGCTGCAGTAACTGTTTGTAATTACTTTGATAAGAACGTTACTAAAGTAGCACCGACATTAGGTTGGGAACAAGAATATTTTGTTATTGATGAAGCATTAGTAAATGCAAGACCAGATTTAGTTCAATGCGGAAGAACCGTATTTGGTTTTACTCCTGCTAAAGGTCAACAATTAGAAGATCATTATTTCGGATCTATTCCAGAAAGAGTGTATGCTTTTATGCGTGACTTTGAAAACGAATCTTATAAATTAGGTATCCCATTAAGAACAAGACATAATGAAGTAGCGCCAGCACAGTTTGAGTGTGCACCTATTTTTGAAGAAGTGAATATTGCTGTAGATCATAATATCTTATTAATGGATGTGATGACAAGAGTAGCAAAGCGTCATCACTTAGTGGTATTATTACACGAGAAACCATTTGCAGGTATTAACGGTAGTGGTAAACACAATAACTGGAGTATGGCAACTGATACTGGTATTAATTTATTAGCACCAGGTAAAACGCCTAAGACTAACTTAATGTTCTTGACTTTCTTTGTGAACACCATTAAAGCGGTACATGATTATGCAGATATCTTGAGAGCATCTATTGCTTCTGCCTCTAATGATTTCCGTTTAGGTGCAAACGAAGCGCCTCCTGCAATTATTTCAGTATTTATTGGTGATTACTTAACCAAAGTTTTGAACGATGTAGAGAGCAGAGTGAATAGTAAATTTGATGAGCAAGATGAAGCTATTTTAAAAATTGATTTACATAGAAGTATCCCTGAATTATTAATAGACAATACAGATAGAAACAGAACTTCTCCATTCGCATTCACTGGAAACAAATTTGAATTCCGTGCGGTGGGTTCAACTGCTAACTGTGCATTACCTATGACGGTTTTAAATACGATTGTTGCAGATACTTTAGTAAAATTTGCTCAAGAAGTAGATGCCTTAATTGAAAAAGGTGACAAGAAAGAAATTGCAATCATGCAAGTGATTCAAAAGTATATTGTTGCTAGTAAGAAGATTTTATTTGAAGGAGATGGTTATAGTGAAGCATGGCATAAGGAAGCAGAGAAAAGAGGTTTGCCTAATTTAAAGACAACACCTGTTGCTTTAGATGCGATGATTACTGATAAGGCTAAGCAATTGTTTAAAGACAATGGTATTTACTCTCATGCAGAATTAGAAGCTAGACACGAGATTGAATTAGAAAAGTACATTAAGAAAGTACAAATTGAAGCGCGTGTAATGGGTGATTTAGCTACTAACCATATTATCCCTGCTGCAATTAAATACCAAAATGAGTTGTTGAAGAATGTAAACTTATTACGTGATGCTGCATTACCTGAAAAATTATACAAAGGTCAATTGACTTTGTTAAAAGATGTAAGTACGCATATCCAACAAGTGTATGAGAATACACATGCGATGGTAGAAGAAAGAAAAGTGGCTAACAATATTGAAAACTCTCGTGAAAAAGCCATTGCTTATGAAGCGAAAGTGAAAGCGCAATATTTTGACAAGATTCGTTACCATGTAGATAAATTAGAACAATTGGTAGACGACGAATTATGGACCTTGCCTAAGTATAGAGAATTATTATTCTTAAGATAAGCTCGGTAAATAAATAATTACCCCAAAGGTTAACCCCCTATCAAAAAGGCTCCGATATTTCGGAGCCTTTTTTAATGTATTCAAACAAGAGTCTCTTGAAGAGGACCCTTAATCGGCTACTTCATTTTAAATGATTCTAAGAATTTAGTAGTGAAATTACCTTTTCTAAAATCTTCGTTTTGCATTAATTGCAAATGGAAAGGAATAGTTGTTTTCACGCCTTCAATTACATATTCGCTTAAAGCACGATACATGGTATTGATAGCTTCTTCACGAGTTTGAGCCACTGTGATTAGTTTACCAATCATTGAATCATAATAAGGAGGAATTACATAACCTGCGTATACATGGCTATCTACACGAACACCATGACCACCTGGAGTATGTAATACGGTAATCTTACCTGGAGAAGGTCTAAAATCATTATATGGATCTTCTGCATTGATACGACATTCAATCGCATGCAATTGAGGTTCGTAATTCTTTCCAGAAATTTTTTCTCCTGCAGCAATTTTAATTTGCTCTTTGATTAAATCGTAGCTAACAACTTCTTCTGTAACGCAATGCTCAACTTGAATACGTGTATTCATTTCCATGAAGTAGAAGTTACGATGCTTATCCACTAAGAACTCAATAGTTCCTACACTTTCATAGTTAATAGCTGCAGCAGCTTTAATAGCAGCTTCTCCCATTTTTTGACGAAGCTCTGGAGTCATGAATGGAGAAGGAGATTCTTCCACTAATTTTTGGTGTCTTCTTTGAATAGAACAATCACGCTCACTCAAATGACAAACATTACCAAACTGATCACCTGCAACTTGAATTTCAATATGTCTTGGTTCTTCCACAAACTTCTCCATGTACAAACCATCATTCTTAAAACTTGCAGCAGCTTCCATCTTTGCATCGTTAAATGCTTTTTCTAAATCTGCTTCAGACCAAACCACACGCATACCCTTTCCACCACCACCAGCTGTTGCTTTGATGATTACAGGATATACTATTTCTTTTGCTAATTTTTTTGCTTCCTCAACGCTCTCTAATAAACCTTCACCCCCTGGAACTACTGGAACACCCGCTTTGATCATGGTTTCTTTTGCCGTGATCTTGTCTCCCATTTTATTAATCATCTCAGGAGTAGGTCCAATAAATTTGATACCATGGTCTGCACAAATTTGAGCAAACTTGGAATTCTCTGCTAAGAAACCATAGCCAGGATGCACTGCATCTGCATTAGTAATTTCACAAGCAGCCATGATGTGAGGGATATTCAAATAAGATTCTGCACTTTTTGGTCCGCCAATACAAACAGCTTCGTCTGCAAATTTTACATGCAAACTATCTTTATCAGCTGTTGAATAAACTGCTACGGTTTTAATGCCCATCTCACGACAGGTTCTAATAATACGCAAAGCAATTTCGCCACGATTGGCTATCAATATCTTTTTAAACATTTTCTGTAATTAAAATGGATGAATGTTAATGCCTAAGCAGGTTGTACTAAGAACAATGGTTGATCAAACTCTACTGGGCTTGCATCTTCCACTAATACTTTTACAATAGTACCTTTTACTTCTGATTCGATCTCATTGAACAATTTCATTGCTTCAATAATACAAACCACTTTACCTTGGCTTACTTCAGTTCCTTCTTCTGCCAACAATGGCTTATCAGGCGCTGCTCTTCTATAGAAAGTACCAATCATTGGACTCTTTATAGTAACTAAATTATCTGTTGCAGCTGCAGCTACAGGAGCAGCAGAGACTGGGGCAGCGGCAGCTACTGGAGCTGGAGCCGGTGCTGGAGCAGCAGCATATACTGGTGCTGAACTAACTGTAACTCTTTCTTCTTTTTGTTTGATGGTTACTTTACCGTCCTTGTCTTCGATGCTGATTTCACCGATATTACTCTTGTTAACCACCTTGATTAAATCATGAATTTGTTTTAAGTCCATTTTTAGCAATTTTGGGTAAAATTGGGGTATTTTTATTAAAAATCACAATAAAATGACCTTTTTTTATCCAAAATCGGCCATTTTGGGCATAAAAATAGGGAACCCAAAATTCCCTATTTTACTATTTTCAACCTAAAAAGGGCTACTTCACACGTTCTACGTATTCGCCAGATTTAGTATTAATCTTGATCTTCTCCCCTTCATTCACGAATAATGGCACCATTACTGTAGCACCAGACTCGATAGTTGCTGCTTTTAATGCACGAGTGGCAGTATCCCCTTTAACCCCTGGCTCACAATAAGTAATCAATACATCAATTTTTTCAGGCAATTCAGCACCAATGGGCATTTCGGTTTCAGTGTTCATGAAAACGAATACTTCCGCACCTTCTTTTAAGAACTGAGGAGCATCAATCATTTCTTCTGCCATAGCGATTTGCTCGAAAGTCTCATTGTTCATTAAGTTATAACCACTATCGTCTTTGTATAAAAACTGAAACGCTTTCTTCTCTACACGCACTGGGAACACGGTTTCACCGCTATTCCAAGTCTTTTCAATAGATCGGTTATTATCCACGCCCTTTAATTTAGCCCAAACTTTTGCAGCTGCACGAGCAGTTTTATTTTCACCAAATTCTACTACAGAGTATAAACTACCATCTAATTTTAAGATCATTCCACGACTGATGTCTGATGTTGTTGCCATAATGTTGTTTTTTAATTTGTCTTTGCGAGGCACAAAAGTAGCACTTGCTGGCCATTTATAAAAAAACCTATAATTTTTGTGGGTAAATAAGGGTGAAAAATGGCTGTTTAGCGTATTTTTGCGCCACAAATATCAAATATAGCCTCATGTCAGTATTAGTTAACAAAAATTCCAAGATCATTGTACAAGGTTTTACCGGTACAGAAGGTAGTTTTCACGCATCTCAAATGATTGAATACGGAACACAATTAGTAGGTGGAGTAACTCCAGGTAAAGGTGGTACAACACATTTAGATCGTCCTGTATTTAATACTGTAGCAGATGCAGTTAAAACAACAGGTGCTGATGTAAGTATCATTTTTGTACCTCCAGCTTTTGCTGCTGATGCAATTATGGAAGCGGCTGATGCTGGTATTGGTTTGGTAGTTTGTATTACAGAAGGTATCCCAGTGCAGGATATGGTGAAAGTGAAAAATTATTTATTAGGAAAGACTACAAGATTAATAGGACCAAACTGTCCAGGTGTGATCACAGCTGAAGAAGCAAAAGTGGGTATCATGCCAGGATTTATTTTCAAGAAAGGAACTATCGGTATCGTATCTAAGAGTGGTACTTTAACTTATGAAGCTGCTGACCAAGTAGTGAAAGCAGGTTTAGGTATTACTACTGCAATTGGTATTGGTGGTGATCCAATCATTGGAACAACAACAAAAGAAGCAGTTGAATTATTAATGAACGATCCAGCAACTGAAGGTATCATCATGATTGGTGAAATTGGTGGTAGCATGGAAGCAGACGCCGCTAACTGGATTAAGGATAATATGAAAAAACCGGTGGTAGGATTTATCGCAGGTCAAACAGCTCCTCCAGGACGTCGTATGGGTCATGCTGGTGCAATTGTAGGTGGTGCTGATGATACAGCTGCTGCTAAAATGAAAATTATGGCTGCATGTGGAATTCATGTATGTGCTAGCCCTGCTGATATTGGTAAAACAATGGCAGCTGCTTTAAAGAAATAAGTAAACCTTTTTATAGCAATCCCTTATCTCAAAAAGATAAGGGATTTTTTATTGTACTTTTGAAAGATGAACAAAGTTATTTTCTGTTTGGTTTTCTTTTTTGCAAGCAACTATAGTTGGGGGCAAACAAAAGCTTTAGCCATTATTTGCAAAGCTCCTATGCAATATAAAGCTGGGCAATCTTTCAAATTACAAGTGAAAGTGATTCATCATCACAAAGAAGAAAAAACAGGAAATCTAACTTTAGCCTTATACAATCATGACACGGGTAAATCTGTAGACGGATGGTTTATTAATATTTTCCCATTTCAATATTTTACTACTATTGACAAAGAAAATTTTGAAGTAGAGTTCCCTTTTACAGTTCCTCATGAATACAAAGGAAGTTTTGATATAGAATTAGTTGCCAAAGTACAAGATCAAAAAGATAGTGTAAGGTATACCGTGAAACCCCTTCTCAAAAAATAAGCAAAGCATCCATGTCAGAAGACATTGACTATATTATTGTTGGACAAGGTCTGGTAGGCACTTGGATGAGTTATTACGCTCAAAAAGCGGGTAAGTCTTTTGTAATTCTTAATGACCCAAATACAGCATCAGCAAGTTCAGTAGCAAGCGGTGTAATTAATCCAGTTACGGGAAGAAGAATAGTACAAACCTGGATGATTGATGAATTACTTCCCAATGCAGTAAATGCTTATACTGAACTAGGCAATCATTTACAGGAAACATTCATCAAAGAAGCGCCAGTAGTGTTATTGCATCCTTCTTTACAAATGAAAGAAAGTTTTGAGTATAGATTAACTCATGAAAATGTTTACTTGAGCAATAATAATGCAAAAGATTTTGAGGCCTTTTTTAAAGTGCCATTTGGAACAGGACAAATTGATTCAAGTTATTGGATTGATTTAAATAAAATGATCCATGCTTGGAGAACAGAATTAATATCAAAAGCTCAATTAATTCAAGAGCGTTTTGATATCAGTGACTTAATTATTGAAAAAGAAAAAGTTCAATGGAAAAATTATACTGCTAAGCAAATTATTTTCTGTGATGGAAATAATAGCATGCAGAACAAGTATTTTAACCCCCTCCCCTTTGCACCCAATAAAGGAGAAGCTTTGATAGTTAAAATAGAAGGCTTATCCAATGAATTTATTTACAAGAACAGCGTATCTATTGTGCCTTGGAAAGAAGATTTATTTTGGGTTGGTTCTAATTATGAATGGGAATTTACAAACACAGAACCAAGTAAAGCATTTAAAGAAAAAATGATTCAGGCTTTGGATAGCTTTTTACATGTTCCCTATACAATTGTAGATCATATCACTGGAATAAGACCAGCCAATACAGAAAGAAGACCTTTTGTAGGCGTTCATCCAAACTATCCATCTCTCGCCATATGTAATGGCATGGGAACCAAGGGATGTTCATTGGCTCCCTATTTCTCCAAACAATTAATTGAGTATCTTCAAACTGGAAATGCCATTCATCCCGAGGCCGACATTAAAAGATTTGAACAAATTTTAAATAACTAATTATGTCAAATAGTAAAACCAAATTTTATAATATTCCCATCGCCTATCGTAAGATGGAAAATTTGCATATTGTATTCTGGTTGTTTAAAGATATTGCTTGGTGTATGTTTTGGAAACCATTAGGCGTTGCAATGATTATTCCAACCTTGGCTATTTCAATTATTATTGCTTGGAGAACCAGACAAATTTTTTCTGAATTATGTCATAACCTGGCTATCACTGTTTGGATAAGTGCCAACTCTTTTTGGATGTGTAGTGAATTTTTTGGCGTAGATAACAATATTGTTTTTGGAACAACCACTGTAAAACACTTAGCAATGATTCCTTTTGTTACAGGCGTTTTAATACTTGCTTATTATTATTTATGGCATAAACCAAGACATAAAGAAGAAGAACAAACCTTATAAAAACTTCTTTAATTGATTGGCTCTAAAAGCAGTGATAATACCCAAACTACCTACCGTTAAAAAAGCCCATCTTAATCCAATGGCTTGAGACATGAAGCCTATAATGGGTGGCCCAATTAAGAATCCAAAGAAGCCCACCGAAGAAACAGAAGCTAATGCAATACTCACTTTGCTAGGCTCCGTCGTTTTTCCAACAATTCCATAAATGGTAGGTATTACAGAAGACACGCCAAATCCAACCAACATAAAGCCAATAGAACTTATTAATAAACTTGGATAAATAGTAGCAATGATTAAACCAACTGTTACTACTAATCCACTTAATACTAATTGCTTTCTTGGACCCCAATAATTGATTAAGTTATCTGAGAACATTCTGCCTGTGGTCATACTTCCCATAAAACAAATATACCCTGTAGTTCTCCACTCTGCACTGGCTTTTACAATATCTTGAAAGTATACTCCACTCCAATCAAACATCATTCCTTCACAAATCATATTGCTAAAAGCAATTAATCCAAACTGCCACATTAATGGACTTGGTTTGTTCCAAATCTTAGCTACATGATCTTTATTGGGTTCTCCTGGCATTAAATAATGACGCGAAAAAAATAAAAAGATCCAACCAACAACTGCCACTGAAATAAATTGTTGCAAAGGCGAGATAGCATGTGCTACAAAAAATCCTCCAAGTACTCCACCTGAAAATCCAGCCAAACTCCAAAAGCCATGAAACCTTGATGTGATACTTTTATCAAATAGTTTAGATAAAGCAGCGGCTTGTGTATTCACTGACACATTGAACAAATTACCTCCCATTCCAAAGAAAAATAATGTAATGGCTAATTGTGCAGTAGTATTAGCAAATCCTAATGCCACCAATAATAAAGGATAAA
Organism: Bacteroidota bacterium; assembly: GCA_024640255.1. Classification (GTDB taxonomy): domain Bacteria; phylum Bacteroidota; class Bacteroidia; order Chitinophagales; family Chitinophagaceae; genus Sediminibacterium. Next base: position 32,349 of record JAHEFI010000010.1, on the reverse strand, counting down.
TAATGGCAGCAATGGATACAATCTTTTTACTTCCATATCTAGCTGTTAAAGTACCCGAAACAGGGATGCCTAAAAAAGAGCCAATGGGAAGAAAAAACAATAAGCCACCAAAAGCGCCATCACTCAAACCCAATTGCATTTTTATATCTGGAATACGACTAGCCCAGCTAGCAAAACAAATACCCGTTAGAAAGAAAAAACCAGATAAAACAATGCGTCTGGTATTAGGAGAAATAGTGCTTTCAGTCATAAGGCAAAGATGGGGTTTTTCTGGGAATTGGGCTATATTTGCAGACCTATCATATTTCAATAGATTTATATGTATCGTACACACCATTGCGGGGCCTTGAATATTCAATTTGTGGGCCAAGAAGTAACCCTAGCTGGCTGGGTTCAAACCATTCGTAAATTCGGAGCCATTACTTTCGTGGACCTTAGAGATCGCTATGGTATTACACAATTATTATTAGGAGAAGAATTACAAGCTCAACTAGATGCGCAACCCCTAGGTCGTGAATTTGTGTTACAAGTTAAAGGAACAGTGATTGAGCGTTCTAACAAAAACAGCAATATCCCAACTGGCGAAATTGAAATTAAAGTAGCTTCTTTTAAAATATTAAATGCTTCTATTGTTCCTCCATTTACTATTCAGGATGATACAGATGGTGGAGATGATATTAGAATGAAATACCGTTTCTTGGATTTAAGAAGAAACGCAGTTAAAAAGAATTTGGAATTAAGATATAGTGTAAACAGAGCAACAAGAAATTATTTACATGAAAAAGGTTTCATGGATATTGAAACGCCTTTTCTAATTAAATCTACCCCAGAAGGAGCAAGAGATTTTGTGGTGCCTAGTAGAATGAACCCAGGTGAGTTTTATGCATTACCACAATCACCTCAAACTTTCAAGCAATTGTTAATGGTAAGTGGATACGATCGCTATTACCAAATTGTAAAATGTTTTAGAGACGAAGACTTAAGAGCAGATAGACAACCAGAGTTTACACAGATTGACTGTGAAATGAGCTTTGTAGAACAAGAAGATATTTTAAACATGTTTGAAGGCTTAGTAAAAAGCATTTTCAAAGAAGTAAAGAATATCGATTACACAGAGTCAGTTCAAAGAATGACTTGGGAAGATGCTATGTGGAATTATGGTAACGATAAACCAGATATTCGCTTTGGCATGGAATTATGCAACTTGAAAAAGCCAAGCCATGTATTTTCTGATAAAGCAGATCAAGCCGCTTTGATTAATGGTGTTGATTTTAAGGTATTTGATGAAGCAGAAACAGTGATTGCCATTGCAGCACCTGGTTGTAGCGAATACTCTCGTAAACAAACAGATGAATTAACGGAGTGGGTTAAAAGACCACAAATTGGCATGAAAGGATTGGTATTTATTAAATGTAATGCCGATGGCACTTTCAAAAGCAGTGTAGATAAATTTTACTCAGAAGATAAATTAAAAGCCATTGCTACTGCTGCGAATGCAAAAGCGGGCGATCTAGTATTAATCTTAGCTGGTGCTGAAGAAAGAACCAGAAAAGCGATCAGTGAATTAAGATTAGAATTAGGAAAGCAATTAGGTTTTAGAAAAGAAGATGAATTTAAATTATTATGGGTATTAGACTTCCCATTATTTGAATACGATGAAGAAGGAAATCGTTGGGTAGCTAGACACCATCCATTCACTTCTCCTAAGCCTGATCATATTGATATCATGATCAACAATGCACCTGAAATTAAAGATGCTGCTAAATATTTAGAACACCCTTACGCTAATATCAAGGCCAACGCTTATGATATGGTATTAAATGGTAATGAAATTGGCGGTGGATCTATCAGAATATTCCAAAGAAACTTACAAGAAAAAATGTTTGCTGCTTTAGGCATGAGTCCTGAAGAAGCACAACATAAGTTTGGTTTCTTATTAGGGGCTTTTGAGTACGGAGCACCTCCACATGGTGGTATTGCATTTGGCTTTGATCGTTTATGTGCTTTATTAGGAGGTTCTGAAAGTATCAGAGACTTTATAGCCTTCCCTAAGAACAATAGCGGTAGAGATGTAATGTTAGATGCTCCAAGCGCTATAGATCAAAAACAATTTGAAGAATTACAGATTAAATTAAATCTAAAATAGACAATGCCTGCTTCGCTTAAATTATATAGAGTACTTAGTTTTATTTTAATTCCTATTGCATTATTATTTGCATTTATAGATATCGCATTTTTAATGACTGCTTTAGGAAATCCAAGTGTTTTAATATTTGTATTTGCTATTGCCTGTTTAGTGATTTATACTTTTGCAAGTTTTAGCTTTTTAAAAAGAGGTATTGAGAGAGAGCAACATCAGTCAGCCAAATTAAAAGATTGGATTAAAGTAAATGCCTATGTAAGTTTATTCTTATGTAGCTTATTCTTTTTAAACGGCACCAGTGTCTTAATGTCTAGTGATGTTGTTTTAATGAAGATCACCGAAGAGTTCATGCAACAACAAGCAGGACTACCTGAGGGTTTAAGTATCGCATTAATGCTTAAAGTAATCAAAGCAGCTTCTATATTTTTATTAGTAACAGGCTTAATTGGCTTAATTCATATTAGAACCACTTTAAGACTAGTTAAAGTGTACAATTATTTATTTGAATAATGAGTCAGCATATCCCATTAGCAGAAAGATTAAGGCCGCAGGTATTAGCGGATCTAGTGGGACAAGAACATCTTTCAGGAGAAAATAGCGTTTTACAAAAAGCCATTACTCAGGGCAAGATTCCTTCCATGATTTTATGGGGACCTCCAGGGGTTGGTAAAACTACCTTAGCCAATATTATTGCTAAAGCATCTAATAGTACCTACTATCAATTAAGTGCCATTAGTAGTGGAGTGAAAGAACTAAGAGAAGTGATTGAGGAAGCTAAAGAACAAAGCAGTGCTATCTTATTTATTGATGAGATTCACCGATTTAATAAAGGACAACAAGATGCATTATTAGGAGCTGTTGAAAAGGGCATCATTACTTTAATTGGCGCTACTACAGAAAATCCCAGCTTTGAAGTGAATAGCGCCTTATTAAGTAGGTGTCAGGTATTTGTTCTAAAAGCTTTAGATAAAAAGGATTTAGAAAAACTAGTACAACAAGCCATCAGTAAAGATGCTTTGTTTAGTAATCATACAATAAACATTAAAGAAACAGAAGCACTATTTCAATTAAGTGGAGGGGATGGTAGAAAATTATTGAACTTATTGGAATTGTCTGTTGAGGCTTTAATTGGAACTAGCAATGCAAATGAATCATTATTGCTAACTAATGATTGGGTAATGCAAGTAGCACAAACCAATATTGCATTGTATGATAAAAATGGAGAACAACATTATGATATTATTTCTGCCTTTATCAAAAGCATGAGAGGCTCTGATCCTAATGGCGCAGTATATTGGTTATCCAGAATGATCGCTGGCGGGGAAGATGTAAAATTCATTGCAAGAAGAATGTTGATTTTTGCAAGTGAAGATATTGGCAATGCTAATCCCAATGCTTTATTACTAGCCAATAACTGTTTTGATGCAGTGAATAAAATTGGTTACCCAGAAAGCCGAATCATTTTATCTCAATGTGCTATTTATTTAGCTAGCTCTGCCAAAAGCAATGCTGCTTATGAAGCCATTAGTAAAGGACTTTCTTTGGTACAAAAAACAGGTAATCTTCCTGTACCCTTGCATTTAAGAAATGCACCCACTAAGTTGATGAAAGACATGGATTACGGAAAGGATTATCAATATTCCCATCTAGGAGAAAACAATTTCTTAGAACAAGAATATTTACCTGATGAAATAAAAGGTACTACCCTATTTCAGCCACAAAAAAATGCAAGAGAAGAGGAACTTAAGAAATTCCTACATGAGCGCTGGAAGGGCAAGTATGGATATTAGGAGGCGGGATATTAAGAAATCTTCTCTGGAACCGCTCTTCCTACAATACCTGAAGCTGCACCTCTATCACCACCTTCATGGTATTCAGCATCTTCGTTTACTTCCCAAAGATCATATACTTCTTTGCCAGCAATAATATTCTTAGCTGCTAACATCGCAGTCATCATACTATGGTCTTGGTTATTGTATTTATGCATACCATTACGGCCTACTAAGTATAAACCTTTGTATTCTTTAATAGCTTCTCTAATCACTGCTAAATGATCTTTGTATTCATGATCATATACAGGATAAGCCTTAGGTTGTCTAACTACATAACCATCCACTACCGCTTCTGGCTTAGTTAAACCAATCTGATTGATTTCTTTGGTACCTAATTTAATTAAGTCTTCATTTGAACTTGTCCATAAACCGTCTCCTTCAAAACAGAAATACTCTAATCCATAACATGCCATATTTGGATCTGGCACCATAAATGGACTCCAAGATTTAAAATTTTGAATTCTACCAACTTTCACATTAGGCTCGTGAATATAAATCCAGTTATCGTTAAATGCGTCTTGATCTTTACAGATTAACACTACAGTTAAGAAGTCTCTATACTTTAATTCGCTTGCAGCATGTAAAACATTTGGTGCAAATGCTGGGGCTACTGCTGGAATCAATTCTCTCATAGGTGCAGAAGACAAAACATAATCAAAGCCTTCTAAAACATCACCATTGCTAGTGTATACTTTCCAGGTATCTCCTGTCTTCTCAATTTTATTCACCCCAGTGTTCATTTCAATCTTCACACCTAATGCCTTACTCTTCACCACACATTCTTCCCACATCATACCAGGACCACGCTTTGGATAACGGAAAGAGTCAATCAAAGTTTTAATCACCTCTCCCTTACTTTTCTTACCACTTGGTTTGAATAAAGCGTTCCATACAGCACTGCTTAAAGACAAACCTTTAATTCTTTGCGCTGCCCAATCTGCAGAAATCTCTTTACATGGAATACCCCAAACTTTTTCAGTATAAGTCTTGAAGAAAATATTAAATAGTCTCTTACCAAATTGATTGGTTACCCAATCTTCAAAATTCTGAGGATCTTTAATCGGAAATAATTTGGCTTGCAAATAGCTCATCACACATAAGAAGCTTTCAAAAATACCCAACTTCATTAATGCTTCAAAAGCCGCTAATGGATAAGAGAAGAATTTCTTATTGTAAAAAATTCTAGAACTTCTTGGACGCTCTAGTAATTCATCATTCAAAATTTCTGTCCAAAAATCTTCCACTTCTTTTGACTTGGAAAAGAAACGGTGTCCTCCGATATCAAAATGATACCCTTTATAAGATTCTGTTCTTGAGATACCTCCCACATATTGTGGATCTTTTTCAAAAACAGTTACCTCTTGGGCAGCTTTACCTAATAAATAGGCTGCTGTTAAACCAGCTGGACCCGCACCAATAATTGCTACTTTCTTAGCCATGAATGGAAAATTTTGCCCAAAATTGCAAAATAAAACTCGGATTGCCATCAATATTGGCAAAGAGTTTATTTTAAGCCTTATTTTTGTTCTTATGAGCAATCAATCTTCTGTAAAATGGGTCACCAAGCATTTCTCCGAGCTTTCTGTGGAGGAGTTGTATGCTATTTTAAGACTTAGAAGTGAGGTATTTGTAGTAGAGCAAAACTGTGTGTTTTTAGACATGGATAATAATGACCAAATTGCTTATCATACTATGGGTTGGTTGGATAATGAATTAGTGGCTAGTACAAGATTATTTGATGTGGACCAAAGCTATAAGGGATATCAAAGTATTGGAAGAGTAGTTGGCTCCCCAAGACATAGAGGATTGGGTATTGGGAAACAATTAATGCAATATTCTATTACAGAATGCGAAAGATTATTTGGCAAGCACTCTATTAAAATAGGTGCTCAATTATATTTAAAGAAATTTTACGAAGAACAAGGATTCGAAAAATCTGGAGATATGTATTACGAAGATGAAATAGAGCATATCCCAATGATCAGAGACGCAAGTAAATTCTAAGATTCCATTTCTATTTTCAAATACTTAGCGGTATGTGTTTTTGACTGCTTGATCATTTCTTCTGGTGTACCTGTAAATTGAATCTGTCCACCACCTGATCCACCTTCTGGACCCAAATCAATTATATGATCCGCTACTTTAATCACATCCATATTGTGTTCAATCACTAAAACTGTATTACCTCTTTCTACCAATCTATTTAATACACCCACTAATAATTGAATATCTTGAAAATGCAATCCTGTTGTAGGCTCATCTAGTATATAAAAAGTTTTACCAGTATCTTTTTTACCCAACTCTGTAGCAAGTTTCACTCTTTGCGCTTCTCCTCCACTCAATGTTACTGCAGATTGTCCCAAAGTGATATAACCTAATCCCACATCCTGTAAGACTTTTACTTTTCTGAATATAAAGGGTACTGCTTGGAAAAATTCACAAGCTTCATCCACTGTCATATTCAATACATCGCTGATGGATTTTCCTTTATACCTAATTTCCAAAGTCTCTCTGTTATATCTTTTACCGCCACACTTTTCACAATGCACATATACATCTGGTAAGAAATTCATTTCAATCACACGCATACCACCTCCCTCGCAAACCTCGCATCTGCCTCCTTTTACATTAAAGGAAAATCTACCACCTTGGTAACCTCTAATCTTTGCTTCTGGCACTGCAGCAAATAAGGTTCTAATATCTGTAAAGAATCCACAATAAGTTGCCGGATTAGACCTTGGGGTTCTGCCAATAGGTGATTGATCAATTTCAATTACTTTATCAATATGCTCTAAACCAGTTACTTTTTTATAAGGCATTGGCTTAGTCTTACTATCATAGCAATGTTGTGATAAAATTGGATAAAGCGTTTCATTAATCAAAGTTGATTTACCAGATCCACTCACCCCTGTTACCACAATAAAACTGCCTAAAGGAAAGTCGCAGTTCACTTTTTTAAGTGTATTACCGGTAGCGCCTTCAATAGTAATTTTTTTACCATTGCCTTTTCTTCTTTCTTCAGGTAAATCAATTTTTTTCTTACCTGCTAAATACAAGGCAGTATCAGATTTCAATTTGATTATTTCTGCAGGAGTACCCTGTGCTACAATATGACCACCATGTATGCCTGCTCTAGGGCCAATATCTACCAGGTAATCGGAAGCCATCATAATATCCTTATCATGCTCTACCACTAAAACAGTATTACCAATATCTCTTAGTTGTTTTAAAGCGGTAATTAATCTTTGATTATCTCTTTGATGTAATCCAATACTTGGCTCATCTAATATATAAGTAATGCCTTGTAATTGTGATCCAATCTGTGTAGCCAATCTAATTCTTTGAGACTCTCCTCCACTTAATGATTTGGATGGTCTGCTTAAACTTAAATAAGACAATCCCACATTCATTAAAAAAGAAATACGATCATCAATTTCTTTTAAAATCCCTGTTGCAATAAGTAATTCTTTCTTATCTAATTTTTTTGGTAATTGTAAAAACCATTTTTGCAGGTCATCTAAATGCATATCATTTAATGCTGCAATATTTTCTTCATTTACCTTAAACCACAAACTTTCCTTTTTAAGCTTAGCACCATTGCAAGTAGAACAGGTATTTAATTCCATATAGGTTTCCACCCATGCTTTTAAATGATCTGTACTTTGAGAAGAAGTAAACCATCTTTTTAACATGGGTACAATCCCCTCATAACTTCCGGTATAAGTATCGGGGATATTTTCATCGTTCAAATCCAAATCGAAATTGGAACTTATATTTTTATCACCAAATAATATTAAATCATACTGCTCTTTGGTTAAATCTTTGATTGGCTTGTCTAAACTAATTTTATGTTTTCTAGCAAATTGTTTGATTTGCGTGAATACGCTTGCTTCTCTAGCCTCACCAAGTGGATGAATAGCCCCTTCATTAATACTTAAAGATTTATCTGGTAGCAATAAATTTAAATCTATTGCATACACATTACCCAATCCCTTACAGGTTGGACAAGCACCATAGGGAGAGTTAAAAGAAAAACTATTCGGAGAAGGTTCTTCATAACTTAAGCCAGTTTCCAAACACATTAATTGTTTTGAATACTGAACTGTTTTGGTTTTGCCTTCTTCTACAATAAATAGCAAACCATTTCCCATCTTCAAACATTGAGCTACACTTTCACCCAATCTTATTTTCAAGCTATCGTTCACCGGCAATCTATCTACCACTACTTCAATATCGTGAATCTTATACCTATCCACTTGAAGTTTTGGTTTTAGTTCTACCATTTCTCCATCAATTCTTGCTTTTACAAAACCTTTTTTTCTGATTTCTTCAAACAGTTCTCTATAATGCCCTTTTCTTCCTCTCACCACCGGGGCTAATAAATTAATTTTCTTATCCTTGAATTGGGTGAAAATATTTTGAATGATTTCAGCTTCAGAAAATTTCACCATGGGTTTGCCTGTATTATAACTATAGGCTCTTCCTATTCTGGCGTATAATAATCTCAAAAAATCATATAATTCAGTAACTGTTCCAACAGTAGACCTTGGATTTTTGTTAGTTGTTTTTTGCTCAATAGCGATTACCGGAGAAAGGCCTGTAATTTGATCCACATCTGGGCGTTCCATTTGCCCCATAAATTGACGTGCATAAGCACTAAAACTTTCCATATAACGCCTTTGACCTTCGTTATATAAGGTGTCAAAAGCTAAAGAAGACTTTCCACTTCCACTAACACCAGTAAAGACTACTAGCTCGTTTTTAGGAATAGCAATATCGAAATTCTTTAAATTATGCTCTCTTGCACCTATTACTTTGATTTGTTCTTTTGGCTGTTTCATGGAGAAGGGTAAAGTTATAACAACCATTTTAATTTTTAGTTGACTTAGCCGCCGAACATTCGTAATTTTACAAGATAATTCTTGGTATCCATGAACCAAAAAACAGCTTCTTATTACCCTATAGCCAGAACCAGTGCATTATTGATTGCCATTGTATTGTTGGCTGCTAGTGCCATCATGGGAAGAATTCCTGTGTTTTTGCTTTTAAACAAAGATTTTGGATCCATCGCAGATACCCTATTATTAGGATTTACTTATTTAGCAGAAGGTTGGATCTGGATTCCTTATTTATTGATCGTTGGATGGTTCTTCAAAAAAGACAAAGCCATTATTGTATATAGTTTTGTTATTTCTACCTTATTCACTCAGATTCCAAAACTTCTTTTATTCCCTAATATTACTAGACCAATTGCAAGTGGAATAGATGCCCATTTAATACACAGGGTTAAAGGTGTAGAAATGCATCAACTAAGTAGCTTCCCTTCTGGACATACGACTACTGCATTTACTATTTTCTTATTGACCATTTATTTATTTGATCAGAAAAAATTAATCTTAATAGGTTTAATCTATGCCATGTTATGCGGCTACTCAAGAATTTATTTAGGGCAACATTTTCCAATGGATGTAGGTGGAGGTATAATAGTAGCAATAATAACCATTGAAATTTCAAAAAGAATTAGAAAAATACAACCCAATGTTACAAAAAATTAGTTTCGGCACATTAGCTGTTTTGATGTCGCTTAGTGGTTTTGCACAAGACACCACGCAACAAATTATCAGTGGAAGAAAGAATAGTGCCGAACAAATGAAGAAGCCCTATGTAATCATGATCTCCATTGATGGAATGAGAACTGATTTTACTGAACTTCATCAAGCTAGTTTTTTGCAAAAAGCATCTAAAGAAGGTGTAAGAGCAAAATACATGATCCCATCTTTTCCAAGTTTAACCTTCCCTAATCATTATGCCATTGCAACTGGCCAGTACCCTTCCCATAATGGTTTAGTAGATAATTCTTATTTTGATAAAGCTACCGGTGCACAATATTCCATGTCTAACAAAAAACTAGTAGCAGATCCGAGATTTTACGGAGGCACACCTATTTGGGTGCTTGCAGAAAAACAACAAATGGTGAGTGCTAGTTATTTTTGGGTAGGTTCAGAAGCCCCAATTGAAGGATATTTTCCTACTTACTATTATAACTACAACGAGAAAACCAATATTGCTACAAGAATACAAGCCATCAAAGAATGGTTAAGTTTACCAGAAGAGAAAAGACCACACTTAATTACTGTATATTTCCCAGAAGTTGATCATGATGCACATAGTTTTGGTACCAAAGATATTCGTGTTACTAAGGCAGTTCAATTTGTTGATAGTGCTATCAATGCTATTCAAGAAAGTTTAGCTAGTTTAAAACTACCCATTAATTATATTGTTGTTTCTGATCATGGTATGACCGATGTAGATAATGTAAATACCATGGGTCTTCCTAAACAAATAGATACCGCTTCTTTTAGAGTGCCCTGGGGAGATGCTTTATTACATTTATACGCAAAAGACAGTTCAAAAATTAATACAACATTAGAAGCATTAAAAAAAGATACCAGTTTCAATGCATACTCGTTAAATGAAACTCCTGCTTATTGGCATTACTCAAAAAAAGACGACCGTTATGATAGATTAGGTGATATTATTATCACTTCAAAATTACCTAAGGTATTCAATTTGGGTACTCGTAAAACAACACCAGGTAAACACGGATTTGATAACCACCATCCAGATATGAGAGCCACTTTTATTGCTTGGGGTCCTGCCTTTAAAAAAGGTATCACTATTGATGGATTTGAGAACGTAAATGTTTATCCTTTGGTGGCACATATCTTAGGACTAGAATTAGACGAAACAAAAATTGACGGAAGATTTAAAGTATTATCCAACACACTAAAAAAATAAACTAGTTTTTGATACATCTTACTGAAGCACCACCTGCTAATACAAATGCCGTGGACTCAGTGAACAATGCATCACCTGATCTGAGATACCTGATATAATTGGTAGAACCAGCTGAGGTGGAAGTCCAAAAATATCCTTGTAAGCTGATATTGGAAGAAGATCCCGCGTCTCCCATATATCCACCTGGTAGTCCAGTAAAACCAGAACTATTGGTGGCACTGGTATTTGGCGAAGCCCAATGTGTCAATCCCGCTTCTTTTAATTTACCTCCTGCATTGGTTCCCAGAAAACTATTCAAGGTATTAAAATCTGCTCTAGTGGGAATTCTAAATCCTACTGGACAAATATTTCTTGAATCGTTTACTGCATAGCCATTATATAATTTACCGTAAGTAATATCATTAGCGATATCATAATTATAATAACACCAAGAAGGTAAAATAACAGATCTACTAAAAGCCAAATTTGCTCTTTCAATACTAGTACCATCCTGATACACTTCTAAATCTAAATTATATTTCATCCATACCTGCGTTCCAATAGTTATTGTCTCTACTTCATTGTTCACCAAGAAACCTTGAGGAACTACTTGCGCATGCAGTGTAGTTGAAAAAAATATACAACACAAAAAATATAGTAGTACTTTTTTCATCTAAAAGTTTTTTACAATGGTGGCATAATAAGTAGTTCCATCATACACTAGGGTTACGATATCTAATTTGTTTGCAGTGGTGGTTAGTGTGGGTGCAATTCCACCGGCCCATTTCCAAGCTGCTGGAAAACTAATGGTTCTTGCACCAGTAGCATCTTGTACTAATTTTATTAAATAAGTTCCAATAGCAGGATTGGTTAAATTAAGTGTAGTAATATTTGAACCTAAATTAATGGTAAATACATTACCAGTGCTAAGATCTACATTGGTGGTACTTGTAGCAGTAATGGCCGAGGGCATGGTTAATTTATAACGCTTGGCAGTAATATCTCCAGAAGAATTTAAAGAGCTTGCAGTTGCTGCACCAATATTGGGACTAATTAAAGTGGGGGTATTTTCTTTTACTACTTGTCCAGTTCCGGTTGCACTTACTGTTGTTAAAACACCTGCAGCGGTGTTGGCTACAATACCTGTAATATTTAATCCAGATAAACTTAGACCAACAAAACTGGGAGAACTGGAAGTCGCAATAGCTTGACCTATATTAATGGTATTGCCTCCACTAATACTCACTCCTGTCCCTCCTACCATACTTGCTTGTTTGTTATTAAATAATTGCCAATCACTTGCACTAAGTACACCAGTATTGCTACTAGTAGCTGTTTGAATAGAAATAGTATTGGAAGTTCTACTAAGTGGTGCAGTAAAACTTAATGGCGATTCAAAATCGGTTCCTGCAACAGCCACTGATACCACACCCAATCCATTGGCTTTTAAGATTCCATTATTAGCTCCTGCCCCACCATAATTTGAACCAATCACATTGGCATTCCATGTACCATTAGCTATGGTGCCCACAGTTGTAATGGCACCTGAACCACTTGAAGGAGCAGCACCAATAGTATTATAAGAGATAGTGGATGAACTAGAACCATTAAAACTCACACCAGATGCAATTCCATTACCTGAATTATTGAAGATAAGATTATAAGGTGTATTTGCTTGAATACTGATATTAGCAGTTCCATTAAAACCAATACCATTAATGGTTCTAGTAGTAGACAAAGCATCAGCAGTAGCTGCATTACCAGTTGTACTTTGATTTAATGTAGGAATATCTTCTGCCACAATCGATCTAAAACTAGGTGCACCTGATAACGCATTGGGGCCAGCATAAAAAGTGTTCGCTGTTTGATTACCAAAAGCAGTTTGTTTATTATTAAAACTATTCCAATCCGTAGAGGACAAATAACCATTTGAATTAGTAGTTGCCTGACTAATACTTATTTTACCTGTACTAGTGGAATAATTAATGGGCGCATCTCCACTTAAAAAACCATCCACTGCAGACCTTACTCTAGTATTGTTAAAATAAAGATTAGTTCCCTCTGCAATATCACTAGAAGTTAAAGTAATAGAACCTGTAGTATATCCATTCACAGAGGATACAGCAGCAGGCATTAATAATTCTAACCAATTATTAATATTGGCCGGATTAGATGCACTTAAAACATAGTTTTTATTATTATCCGTTCTGATGGCAATACTACCCACTACCGCAGAAGACAAGGCCAACATTTCTGATTGGTCTCTTACCACATATCCACTTGAAAAAGAAATAGCCGGCACTTGCGATGTAGGAATTTTACCAGAGGCATCTAATGTGGCTATACCATTGGCTACTGCTTTATCAGAGCTACTTAATTTATTATTAAATGTATTCCAATCCGCACTGCTTAAATATCCTGAAGTACTTGAACTTACTTGACTCATTGAAATAGTATTAGAAACATTGGTTAATGGACTAGTAAAACTTAAAGGAACTTGAAAATCTGATCCAGTAGCTGCACTAACCAATCCATTACCATCTGCTTTTAAAACTCCATTCACTGTACCTGCTCCTCCAAAACTTTCACCAATCACAGCGCCATTCCAAACACCATTGGTAATAGTACCTACTGTAGTGATATAAGTAGATCCCATTTTAGGAGCAGCTCCAATAGTATTATAAGAAATAGTTTTCGCTGCAGCCCCATCAAAATTTTCAGTGGGCATCGCCCCCGCTCCTGTTACACTAAAAAATAGTTTATTAGTTGTACTTGCTTTGAAAGTAATATTAGAAGTTCCATCAAATGCAATACTGTTTATATAAACTGGCGTTGCTAAAGCAGTGGCAGTTGCTGCATTGCCAGAAGTGTTAGCTGCATTGTTGGGTATATCTGAAGACACCAATGCTCTATATTGAACAGTACCAGCAGCGCCATTTGTTGGACCAGCTAAAAAATAGTTGGCATTTATATTACCTGATAATCCAGTTAAGCTGTAATTAGGTATATTCAATGTTTGACCGGATAAAGATGCTGCACCAACATTACCACTAGTAGTAAAAGAGGTAATTCTATTATTATAAGCTGCATTAAAATGATCATAATCCGTCTTGCTAATTAAACCAGCAGCCACTGCGCTTTCATTCGCCATGGGAATATTTAAAGTATGAATACTTCCCACTGAATTCCAATTAGGTGCTAGTCCATAAGTTCCAGGGCTGGCAAAGCTTTGTTCCTGGGCAGTTAAACCATTAATATTATATACTTGTGCATGATTGGTCACATTTCCTAAACCCACTTTCGAAGACTGAATACCTGTGGCAATTTTAGCATCAGTTATAGCAGCATCAGCTATTTTATTAGTAGTAATGGCGTTTATTGCAATTCTTGGATCAGAGGAAGTCCCTGTCAAATCTCCGACAAGCTGAACAATTCCCTTGTTGTTAATGGTGGCATCAGGTGCTCCATTGGAAACCTGGTTATCGATATAATCCTTGGTTGCCTTTACAGAAGGATACATAGTATCATTATAATCTGATAACAAATTAATATCAGTTGACTTATTGGTTAATACTTCTTTTTGTGCAATTCTATTAGATAAATAAATGGTATCGGATAGATTAAGCTTAGTGTTAATTCGATTGGAAAGAGATGCAGTATCAATTAAACTATTTTTTAAAACGGTGGGTGTTATATATTGATTGGTACTATCTGAAAATTTAATAAATTGACCCAATTGATTATTGATTGTATTTAATTGTGTTGGTGTTATATATTTAATGAGACTATCTTTTAATAAAACAAAATCAGGCAGGTCAAGCTTTTTTAAATAAGGAGACAAGAATTGGGCAGTATCTTGAAAAGAAACTTTATTATCTATCTTCTCTTGAATAATTTTTAAACTTATTGCTTTTGCATAAGGAGCTAGCATTTTAATAGTGTCTGAAATATTCAATTTTGAATTGAGTAAATCAGTTTGATTATTATTGGAATTACTATTCCCAAAACTGTAGAGTGCATAGGGCACTACTCCGAAACTGCTATTCCCCAAGGAAACAAGATGTTGGGTATAATCCCAGCTTGGTAAAGGTGCTTCAGGTTCAATGGCCATTTTAATTTGCAATTGATGATTGCCCGAGGACCAATCAATTTTTGAGAGTTGATTGTAAATACCATTTAACCATTTTCCTTTTCCAATGGAGATGGCAAATAAACCCCAATCATCTGTTTTGGTTTTATGAAGCTCTTGTAATAAAATAGTGCTAGGCTGATCTTTATTGATAATTGCGATATCAATAAATACATTGCGTTTATTAACAAAATTACCGGCATAATCTTTTGCAATTCCTTGAAAAGGTATACTTAACTCATTGACTTGTGCCTCACATAAGTATGTTAGGAATACGAATAGAATTAATACTAATAGTCTTAGGCAGCGATAAAAAGGTATTTTCATTGAAGTAAAAAAATGAAAATTATCTACAACGAGAATGAGGCATAAACCTCAAATTTTACCAAACAATACAATAGATATTTACTCTTTCAAATGAAAAAGAAAATTGAACAATTAGCATGGACTATCTTTTTGGTTATACCATTATCTATAATGGGCCAGAAAGATTTCTCCAAAGAGAAAAGCAAATTAGATGCATTAGGAATTAGTGTGGATGCCAATTTGCGTATTACAAATTCACAAGCCAATAGAATTATGTTTGTTTGGGATAGTATATATGATATTGGTAAAAAACAACAAATAAACTATGTATTGAATGATAGTATATGGGAGCAACTTATTATACAAGAAATTAGCAGGGCTGAACAAAAAAACCAAGCTCAGTTAATTACAAGATTACACTATTACCTTGCTCATATTTATCATTCTAGAAAATTATATACTAAGTCTATCCCAATTCAATTACAAATAATTAAAGCAAAGCAATATTTAACCAAACAGCAATTACAGAAAACATATACCAAAATTGAAAAAGCATATGTATTAACCAATCAACTTAATAAAGCATTAGCCATAAGAAAACTAAGATTATCCTTAGGAATGACCGAAGGATCTTATGACTTATACCAAGATTTTGAATTACATGAATTAGCACTTAAAGATTTTTTACTGTATGAGCATTTAAATAATTATAAAAAAGAGGTTGACAAATACAGGTATTATAAAATATTAGGGAATCTCTATTTTGAATTAGGAAAAATAGATAGTGCAAGAAAATACTTTACTATTGGACTAAATATAAGCGATCAGCAGATTCAAGATCCAAATAAAAAGACTCCATTAAATTTACATACCTCAGGCAAAGCCAGTTTTTTAGGTCTTTTAGGTAAATGTTATCTAGCAGAACATCAATACAAAAAAGCCATTGAATACCTATTAATCGATATTGAACAAAGTGATGATGATAAGAATAATAAATTATTCAAAATGATCCATTTGGCCAATGCCTATATAGGAAATAAAGAACTTAAGAATGCCAAATCAAGCATAAGAAAAATTGAGCAACTCACTAAAGACAAGGAGGATAAGAGAATTGCTTTAAGAATGAATGAAATGAAATCTAATTACTTCCTATTAGCCAATCAATTAGATTCTGCTCTATTTTATTCAAATCTTTACAATACACAAAAAGATACCCATAACGAGATCATTAGAAAAAATCAGGCAATTCTATTATTGAGCAATATTGAGGCAGAGGCTAGAAAAAAAGACCTTATTTTGACCAAGGCAAAATTAGATAAAGAAAGAGCTGATAAAAAAGCACAACTAGTCTTTTTATGGGGAAGCATTATTGTAATCATTATGGCAGGGATTAGCTTGATTGTACTAGTGATTAATAATATTCAAAAATCCAAAAGCAAGCAATTAATTGAAAGTAAGAATGAGGAAAACGAATTACTATTAAAAGAGTTGCATCATAGGGTTAAGAACAATCTACAGGTTATCTATAGCTTGATTAATTTGCAAAAAAGAAGATTGGTTAGTCCAGAACTTCATCAATCACTTTCCATGGTTCAAAATAGAATTAAAACCATGTCATTGGTACACCAAAATTTACATGAAAACGATAATTTCAAAGAGGTTAATCTAGCATCTTATATTAAAACCATTTCCGATTATTTAAAATCTCTTTATTTCAGAGAAGAAAAAGAGATAAACATTCAATTAGAAATTGAAAATTCTATAGAACTAAGTATGGATAAGGCCATAACCATTGGTCTTTTGATTAACGAGATTTTGTCAAATAGCTTGAAATATGCTTTCAAAGGGAAATCAGAGGGTTGCATCTCTATTGATGTACAAAAATTACATACTGGAATTCAAATGAAAATAAAAGACAATGGAATTGGATTTATACCAGATCAACATAATTCAAAAAGTTTAGGATTGTATTTAATTGAAAATCTTGTCAAACAAATTCAAGGTAGATACGAAATAGAAACTTTCGAAGGAACTACCTATCTAATCTATTTTAATGCTTAAAAATAAATAATGAAACATAGAAAAATACTTATTCTTGAAGATGAATTAATTGTGGGCTTGGACTTACAAGAGATTTTAATTCAAGAGGGTTATAAAACGAATTTAGTGCACTCTTTTGATGAAGGTATGCTAGAATTAACCACTTTTAGTCCCGATTTAGTTTTATGTGATATAAATCTGAATGGGAAAAATAATGGTATCGACTTTGCCAAAGAAGTGAATAAGCTCTACCCTTTTTCAGAAATCATATTCATCACTAGTTATACCAGTGTAAAGTATACAGAAGAAGCTGACGAAACCAGTCCTATGGATTATATCGTTAAACCATGGAACGAAGAACAGATTAAAGTAGCTATTAGAAGAGCTTTCAATTATATCGACTCTAAGAAGGATAATATGAATTTATTGGGAGAATTAAGCCCAGCAGAATATCGAATCTTAAGCTTAATTGCTGAACAAAAAACCAGTAAAGAGATTGGCGAGGAGTTATTTATTGCCGAGAAAACAGTTAGGAACCATCGCTATAATATTAGTAAGAAATTAAATCTAGAAAACACCAATAACAATTTATTAAAATGGGCGATTGCCAATTTTAGCAAATAAGAATACCTCATGAAAAAGATAATTACTATTTGTATACTCTATCTCTTTACGCAATCTTGTTCAAAAGGGATTAATAGTAGTGATTACGCTAAATCATTACTAGCAGGCAAAACCTGGTTTTTAGATTATTCTATCCAAAACAATATCACTAAATCATTTATTGGCAAGAATACCTATTTTATTCAGTTTACAAAAAATGATCAAACTACAGATTCAGATGGGCTTATTGGTAATTTTTCTGTCGAAGAGAATAATAGCATCTTATCCCTAAAGATTAATGCATTGACTCCCAGTGGAACTAGCGCTAATTACACCTATCAAATAGATCAAATTGGATTAGATCAACTCATAGTTAGTTTTCGTCAAGATACCATTGTAATCAAAAAAATATTTAGTACCACTCACTAGATGAAACCAAGCTTTTTATTTATACTCCTCTTTTCATTGTTGACCATTATTGGGAAAACACAATCCTTATCCTTTCAGGTAAATAGTATTGGATCCAATCCTAATATGACAACTGGAAGCCTATCCTTCCAAATGGAAACTATAGCTAATTGTTTATTTGTAGCAAATGGATTGGCCATTTATAAGCCACAGGTTGTTAAAGCCATTACAGATAAAGCTTGTGAACTACCCATTCAATTTGATCATTATGGATTAAAAATTTATCCTCAGCCCATTGGAGACAGACCAAGAATACAATTAACCAAGCTATTTGTTCCTAATTGCCCCTTTTCTATTAGGTGGTATACCATGGAAGGTAAAATGGTTTTGCAAGAAACCCTAAATGGATATGCTTTGTCCAGTGGTACTATAATGAACACTAGTACTTTATTTGCAGGAGCTTATATCGTACAAGTCATTTCGGAAAACTCTATTGATATCATTCAAGTCATTAAACAAGACTAAGCTAATGGTGAAATCAATATATCTTTTATTCGGCTTCTTATTATTTATGCTATCTGTTCATGCACAGCAAATTCCAACGGGTATCCCCTTTCAGGGCATTGCTAAAGATTATAATGGCAATCCAGTCAATGAAAGAAAAATTTATATTCAAACTAATATCATTGCTGGGAATATTAATGGTAAAAATATTTATACAGAAGAACACGAAACCACTACGGATGCTATTGGCGTTTTTTCCATTCTTATAGGCAATGGAAGAAGAACCCAAGGTACTATTAGATTACTTACAGAGATTAACTGGGAAGATGGGCCTTTCTATTTAGGCATACAATTAGCTATTACCCCCAATGCGCCTGTACAAAACTGGCAATATCAAAATAATTGGATCAATATGGGTACTACTAGTTTAGGAATTGTACCCTATGCCTATTATTCACTTCAAACATCTGGACTTCAAGCAAAATTAAACGCTTCTGATACAGCCAATATGCTGCGTAATTATGTTAAAGTGCAGGTCATTAAATTATTAGACAGTGCCATCTCTTCCAAACTATCTGCTAAAGATACCAGTGTAATGCTAGCACCCTATACCAAGAGTGCTAGTGTTGTGATAGAAAGAGTAAAAGATACTATTGTAATTGCTCAGCCTGTAATCAATTCAACACCCGTTATTAGTTTTAGTGGAGAGTATGATAGTTTGAAAAATAAACCAATTTTATTTAGCGGTGCATATAATGATTTAACAGGGAAGCCTAATTTGTTTGATGGGAATTATACTAGCTTGACTAACAAGCCTACATTATTTGATGGAAATTATTCAAGCTTGACTAATAAACCCATTTTGTTTGATGGAGATTATAATACCTTGATTAATAAACCAAGCTTATTTAGTGGTGATTATAATAATCTTACTAATAAACCTGTTTTAAGTTTAACGGGTGATATTACTAATAATGGTAACATTACTAACTTAATTAATTCAGGTGTAAGTTCTGGAACTTATGGAAGTGGATTAGCCATACCTATAATTAGTGTGGATGAAAAAGGAAGAATCACTTCAGCAACAACTAGTGCAATTAGTCCCTATAGTTTTCCAAATAAAACGAGTGCACAAAAAAATGCGATGACAAGTGTTAGTACAGGAACAGTTATTTGGTGCAGTGATTGTGGTACAAGAGGTCAAATGCAAGTGTATAATGGATATGAATGGACTGATCTTACAGGCGCAGCTGCATTAACCAATAGTATTAGTTTTGGATCTATTAGTAGTTCAAATATAAGTTCATCCACAGCATCTATCACCACTACCATTAATACTGATGGAGGAGCGAGTATTAGCTCAAGAGGTATTGTATGGAATACTAGTATTAATCCAACTATTTCATTAAGTACTAAAACGAGTTCGGGTACGGGAACAGGCACTTTCTTTGAATCTATTACTGGTTTATCTGCTAGCACTATTTATTATGTAAGAACCTATGCGACAAATGCGAATGGAACTGTTTATGGAAATGAAATTAGTTTTACTACAACTGGAGTTACGCCTAGTTTAACAACAACCGCTGCAAGCAGTACTACTATTAATAGTTTTACTACTGGAGGAACTGTTAGTACTGATGGTGGAAATTTAGTGACTTATAGAGGTGTATGTTGGAGCACAAGTAGTAATCCAACTATTAATGATAATAGAATACTAAGTGGAACCGGTACAGGTACATTTACCATTACCCTTTCTAATTTAAATGTAGCCACTACTTATTATGTTCGTTCTTTTGCTACCAATAGTGCAGGAACAGCATATGGAAATGAAAGAGTTATCACCACAAGTTCTTTAGTTGCAGGAACATCTTATTTGGGAGGGAAGATTGCCTATATTTTTCAATCTGGTGATGCAGGTTATATTGCTGGTGAGACACATGGGTTTATTATAATGAATCATGCCATGGGAATGCAAGCAGCATTTGGAGGTTATAATCCAAGTACTGGCTACTCCTATTCTGGAACTTCTATGAATTTTGGCACTGGAAGAAACAATACACTTTTACTCTACAACATGACTGGGAATAACGCTTCTAAATATGTTTATAATGTAAACTATGATGGTTATAATGATTGGTATATTCCAAGTTATTATGAATGGAATAAGATTGGACCAAATTGGACGAGCTTAGGAGTACCCTATGGTAATTATCAATGTTCATCAGAAGTATCGAGGGAAAATAGTGCTTTCTTTAGCGTTTACAATAGTTATGGATGGATCTCCGCAAGTGTGAGTAATAGTGGTAAGACTAGTTTATATGATGTAATTGGGATTAGGAATTTTTAAACTACCCTATCTTGATATCATATTTTGTCAACAAGCCACCTAATTGACTTTGGGAATGTTTTGATTTCTTAATTTTATTTTCCTCTGGATTGATCGTATAGTTATATGAACTTGTAAAATCTACTTTCTCTACATTAGTGGATGAGAAGATGGCACCACTTAAATCACAATGATCAAAAATAGATTCAGTTAAATCTGTTTCAGTGAAATCCACTTCTGTGATTTTTGAATTATTAAATTTTGTCTTTTTGATTTTTGTTTTATAAAACGATGCATTGGTTAATATGCAAATATCAAAAGATACAGTTAAGCCAAATTCATTGGTATCACTAAATTGCAAGCCTATCATTTTGCAATCTTTAAAATGAATATCCCTTAAAATGGTATTATGTAATTTAATAAGACCTAAGTCACATCCATTGAAATTGCAATTAATAAAGACATAACCTGATAAATCAAGACCTGATAAATTGCAATTAGTAAATTGACAATTTTCATACTCTCCTTTAGGTAAACCTTTTGTTGTTAGGTCTATATGATTAAATTCTTTGTCTTCGAAAATGTCCATTGGGTGAAATTGATTGCTAAGGTAGGGATTTTGAGGATTAGCTCACTTCGTTCGCTGATCCAAATGGGGGTGGGTCAGATGGAAACAAAGCCGCTGGCTACGCCAGCGTTGCTTTTGTGTTCCAGTTCTCATGCACTCAAGCGAGCTTGACGCATTCGTCCTGAAACACAAAAGCCTCAGCATTTTTGCTGAGGCTTTGTTTCTATCTGTCGGGAAGACAGGATATGAATGTGCTTGATAATCAATTAGTTAGAGATATCTATACCCTACTTTACACCCATTTTGGGTAGGATTTTCCTACCTCATATACTAATTTATATTATATTTGATTATGGGTATTTCTTTAATGATAGTCAAAAAGGATAAAAAGAAACAACTGAATAAGGTTGTGTATCCTATCTATGTGAAATACTCTTACAAAGGATTATCAAAAAGATTTACAACTAACTCATTTGTTGAATTACAATTTTGGAAAAATGGTAGTTTGTCCAATCGTTGTCCCAACTACATTGATATACAGAAAAGGATTACCAATAAGATTGATTTACTGAATGAGATTATCAATCAAATTGAGGAGAACAAACAATTACCTACAACTACTTTGGTTAGTGATTTACTAAAACAAACTCAAAACATACAATTAAAGAAACAACCCATTAAACAGAGTTTTTGGAGATGTTATGATTTGTTTTTGAAAGAGAAATCAATGTATCATAAAGGTTATACTAAAACATTAGATACATTAAAGAATAAGTTAGAACACTTTGAAAATGAAACAAAACAGATACTCTCCTTTGATTATATATTAGAAGGAAGTTTTGAAACTGATTTTAAGAACTATTGTTGGAAAACAGAAATCAAAAGAAACGGTAAAGTAGTATCTGTGGGTTTGTCAAATAATTACATAAATAAAACAATATCCAATCTTAAAATATTCCTTTGGTGGTGTAAAGAAAATAGATTTATTACAGAAATACGAAAGTTCAAATCCCTTAAAACTATAAGGAATGATGAATTGGTTTTTCTTAACTCAAAGGAAGTAAAAAAGATGTTTGATTACGATAAGTTTGATTACCCAAAAACTTATGAAAACTGTTCAGTAATTGAAGATAGAGATAAAGAAGGAAATATAAAATATTGGAATAATTTAGAATTAGTTAAGGATATATTCACATTCCAATGTTCTATTGGATGTAGATGGGGTGATATACATAAGATGAAAGTGGGGATGTTTAAGTATAAGGATGATTATTTTAGTTGGACAATGGAGAAAACTAAATCCTCTGTTTTAGTTCCTCAAAATCCAATCTCAAAAGGAATATTTATGAAGTATTCCAAAGGAAAGTCATTAGGTCAAAATCTATTCCCACCATACACTCAACAAAGGTTCAACCAACACATAAAAGAGATTGGTAAGATTTTGAAGTTTAACCGATTGGTTAAGAGAGAAATAATGGTTGGTGTTGATATTAGGGATACAACCAAAAAAGAGAAACAGATATGGGAACTCCTCTCCTCTCATAGTGGTAGGAGAAGTTTTATCAAAAACTTAATTGATTTGAATACAATGGATAATTGGAGTATTATGAAATTAAGTGGTCATAAAACAATCAATTCATTCCAAAAATATGTTTCTGTGGTAGATAAGGATATTGATAAAGGAAAGAAACTATACACCAAAGAGTTCGTTAAAAAAGATAAGGATGAATACTTTGAACAGTTGAGTGAAATACCAATCAATATTATCTTTGATTACCTCAAAAATAGTTTACCAAATGAGAATGAATAAGAAAACAAATTAGATATACATTTCCTTTGATTTCAACATTTTAGAATACATACTGATATTGGTATTCAAATCTAATAATCTACCCAACAGTATGGATAATCTGTCCTCGTCAATTGTATCAATTCGTAGTTTAACAATGTTATTTATTCTTTCATAAAGTTCTAAATCATTCCTAAATAACATATAATCTATTTCATTGGATGTATATTTCATAGTATCTAATTTGGGTAAAGTTGGGTAAACCTTATAGGGTGTTTATGTAGGTTCTATATTCATTGATTAGATTAGTAGATATTGGTAAATTAAAGTCTTTCAATTACACGAAACTAAAAGAGAGTGATTACTTTTAGAATGGTGATACACATTATATATCCATATATACCATTCTAATCTATCAATATAGGTTCATTTAATATTTTGATATAGTTTCTATTTTAATACTCCTATATCATTAAGATAGGTTTTCACCTCGTCAGTTCTAAACCAATTCTTTCCTCTAAACTTATATTTCTTTAATTCATTCTTATCACACAATCTGTATATAGTGTTTTGAGATGTTCCTATTGTGTTCATTAGGTCAACTATATTGATAAACTCTCTATCCTCTAACTTTGATTTGTCAATGTTTAATTCTTTGTTCATATTGTTATTATATTAGGTTATTTGATATGTTTGTTTTGTTGATATACCTTCTAAATTGTTGTATATCTATGATGTCTTCGGTATGTATTAAACCATACTTTCCATTACACTCATTGAATGTATCTAATCCCATTTCTCTTTGTTTCCATTCATTACCACCAATGTAATTTGATAATGTATCATTTAAGTTTTGTTCATTAGTATAGTTCACTATCATATGGATATGGTATTTGTTCTCATACCTATCTTTCTCTATTGAATACTCTGTATAAATAGTATCATTCTTTTTCAACTTACTATGTAATGTTTTAATTTGTTTATTTAAGTTCTTCATAGATGGGTTGTAATACACTCCATTTTCATTGTAATCCCATTTCCTTATCATTACTCCCTTTTGTTTAAGTTCTATCCTATTGGATATAAGATGGGTATTATGAGTTGTTGTCATTTATATTGATTTTAATAACTTTTTGATGTTTACCTTCTACCAACTCTCATTGGAACGGATTGTTGGATTTCACAATCACTATATATAAGTATTACCAACTTTCCCCAAACACACACTTTTTCAAAACTTTTTTTGAAAAATGTTAATCTATTATATAAAATGAGTATTTTTTAATAAAACATTGATTTTCAATGATATAAAATGATATTTTGTTAGTTTCAACAGATAAAATGTTCATTTTTTGGATATTTCATAAAATACGAATATTTTCGTGGTTCAAAGATTACAACTATGAAAACAAATGAAATCGGGTTAAACAATAACAAAAGAACTACCTATCCAATGGATTGGGATAGTGTTATTTCGTTAGAAAGTAGGTTATTAAGGGAGTTTAAGGATAATATGTGTAAGAGGAAAGGAATGGAACTTATGATGGTTTCTGTGGGGGTTAGATTGGGTTTAAGGATAATTGATACACTTTCATTGAGATGGTGTGATTTAGTGGATTTAGAGATTGGAGAGAAGTTCGTAAGATTAGAACAGAAAACACAAAAGAATAGGATTTTAGTTATGAGTTCTAAACTTAAAGAAGTTGTTGATTTTGTCTACACCAATCTTAATCCTAATAAAAACCATTTTATATTCACCTCACAAAAAGGGAAAGGTAAAGAACCAATCTGTATTCAAACTTTTAATAGAAAACTGAAAGAGTTAATCAAATCAAAAAAAGTAAAATGTATTGGGAATGTAAGTTCTCACTTACTTCGTAAATCATTCGTAGTGGGTTCAATTAGAAAAGGATTTGAGAATGGAGATTACTTATCGTTGGTCAAAGTAAGTAGATTGATAAACCACAATAGTGTATCTACTACTATAAAATATACTAATTTTGAAACAAACCAAATGTTAGATTTATACGAATTAAATTAACAATATGAAACCAAAACAAATAATAGAAAAATGGGTTGTTTTTTTCAACAACAAAGATATAATCGGTTTATCTGAATTGTATTCATATAATAGTATAAATCACCAAACTCCAAATGGAATAGTAAAAGGTAGAGATAACATAATTAAAATGTTTGAAGATGAGTTTAATACATTTGAAATGGTTTGTATTGTTGAAAACATTTTTGAAGATGGTAATGTTGTAATATTAGAATGGAAAGACCCGAAAGGATTAAGAGGTTGTGGTTTCTTTTGGATTGAAAATGATAAGATAGTTTATCAAAGAGGATATTGGGATAAATTATCCTTTATTCAACAACAAAATAAAGAATAATCAATACATCCTACCCATTTTCGGTAGGATATGAGGTAGGGAAAGAAAAAACCCTCACATAACTAACTGATAATCAGCGTCATATGAGGGTTTGTGTCGGGAAGACAGGATTCGAACCTGCGACCCCTTGGTCCCAAACCAAGTGCGCTACCGGCCTGCGCTACTTCCCGTTCCATTATAACTTTCGTTATAAATATTTTTAAACCGGTATTCTATCAAAAAGAACTAAGTTAAGTGCGGAGAGGAAGGGATTCGAACCCTTGGTACAGTTTAACCCGTACGGCAGTTTAGCAAACTACTGATTTCAGCCACTCATCCACCTCTCCTCCGAACCTCTTTCGAGGGGTGCAAAAATAAGCACTGTATCGTTAAAATCCTAAAAAAAGTGAGGAATAAACTAAATTAAGTTCATTACATCGCAGCCAACTGTACTTTCTGCGTTAATTCCATTACGTTCTCTCTGAACATAGAATCCGTATCCATTAGGTCTTTTACGGTTTGGCAAGAGTGAATTACTGTAGTATGATCTCGTCCACCAAAATGCTCTCCAATAGTTTTCAAAGAATTCTTTGTGAAAGCCTTAGCCAAATACATGGTAATTTGACGAGCTTGTACAATTTCACGCTTACGAGTCTTTTGCAATAACTTGTCGTATGGCACTTCGAAGAATTCACAAACCATTTTTTGAATGGCATCGATAGTGATCTCTTTGCTGCTTGTTTTTACAAAATTGCGTAATACCTTCTTCGCTAATTCAACATCAATTTCTTTCTTATTCAAAGAAGACTGCGCTAATAAAGAAATTAAGGCACCTTCTAATTCTCTAACATTGGTATTGATATTATAAGCCACATACTTCACTACTTCTTTAGGCATTTCTAAACCATCTGCCTTCATTTTCTTCTCTAATATCTCAATACGCGTTTCGTAATCTGGTACTTGAATGTCGGCACTCAATCCCCATCTGAAACGGCTTAACAATCTTTCTTGTAATCCTTCCAAATCTTTAGGCGCTTTGTCAGAAGTTAATACCAACTGCTTTCCACTTTGGTGTAAGTGATTGAAGATGGCAAAAAATGCATCCTGAGATTTTTCAGCTCTGTTAAAGAATTGAACATCGTCAATAATTAATACATCTATCAATTGGTAGAAATGTATAAAATCGTTGATCGCATTATTACGACTATGATCTTGGAATTGATTAATGAATTTCTCAGAGCTTACATATAAAACCACCTTATTTGGATGGATGCGTTTAACATCGTTTCCAATAGCCTGAGCCAAATGTGTTTTACCTAAACCTACCCCACCATAAATAACTAATGGGTTAAAAGAGTTAGCGCCTGGTTTTTCAGCAACTGTTTTACCAGCTCTGCGTGCTACTCTATTACAATCTCCCTCTATAAAAGCATCAAATGTATAATTATGATTTAATTGAGGATCAATTTGCATTTTCTTTAATCCAGGAATCACAAATGGATTCTTCACAGGATTATCAATAACTAATGGGAAATTCATCTCATTGTTACTGTATGTTTTCATGCCACTTGCTGGCACATCCATTGAACCTTTTTTATTATTACCGCTATCAACCATGATACGGTATTCTAATCTAGCTTCTTTTCCTAATTCTCTCTTTAAAGTCTTTGCTAATAAATTAACGTAATGTTCTTCGATGTATTCGTAAAAGAATTGACTTGGAACCTGGATCATCAAAACATTATCCTTCAATTCTACCGGTTGGATAGGCTCGAACCATGTTTTAAAATGTTGCCATTCTACAATGTCCTTAATTATCTTTAAACAATTACTCCAAACTATGTCAACACTTTTCGCCATATATTACTTACTAACCCTTTTATCTAGTTAAAATTTATTTTACCCTGCCTCTCAAAACCAGCTAGGAAGTCTATTTCCTAATTCATTCTGCGAATATTCAAAAGAATTGTTGAAAAAAAAACTTTTTTATTTGGTTTTTTTTACATGTATGAATTAGCCTGATTTAGACCATATCCTACCTCTTTAATCCGCCTTTCAAGATAGCCCTATTTTGATAAAAAATGAAGATTATCCACTTTTTTTAAAAAGTTTTTTTTGTCAAAAACGAATGCCCTTTAGCTTTAGCTTTTAAGCCCTATCAATATGCCCAATTTTATATACCTTTACCCACTTAATAACTATATATATGAGCTATGAATTAATAGGCAAATTGATTGCCAAGTACGATACTGTTCAGAGAAAAGAAACCTTTAAAACAAGGGAATTTGTGATTGAAAAGTCTGATGATATTAATGGTAAGACTATAACAAATTATGTAAAATTCCAATGTGTGCAAGATAGAACCAGTTTACCCGATAGATTCAACTTGGGAGATACTGTTAAGGTGTTATTCAATATCAAGGGTTCTAAGTGGAACAAGGACGGCAAGGATAATTATATTACCAATTTAGACGCTTGGAGAATGGAAGCAGTTGCCTTGGGTGGTAATGCTGCCCCTTCAGAAAGCAGTTATTTTGATATGCCTGCTGGAGAGATGAACGAAGGAAGCGACGACCTACCATTTTAATAGCGCATTGTAACTGATTGGCATTTTTTAGGATAAATACCTAACCCCATGCAAGAAAAAATTCAGCTCCGCTTAAAACCAGCGGAAGCAGCACAAGAAAGTACCGTAATACAATTTATAGCACAGAGTCTGGCCAAGCCTATAGACGCTGTTTTCGGTTATCATATTCTCAAACAATCCATCGACGCAAGAAGCCGCCAGCAGGTTTGGATCAATTTAACCGTATTGGCCTTTATTGAAGAACCCGTTATTGAGAGATCCACCACACCCTATCATTTTCCTACCCTTCCAGCCAATGCCAAAGAAGTACTCATTGTTGGAGCTGGGCCGGCAGGATTATTCGCTGCCTTGGAATGTATTTTATTGGGACTAAGACCCACCGTTATAGAAAGAGGTAAGGATGTACGTTCTAGAAGAAGAGATTTAGCCAAACTAAATAAAGAAGGTATTGTAGATCCAGAAAGTAATTACTGCTTTGGAGAAGGTGGTGCAGGTACTTATAGTGATGGTAAATTATATACAAGAAGTAATAAAAGAGGTAGCATAGATAAAATCTTACAACTGTTTTATCAGTTTGGTGCAGATGATCGTGTTTTATATGAAGCACATCCACATATTGGCACCAATAAATTACCCCATATTATTACTGCGATGAGGGAGCAGATAGAAAAAAGTGGTGGAAAGGTTTTATTTGAAAAAAAATTAATCGATTTAGTAGTAGATAAAAATGAACTAAAAGAAATTATCACAGCAGATGGAGATCGCATTGCAACCAAGGCATTAATACTAGCCACTGGACATTCTGCACGAGATATATTTGAATTATTAGATCATAAAAAAATATTGATTGAAGCCAAGCCATTTGCATTAGGCGTTCGTGTGGAGCATCCTCAATCTATTATTGATGCTATACAATATCATTGTTTACTAAGAGATCCTAATTTACCTCCTGCTAGTTATAGTTTGGTTGAACAGGTTCATCAAAGAGGGGTATTTAGTTTCTGTATGTGTCCGGGTGGTATTATTGCACCTGCGGCCACTGCGCCTGGAGAAATTGTAGTGAATGGATGGAGCCCAAGCAAAAGAAATAACCCTTATGCCAATAGTGGTATGGTAGTGCAAATTGATCATGCCGCTGCATATCAATATTTGCAAAAACAAAAAATTAAGATCGCTGAAAACAATCCTTTATTATTATTGGCCTTTCAAAAAGAAGTGGAGAAAGCAGCATTTACAGCTGGTGGAGGATTACAAGTGGCACCAGCGAGTAGATTAGTGAACTTCTGTGAAAACAAATCCACTAAAGATTTGCCAGATGCAAGTTATTTACCAGGATTAAAAGAAAGTGATTTAAAAACAGTACTACCCTCTTTTGTACATCAAACCTTACAAGAAGGATTCAAGGCTTTTGGTAAAAAAATGAGAGGATATTATACCAATGATGCAATAGTGGTGGCTACAGAAAGTAGAACTTCTTCCCCAGTGCGTATTCCTAGAGACGAAACAAGTTTACAACATCCACAAATTAACAATTTATACCCTTGCGGTGAGGGTGCTGGCTATGCAGGAGGCATTGTAAGTGCAGCAATGGATGGACATAAATGTGCCCAAGCCATCGCTGCAGCTTTATTATAATTAATCTTCCGCTTTTGATTTCTTACTGATTAATAAACCATCATTAATCAAAGCATTGCTCTTGAAAGATTTTAATTCTAGATCTAAATCTGTATTTAAATCTCTAGAAGTTGCTAATGCTGGCTTACCTGCATTTACCCATGCCGTATACCAAAAATCAGTAACCATATTAGCAGAAGCAATTAATTGACCATTAATCGTTTGACCTAAACCTTTTGCATAGGCTTCAGCAAATTCTTTGGTATAGGTTTTGGTTTCCTTACCATAACGCATTTGTGTACGATACTTAGTATCGGGTGTAAATTGAATACTCACTTCTCTTTCTATGGCAAACATGGCTGGTAATAATGCATGTGCTTTTCTTACATCCACCCATAAGGCAGTTGCAGGATCTTTTATATAAGTTGCTTTATGATTATTGTACAACATATATTGTTGAATAGTTAATTCAGGAATAGTAGATTCCCATAAAGCATGCATTCCTTTTTGTCCAGTTAATTGGCCATCATGATTGTCTGTAGTATGCAATGGCACATGTAAATCACTTATATAATGCGCTAAATCTGCAGCATAAAAATAAATGCTATCTGCATTGCCCGATTTAAATGCCTTGGTTAAATTATTCAATTGCATAATAGCATTGTATGGGCCCCATCCATATTCTTTTAAGGTATCTTCAGAATATTTCTTCACTGCAGTACCCCAATCCATTGGCATTTCATTTACTGCATTAGGTCCGTATTTTTCTAAATCAATAAAATGCTTTGATCCTTCAGTCTTATCTGTATTTCTTCTAAGATCAGGACGAACAGAATTAAAAACCATATAGGCTTTTTCCTTATGAAAAAAAGAACGCAATGGCTCAGGCAAAGTATAAATAGCTATTTGATTGATAGTACGGTGTACTAAAAACCCCCAACTGCTGAAACCAATTAATGCAACTGAAAGTAATAGAGTATAGAGAATTTTCTTAGAAGACATACTTAAAATTTTTACGAATATACCTCTAGTTTTTCCACTTATCAAAATTGTAGGCTCCGTCTATCAAAAAGCGTATTACATTTGGGTACAAATTGACAATATGGATCCAATATTAAGTTTAGCGAATCTAAAAAAGTATTATTCCGACCAAAAAGCGGTGGATGATATCAGTTTTGATATTCAAGAAGGTAGCATCTTTGGTTTGTTAGGACCTAATGGTGCAGGAAAGACCACCCTACTAAGAATGATCACAGGAATTTTTTATCCTGATAGTGGTAGCATTACATTAGATGGTAAAGCATTTGACCCTATTAACGATATTCAGAAAATTGGTTACATGCCAGAGGAAAGAGGCTTGTACAAAAAGATGAAAATTGGTGAGCAAGCTTTGTACCTAGCACAATTAAAAGGATTATCTAAAACAGAAGCCACAGAGAAAATCAAATATTGGTTTAAGAAATTTGAAATGGAGTCTTGGTGGAATAAGAAAGTAGAAGACCTAAGTAAGGGAATGAGTCAGAAACTACAATTTGTAACAACCATTTTACACGAACCTAAATTAATTATCCTAGATGAACCATTCAGTGGATTAGATCCAGTAAATGCCAATTTAATTAAAGACGAGATTTTTAATTTAGCCAAAAAAGGTTCTACCATTATATTTAGTACTCACAGAATGGAGCAGGTAGAAGAAATCTGTGATCAAATAGTACTGGTGAATTTAGGTAAGAAGATATTAGATGGCACCGTATCGGATATCAAACAACAGTTTAAACAAAATATCTTTAGCATTGAAACCACAGAAGCCATCAGTTTAGCTGACAATGAGATTTTCTCAGTGGTATCAACTGCAAGCCATAAAAATTTAGTTAAGATTAACGAAGGATACAAAAGCAATGATGTATTAGCACATTTATTAAAAGACAAAGTAAATATTGTTGGATACAATGAAGTACTTCCTTCACTAAATGAAATTTTTATTCAATTAGTAGAAGGTACACATTCCACCACAAGAGCATTTCAACCATTATAATATCCCCTAAAATATATTCAGATGAATAAGATCTGGTTAATTATACAAAGAGAATACAAAACTAGAGTTCAAAACAAGCGTTTTTTACTAGTAACTTTTTTAATGCCTATATTATTAGTAGCATTTATTGCAGGATCGGCCTATGTATCTGTTTCAGGTATTGAACATAGAAAGATTGCAGTGATAGACCCCAATGGATTTATTCAATCAGCATTGAAAAATACAGATCAAATTGAATTCAATTTCCCCAAAGATGTGGATACGAATAATTATAAAGACAAGGGTTATACCGATGTATTAATTATTCCCAAATTTG
>JAHEFI010000041.1 GCA_024640255.1 Bacteroidota bacterium | reverse complement strand
CTAATTATTAACAATGACAGGCTTTCACGGAGAATATCAATCAACTATCGACGCTAAAGGGCGTTTCCTGGTTCCCGGCAGTTTGAAAAAACAGCTGGCGGAAGGGGAGACACGCTTTATTGTTAGTAGAGGTTTTGAGAAGTGCTTGACACTTTATCCAATTGGAAGCTGGCAGAAGATATTAGACAAGATTAGCCAGTTGAACGACTTTGATCCTAAAGTGCGTCAGTTTAGACGTCAATTTTTGGGTGGAGCAACAGAGGTAGAAATGGATAGCGCAGGCCGTTTATTATTACCTCCCACTTTAAGAGAGTTTGCTTTACCAGGAAAAGAGATTGTTTTAGCAGCCGCATTAGATCGTTTTGAGATCTGGGATGCAAGTACCTATAAAAAGCTCTTTGAGGATTTCTCTGCAGATGAATTTAGTAATCTGGCGCAAGAAGTAATGTCTGGTAATAATAAAAACGATTAAGGAAAAAGATGACCAACCCTACATCCACTATTCCTTCTTCTGATTATCATATACCCGTATTATTTCACGAAACAATGCAATATCTAAATATCCATCCTGAGGGTGTATATGTAGATGCCACATTTGGAGGAGGAGGTCATAGTAGAGGTATTTTATCTAAGCTTGGTCCTAAGGGACGCTTAATAGCTTTTGATCAAGATGCAGATGCTAAGAACAATTTACCCAATGATGAGCGTATTGTTTTTATTCCAGAAAATTTCAAGTACCTGCAAAGGTTTTTAAGATTGCATAAGATTAACCAAGTAGATGGTGTCTTAGCAGACTTGGGTGTGAGTAGTCATCAATTTGACGAAGGCACAAGAGGTTTTTCTACAAGGTTTGATGGTCCTTTTGATATGAGAATGGATCAACGCCAAACAAGAACAGCCGCTCAAGTGATTGAAAGCCTTAGCGAAACGGAACTGCACAAAATGTTCGAGCAGTATGGTGAAGTAACCAATTCAAAAACATTGGCGAAACATATTGTAGACAACAGAAAGCACGTGAAGTTAAACACAGTACAAGATTTTAAAACACTGATTGCACCTGTAGTTAAAGGAAATCCAAACAAATACTGGGCACAAGTATTTCAAGCCATTCGAATTGTAGTAAACGAAGAGATGGAAGTGTTGTCCGATTTTCTTGCACAATTACCTGAAGTGATAAAACCAGGTGGACGTGCAGTAATCATCACCTTTCATTCTATTGAAGACAGAATGGTTAAGAATGCTTTTAAAGTGGCTCCAGAAGAAGAAAACCCTTCCAATCCTTTTCTTTCCAACCCTAGAGAAAAAGTTTGGGAGATCATTACAAAAAAACCTGTAATGGCTTCAGACAAAGAGATGAAAGAAAACAATCGAAGCAGAAGCGCAAAATTGCGTGCTGCCGAAAGAGTATAATAGTATGTCCGTACCCGTAAAAACAAATCCTAAGAATGCTATCAAAAGCATTCTAAACTATCAGTGGATTGTCATGAACACAGGATTCTTCTTGTTTCTGGCTTTCTTAGCGATACTCTATATCGCGAATGGTCACTTGACGGATAAGACTATTAGAAAAATCAACGCAACAAAAAAGGATCTTAAAGAATTACAGTTTGAATACAAAACCATTAAAGCAGAATTAATGCAAAAAAGTGGTGCTGTTCAAATTGAAAATGCAGTGGCACCTTATGGCTTAGCAGTTGGAAAGGAAATGCCCATTAGAATTCAAATTGAAAAAAGAAATATAAACCCCACCAACAATAAATAATGGATGTAAAACGCGACATATTGTGGAGGGTTTATTTAAGTTACCTATTAGTGGTAGCGGTATGCCTAGCTATATTGGGCAAAGCGTTTTATATCCAACAAGTGCAAGGTTCTTACTGGAGAGGGTTAAGCGATAGCTTACATCAGCGTATAGCAGAAATTCCAGCAGCAAGAGGAACTATTTATAGTGAAGATGGTCAAATGTTAAGTACCAATGTTCCTCAGTTTGATATTTATATTGATTTTAGAGTAGATCCATTACACGAAAAAAATGGAAAATTATTTAGAGAGAATATTGATTCTTTAAGTTTGGCTTTAGCAGATTTATTCAAAGATCAAACTGCTGCTCAATACAAAGATCAATTAACAAAGGCTTTTGAAACCAAAGAACCCAACTACGAGTTAAAAAAGAAAATTGATTACAGACAATATTTAGCTTTAGCCAAATTTCCTTTATTTAAAATTGGAAGATACAAGAGTGGTATGATTGCTGAAGAGCGCAATGTGAGATTAAATCCTTATCAAAACATGGGTTATAGAACCATTGGTTTGGCAAGAGAGCAAAATAGTGTTGGATTAGAATTGTCTTATGATACTGTTTTAAAAGGAAGAAACGGAAGACAATTAGTAAGAGCTATTGCTGGTGGCGTAACTGTACCAGTGCAAGAAGGAGAATTTGAAATTGCGCCTGAAACTGGAAAAGATATAGTTAGCAATATTGATGTATTTATTCAAGAAGTTACCACCAATGCTTTAAATAAGATGATGGTGCAAAACCAAGCTCAGTGGGGCGTTGCAATGGTAATGGAAGTAAAGACAGGTAAAATTAAAGCCATTGCTAATTTGGGTAAAATTTCTGAAGGGGTTTATAGAGAAGATTTGAATTACGCGATTACGCCAACAGAACCAGGTTCTACTTTTAAATTGGTTACCTTATTAAGTGCATTAGAAGATGGTAAATTGAATTTAAATTCTACCCTTGATCTTGAAGGAGGTGTTTGGAAAGTAGTGGGTCAAACTGTTTGGGATTCAGAACAACATGGCAAGCATCAAGCAACTGTATTAGAAGCATTTGAAGAAAGCTCTAATGTGGGAATGGCTAAAATTGCGATGGCGCATTATAGTAATAATGTAAATGAGTACTATAAGCATTTGACTAAATTAAGATTAGACTCTTTATCTGGCATAGATTTAATTGGAGAGAGAAGACCACAAATTACCAAGCCAGGTGATAAATTATATGGGCCAACTACTTTACCATGGATGGCTTTTGGATACAATATTGCTATTGCTCCCATTCAAACACTTACTTTATATAATGCTATTGCTAATAATGGGGTGATGATGAAACCTTATTTAGTGAATGCGATTAAAGAAGAAGGAAAACTGCTTAAGACTTTTTCACCTAAAGTATATAATCCACAATTAGTGAAGCCAGCTACTGTGAAAGCATTACAAGCTGCATTAGAAGGAGTTTGTATTAATGGAACTGCTAAAGGTTTATTTAAAAATAGCTTATATAAAGTAGCAGGTAAAACTGGTACAGCATTAGTAGCTAATGGTAATAAAGGATATGCGGATAAAATTTATCAATCTTCTTTTGCAGGTTATTTCCCAGCAGAAAATCCTCAATATACTATTGCAGTGATCATTAAAAATAAGCCACATGCTTATCCTTTTTATGGGGCTTCTGTAGCAGGTCCTGTATTTAAAGAAATTGCTGACAGATTATACTCTACTT
Organism: Bacteroidota bacterium; assembly: GCA_024640255.1. GTDB lineage: Bacteria > Bacteroidota > Bacteroidia > Chitinophagales > Chitinophagaceae > Sediminibacterium. The sequence continues at coordinate 10,982 of JAHEFI010000041.1, read as the reverse complement.
ATATCCATAATAAAACCAATACAGCTCCAGTAATTGCTTTAAAAGACAGTCAAGCTTATCAATACTCAGTATCAAGAACTTCTTTACAAGCTATAGCTAAAAAAATAAGTTTACCGTATCAAGATTCAACAGTGTCTAGTAATAACTGGGTGAATTTAAAAGGAGCTGGCACAAAGGCTCAAGCAGCAGCAAAGTTGATGGCTGATTCTACCATGCCTGATATCAGTGGTTTAAAATTACAAGACGCATTATGGTTATGTGAGAGAGCAGGGTTGCAGGTTAAATGTGTGGGAAAAGGAAAAGTGGTTAAACAAAGTATTGCACAAGGTTCTTATATCACTAAAGGTCAACCCATCTTAATTGAATTAAACTAATGAAAGCATTACAAAACATATTATTTGGAGTAGCCATCAGAGAAGTGGTTGGATCCACTAATGTAGAAGTGAGTGCTATACAAATAGATTCAAGAAAAGTAACTGAAGGCACTGTATTTGTCGCAATCAAAGGGGTACAAGCAGATGGACATGGTTTTATTCAAACAGCAATTGAAAAAGGTGCTACTGTAATTGTATGTGAAAATTTACCAAGCAACTTGGTTGCAGGGATAACTTATATCGCTGTAGCTAATTCTGGTGAAGCGGTAGCAATTATGGCGCATCAATTTTATGATAGCCCTTCTACTAAATTAAAAATGTTAGGGGTAACTGGAACCAATGGTAAAACAACAGTGGCAACTCTTCTATTTAAATTATTTACTGAATTAGGATACACTTGTGGATTAATTAGTACTGTAGAGAATCATATTGGTAAAACCATTGTGCCTTCAACACATACTACTCCAGATGCTATTCAGTTAAATGCTTTATTAGATCAAATGGTTGCTGCGGGCTGTACACATGTATTTATGGAGTGTAGTAGTCATGCAATTCATCAACACAGAATTACAGGTATACAATTTGTTGGAGCTGCTTTCACAAATATTACTTTAGATCATTTAGATTATCATAAAACTTTTGAAGAATATCTAGCAGTTAAGAAATCTTTCTTTGATCATTTACCTGCTTCTGCATTTGCCTTATCTAATTTGGATGACAAGAATGGCGCGAATATGTTGGTAGATACAAAGGCTAAGAAATTAACTTATGCTTTACATGCACCTTCTAATTACAAAGGAAAAATTTTAGAGAATCAATTAACCGGTTTGGTTTTATTGGTGAATGATGTAGAAGTTCACTGTAGATTAATTGGCATATTCAATGCCTATAATTTCTTAGCAGTATATGGTGTGGCGATTCAATTGGGTGAAAATTCAGAAAAAGTATTAACTGTATTAAGCGCCTTAACTGGTGCAGAAGGCAGATTTGATTATACCATCAGCGATACAAAAATTATTGGCATAGTTGATTATGCTCATACTCCTGATGCTTTAGAAAATGTTTTAGAAACCATTGCTAAACTTAAAAAAGGAGGAGAGCAAGTCATTACAGTTGTTGGCTGTGGTGGAGATAGAGATAAAAGCAAAAGACCTATCATGGCTCAGGTTGCTTGTGATTTAAGTACCAAGGTTTTCTTAACAAGTGATAATCCAAGATCAGAAGATCCAAATGATATTTTGAGCGACATGGAGCAAGGATTAAGCAGTGCTGCAAAAAGAAAGTATATCAAAATTGCTGACAGAAAAGAAGCCATCAAAGCTGCGGTGAGTATAGCGAATCCGGGAGATATCATTTTGGTGGCTGGAAAGGGTCATGAAAAATACCAAGACATTAAGGGTGTAAAAACTCATTTTGATGATAAAGAAACCTTGTTTAATCTATTTAAAGAATTAGAAAAATAATCCCCATGCTATATCAATTATTTTCTTGGTTGAATAAAACATTTAATATCCCTGGATTGGGTGCCTTTCAATTCTTGACTTCAAGAATTGCAATGGCTATTTTATTGTCTTTATTCATTGCCACTGTTTTTGGTAAGAAAATGATTTTATTCTTACAAAAAAAGCAAATTGGTGAAACCGTTAGAGAATTAGGATTAGCAGGAGAGCAACAAAAGAAAGGTACTCCAACAATGGGTGGTATCATCATCTTATTGAGTATTTTAATCCCTACATTATTATTTGCCAATTTAGATAAGGTATATATCCGTTTAATGATTTTATGTACAGTGTGGTTGGGTTTAATTGGTTTCTTAGATGATTATTTTAAAATTCGTGCACGCAAAGAAGCTCAAAGCAAAGGAGAAGCGTATAAAAAACAAAATAGTGATGGTCTAGCAGGTTTGTCAAAAATTATTGGACAAGTTGGTCTAGGTATTATCATTGGTGTAACGCTTTACTTTAGTAATGCAGTAACAGTAGAGCGTGAGATAGTATCTACTAATATTTCTGCGAATTTGCAAAAAGGAGAACATATTGCTAAAGGCGCAGATGTGGTGGTGAGAAATATCAATGGGGAAGAGCGTCGTTTTGTAAAAGTAAAAACGCCTATTACCACTATTCCTTTTGTAAAAAATCATGAATTCAATTACAGCAAATTGGTAAGCTGGATTGGTCCAGGTGCAGAACAATACACTTGGGTGGTATATATTTTGATTGTGACATTTATAGTAACCGCAGTATCCAATGGCGCCAATATCACAGATGGTTTGGATGGATTGGCAGCAGGAGTAAGTGCCATCATTGGTGCGGCATTAGGTGTGTTTGTTTATGTAAGTGGTAACTATGTATTTGCCGATTATTTAAATGTAATGTATATCCCGAACTTGGGTGAGTTATCCATTTTCGTGGGTGCCTTTGTGGGAGGTTGTATTGGGTTTTTATGGTACAATGCATATCCAGCGCAAGTATTCATGGGTGATACAGGTAGTCTTGCATTAGGCGGCATTATTGCATCTTTAGCAATCATTGTTAGAAAAGAATTATTGATCCCCATTTTCTGTGGTGTATTCTTAATTGAAAATTTAAGTGTGATCATACAGGTATCTTATTTCAAGTACACTAAGAAAAAATATGGAGAAGGTAGAAGAGTGTTTTTAATGAGCCCTTTACATCATCATTATCAAAAGAAAGGATTTCATGAAAGTAAAATCGCAGTCCGTTTCTGGATTATTACCATTCTTTTAGTAGTGGCATCTATTTTAACCTTAAAGACTAGATAACCTTGGCAAAGAAGTTAATCATATTAGGCGCAGGAGAGAGTGGAGTTGGTACTGCACTTTTAGCAAAGCAAAAAGGCTACGATGTATTCGTGTCTGATGGTGGTGCTATTCAACCTGTATTTCAAAAAGAACTAGAAGATAATCATATTGAATTTGAAGCTGGATCACATAGCGTTGAAAGAATTTTAGCTGCTGACGAAGTAATGAAGAGCCCTGGGATTCCTGATAAAAACGAATTGGTGAAAGCTATTCATGCAAAAGGCATTCCAGTAATTAGTGAAATTGAATTTGGATATAGATATAAAGGCAATTCTAAGATTGCAGCTATTACAGGAAGTAATGGAAAGACTACTACCACTTCTTTGTTATACCATATTTGTCAAGTAGCAGAGCAAGATGTAGCTGTGGTAGGCAATATTGGATTCTCTTTTGCAAGACAGATTGCACAAGATCCAAAAGCTTTATATGTAATTGAAGTAAGCTCTTTCCAATTAGATGGAATAGTAAGTTTTAAGCCAGATATCGCTATACTATTAAATATTACAGAAGACCATTTAGATAGATACAATTATGAATTTGAAAGATATGTAAAGAGCAAATTCAGAATTATCGAGAATCAAACAGCTAACGATTATTTCATTTACTGTATAGATGACGAAGTAATCACCAAACATTTAGAACTACTAACTACTAATACTAACCCATTACCATTCTCTATGAAACAAGAAGTAAAAAAAGGAGGCTACATCAAAAACGACCAAATGATGTTAAAAATCCAAGAAGAACGCGTTACCATGAGCATTTATGATTTTGCTTTAAAAGGAAAACATAATGCTTATAACACAATGGCTGCCAGCATTGCTGCAAGCACATTGGGTATCCGTAAAGAAAAAATCCGTGAAGCGGTAAGTAATTTCCACAATCTAGAACATAGAATGGAATTTGTTGCTACTGTTCGTGGTGTAGATTTTATCAACGATAGTAAAGCAACCAATGTAAACAGCACTTGGTATGCATTGGAAAGCATGCAAAAATCTACTGTTCTTGTTTTAGGCGGAGTAGACAAGGGTAATGATTATGAATTAATTGCTGATTTAGTGAAAGAAAAAGTAAAGGCAATTGTTTGTATGGGTACTGATAACGAGAAAATCACTTCTTTCTTTAAAGATAAAGTTGCTACTATAATTGAAGCAGATAGTGCAAAGAAAGCTGTGAATGCTGCTTTTAAATTAGCAGAAAAAGGGGATGTAGTTCTTTTAAGCCCTGCATGTGCAAGCTTTGATTTGTTTAAAAACTATGAAGATAGAGGTCGTCAATTCAAAGAGTCTGTAAAAGAATTATAATGTTAAAAGAAACCACTGATAAGTTATTTTCACAAATGCCTTCTTTAGGAGGAGTGAAAGAGCATTTAGATCAAAGAACTAGAGGCGACAAATATATTTGGGCGCTAATCTTGGTCTTATCGCTCATCTCTATCATGGTGGTCTATAGTGCAACTGGTTCATTGGCCTATAAAATGTCTAAAGGGAATACTAGTATTTATTTATTTAAACAAGTTGCGTTTACCTTAATGGGATTATTAGTAGTATTTGGTTTGCATAGGGTGAATTATACGGTATTCTCTAGAGTGGCTACCATTTTATTTATACTGTCTGTTCCTTTATTGATTTATACTTTATTTTTTGGAGCAAAAATTAATGAAGGAAGTAGATGGATCAAATTACCCATCATTAATTTAACTATTCAAAGTAGTGATGTGGCTAAGTTGGCTTTATTCATGTATATCTCAAGGGTACTTAGTAAGAAACAAGAAGTGATTAAAGATTTTAAGAAAGGCTTCTGGCCAGTATTCTGGCCTGTTTTATTAATCTGCGGATTAATTATGCCAGCTAATTTATCAAATGCCTTATTAACTGGTGCCACTTCTTTATTATTAATGTTCATTGGAAGAGTAAGTTTTAAACATATTGGTTTGGTAATACTGGTTGCGATGGTGCCAGTGGTTATTATTGTTAGCGTTGCTATGGCTACTCATAAAAGTAATGTGAGTGCTGCAGAAGGTAAGCCTGTAGTTGCAGAAAAATTAAAAGGTTTTGGAAGATTTGGTACCTGGGTAAGTAGGGTACAAGACTTTATGTATGCAGAAGACAATGAAGTACCTTATCAGGTTCAACAAGCAAAGATTGCCATTGCAAATGGTAGTATTTTATATGGTTTAGGTCCAGGAAATAGTAGACAAAGAAATTTTTTACCACAAGCCTATAACGATTTTATTTATTCGGTGATTATAGAAGAGTATGGCTTGATTGGTGGTGCATTTATCATCTTTATTTATTTAGTGTTCTTATTTAGATGTATCAGAATATTTAGAAAGTGTCCATATGCATTTGGTGCTTTTATGGCATTGGGATTAAGCTTCACTTTAGTGATTCAAGCAGTAGCGAATATGGCAGTGAATGTAAATATTGTTCCAGTAACAGGAGTTACATTGCCACTAGTAAGTATGGGAGGAAGCTCTTTCATCTTTACTTGTTGTGCAATTGGATTGATATTGAGTGTTGCAAGAAATGTGGAGCAAATGGAAGGTAAGGCACCTGAAGAAACAGAGATTGAAATACCAGAAGAAAATACTGTAGCAGAAAATGAAGTTCAACCAGCATAATCAAACATTGCGCATCATCATTGCAGGTGGTGGAACTGGAGGACATATCTTCCCAGCCATTGCAGTGGCGCAAGCTATTCAGGTATTACAACCTGAAGCAGCAATTTTATTTGTTGGTGCATCTGGTAAAATGGAAATGGAAAAAGTGCCTCAAGCAGGATATTCAATAAAGGGATTAACTATTGCAGGTTTGAATAGATCTAATATGTTGAAAAACCTAACCCTTCCTTTTAAATTAATCAAAAGCTTTTTTCAGGTTAGAAGTATTTTCAATGAGTTTAAGCCCAATGCAGTTTTTGGTGTAGGAGGTTATTCAAGTTTTCCTGTTTTAAAATATGCACAATCAAAAGGCATTCCCACTTTTATTCATGAATCCAATGCCTTTGCGGGTAAATCCAATATTTGGTTAGGTAAAAATGCTACTAAAGTATTTACCGGCACTAAAGGAATGGAGCAATTTTTTCCCAGCGATAAAATAATGGTAACAGGCAATCCAGTTAGAAAAAACATTAGCTCATCTATGTATACCAGAGATGCTGCATTAATGCAATTTGGATTATTACCAGAAAGAAAAACGGTTTTAATTGTTGGTGGAAGTTTGGGAGCGAATTCCATTAATGATGCCATCATGCATCATTTAGAAGCGTTCACCAATCAAAACATTCAATTGATTTGGCAAACAGGCAAATCCAATGCTACTAAATATACCAATGCTGCAAAGTCTTATAGCAATGTATATGTGAATACTTTCTTGGATGATATGAGTGCAGCTTATACAGCAGCTGATTTAGTGGTAAGTAGAGCAGGTGCCATGTCGGTTGCAGAAATTTCATTAACAGCTAAACCTTGTGTATTTGTCCCTTATCCATTTGCAGCAGAAGATCATCAAACTTTTAATGCAAAAAATTTGGTAGACGCTTCAGCGGCATTTATGGTTAATGATTCAATGGTAAAAGATTCTTTAGGGCCATTAATCATTGATGCAATTAGTCAACCAGGTATTTTAGAAAACATGTGTAATAAAATAAAAGCATTTGCGGTTACTGATGCAGATAAAGTTATTGCAGAACAAATAATCAAGTATACATTATGAATCCATTAACTAATATAAAGCGAATTTATTTTATAGGTATTGGTGGCATTGGAATGAGTGCATTGGCAAGGTATTTTAATACACAGGGTGTAATAGTATCTGGTTACGATAAAACTCCTACACCGCTAACAGATGATTTAGTGAAAGAAGGAATTCAAATTCATTTTGAAGACGATTTGGCACAAATAGATAAAGAAGCTACGGTTATTGTTTATACGCCAGCAATACCTGCAGATCATAAAGAATTAAATTATTACAGAGACAACGGATATAATGTAGTTAAAAGAAGTGATGTATTACAATGGGTAACTGAAAATGCCTTTACTATTGGCATTGCTGGTACACATGGTAAGACAACTACCACTTCAATGACTGCTCATATTTTAAGACATACAGGTTTTGGTTGTAATGCTTTCTTAGGGGGTATAGCATCTAACTATGGTACTAATTTTTGGAGCCATGAAAAAAATGTAGTGGTTGTGGAAGCAGATGAATATGATAGAAGCTTTTTAAAATTAGCGCCTAATGTAGCTGTGGTGACTGCAGTAGATCCAGACCATTTAGATATTTATGGCACAGCAGAAGAAGTGTTAAAAGCCTTTGGTCAGTATACAGATAAGATTAAATCAAATGGTGTATTGATTCAAAAATATGGAACAGTATTTCCAGTAAACAAGGAGAATAAAGAAGTATTTACTTATTCATACAATGAACCTAAAGCTTCTTTTCACACCCATAATTTACAAGTGATTGACGGATCTTATCATTTTGACTTGGTATATCCAAAAGGTATTGTAAAGGATGTGGAATTAAATATGGGTGGTTTACATAATGTAGAAAATGCAACAGCTGCTATTGCTATTGCTTTGCAATTAGGTATTGATGAAAATAAAATCAAAGAAGCCGTTGCTGCATTCCAAGGAGTAAAACGCAGATTTGAATTCAAGATTAAAACACCTAATAAAGTTTTGATTGATGACTATGCACATCATCCTGAGGAATTGAATGCATTAATCAGTGGTGTGAGAAGCTTATATCCAAAGGAGAAAATGGTATTGGTATTCCAACCCCATTTATATTCAAGAACGCAAGATCAGGCTACTGGTTTTATAGAAGTATTGTCTAAAGCGGATGAAGTGATTTTATTACCTATTTATCCTGCGAGAGAATTACCTATTCCAGGAGTAAGCAGTGAAATCTTATTGGATAAAATGACTGTTGCACATAAAACCGTAATGAGTAAAGAGCAATTGTTTGAATGGGCGGCAACAACCAGCGATAAATTAATTGTAATGGCAGGTGCAGGAGATATTGATGCTTGTATAACCAAAGTAAAAGAGATCTTCTCAAAATAAGACATGCAAAACTGGAAAAAAATAGCTTTGAATATTTTATGGAGCCTTTTAGGGGTTGCATTAGTTGTTTTGTTTGTGATGTCATGGCAAGCAAAGTCAGAGAAGAAGTGTAAGGATATTGTAGTGGAATTAGTGGGAGAAAATCCTACTGCTTTGTTTATGAAAGAGCAAGAGATTTTACAAATTTTAAACAATCAGCAAGTAAAAGTAGGCACTCCAATTAGTCATTTGAATCTTGCTCAAATAGAGCGTTCTTTAGAAAAGACTGCTTGGATAAAAAATGCAGAATTGTTTTTAGACAATCAATTGGTATTACAAGTTCGCATTGAACAAAGAGTACCCATTGCTAGGGTTTTCACAGTGACTGGGCGCTCTTTTTATGTAGACAAAAATGCCAATCAACTTCCTTTAAGACAGTTATCTGTATTGCGTTTGCCAGTGTTCACTGGATTCACTTCAGATCAAGAACAATTATCAAAACCAGATAGTATACTTCTTCAAAATATAGTTGAATTTGCTTCAGTGATTAAAGAAGATAGTTTCTTCTCCGCTCAAATTGCTCAAGTTAATATAGCACCTAATGGAGATTTTGAATTGATTCCAACTATTGGAGATCATACCGTGCTAATTGGTTCTATCGATCAACTAGAAAACAAATTAGACAGATTATATACTTTCTATAAAAAAATCTGGGTACCCTCTGGTATTAATGCTTATCAAGTATTAGACCTTAGGTTTAATAATCAAATAGTGACTTTGAAAAAAGGTTTACAACCCATTCAATTTAATGGTCCATTGATGTTATTAGGTTCTGCCATTATGATGACTGATACAAGTTCGGTTTCCTCTATTCCAATGCCTATCGTAAAAGACAGTGTTGTAAAGCCGGTTTTGGTAAAAGATACCATCTTGAAAAAGAAGACAGTCGCTAAAAAAATTGTCAAACCTGCGCCTAAAAAAATCAAGCCAAAATCAAACAATAAACCCAATATTAAAACGTTAAATAATGTGAAGAAGTCTGCAAAGGCAGTAATGCCCAAGAAAGCCTAATTCACTACAACTAACTAACAACTAAAAAACTATAAAAAATGAGTCAAAACGAATCACCCATCATAGTGGGTCTTGACATCGGTACAACTAAGATTGCTGCGATTGCAGGTAGAAAAAATGAATTCGGAAAGTTAGAAATCCTTGGTTTTGGCCGTGCGAATAGCAATGGTGTTCAACATGGACAGGTTTTGAATATCGATCAAACCATTAAAGCAATTCAACAAGCGCTAGAAAATTGCCATAAAAGCAATCCAGATTTAGATATCAATGAAGTATATGTTGGTATCGCTGGTCATCATATTAAGAGTTTACAAACTCGTGGAGATCAAGTTAGACAAGAACCTGACAATGAAATCCAAGCTTGGGAAATTGAGCAATTAATCAATAACCAAAGAAAGACATTTATCCCTGCTGGTGATCAAATTATTGATGTGATTCCTCAGGAATTTCATGTAGATAATAACCAAAACATCAAAGATCCAATTGGTGTAAATGGGGTGAAAGTAGGCGCTAATTTCTTAATCTTAACAGGTGATAGAAATGCTATCCGTAATATTAACCGTTCTGTTGAAAGAAGTGGTTTAACTACCAAAGACTTGGTATTACAACCATTGGCATCTGCTAGTGCTGTAATGAGTGATATCGATTTAGAAGCAGGTGTGGCTATTTTGGATATTGGTGGTGGAACAAGTGATTTAGCTGTTTTCTATGATGGAATTTTAAAACATACAGCAGTAATACCTTTTGGTGGTGAAAATATCACTAATGATATCAGATTGGGTTTGGGCGTATTGAAGAGCCAAGCAGAAGCTATGAAAGTACAGTTTGGTAGCGCCTTAGCGGATGAAGCTAAAGCAAATGCTTATGTTACTATTCCAGGTTTAAAAGGTATGCCAGCTAAAGAAATTAGTGTTAAGAATTTAGCACAAATCATCCAAGCTAGAATGAGCGAAATCTTAGATTTTGTGACTTATCATTTGAAGCAAGTTGGATTAGATAGCAGAATGTTAAATGGCGGCGTAATCCTTACTGGTGGTGGTTCTCAATTAAAACACTTGATTCAATTAACTGAATATATCACTGGTTTAAATGCTAGAATTGGTTTACCTAATGAGCATTTAGCACCTAATCATATTGATGAGTTAAAGAAACCAATGTACTCTACTTGTATTGGTTTAATCTTGAAAGGATATAACGATTACGAGCAAAACTATAAAGTGTTCACTGAGACTTTCAAGAAAGTGGAAGTGCCAAGAGCTTTAACCGTTAATCCAGCAGCTGGAAACCAAATGCATTCTGAGCAAAAGTCAGTAGTACAGCCAGCTCCAACCACTTTAACTGCAGAGCAAATCGAAAAAAGAAAGAGCAAATTCTGGGATCGTTTCAAGAATAACTTAATTGAAATTTTTAACGAGGAAGAAGACAAGCCTCTAGCATAAAAATTACCCACATGTCGTTTATAACTTATAGAAGTTAATCGATTGACATATAGTAATTTAGATGCACTAACTACTAACTAACCAACTAACCCATTTAAAAACAAAAGAATGATTCAATTTGACTTACCCAAGCAAAAATCATCCATCATCAAGGTTCTTGGTGTTGGCGGCGGAGGAAGCAATGCCGTAAATTTCATGTTCCAACAAGATATTGAAGGGGTCGACTT
>JAHEFI010000036.1 GCA_024640255.1 Bacteroidota bacterium | reverse complement strand
TAAGATTATAATAATGCCAAAAGTAAAAACTAACTCAAGCGCAAAGAAGCGTTTTAAAGTTACTGGTACAGGTGAAATTACCTACCAAAAAGCGTTCAAAAGACACATCCTTACAAAGAAATCAACAAAGCGTAAAAGAGCTATGAGACAAAAAGGTCTTGTAGGTGCTACTAACAAAGACTTCGTTTTACGTTTATTAAGATTAAAAGGATAATTCCTCCGAATTTTAAATCAAACACATTTAAATTAACCGAGTCGAAGTCTTGAGACCGAAGATTCAATAAAATATTAATTATGCCACGTTCAAAAAATGCCGTTGCATCTAGAGCAAGAAGAAAGAAAATATTAGACCAAGCAAAAGGTTTCTATGGTAAGCGTAAAAACGTATATACCGTTGCCAAAAACGTATTAGAGAAAGGTTTAACTTACTCTTATGTTGGTCGTAAATTGAAAAAGCGTGAATACCGCAGTTTATGGATTGCGCGTATCAATGCTGCTGTAAGAGAAGAAGGTTTAACTTATAGCCAATTCATTAACTTATTAGCAAAGAAAGGATCTGATTTAAACCGTAAAGTATTGGCAGATTTAGCAATGAATGAGCCAGCTACTTTCAAAGCTTTAATTCAGTCTGTTAAGTAATTTCTTCAGCGGCGTCCTTACGGAGACATCGCAGAAAAATTTAAAAATGAGTCTCCCAAAGGGGACTCATTTTTTTTGGCCCCAATATCCGTTCAAAGAACTATTTTTGTGTACTAAAAAATCAACAGCTAACAACCCAGCTTAATTAATGAACAATACCTACACCTCTCTGGTAAAACAGACTTTCCATTTTCCTCAAGAAGGATTTGATGTAAATGATAATGGTTATTTGGAATTTAATGGACTTGACTTAAAAGCCATCATTGAAAAACATGGTACCCCTTTAAAGTTAACCTACTTGCCAAAGATTGGCATGCAAATTAATAAGGCAAAGAAAATGTTTGCGGATGCTTTTAAAAAGCATAAGTATGAAGGGCAATATTTTTATTGTTACTGTACCAAGAGTTCTCATTTTTCTTTTGTGGTGGAAGAAGCTTTATCACATGGTGTTCATTTAGAAACTTCTTATGCATATGATATTGAGATCATTAACCAATTGTATAAAAGAAGAAAGATTAATAAAGACATTTTTATTATTTGTAACGGGTATAAGCAAAAGTCCTATACAAGTAGAATTACTAAATTGATAAATAGTGGTTTTAAAAATGTAATTCCTGTATTAGATAATGTTGAAGAGTTACAATTTTATAAGCGAAATGCAAAACAACCTTTTAAATTAGGAATTAGAGTGGCTGCTGAAGAAGAGCCTAGTTTTCCTTTTTATACTTCTAGATTAGGTATTAGAGCAAAAGATATCTTAGAGTTTTATGTAGATGAAATTGAAGGCTACGAAGATAAGTTTCAATTAAAAATGCTTCATATCTTTTTGAATAAAGGTATCAAAGACGATATCTATTATTGGTCTGAGTTAAACAAGATCATTAATCTTTATTGTCAATTAAAGAAGATTTGCCCAGAATTAGATTCCATTAATATTGGTGGTGGTTTCCCTATTAAGCATTCTTTAGGCTTTGAATATGATTATAGTTTCATGATTAATGAGATTGTATCTAATATTAAGAAAGCTTGTAAGAAAGCAAAGGTACCCATGCCTAATATTTATACTGAATTTGGTAGCTACACAGTGGGTGAGAGCATGGCACATATTTATAAAGTATTAGCAGAGAAAAAACAAAACGATAGAGAGTGTTGGTATATGATTGATTCTTCATTCATTACGACACTTCCAGATACATGGGGTATTGGAGAAAAATTCTTGATGCTTCCAGTGAATAAATGGGAAAACGATTATCAACGTGTAGTATTAGGTGGTATAACTTGTGATAGCCATGATTATTATGATTCTGAAGAACATATTAATGAGGTTTTCTTACCTAAATTGAAAGATTCAGAGAAAGGAGAAAGGGTAGAAGAGAATAGTGAATCTTTATATGTTGGATTCTTCCATACTGGTGCTTATCAAGATCAAATTAGTGGTTATGGCGGAATCAAACATTGCTTGATTCCTTCACCTAAACATGTAATCGTAGAAAAGGATCCAAAAACAGGAAAATTGGTAGATTGGGTCTATGCAAAAGAGCAATCTGCACAGTCTATGTTGAAAATTTTAGGTTACCTGAGATAGCCTCAATACCATAAAAAATTTACTTATCTAAAGGCCTCATTTTGAGGCCTTTTTTAGTCTTTTTAGGCCATTATGGCTTAAAAAAGCCTATATTAAGCTATTATTAAGTGCCAAAATGACCTCAAAACAAATTTGTAAGGGATTTCAAAAATACCTAATTTTGGTACAAATAGATGAGATATGTACCCCGCAGAGATAGTTTTACCAATGAAAGCAGAGTTAGTAGATAATGGTTTTGAAGATCTAAGAACAGCAGCAGAAGTTGAGCAAGCAGTGAAACAAGATGGTACAACATTAGTTGTGATAAATTCAGTTTGTGGTTGTTCAGCAGGTGCATGTAGACCAGGTGTTTTAATGGCTGTTGCAAATTCAACTATTAAACCAGACAGAATCACTACAAGTTTCGCTGGATTTGATTTGGAAGCAGTAAATAAAGTAAGAGAGTATCATTTACCTTATCCTCCTTCTTCACCAGCTATCGCACTATTTAAAAATGGAGAATTAGTAAGCATGGTGGAAAGACATCATATTGAAGGAACTCCAGCTCAAGTGATCGCACAACATTTAATTTCAGTGTTTAAAGAACATTGCAATTAATAAAATTAATAAAGGGTTTTTGTTTTTAGATGGGTTAGTAAAATACGGCCGCACTTTCTAGTGTGGCCCTTTTTTTTCGTATCATTGCATATACTATAAACACTATTTATGTATCCCAATTTGTATTTTTTAATCCGTGATATTTTTGGCATTCAGTTAAGTGGATTACAATTAGTGAATACCTTCGGATTCTTTGTGGCATTGGCTTTCGTGGGATCTGGATTTGTATTACATAGTGAGTTAAAGCGTAAAGAAAAATTAGGAGAATTTATACCAATTGAGGAAGAAGTAATAGTGGGAGCACCGGCAACTTGGGGTGAACTAGCAACAAGTGTAGTTTTTGGTTTTTTGTTTGGGTATAAATTACTAGGTGCTTTTTTAATTGAAGATGCGCTGTCCAATCCTCAATTATTCATTTTATCTAGTCAAGGAAGTGTGGGTGCAGGAATTGGAGTGGCTGCTTTAATGACATATTTAAAATGGAGAGAGAAAGACAAGGTTAAATTAGCGGTTCCAGAAAAAAAGATATATTTGGTTTGGCCACATGATAGAGTGGGTGATATTGTTTTGCAAGCTGCACTTTGGGGTTTTATTGGTGCAAAAATTTTTCATAACCTAGAAAACTTAAATGATTTTGCTAAAGATCCAATTGGTTCTTTGATTGCTTTTTCTGGTTTAACTTTTTATGGCGGATTAATCATTGCAACTATTGCTATTATTTTTTATATCAAAAAATATAAAATCAGTGTAATTCATTTTGCAGATGCGATGGCACCAACAATGTTATTTGCTTATGCAGCTGGTAGAATTGGATGCCATATGAGTGGGGATGGAGACTGGGGAATTGTGAACCTTCACCCCAAGCCATTTAGTTGGTTGCCGGATTGGGCTTGGGCTTACCAATATCCCCATAATGTGGTGAATGAGGGTGAGCGAATAGCTGGTTGCTTTGGCAATTACTGCAATCAATTGCCATTACCTGTATATCCAACCACTTTTTATGAAATTGTAGGCACTTTTGTATTATTCTTAATAATGTGGTCTTTTAGGAAAAAAGTGAGTCGACCAGGAATTTTGACCGGTGTATACCTAGTTTTTGCAGGGGTGGAGAGGTTATTGATAGAGCAAATTAGGGTGAATAATAAATACGAATTCTTACCTTTTAAACCTACTCAGGCCGAGTTAATCTCTGTTTTCTTGATTATTTTTGGAATAGTTTTTTTAATCAAATCCAAATCTTGGTTTACAACAAACAAGGTTAATTAATTAACTTCAACTAAATAAAAGCATATGCCATCTTTTGATATTTCAAGTACGGTAGACATTCAAACATTAGATAATGCGGTGAATGTAGTGAAGAAAGAAATCACCAATCGCTTTGATTTCAAAGGGATTCACGTAGTGATTGATTTGAACAAGAAAGATTATCTAGTGAAGCTAGAGTCTGATTCAGAAATGAAGGTTCAGCAAATTGTAGATGTATTATTGAGTAGATCCATTAAGCAAGGGATTGATTCCAATGCCTTTGATTTAGGAAAAGAACCTCAACCAAGTGGTAAAATCTTCAAAAAAGATGTTCCAGTAAGAAATGGCTTAAAACAGGAAGATGCAAAGAAAATAGTGAAATTCATCAAGGATAAGGGGCTTAAAGTGCAAACGGCTATTATGGACGATATTATTCGTGTAACGGGTAAGAAAATTGATGATTTACAGGAAGTTATAGCGGCTTGTAGGGCTGAAAACTTCGGTATTCCCTTGCAATATGTCAATATGAAGTCCTAAAATTTGGTCAAAAACCCGTTTTGGCCTACCTTTGAAACCTATTAAATAATTGTACGGCAAAAACCGTGCTTCCTTAAAAATTCATACAATGAAACAAGGTGTCCATCCAGAAAGCTATCGTTTTGTAGTGTTCAAAGACATGTCAAACGGTACAGCATTTTTAGGTAAATCATGCGCTCAAACTAAAGAGACTATTCAATTCGAAGACGGTAATGAATATCCAGTAATCAAATTGGAGATTTCAAACACTTCACATCCTTTTTACACTGGTAAAAATATGTTAGTGGATACTGCTGGTCGTATCGATAAGTTCAACAAGCGTTACGCAAAAAAAGCATAAATCTGAGTGCTTAAAAGCCTCATTTTTAAATAAGATTAAAACCCTTTCTTACTGTAATTGTAAGAGAGGGTTTTGGTTTTTTACCCCCTTCAATACTTACCTTTGTTAAACTTAAATTAGCTTATGCAGAAATTAGATATTTTAGCTTTTGGTGCTCATCCAGATGATGTGGAATTGGGCTGTGCTGGTGCTATTTTAGCTGCAGTAGCAGAAGGTAAGAAAGTGGGTATCATAGATTTAACGAAAGGTGAACTTGGAACAAGAGGCACAGTGGAGATTCGTTTAAAGGAAGCGCAAGCAGCTAGTAAGGTTTTAGGATTAGTGGTTAGAGAAAATCTAGGCATGGCCGATGGTTTTTTTAAAAACGACCAAGAACATCAATTAGCAATTGTAGAATGCATAAGAAGATTTCAACCAAGCATTGTTTTATGTAATGCACCTGAAGATAGACATCCAGATCATGGAAGAGCTGCTAGTTTAGTAGCTGATGCATGTTTTTTATCAGGACTTTCTAAAATTGAAACTACAAATAATGGTGTTCCACAAAAAGCTTGGAGACCTGCAAATGTTTTTCATTATATACAATCAAGAAACCTAACACCTAGTTTTGTGGTTGACATTAGTGCACATATGGATAAAAAAATGGAATCTATATTAGCGCACTCTTCTCAATTTTTTGATCCTAACTCTACAGAACCCAATACTTTTATTTCTGGCAATTCTTTTTTAGAATTTGTTAAAGGAAGGGCAAAAGAATTAGGACAACAAATAGGAGTGGATTACGCAGAAGGATTTATTTCAAATAAAATTATTGGTGTCAAAAGTTTTGATGGCATTATTCAAAATAAAACTTAATCAAATGGCTATTGTTAAAGTTGGATTAGTTCAAATGTCTTGTACTGCAGATGTGGCTTCTAATAAGCAAAAAGCAGTGGAGAAAATTAAAGAAGCTGCTAAAGGTGGAGCGAATATCATTTGCTTACAAGAGTTATATACTTCGCTTTACTTTTGTGATGTGGAGGCTTATGAAAATTTTAAATTAGCAGAACCTATCCCTGGTAAAACAACCGATGAATTAAGTGCATTAGCAAAATCTTTAGGTGTAGTGATTATTGCTTCCTTATTTGAAAAAAGAGCAGAAGGTATATATCATAATACAACAGCTGTTTTAGACGCTGATGGAACTTATTTAGGTAAGTATAGAAAAATGCATATTCCTGATGATCCTGCTTACTATGAAAAATTTTATTTTACACCTGGTGATTTAGGGTATAAAGTTTTTAAAACTAAATTTGCTACAATTGGTGTACTAATATGTTGGGATCAGTGGTATCCAGAAGCTGCTAGAATCACTAGCTTAATGGGTGCAGAGATGTTATTCTATCCAACAGCTATTGGTTGGGCAACTGCACAGGATGAAGCTACCAATATTGAACAATACAATGCTTGGCAAACTATTCAAAGAAGTCATGCAGTAGCGAATGGTGTTCCTGTGATTAGTGTTAATAGAGTTGGTTTAGAACAGGATGGATTAATGAAATTCTGGGGTGGTAGTTTTGTGAGTAATCCATTTGGTACTTTATTATATAAAGCTTCTCATGATCAAGAAGAAGTGGCAGTAATAGATATTGATACAGAAAAATCTGATAGCTATAGAACGCATTGGCCATTCTTAAGAGATAGAAGAATTGATTCATATAGCCCAATTGTAAAAAGATATATTGACGATGAAGCATAAATTAGATTTTTTTTCTGGTCAAACTCCTAAATCATTAGGGTATAGCTTTCCTGCTGAATTTGCTAAACATGATGCCATTTGGTTAAGCTGGCCACATAAAGAAGAGAGTTGGCCAGGTAAGATTGCTACAATTTATCCTTCTTACTGTGAATTTGTTAAAACAGTTGCATTAACAGAAAGAGTTAATATCAATGTTGGAACAGATAAAATGCGTCAAGCCGCTTCTAAAATGTTAGAGTTGGCTGGTGTGGATATGAGTAAGGTTCAATTTTATTTACATCCAACCAATGATGCATGGTGTAGGGATCATGGGCCTTCTTTTTTAATTCGCAACAATGCAGAACATCCAAAAGCGATTGTTGATTGGAATATTAATGCATGGGGTGGAAAATATCCTCCTTATGATTTAGATGATGTGATTCCTACTAGAATTGCAGAACAATTAAATCTTCCCATATTTTATCCGGAAATTATCATGGAAGGTGGATCGGTTGATTTTAATGGTACTGGTACAGTGATTACTTCAACGTGTTGTTTGTTGAATGAAAATAGAAACCCACATTTAAATCAAACACAGATTGAAAAATACTTAGGTGATTATTATGGTATTGAACAAGTTTTATGGGTATCAGAAGGAATTGTAGGAGATGATACAGATGGTCATATTGATGATACTGTTAGATTTGTGAATGAAGACACTGTGCTAACTGTAGTAGAGTCTAATGTGCTTTCTGAAAACTTTGATTTGTTACAGAAAAACCTGAAAGAGTTAAAAGTCATGAGATTGGCTAATGGTAAACAATTAAATATTGTTGAATTGCCTATGCCTGCTGATGTAATTTATGAAGGACAATTACTACCAGCTTCTTATGCCAATTTTTATATTAGTAATGGTCATATCATTGTTCCAACTTATCAATGTAAACAAGATGATCAAGCTATGCAAATAATACAATCTTGTTTCCCTACAAGAAAAGTAGTGGGAATTGATTCAACAGATATTATTTGGGGATTAGGAAGTTTCCATTGCTTGAGTCAACAAGAGCCAAGTATTTAATACATAACTATGTTTAAAAAAACCCATATAGCTAGTTTTTTATTTTTAATGATTTGCTTGCTTGCTTGTAATTCTTTTCAATACCAATCAACAAACCAATTCTATAAAAAACAAACCAAAGATTTAGTCAAGCAAATTAAATTGGAGCCTTCCTTGCAAATTGTGAATGATTTGCCTGCTGCTAAACAATGGGTGGGCACCACCAATTTTGATTTACGCAAGCCTAATTTTGTTATCATTCATCATACTGCACAGAATTCCTGTGATCAAACATTAAGAACCTTTACTTTAGAAAGAACCAAAGTGAGTGCACATTATGTGATTTGTAAAGATGGAACAGTGCACCATATGCTAAACGATTATATGCGTGCATGGCATGGTGGGGTTGCTAAATGGGGAAATAATACAGATATTAATTCTAGTTCTATTGGAATTGAAATTGATAATAATGGATTTGAACCTTTTGAGACTGCACAAATCAATAGTTTAATGTTATTATTAGATAAATTAAAAACCCAATATAAAATTCCTGCAGAGAATTTTATAGGTCATGGAGATATTGCCCCAAAAAGAAAAGTTGATCCTAATATTCATTTTCCTTGGAACCAATTGGCACAAAATGGATATGGAATTTGGTATAACCCAGATTCAACCAAATTGATGCCTGAAGGTTTAAGTATTCCTTTAGCATTGTCGATGGTTGGCTATGATGTGGCCGATTCAACTGCAGCGATACTTGCTTTTAAGAGACATTTTAGACAGGATAGTACACAAATAATGAATGAGGCTGATAGATCTGTTTTAGCTCAATTAATCCAACATAAATTAACGGGGAAATAACCCATTCCATTTTTTCTTTACAATTATTTGCATACTAACAAATGTTAGCGTAATTTTATACAAATATTATTTGTATGGATTTTAGTTTCTCAGAAGAGCAATTGATGATTCAGAAAGCTGCTCGTGAATTTGCACAACAACAATGTTTACCGGGTGTAATTGATCGTGATGAAAAACAAATGGTTCCTAAAGAACAATTAATGCAATTAGCAGAATTGGGTTTGATGGGCATGATGACCAATCCTGATTATGGTGGTGCTGGTATGGATACCATTAGTTATGTTTTAGCTATGGAAGAAATTAGCAAAGTGGATTCAAGTGTAAGCGTTGCCATGAGTGTGAACAATAGTTTAGTATGTTGGGGGTTAGAACATTTTGCAAACGAAGATCAAAAACAACAATATTTAGTGCCATTGGCACAAGGGAAAAAAGACGGCCAACTTTATATAGGGGCTTTTTTGTTAAGTGAGCCAGAAGCAGGTAGTGATGCAACACACCAACACACCGAGGCGAAGGATATGGGGGATCATTATGTAATCAATGGTATTAAGAATTGGATAACTAATGGGTCTACTGCAAGTGTATATTTAGTGATTGCTCAAACTGATTATACTAAAGGTCATAAAGGAATTAATGCTTTTATAGTAGAGAAAAATACACCAGGTATTTCTGTTGGTGTAAAAGAAAATAAATTAGGTATTAGAGGTAGTGATACACATGCTATATCTTTTACTGATGTGAAAGTGCCAAAGACTAATAGAATAGGGGAAGAAGGTTTTGGTTTTAATTTTGCCATGAAAACTTTAAATGGGGGTAGAATTGGTATTGCAGCACAAGCATTAGGAATTGCAAGCGGTGCTTATGAATTAGCATTAGCTTATAGCAAACAAAGAAAAACATTTGGGAAACCCATACATGAACACCAAGCCATTCAATTTAAATTGGCTGAAATGGCTACCCGAATTGAAACCGCTAGATTATTATGCTTAAAGGCTGCTTGGGAAAAAGACCAACATTTGGATTATACCACTAGCGCAGCAATGGCTAAATTACATGCTAGTGATACAGCGATGTGGGTAACCACTGAAGCAGTTCAAGTACATGGAGGTTATGGATTTGTAAAGGAGTTTCATGTGGAGCGATTAATGCGAGACGCTAAGATTACACAGATATATGAAGGTACTAGTGAAATTCAGAAAATGGTGATTGGTAGAAGCATTACAAAGTAGTAATTTTGCCAGCGAAACAATACAGCACAAATGCCTGCTAACATAGAAAAGTATCAAGCTATTCTTCATGAATTGAACCAACATAATGTTCAATTGATTGCGGTTAGTAAGACCAAGCCCAATGAAGATATTTTAGATTTATATGAATTAGGTCAAAAAGCATTTGGTGAAAATTATGTTCAAGAATTAGTTGATAAAGCTGCTCAATTACCAAAAGATATTCAATGGCATTTTATTGGTCATTTACAATCCAATAAAGTAAAATATATAGCTCCATTTGTTCATTTAATTCATGGAGTAGATTCTGAAAAATTATTACAAGAAATCAATAAACAAGCTATTAAGCAAAATAGAACAATTGATTGTTTACTACAGGTTCATATAGCTACTGAAGAAACCAAATTTGGTTTTGATGCAGATAGTATTTCAGAATTGATTCAGAGTGGGAGACTAGCAAATTACTCCAATATTCGTATTAAAGGTTTAATGGGAATGGCTAGTTTTTCTGAAGATACTAGTATACTAACTAAAGAGTTCAGTACCCTTAAACAAATCTTTGACCAATCATCCATTCAATTAAGTAGTGATTTTACTATTTTAAGCATGGGAATGAGCAGTGATTATGCATTAGCTATTTCCCTTGGTAGTAATATGGTCAGAATAGGTAGTCTATTGTTTGGAGCCAGAAATTATTCAAAATAAAAAAGAGGAGTCCCATTTGGAGACTCCTCTTTGAATATTATTTTTTTTCATAAATAAGTCTCCCAAAGGGGACTCATTTATTTTTTAGAATTATAATCAAATACTAATTGAGTAAAAGCTTTTACACCCACAATAAAACCTGATTCATCTAAATAGAAATCTGGTGTGTGGTGAGGCCCAGCATTTTTTGCATCTGTTCCTTTAGGTAAAGCACCTACATTAAAAAAGAAACTAGGGGCTTTCGCTGCAAAGAAAGAGAAATCTTCAGCACCAGTTACCCAAGTTGATTCAGATACATTTTCTTCTCCAGCTGCCTTAATTAAAGAAGGCAATGTTTTTTTAACCAATGCAGGATCATTATAGGTTACTAAAGTTTTAGTATCAATTGTCACATCTGCAGTTGCGCCACTACTTTTTGCAATGGTTTCTGCAGTATGTTTGATTCTTTGATGAACTTCTTCTTGCATTTTGCTATCTAAAGTTCTAATAGTACCAGTCATTTCTGCTGTCTCAGGAATGATATTTGATCTAACACCACTATTGATAGTACCTACTGTAATTACTAATGGTGCTTTGGTTAAATCCATTTGTCTACTTACAATATGTTGTAATCCCTCAATGATTTGAGCGCTTGCTGCAATTGGATCAACGCCACCCCAAGGTTGTGAACCATGACTTCCTTTACCATTCACTTTAATAGTAAACCAATCTGAAGATGCCATAAATGCACCCGATTTATACTTGATTGTTCCAACAGGTGTTTGAGAAGAAATATGAATACCAAATACGGCTTCTACTTTAGGATTGTCTAAAGCACCTTCTTTAATCATTAATGGTGCGCCACCTTCTTCATTCGCTGGTGCGCCTTCTTCAGCTGGTTGGAATAAGAATACCACTGTACCGGGCAAATCTTTTTGTAAACTACTCAACACTTTTGCAGTGGCCATTAACATAGCTGTGTGAGAATCATGGCCACATGCATGACTTACATTTACTTTTTGACCATTGTATTCTGAAGTTACTTTTGAAGCAAAAGGTACAGGAGCTCTTTCTAATACTGGTAAAGCATCTATATCTGCTCTTAAAGCGATTGTTGCACCGGGTTTTCCACCTTTTAATACTGCTACAACACCTGTCTTAGCTACAGGGTAACGAACTTCTACATTAGGTAATGTTTTCAAAAATTCTGCAATGTATTTCCCGGTATTGGTTTCTCTGTTTGATAATTCTGGAAATTCATGAAAATGTCTTCTCCATTGAATCATTGGAGCTTCCACTTCTTTAATTAATTGGGCATACCCTTTAGGTAGTTCTTGAGCATTGCTTACCAAGCTTCCCGTTAAAAATAATCCAAGTAAAAATTTACGCATAGTGATTGTTTTATTATAAATATATTAAGATTGATATTCTCCAAAGATGGATCTAAGAGCATCGCTTATTTCACCTAAAGTACAAAAAGCTTCAACAGCTTCTATTACAGGAGGCATTAAATTAGTGCCATTTTTTGCTGCTACTTTGATAGTCAATAAGCATTCAGTAACTCTTTGTTGATCTCTATTACTTTTTAATTCATTAAGTTTTTTAATTTGATCTTGTCTAATAGATTCATTGATTTTTAAAATAGGGATATCCACTTCTAAATCATTTCTGAATTGATTTACACCTACAATAATTTTTTCGTTTGATTCAATTGCTTTTTGATAGGCGTACGCACTTTCAGCAATTTTGTTTTGCATAAATCCAGTTTCGATGGCTGCAACGCTTCCACCCATTTGATCTATTTGTTGCATCAATTCCCATGACTTTCCCTCTATCTCTTTGGTTAGGTTTTCAACAAAATAACTACCAGCCAATGGGTCTGCAGTGTCTGCAATACCACTTTCAAATGCTACAATTTGTTGTGTTCTTAATGCAATGCTAGCAGCTTCTTGAGTAGGTAAACCCAGTGCTTCATCAAAACCATTGGTATGTAAACTTTGTGTTCCTCCTAAAACGGCAGCAATGGTTTGAACAGTTACTCTGCTAATATTATTATGAGGTTGTTGAGCAGTTAAAGTGGCACCACCAGTTTGTGTATGAAATCTTAACATCAAGGCTTTCTCATCAGTGGCCCCTAAGTCTTTCATTATTGTAGCCCACATAGTTCTTGCAGCTCTAAATTTAGCCACTTCTTCAAATAGATTATTATGAGCGTTAAAGAAGAAAGAAAGTCGCTTACCAAAAACATTAATGTCTAATCCCTTTGCTTGCGCGGCTTGAACATATGCTTTGCCATTGCTTAATGTGAAAGCTAATTCTTGCACTGCAGTACTTCCTGCTTCTCTAATATGATAACCTGAAATACTAATACTATTCCACTTGGGTAAATGTTCGCTACACCATTCAAAAATATCTGTGATAATTCTCATGGAAGGTTTAGGAGGGTAGATATAAGTACCTCTTGCAGCATATTCTTTCAATATATCATTTTGTATAGTACCAGATAATGCATTTAGAGATATGCCTCTTTGCTTAGCTAAAGCAACATAAAAAGCTAATAATATAAAGCCTGTCGCATTAATGGTCATAGAGGTACTAATTTTATCTAATGGAATATCCTTAAATAAAATCTCCATGTCTTTTAGTGAACAAATAGATACGCCCACTTTTCCCACTTCGCCGTCTGCTAAATCGTGATCTGCATCATAACCAATTTGTGTAGGCAAATCAAATGCAACACTTAAGCCCATAACACCTTGCGCTAATAAGAAATGATATCTTTGATTACTTTCTTCTGCAGTCGAGAATCCAGCATATTGACGCATTGTCCAAAGCTTTCCTCTATACATATCAGCTTGTACACCTCTAGTATAAGGGAATGATCCGGGTGCTAGTTGTCCGTCTAAACCTGTGGGTAAGTCTTCACTGGTATATACCTTTTTTACCTCTATGCCACTATCCGTCTTTTTTGGTAAAGATTCCATGCTTCAATTTACGAAAAATAATAGGTATTAACTTGATGGAATATTTCTATTTTCGACATTTTCGGCCCTTTCATTTTCAGGTTTAATAGGTAATTTTGTATCAAATAGGATTTTATGTCAGCTACCAAAAATTTAACCACTCCAGTAAGCTTTACGGCTGGTGCTATTGCCGAAATTCAAAGATTAATGGCAGAGCCCAATTTTGATCAACAACAAAGATTAAGAGTAGGCGTTAAAGGCGGTGGATGTAGTGGTATGACCTATGTATTAGGTTTTGATGCACCCAAGGCAGATGATATGCTATTCAATTTTGAAGGTATACCATGTTGTATGGAACCGCCACATCAATTATACTTATATGGTATGACCATTGATTGGCAGGGCGGATTAAATAGTAGAGGATTCACCTTTACTAATCCAAATGCATCCAATACTTGTGGATGTGGTACTTCTTTTTCTGTATAGAAGAATTATAAAAACGTATAAATAAAAAGAGGAGTCTCAAATAGGGACTCCTCTTTTTTATAAATAATGAGTCCCCGTTGGGAGACTCATTATGGAATTTATTTTTTCTTTTCTGACTTACCTAATGGTTTATTTTTTGCAAAATCAACCAATACTGGTGCAGCTACAAAGATAGAAGAGTATGTACCAGTGATAACACCAATCAACATCGCAAATGCGAAACCTCTTGTTACTTCTCCACCAAAGATGAATAAGATTAAGATAGTCAAGAACACCGTTAATGATGTCATGATTGTTCTAGTTAAGGTTTGATTGATCGCCTTATTGATGATCGCAGAATTAGATTGGCCTTTATATAATTGGCTGTCTTCACGAATTCGGTCATATACAATAACTGTATCGTTCATAGAGAAACCAATTACGGTTAAAATCGCAGCAATAAAATGCTGATCAATTTCTAATGGGAATGGTACATAATTTCTTAAGAAACTAAATACAATCAATGTTACAAATACGTCGTGTAACAATGAGAAGATAGTACCTAAAGAATATCTCCAGTCACGGAATCGGATAAAGATGTATAAACAAATAGCAATTAAAGCAAACACTGTTGCTTTCGTAGCACCTGCTTTTAAATCATCAGAAATAGAAGGCAATACTTTTTGTTGTTTTTGCTTATAATTTTCATCAAATTCTTTAAAGCTTGTTCCAGCAGGGAAATGCTTACTTAAACCT
Organism: Bacteroidota bacterium; assembly: GCA_024640255.1. Taxonomy (GTDB): domain Bacteria; phylum Bacteroidota; class Bacteroidia; order Chitinophagales; family Chitinophagaceae; genus Sediminibacterium. The sequence continues at coordinate 344 of JAHEFI010000036.1, read as the reverse complement.
TTGAATAATAAAGCTTCTACTTCTTGATCAATGTTATTTCCTTGATCTTTAATCTTATAAGAAGTAGTAATGTTTATTTGATTCTTCGTATCAACCGTTTTAATAATTGGTGCTTCACCAAATACGGTCTTTAATTCACCTCTTACTTCTTCAATATTTACAGCTTTATCAAACTTCACTGTGAAGCTACGTCCACCAGCAAATTCAACACCTTCATCAAATCCATTGAAGAAAGATGCAACACCCATCACTAACACGATAGCTGACAATACATATGCATACTTTCTAAATTCAATAAATTTGAAATTAGCGTTCTTGAAAATATTTCTAGAAATAACTGTGAA
>JAHEFI010000032.1 GCA_024640255.1 Bacteroidota bacterium | reverse complement strand
CTTAAAAACAGGATAGACCCAATCAATTAGATCAAGAATGAGCTTGCTAATAAAATCGTGTAGTTTCAACATGGATGTATCAAAGGTAATCTTAATTAATTACTTTTGCAGTCGGTAACCCCTTTTTATGAATTTGATAACGAATATTAAGCAGACCACTGCAAATTGTATTAATAGTTTATACGGCATTACTATTAGTTCCGAACAAGTATTAGTAAATGCTACTAAACCAGAATTTGAAGGGGACTATACCATCGTATTATTTGCCTTTGTAAAACAATTAGGCAAATCACCAGATGCATTAGGAAATGAATTAGGCAACGCCATTAAAGCGGCTATCCCCCATTTGGTTACCGACTTCAATATTGTAAAAGGATTTTTAAATATATCCATCAGTAATGATTATTGGATTGAATTTGCAAAATCCTTAGATCCGAATAATTTATTACCAAGCAATCCTCAACCAAAGAAAATAATGGTGGAGTATTCTTCACCCAATACCAATAAGCCATTACATCTTGGTCATTTAAGAAATAATTTCTTAGGATGGAGTATTGCAGAAATTTTAGCGCTTCAAGGAAATGAAGTAGTGAAGACCTGTATTGTAAACGATAGAGGAATTCATATTTGTAAAAGTATGATTGCATGGCAATTATTTGCCAATGGCGCCACTCCTGCTGATACAAAACAAAAAGGAGATCATTTTGTAGGGGACTACTATGTAAAATACAATGATGCCTATAAAGCAGAAGTAGAAGCATTAGTTGCCAAAGGCATGAGCAAGGAAGAAGCAGAGAAAGAAGCACCTATTCAAAAAGCGGCACAAGAAATGTTATTGAAATGGGAACAAGGTGATGCTGCTACAATAGATTTATGGAAGCGAATGAATACTTGGGTGTATGAAGGATTTGACGAGACCTACAAAAAAATAGGATCTGATTTTTATAAAACCTATTATGAGAGCAATACTTATTTATTAGGAAAGGAATTAGTGGAGAAAGGTTTAGAGAAAAAAGTATTTTATCAAAAAGAAGACAGCTCTGTTTGGATTGATTTAACTACAGATGGATTAGACGAAAAGATTGTAAGAAGAAAAGACGGCACTTCTGTTTATATAACTCAAGATATTGGCCTTGCTGAAGTAAAGCAAAAAGAATTCAATACTGATGCAAGTATCTATGTTGTGGGTGACGAACAAAACTATCACTTCAAAGTGCTGAAATTAATTTGTCAAAAATTAGGCCTACCTGCTGCTGATGGTATTTATCATTTAAGTTATGGTATGGTGGAATTACCTACTGGCAAAATGAAAAGCCGTGAAGGAACTGTAGTAGATGCAGACGATTTAGTAGCTGAAATGATTCAAATCTCAAAAGAGAAAACAGAATCATTAGGAAAGGTAGCAGATTTTACAGCAGTGCAATTAACTACTTTATACAATACCATTGGATTAGGTGCATTGAAGTTTTTCTTATTAAGAGTAGATCCTAAAAAGAAAATGATTTTTAATCCAGAAGAGAGTATTGATTTTCACGGTTTCACTGGTCCATTTATTCAGTACACCCATGCAAGAATTAAAAGTATATTAAGAAAAACAGGTACTACAACCAATGTTCAAGCAAGTACCCTACTACCATTGGAAAAAGCGTTGATTATTGAATTGTCTAATTTCCCCAATACGATTAACGAAGCTGCAGAAAACTTAGACCCTTCTAAAGTGGCCATCTATGCTTTTGAATTAGCTAAATTGTTCAATAGTTTTTATACAGAACATTCTATCAACAATGCAGAATCTGAAGAGAAAAAGCAATTAAGAATTCAATTAGCTATTTTAACTGCTGCTACTTTGAATAAATCTATGCGTGCACTAGGAATTGATGTGCCTGAACAAATGTAATTTACTTACGCTTTTCTTTAAATACTTTGTACACTTCAGGCTCTTCCGTTTCAAAGCCCCATTGTGTTAATAATGCATCCATTTGTGCTTGAGGCAAACTTGCCTTATCGTAATGTCCTACATTCATTTTTTGACGCATGGCTTCATAAATACTTACCGCACAGGCTACAGAAATATTTAAACTTTGAATAATACCCATTTGAGGAATAATAAAATTACCATCCGCTAATGCCCTGAATTCTTCCGTTACACCTGCGTGTTCATTGCCAAATACCAAGGCAATTGATTCCGTAAAATTAATATCATGTAAACTCACTGCATCACTGGATAAATGCGTGGTTAATATTTTGGAGAATTTTTTTCTTAAAGCAGCAACACATTCTTCTAGATTATCAAATTCATGAATAGTCAACCATTTTAAAGCACTACTACTACTTCTATATCCCCATTTTTTATGCCTTGGAATTTTAGTGGTTAAAATATATACCTCTTGAATACCCACTGCATCACAGGTTCTCATTACAGCAGAAGCATTATGCGGATCTTGCACATTCTCTAATACCACCGTCAAATTTGCTTGACGCTTACTTAGTACTTTTAATAATTTCTCTGATCTTTCTGGTGTCATGGGTTATTTCTTAAAAGGAACTTGATATTGCACACCCAATCCTGGTGTATTAAATGGTGCAATACAACCATTTTGTTGATTAAAGGAAAAATCCAATCCTCTCCCATTCAGCTCTGTCATTAATAAAGGTCCATCCATATCTACAAAATCTAATTGAGGTAAAAATTGTGCAATAGCCGCCGAACCAATCACTGATTCATTCATACTACCCATCATCACTTTCAATCCCAGTGATTTTGCTTCTTTAATCATTCTTAATGCAGGAGTCAAACCACTACATTTGGTTAGCTTAATATTAATCCCATGAAAATAGTTAGCACATTTTGCTACATCTGATTCAAATACGCAACTCTCATCTGCAAACAAAGGTAGACTGGATTGTTTTTTTAATTGCTCCATCCCCTCCCAATTGTCTTTAGCCAAAGGTTGTTCTACCAATTCAACTCCTAAATCTGCTAAGGCTGGTATTTTAACCAAAGCCTCTTCTGTTGTCCAGCCTGCATTGGCATCTACCCTTAATGGTTTATCCGTATGCTGTCTTAAAGCACTGATCATTTCAATATCATAATCCGTACCCACTTTGACTTTATAAATTGGCCAAGGATGATCTTTCATTTTTTGAACCATCTTCTCTATAGGATCTATCCCTAAGGTATAATCACAAATAGGCGTTGGTGTAGTTTCAATCCATTCACTATTCCATAAATCATGAACAGACAATTTTTTCATTTGACCCCATAAATCCCAAGCTGCCATATCCAAAGCACAAACCAAAAATGGATCATTGGGCAATAAATGATGCAAGAAATGCCAGAATCTTTCTGGATCGGTTAATGCAAATTTTTCTATCGATTTTTGATGAGTTTGTAAAGTATTCATCATGGCTTCTACAGTAACATTATAATATACTATTGCAGGTGCTTCACCAAAACCAGACCAATTGCCCAAAGACAATCTAACCATCAAAGTATGCTGATGTGTTTTGGTTCTACCATTGGAAATGGTAAAAGGATATTCAAAAGGTAGTTGTTGTTCCCAAAAATCTAATTGCACAATAAATATTTTAACGACCGCTGGATTGAATGGCTTCTTTCCAACCCTGATTAAATGATTTGGACAAAATTAGATCTTCTAAATTAATATGTATTCTATATCTCCAATAATGTTTGGAATTAGCTGGAATATTAATTCTTTCTTCATTAGGCACATTTCTTCTAATGGTTTCGTCTACTCCCAAATAACATTGTAATTGGAAAATAGCCCACATTGCTGGAGAATATAAATGTTGCAATAAAATAGATTTTAAAATCCAGGCTTCACAATACAATGGTGCCTCACCCCATTGACCTAATTCATTATTATAAAACTGCTGTGTCTTTTCTCTATCTTCTTCCCACCATCCTCTAACTGTACTAGTATCATGTGACGAAGGGGTAACCACGCTTAAATAGGGAGCATCATTAGGATGGAAGAATGTTTTTTCACTTGCTTTAGGCATTCTTTGTACTTCCAAACTTAACATACCTAATTGATACATCACATTAGGTACACATGAAGGAACCAAACCTAAATCTTCCCCACAGATTAACATATCAGTAGATAACTTCAACATAGGCAATTTTTCCATGGCTTCTTTTTCCCAAGCCTTATCTTGTCTTTTGAAGAAATAATCTACATACAATTCTTTCAAAGCATTTTTTATAGAATGATCTAAATGCTGGAAAGAGCTAGTATGGTCCATATTGAATCTAAAATGAAAATGATGTGGCTTTTCAGCATCAATCATTATTACATTACTAATTAAATTATATAAACCCTGCTTAATTTTAGCATGCCATTCATCCTGAGGCATCACACTAAAATAAGTCTCCACCTGTCTTTGTGTTTTGTATGCTGGCAATAATTCATAATGACCATCACCAATATGTTTTAGATAGTCTTTTTTGATTAATTCATTATCATACCCAAATTCTTTAAATAAGATGGTCTCATTAATAAAAGGATGCGTTAATCTATAATGATCTACATGAATATTTTTTGCATTCAATTCATTTATTGAAACAGGAATGGCTGGAACAAAATGTCCTAAGATACCTTCCACTGCATGCATTGGAATGCTCCAAATTCTAAAGAATCCAAGAATATGATCAATTCTGAAAGCATCAAAATAGTATTTCATTTGATCAAATCTAGACTTCCACCAAGCATACCCATCAGAAGCCATTTCCTTCCAATTATAAGTAGGGAATCCCCAGTTTTGACCAGCTATTGCAAAATCATCTGGTGGTGCACCAGCTTGCATTTCCATATGGAATAAGTGCCTATTTTGCCATGCATCAGCGCCGTATCTATACACACCAATAGGAATATCACCTTTAACCACTACACCATGTGCATGCGCATAATTGGTAGCTTCTAATAATTGTAAGTGTAATTGATATTGAACAAAATAGAAAAAGGCAATAGAATCATAAGTTGCAGAACCAGGCTTAGTCAATTCTGTGATCGCTTTTTCATCATAACTAGCATGTGTTGGCCAATGATTAAAATCTACTGTGCCATGTAAATCTCTTAAGTAAGAAAAAGCACTATATGAAACCAACCAGTTTTTATTTTGATCGAAATACGATGCAAAATCTTTACTCGCTAAAGCTTTTTTACCATTTTCTTTATACGCTAATCTTAAAACCTCCCACTTTAATTTCATTACACCATCATAATCCACTTCAGGTAAATTATTTAGTGCTGCAATAGTATTTTTAAATGGCTTAATTAAACTTTGTTGCTCTTTACTAAAAAGATCTTCCACTCTAACATACATGGGATGTAAGGCAAAAGCAGAGATGGCTGCATAAGGATAAGAATCCATCCATGTATGTGTTGCAGTGGTATCGTTAATAGGTAAAATTTGAATCAACTTAACACCTATCTGATTTGACCAATCTACTAATAATTTCAAATCAGCAAACTCGCCCACTCCTGCACTTTGCTTTGATCTTAATGAGAAAACAGGAATAGCCACACCTGTACCCTTCCATGTTTTAGCATTCAAGTGAACAAAACCATCATTCACCATTACCAATTTATCTTTCCCCACTGGCTCATATACTACTCTATTGTTGCCTTCTTCGAATGATATAAATTTTTTAGTCTTGGTATTGTATACACCATATTTATACACAAAAGGGAAATTGCTTTTTTGAACATCTAATGCAATTTCAAAAAACTGTTCTCCATCTATTTTATTGAGTGGCTTTGCCTTTGCACTATCCCAAGCTCCAATAATACTAGATTCTCCCAAAATACATATAGTTTGATCTGCATCAAGTAAAGGAGCTTTTACTCTAAATACATGTGTGCAATTAGTATCAAAAGCAGTGGGTTGAACTTCTTTAATAGTTTTTTGTAAAAGTACTTTGTCAAAAGGGGCTGTATAAAATGCATTCTCTTTGAACCCAGTAAAATTCCAACTATCAATTATCACCATTTCATTCTTACTCAATAACCCTGTATAAATAGATTGACTATTTCCCGCATCAAATACCTTTGTCCCATCTTCATTTAAAATAAAATAATGGTAAGTAATTTTTTCATTTGGGATAGTGTCCAAAGAAACATGTAATACCCAATAGTCATCATTTAGATAAACCATTGGAATTGCTTGATCAATTTGCTGATTACCTAATTGAGGATGATTACCATACAAATAAATAACCTGACCAAAATGAGTTTTGTATTTTAAATGAAAGCTTAGTTTAAGCTTTGAAGAAGTTTTAGTTGCTACTTTTTTTGTTGCAGCTTTCTTGGGCACCACATTTGACATAGTATTAAGCAATTCAATCGTTTACAATCCTTTTTAAGCGAGTTTAAAGATAAAAAATAATGTGTATTAAAAACACATTAAATAAGAATCTTCCCTAATTTGTAGGAGATATACTACTTGATTTGTATATTGCTTATTATCAACACTTTAGAATAGCTAATGGAGAAAATAGTCATTTATACCGATGGGTCTTCTAGGGGTAATCCTGGCAGAGGTGGCTTTGGAGCTATTTTGATGTGGAATGGAAAAGTCAAAGAAATTGCAGAAGCTTATAGGAATACCACCAATAATAGAATGGAATTATTGGGAGTGATTAAAGCTTTATTACAATTAAAAACTAAGAAACTCCCTATACTTATATATACTGACAGCAAATACATTGTTGACTCTGTTCAAAAAAAGTGGCTAGACAATTGGATCAAAACAGATTTTAAAGGAGGAAAGAAGAATAAAGACCTGTGGATACAATACCATCAATTAGCTGCTAACCTACATATACAATTTGAATGGGTAAAAGGTCATGCAGACAACCCTTACAATAATAGATGCGATGAATTAGCTACCCTAGCGGCAGATAATGGCCCTTGGAATATCGACGAAGAATTTGAGAAAAACGAATTAGCTAAGGACTAGATTGCTTTGAACTTTGGTACCATTAATCTGAAAGCACCGAAAATTACTGCACCAAATACCAATGTACCTGCTACACTATTTGGATAGAAAGGTACACCATCCATCATAGTTTGTGATAAGCCAACCAAAGTTAATGGATGCTTATACCCACCAAAGCTTGCCCAAACAATAAAATTAGATAATAAGAAATATACAGTTGGTGCTGCTAAAAAACTAGCAACATGTTTTGATAATTTATTGCTTTGTAAACCAAAACCAAATACTGCAGTTGAAGCAATTAAAATATAGTTAATCCATTGCCCTTCATAAAATCCTTGGAAAGGACTTAAATGATTAACATATAAAACCTGATACAAAGCATCAGATAAAAACATAGATAAGATGGGTAATAAAAAAGCATATTGTTTTTTACTTACAAATAAAGAACCACCAAATAATGCAATAGCAATTTGTGGAGCAAAACCTAAAGGTCTTCCAGGCAATACTCTGTATAATGCACTCATTGCAACCATGATAACTAATGCTAAAATTATTTGTCTGTTCAATTTCATAAAAACTAATTTATTCCTTTTAAATGTTCTGACAACAAAAATAAGGTTTTAACCCTTTAATTGTTCAGTTTGCTTTTCCTCATTTGTGAATAACCTTAGGGGGCGAAAGACCTGAAAATCAATGCTCCTTCTGATGAATGCAGCGCTATGGCCTGTTCTGGCTTAATCATAGCTACTTCTCCAGTGGTAAAATTCATACCGCCTAACTCCATTTGACCTTCCATTACTAAGAGCATCTCCAAAGATTGTGTATGTATTGTGTAAGTTTCCCCAAAGTTTAACTGTATTTTACTTAAACCAAAATCGGCTACAGGACAAGGGTAATTCACTTCATTTTCATTTATAGCAGTTCCTTCCATTACGGAAGGAAAAGTTGGTTTAAATTGAACATGATTTATTAACTCATTAGTGTCAACATGCTTAGGAGTTAAACCACCTCTAAGTACATTATCACTATTGGCCATCAACTCAATATTCTGTCCTTCTAAATAAGCATGTAATAAACCAGCTCCTTGAAAGATGCCTTGATTTTTTGGAATGTAAACAATGTTCAAAATATAAATAGAAAAGATACCCTTATCAATATTGGATGCAGGTACTACCCCATTATAATATTTATTCGCCCACCAATGTGGATGCATTTTATCAACTTTTCCTTTATTGACTGCATCAATAGCTTCTTCTAAAATTGGTTTTAAAATTGCATCTGAAGCAGTTGTATCCAAATGCATAAAATGCTGATACAAATTTTTATAATCAGCATTCACAAATTCATTTGCCAAGCCATTGAATGGTTTAAAGGATGCTAATCTTTTTTGTAATAATTCCGGCGCCAAGAAACCATGCAATAACCAAAAATCACTCAAAGCCACCATTACCTCAGGCTTATGATTTTTGTCCTTATAATTTCGATTCGCCGCATCTATGGGGATTCCAGCAGCCTCTTCTTTTTCATAACCAATCACTGCATTTTCTTTAGTTGGATGTACTTGTATGCTCAACATACTTGCCACATCCAAAATCTTATATAAATAGGGTAAGCTGCCTAAACTTTTATCTTTTTCTAATAATTCATCCAAAGCTATAGTCCCATACAAATCCGTTTCAATCATCGCTGGTGCTGAAGCATGAGCGCCCATCCAATATTCAGCGAAGGGCTTATTTTGATCATTCTTTAAATGCATTAAATGAGGAATGAACTGAGTTCCACCCCAATCATAATGCCTATGAACTCCATGTAATTTATACGCTGTTTGCATATTTATCTACTACCTAAATTGTTGAACGAATACATATTATGAAAAACAAAGATACTGGGAATTTTGGCGAAAACCTTGCATGTAGTTTCTTAATAGAAAAAGGGTTTATGATTATAGCTCAAAATTGGAGATACAAACATTTGGAAATAGACATCATCGCATCTAAAGATCAACAACTACATATTGTGGAGGTAAAAACAAGATCCAATATTGAATTTGGATATCCTGAACAATTTATTGGAAAGCAAAAATTTCAATTTTTGAAAAATGCTGCTGCCATTTATCAATACCAAAACCCTCATTGGAGAAATATTCAATTTGATGTAATAGCTATAACCCTTATAGAACCAATGGAAATACTATTCTTAGAAGATGTCTTTTTCTAAAGCCTTCATCTTCTCTACTAGTTTGTACGTAGCAGGGCAAAACTCAACATTTTGCTTGTGTACATGAATGTATTCTGTAAATTTCTTCTTTGTCAAGTGAGGGAATCCAGCACAATCTGCAGGTCTAACTTCATAGATACTGCACATATTAGATTTTGAATTTAAAAACTGACAAGGCTGTTGTTGATTTAACCAATCATTGTCTTTTTTATCGTATTCCAACCACTTCTCTTTAAATTCTTTTGGAGTCATTTGAACATGTGCCGCAATTCTTTTAATATCTTTTGGAGTAAAAGTTGGACTCATTGTTTTACAACAGTTCGCGCATGATAAACAATCTACTTCTGCCCAAACTTCAGGACTTAATTTTTCAGTAAGTTTATCTAAACCCTTAGGAGATTTCTTATCTAACTTTGTTAAGAAGGTTTTTAATGTTTTAGCATTACGCTTTACTTTCTGCCTAAATGATCTTAAATTTACTTGCATATTCCAATAGAATGAGACGCGAAATAAAATCATTCTTGCTTAACTATCAAATCTTTTAATGAATTCAACACACTGGGACATATATAAAAAAGGCTTTAAAGCTTTTCTTCAGTTAGAAAAGTCCCTTAGTGCACATTCAGTGGAAGCCTATTTAAGAGATATAGATAAGTTTGCTCAATACTTATTTGACGAAGTGGGTACCATTGGTCCAGCAGAAGTAACGCTAAAGCATTTACAAAGCTTTATTCAAACCATTGGTAAATTAGAAATGGCCCCTAGTTCTCAAGCAAGAATCATCTCTGGCATTAAGTCCTTCTTTAAATACTGCTTATTAGAACAAATCATTACTATCAATCCAACCACCCTATTACCTACTCCTAAAATTCAACGTAAGTTACCAGATGTATTAAGCTTTGAAGAGATAGAACAATTAATTGGGCAGATTGATTTAAGTAAACCTGAAGGTGGCCGTAACAAAGCTATCTTAGAAGTAATGTATAGTTCTGGATTAAGGGTTACCGAAGCTATTAATCTAAAACTTTCCAGTTTGTACTTAGATGTAGGATTTATAAGGGTCATTGGTAAAGGAGACAAAGAAAGATTAGTGCCCATTGGTTCAGATGCAATAAAATATATCAAACTATATAAAGACACAATTCGTGTACATCAAGCACCAGCCAAAGACTGTGAAGACATCTTATTTTTAAATAATCGAGGCAAAGCTTTAAGCAGGGTGATGATTTTTTATATCATCAAAGATTTAATCCAAAAAACGGGGATTCAAAAAACCATTTCCCCCCATAGTTTTAGGCATTCATTTGCAACCCATTTGGTAGAAGGTGGTGCAGATTTAAGGGCTGTTCAAGAAATGTTGGGTCACGAAAGTATCACGACCACTGAAATTTACACCCATATTAACAGGGAATACCTAAGAGATACTTTGGATCGTTTTCATCCTGCTTTTAAGAAATCTTAATCTTATCAAAATAGCTGTGCTGATTTAAATTTAACCTTTTGATAAACCAAAATGTAGTAGGTTTGTTATTCATAAAAATCAACGCATGAAAAGAATATTGTTCGCTTTAACAAGTATTATTTGTTTAAACGCTTCAGCACAAATTAAAATGCCTGCTGCAAGCCCTACTCAAACCCTTTCTCAAGAATTTGGAATGGGCAAAATTGATATCACTTATTCAAGACCAGGTATCAAAGGAAGAACCGTTTTTGGAGAAGGTAGTTTATTAGCACCAACAGGTATTGTTTGGAGAACAGGTGCCAATGCAGCAACAAAAGTAACTTTCTCTCATCCAGTAAGTGTTGGTGGAAAAACTTTAGCTGCTGGTGATTATGGTTTATTTACTATCCCAGGTAAAAATGAATGGATTGTTATTTTAAATACCAATTCTAAAGGTTGGGGAAGTTTTGAATACAAAGAATCAGAAGATGTAGTAAGAGTAAATGTAAAACCAGAAACTACTAGCAACTTTACTGAGACTTTCACTATTAATGTTGACAATATCACACCTGAAACTGCAGTGATTTGTTTAAAGTGGGCTAACACTATGGTTTGCTTACCAATTCAAACAGATATTAAGCCAACTATTCGTAAGCAAATTCAAGATGCAACAACTGGTGCTACTGTAAATCCAAATGTATACAGCGCTGCTGCTAACTTCTTCTTTGATATTGACAAAGACTATGACAAAGCATTAGTATATGTTGATAAAGCAATTGCTGCAAATGCAAATGCATATTGGTTACATTTATTAAAAGCTAAAGCATTACTTGCTTTAGGAGATAAGAAAGGCGCAAAAGCAAGTGCTGAAACCTGCGTTAAAATGGCAGAAGCAGCAAAGAATGCTGACTATGTAAGATCTGGAAAAGAGATATTGGAGAAATTATAAACTCCTTAGCGGAGGTGGCGAAATTGGTAGACGCACTACCTTGAGGTGGTAGCGCCCATACCCGGGCGTGGGAGTTCGAATCTCCTCTTCCGCACAAAGTTTTTATTATATTTGTAATATGTCTAATTACACTGTTACCTGTCCTAAATGTCAACACCATTTTGAACCCACTGATGCTATCAGAGAAGAGGTTGAAAAAGAATTGCGTGGAAAGATGACTGATTGGCAAAAAAAGAAAGAAGAAGAAACCAATCAATTGTTGGCGGAACAAAAAACCAAATTACAAACTGAAATAACAGAACAGTTAAAGAAGAATATTGCAAGCGATTATGAGCATAAGATAAAACTTATGCAGGATAATGAAACGAAGATGCAACAGCAGGCAAATGAATACCGTGAAAAAGAATTAGACTTTCTTAAAAAATTACAAGATATCCAAACCAAAGAAGCAGAATTAGAATTAGAGCTTCAAAGAAAATTAAATGCTGAGCGAGAGTTATTAAAACAACAAATTCAAAAAGAAGAATTAGAAAGAATTTCCATAAAAGACCAAGAGCACCAATTAAAAGTTAAGGAACTAGAAAAGCAAATTGAAGACCAAAGAAAATTAGCAGAAGAAATGCGTCGCAAAGCCGAGCAAGGCAGCATGCAAATGCAAGGTGAAGTGCAAGAATTATTATTAGAAGAATTATTGAAATCTAGTTTCCCTTTTGATTTAATTTCAGAAGTAGGCAAAGGAGTTAGAGGAGCTGATTGTATTCAAACAGTTAGAAATAATATTGGTCAAGAAGCAGGTAAAATTATTTACGAAAGTAAAAGAACCACGGCTTTTGCTGCTGAATGGATTGAAAAACTAAAAGCTGATATGCGCAGCCAAGGCGCAGATATTGCTATTATAGTTACCCAAACTTTTCCAAAAGATATGGATCGATTTGGTGAAAAAGATGGAGTATATATTTGTTCTTTCCAAGAAGTTAGATCTGTAGCATTACTATTAAGAAATGCCATTTTAAAAGTACACGATGTAAGAAAGAGTCAAGTTAATAAAGGAGATAAAATGACTTTATTATACGACTACTTAATTGGCAATGAATTTGGCGAACAATGGAAAGCCATTGGTGAAGGCTTTAGACAAATGCGTCAAAGTATTCAAAAAGAAAGAGATGCCATGGAAAAATTGTGGAAGTCAAGAGAGAAGCAACTAGAAAAAGTTTTATTGAATGCCATGCATATCAAAGGTTCTATTGAAGGTATTGCTGGCTCAGACAGTATCAATTTAGATTTGTTACAAGATGATGATACTATTGGATTGTTGGAAGATTAATTAATGCATGTAACGCATATATAGTCTTGCCCATAATGATAATCTAATTGAACAGAACTGGTAATTCCTTTATGGTTAATTTGAGCTGGCACCATTCCCCTATCCAAATTAGTTAGGTTTAGAATATTAAAATCTCTGGCAAAATCTATTCCTAATTGCTCGTGTTTTTTATACATAGCTTCTTTAGCTGCCCAAAAAAATGCTAATTGTTTTAAGGCATCTTCCTCGTTCAAATTAACCAACATTGCTTTTTCTGCATCATTCAAAAATTTATGAGCCACTTTAGCAATTCTTGGATGGATAATTTCAATATCAATACCAATAGGAAAATGATCACTCACAGCACAGGCTGCATATCCTTTGCAATGAGAAAAAGAAAAATGAAAAGGCACTCCTTTCAAGTAAGGCTTCCCATTATCCGCCATCACCAAATCATTCATATTAGCTTCTGGCATCATTAATGAAAATAATAACCTAACTGCTAAATGCTGAATTTTTCGGTCCTCATTTTGAATATTCACATCTACTGTCATACCCTCCTCGAAAAAAGACAAAGGCTCGGTAATAGACCAAATAGCCAAATGTTCGTTCTCGTTGATATTTTGTTGATAAAAGAAAGGCATAAAAAAAAGCTTTGAGTTAGATTGCAGCGCGTTTCAGGCGCTAAAATAAACATAAATACACTAAGATGATTTTATCTGATAAGCGAATTCTAGAGGAAATTGAAAAAGGAACTATTAAAATTGAACCTTATAATCGTAAAGATTTAGGAAGCAATAGCTATGATGTTCATCTTGGAAAATGGTTGGCTACTTATGACAACAATGTTTTAGATGCCAAAGCACATAATACCATTACTTATTTTGAAATTCCTGATGAAGGATATGTGTTAGAACCATCTGGTTTTTATTTAGGGGTTACTTTAGAATACACTGAAACACACGCGCATGTTCCTTTCTTAGAAGGTAAATCTTCTACAGGAAGATTAGGCATTGATATCCATGCAACAGCAGGTAAAGGTGATGTAGGATTTTGTGGAAACTGGACTTTAGAAATTTCGGTGAAGCAACCAGTAAGAGTGTATAAAGGAATGCCTATCGGACAATTAATTTACTTCCCAGTAGATGGTGAAATTGAAGTAAGCTATAACAAAAAAGCTAACGCTAAATACAGCGGACAGCCTGATAAGCCTATCGAGAGTATGATGTGGAAGAATCAGTTTTAGTCGCATTATAAGCTAAGACCCATCTAATGACTTCATCATAACTATCAATCCCCTTAGATTGATTATTCCATTTTAAAAATTGATCATAAAGTTGATCCGAGCCAGGAATTCTTTGGTCTTGTCTTGCTGCAAAAAACTGCTTGATTTTTTGTCTGTCAGCTAAGACTTTGGGGGAAACCAAGGACTTATTTCTAGCTACTATTTTCTTCCATAAGTCAAAATCACCTTTTTTAGCGGCCAACCATAAACTGGCATTCTGGGCATAAGTAAAGATTTGACTCTGGGTTGAATATTTCAATAATGCATCATTTGAACTTTGAGCAGCCATAAAAGCAATAAAATTGGCTTCTGTTTCTGAAGCATACCCCATTTGATGGGCTTTTTCATGTTCTAGAGTAAAGGGCTTTAACAATTGGGGCAAGTCATCTCTAATAATGGCTTCGCCTGTGATGGGTTGATAAAAAGCCAAATACCCCAATTTATCTCCCCAAGAAGGGAAAAGGGCTTTTTTTATGCTGGGACTTGACTGGACTAAATAATATTGATCTATTTGGGAATCTGCAATTTGAAGCCTAGACTGGTTCATCTCACGAATTAATTGAATTGAAAGACTGTCTACCTCGGCAAGGCTATAACTGTCTTTTACTTTTAAGTGAAATGTCTCGGAGGGGTCTGGTTGGTAATAATTCAACCCCCAAATAAGCATAAACCATAAATAGATTTTAGCTAGAATTATGCCAAAATCCAACAACATAAATACCCAAAATTGACTATTTTTAATGGAATATTTATTTGATATAAAATATTTTAATGTATTGATTATCAATATTATAATTATAATCATATAAACCAACTCCCCAATAGCCAAATGAAAGGATCCGGAAATCCACCTAAGCGGTTTAGTGATCCAAACAAATACCCTTTGAGTATAGATTCGCTGAACCAGTTCAGGGAAGCTTATCAGCCATTGAACCATTAAGATGGCCGCCAATAAACCAATAATTTGGATGACTTTAGCTCTAAAAGGGCCTATAAATTGCATAGAGATATTTATGGGGTAAAATTAGGATAAACTTTGTCTTTTGCTAGGATTTTACTAACTTTGCCAACCCTTAAAGTACGGTTATGGGCCATAACAGAACATTTGAAATACCATTTGTAGGTTTAAAGCCCGGCGAACATGAGTTCGAATACCTAATTGAGGATAAGTTCTTTATAGACTATGGTCCCCAGGAATTTGACAATTGTCACACCAAGGTAAAGCTTGTTTTAGAGAAGAACCAAGGTTTCATGCAATTGCGTTTCGATGTGGATGGAAAAGTGGATACCATTTGCGATCGTTGTGGCAACCCCCTAACGGTTCAATTATGGGACGAGTTTAACTTAATTGTAAAACTTGTTGAAGATCCCGATATCATGAACAATCAAGAAGAAGATGCTGACATCTTTTATATTGATAGAAATGAAAGTCATCTTTCAGTGGGTAGCTGGATTTATGAATTTGTAACATTGAGTTTTCCGTTACAACATATTTGTCCAGAAAATGAAAAAGGCGAGTCTACATGCAATCAAAAAGCATTAGAAGCGTTAAATAAATTGAAAGCTGCACCAGTAGAGATCAAAAACGATCATATCTGGAAAGGCTTAGAACAATTTAAAGGCCTTGATGAAGAACCGAAGGAAAAAGAAACAAAGAAGACGAACAAGAAAAAATAAATTATAACTTTTTAAAACATAAGAGATGCCTAATCCTAAACGCAGACACTCACAACAACGTAGTGCAAAAAGAAGAACTCACTATGTTGCTCAAGAAGTAACATTGAGCAAAGATGGTACAACTGGTGAAATCCATGTACGTCATAGAGCACATGTTCAAGAAGGAAAATTATACTACAAAGGTAAATTAGTAGCTGAAAAAGCTCCTTTAAAAGCATAGTTAAACCAATAGAATGAATATTGGAATAGATATGATGGGTGGTGATTTTGCA
>JAHEFI010000040.1 GCA_024640255.1 Bacteroidota bacterium | reverse complement strand
TCAAATTGAATATTCGCTTCTACTTCGTAAGTACCTGTTTCATCTTTAAAGAAGCTAGCAAAACCTTCTTTGGTAAAATACACAACAGGTAGGTCTAAGGTTTTAGCAGTATCATATTTATTAAACTGAATATTATCAACCAAAGAACTATTGTTAAATAAAAACAATGCAGTAGCCCCTTTTGCTTTAATCTCTGAAGTGGTTTTATACAACCAATCGGTTAAATCAAAATGAGGATTGCTTTTATTGTCTTCTAATACTTCACCTAAATCTTTGAACCAAACTTGTTTGGCTTCATTTAATACAATGGCAGCATCAGATTGAAAAGCACCCGTGCCACTATTAGATAAAGGGAAAAAATCTTTATTAATAACAGGCACTTGATTATTGATTTCTAAAAAAGCATTGCTTGCCCATTTCTTACCCTCGTCAATAGGAAAAGATTGAACATAGCCATTCTCTCCTGCAGGCTTCAATCCAAGTTTTTGATAGTTTCTGACAATATAGTCCACCGCTAATTCTTCCCCTACCGAGCCAGCTCTTCTACCCTCCAATGCATCACTCGCTAAATATTGAATATGTTCTTGTAAATTTTTAATTAATGCTTTGTCTGCTCTTTTCACTTTTTGAGCACCCACTAAGAAGGGCAAAAACAGGGCGATCGCTATCACTGAAACTCTCATAATGACTGATTTATATCACAAAATTACAGCTTTTCAATTTCTAATTTCGTAAGTAACGCATAAACTTAAAGGGTAGCTTTGCCAACCAATGAAAGCCGGTATTCATATTGCACTTGTGGGGAATCCCAACAGCGGAAAAAGTTCCCTTTTTAATGCATTAACTGGCTTGCACCAAAAGGTAGGTAATTTCCCTGGCGTTACTGTAGATAAAAAAACCGGAGACCTTGCTATCGGACCATACGACACCACCTTAATTGATCTTCCAGGCACTTATAGTTTTTATCCCAAAAGAGAAGACGAATGGGTAGCCTATAGAGTATTGATGGGTGTGGATGAGCAAGTAAAAACAGATGTTATTTTACTAGTAGCCGATGCAAGTAATTTAAAAAGAAACTTGCTTTTTTGTAGTCAAATAATTGATTTAAAAATTCCAGTGGTATTGGCATTAACCATGAACGATTTGGCAGCCAAGAAAGGAATTAAAATAGATGTTGCAGGATTACAAGAAGATTTAGGCATACCAGTAGTAGCGGTAGATGCTAGAAAGAATAAAGGATTAAGCAGTTTGAAAGAAGTGATCAAAGAAATTATTGAAACACCCAGATCCAGATCACAAGAAAGTTTTATAGATAATAAAAATTTAGCTGTTAACGCGATTGATGATTTTAAAAAATTATATCCTACCCATAGTGATTATGCAGCATTGCATTATCTAATGCATCATGAAACATTTCCATTAGATGCAGAAATGCAAGAGACCATAGAAAATATAGAGATCAAGCATAATTTCAATCATACCAAAACACAGGCTGCAGAAATTTTACAAAGGTATACTCGCATTCAGCAAATTATGAAGCGTCGTGTAACTGAGCCAGATCCTACTGCGAAGAAAAAAAGAACAGACCGATTAGATAATATATTCTTACACCGTGTAGGTGGTTATTTTATTTTACTAGCAGTATTGTTCTTATTGTTTCAATCAGTTTTCTGGATGGCGAAATTCCCGATGGATGGAATTGAATGGATCTTCACTAATTTAACTACTTATTTAAATGAACATTTACCAGCCGCATGGTGGCAGGATTTATTGGTGAATGGTATCATTGCTGGATTAGGTGGCATAGTAGTATTTGTTCCGCAGATCATGATCTTGTTTGGTATTATAACTTTACTAGAAGACACAGGTTATATGGCGCGTATTAGTTTCTTAAGTGATAAATTAATGCGTAAAGTGGGACTCAATGGAAAGAGTGTAATGCCTATGATCAGTGGATTTGCTTGCGCTGTGCCTGCTATCATGAGTGCCAGAAATATTGAAAATAAAAAAGAAAGACTCTTAACCATACTCGTAACACCATTCATGAGTTGTAGTGCAAGATTACCTGTGTATACCATTTTGATTTCATTGGTGATTAATGAAAAAATGTATTTTGGATTTTTAAGTTTGCAAGGACTTGTAATGATGGGATTGTACTTATTAGGGATAGTGATGGCCTTGCTTGCAAGTTTTATTTTAAAACTATTTATCAAAATAAAAGAGAAGAGTTATTTTATTTTAGAGCTTCCTGTTTATCGTGCACCAAGATGGGGCAATATTGGAATGACCATGTTACAAAAAGCAAAAATATTTGTAACCGATGCAGGAAGAGTGATTATGATTATCAGTATTGCTTTATGGTTTTTAAGTAGTTATGGTCCAACTAATAAAATGGATGTCTTACAAAAAAACTATGAAGCAGCAGTGCAAGCCAATCCAAGCAATGCAACCCTTTTAGAAAAACAATACCATACAGATAAATTAGCCAATTCCTATGCAGGTATTTTAGGACAAAAAATAGAACCAGTAATTGCACCATTAGGCTATGATTGGAAAATTGGCATTGCATTAGTTACCTCTTTTGCAGCAAGAGAAGTATTTGTGGGAACCATGGCCACTTTGTACAGTGTGGAAGAAGATGACAATACTAGTTTAAGAGAAAAATTACAAGCAGCTGTAAGACCAGATGGTACACCAGTGTATAGTTTGGCTGCAGCATTATCACTAATGATATTTTATGTACTTGCTATGCAATGTATGAGTACGCTAGCCATTGTAAAAAGAGAAACCGGCACATGGAAATGGCCGGTTGTACAATTTTTTATGATGACGGGTTTGGCTTATGTATTAAGTTGGTTAACTTATACTATCGCTTCCTAAATTACCATCCACTAATTTCAAGAATTTCTTCTGTGTGTGCCTTGGTGTCGGGCTTCTCAATAATATGTTGCACCATACCCGCTTCGTCAATCAAGAAAGTAGTACGGGTAGTCCCCATATAGGTTTTGCCCATAAATTTCTTCTGTCCCCAAAGATTGTATTTGTCTACAATTTTCTTGTCTTCGTCGGCGATCAAAGAGAACGGTAGTTCGTATTTGGCAATGAATTTGCCATGAGAAGCTACAGAATCTACGCTTACCCCTAGGATGGCGATGCCTTTTTTCAATAATTTCTTATAATTATCCCTCAAATTGCAGGCCTGAGCCGTACAACCCGGGGTATCGTCTTTTGGATAGAAGTATAAAACCAGTTTTTGACCCTTAAAATCGGCCAAAGCCACATTTTTTCCGTTTTGGTCCACCCCTTTAAATGCAGGAGCTTTAGACCCTTCTTTTATAACTGCCATAATGCTTGAATTCTGGTAAATGTATGCTTATTTTTTCTTAGATTTGCGCAATTTATATTTTTGTACCATGCCTAGAGACACATCCA
>JAHEFI010000026.1 GCA_024640255.1 Bacteroidota bacterium | reverse complement strand
TAGCTTTTGATTCTTTTAATTCTTCTAAGTTTACTTTACTTAAATCCCATCCACCTTCTTCCATGCTATGTTTGAAAGCATCACCATATTTCATGATACCTGCTTCAATCATCTCACGTAATAAATCGTTTCCTTCACGAGTTCTTTCACCCACACCTGCGAACACTGATAAACCACCGTGTCCTTTTGCGATATTATTAATCAACTCTTGAATCAATACTGTTTTACCTACACCCGCACCACCAAACAAACCAATCTTACCACCTTTTGCATATGGCTCAATCAAGTCGATTACTTTAATACCAGTAAACAACACTTCTGTTGCAGTACTTAAGTCTTCAAACTTTGGAGGGTTTGCGTGAATTGGACGACCATTTGATTTATCTAATTGTGGTAAACCATCAATTGCATCACCAGTTACGTTAAATAAACGACCGTTGATACCTTCACCGATTGGCATAGAAATTGGTTTTCCTAAATCGATTACTTCCATTCCTCTTACCAAACCTTCTGTACCATCCATCGCAATAGAACGTACACTATCTTCTCCAAGATGTTGTTGTACTTCTAATACTAACTTTTCACCACCTGGTTTTTGAATTTCAAGGGCGTTGTAGATTTCTGGTAATGACGCTCCGTTAGAAAACTGCACGTCTACTACCGCACCGATAATTTGTTTGATTTTACCTGTTGTTGCCATAATTTTCAATTAGGCTGCAAAGGTAGGGTTTTGCAGGTTTATTGCAAAAATTGTGTGTATATAATTCCGGCTAAAATTCCCCCCACAATAGGACCAAAAACAGGTACCGGGGCATACCCCCAGTCACTACTGCCTTTTCCCTTGATAGGCAACAAATAATGCATGATTCTAGGGCCTAAATCCCTTGCTGGATTGATGGCCCAGCCAGTTGGACCACCCAAGCCAAAGCCAATTCCACCCACTAAAAGGGCTACCGGCAAGGCAGATAAAGCACCTAAATTGCTATCTGCAGGCTTGATAAATAAGATACCTAGTATAAAAACAAGGGTTGCCAAGGTTTCTGTGATGAAATTCTGGGGCAATTTTCTAATAGAGGGGCCAGTCGCAAATAAGGCCAATTGATCTGCTGCAGACTCGGCCTCATTAATATGGTCTTTATAAATCATCCAAACTATAAAAGCCCCAAACATGGCTCCAAGCATTTGAGCCAATAAATACATGGGTACCAATTGCCAATCAAATTTTCCGGCTGCCGCTAATGCAAAAGTAACCGCTGGATTCAAATGCGCTCCACTACTTTCTGCCGTCACATAAACGCCCACAAAAACGGCAATCATCCAACCAAGCACAATAGAAATTAAACCCCCATTATTCCCTTTTGTTTTGGGTAATACTACATTGGCAACAACGCCATTTCCAATAATAATAATTAAAGTAGTGCCTAAAAATTCTGCAACAAAAGGTGTCATAGTGTTTTGGTTTTAGCAATCAGGTTTTAAATTACATAAAAATATAAGTACTACCAATTATTGGTTGCTTTTATAGCACGCTCCCATCCTTCAATTAATACTTCTCTATTATTGGCCTTCGGTTCAAATACTTTATCAATAGCCCATTTAGTGGCAATCTCTTCTTGACTTTTCCAGAACCCAACAGCTAGTCCAGCTAAATAAGCGGCACCCAATGCAGTGGTTTCAATCATTGTAGGTCTCACTACTTTGGTATTGATAATATCAGATTGAAACTGCATGAGTAAATTATTATTAGTGGCTCCACCATCTACTCTTAATTCTGCTAAAGGAATACCTGCATCAGATTCCATTGCTTTCATCAAATCATAACTTTGAAAAGCAATACTTTCCAACGCAGCTCTCGCTATATGTGCACTATTTGTACCTCTTGTAATACCCACAATGGTTCCTCTTGCGTGTTGATTCCAATAAGGCGCACCCAATCCTGCAAATGCTGGCACTAAGTATACGCCGTCTGTTGTTTCCACCTGACTTGCTAATGCTTCTACTTCGGAAGAGTTTCTAATTAAATGCAATCCATCTCTTAGCCATTGAACTACCGCACCTCCAATAAAGACGCTTCCTTCTAATGCATAATAAGTATGTCCATTTATTTGCAATGCAATAGTGGTTAGTAAATTATTTTTTGAACTCACTGCTTTCTCTCCCGTATGCATTAACATAAAACAGCCTGTGCCATAAGTGTTTTTCACCATTCCAGGACTGGTACACATTTGACCAAATAAAGCAGCTTGTTGATCTCCTGCAATACCTGCAATAGGAATTTCGTGATGTGAAAATAAATGTTCTGTTGTGCCATAAACTTCGCTACTACTTTTTACGGTTGGAAGTATTGATGCAGGGATGTCTAATAAATCCAATAATGCTTGATCCCACTCTAAACTATGAATATTAAATAACATGGTTCTGGATGCATTGGTTGCATCTGTTACATGCACTTTACCATTGGTTAACTTCCACACCAACCAAGTATCAATGGTACCAAAACATAATTCGCCTTTTGCAGCTAACTCTCTTGCACCGGGTGTATTGTCTAAAATCCATTTAATTTTTGTACCTGAAAAATATGCGTCAATTACCAAGCCAGTTTTTTCTTGAATCATAGCAGCTTTCCCATCTGCTTTTAAACTATCACAAAAACCAGCTGTTCTTCTATCCTGCCAAACAATGGCATTGTAAATGGGCATGCCCGTTTTCTTGTTCCAAATAACGGTTGTTTCTCTTTGATTGGTAATACCAATAGCTGCTATATCGGTGAGTTGCGCATTTATCTTACTGATAGATTCTGAAGCTACTCCAATTTGAGTACTCCAAATTTCCATGGCATCATGTTCTACCCAACCTGGTTGAGGAAAAATTTGCGTGAACTCTTTTTGTGCAACTGATTGGATTTGACCTTGGTGGTCGAATAAAATAGCACGACTACTAGTTGTCCCTTGATCAAAGGACAGGATGTATTTTGACATGGCAGCAATAATTAGATAGTAAATATAATAAAACTATCTTCTATTTTTTAGCCAAGATTCAGGATCAAAGAAAACAACTTTTTCATTGTTAATAGAGAATAGCAAAGCGCCTTCTCCATCTAAATTCACTCCGGATCTGCCTAGAACTGTACCTGCTCTCACTTCTTGCATCACTCTTACATTGGCAGTACTTAAATGAGAATAAGTAGTGAAATATTTACCGTGCTTTACAAAAATGGATAAATCTCCATTCACATCCCCCACATAAATCACTGTACCATCGGCTACACTTTTTACAGCAGAACCTTTTGGTAAAGCAATCTCAATACCATCACTTTTTCTATTCAATTTGGTGCCTGGAATATTTTCCACCCCAAAGTGAACATATACATTACCTCTATCTACTGGCCAAGGTAAATTACCTCTATTGTTTTCAAAAGAAATAGAAGTCTCTCTTCCTTCTTCTGTTGTTTCCAATGCAGAGTAGGGTCTGTTATCAGTGGTACTTGCTAAACCACCATCCACTTTTCCAATTTTCACATTAGCTTTAGCAGTGTTATTATTATCTGATGCTTTTGCTTTATTGGCAGCTTCAGCATTAGCCGCTTTAATCTTTGCTAGTCTTTCTTTCTCTTTTCTTTCCGCTTCTTGAATCTCTCTTTTAATTAATGCAGTTAAAGCCTGTTGCATTTTTCTTCTTTGAGATTCTTTTTGCTTTACTTGAGCAGTAATTTCTTCTTCCTTGCTCTTTAATTGCTTTACAACCTTGTCTTGCTCTTTCTTGTCTTGTTCTAATACTTGCAATTGCTCATTTTGAACAGACAATGTTTTTAATCTATCTTTTTTATTATCACTTAATTGATCAATCTTTTGATTCAAATCGTTTTGAGACATATTAATAGCATTGGCTTGTGCCTCTCTATTTTGTCTATAGCTTCTTAAATAGGTAATACGTTTTACTGCGTCGTTAAAACTCTTTGCAGAAAATAAAAAGTTCAAATACTCATAGCCGCTTCTACCCTTGTAAGAGAAAATAATACTTTTAGCATATTTAGATTTTAAAGTATCTAAATCTTTATTTAATTTCTGAACATCTAATTGATTATTGTAAATGGCTGCATCTAATATTTTAACTTGATTTCGAATGCCATTAACCAAGGCCTCTCTTTTTGCAATCTTACTTCTGATAACCGCTAATTGACCCAAAGAACTTTTTTTATTTCTTTTGGTTTGTTCTAATAATTGATTCAATTCATCTAATTCTCTTCTTAAAGATTGTTCCTGCTTTTGCAAATCTTCTCTGGAAGGATTGGTTTGTGCTTGGATTGAATTAGTCCAAACAAAACACACTATCAATAAACCAATTATTTTTTTAATCATATGCTATCTACGTTTTCCTGGTCTAGGAATGGCAAAGGTATATTTTAATGGCTCATTAAAACTAAACTCTTTCACCTCCATGTGAATAACTAATTTAGACTTTCCTTCGATAGTAATTTCTCTATTCATTGGGAATGTCATCGTATCTACTTTAACATGGTTGCTATAACTAATATTGCAAGTACGATGTTGGGAAATATCTACATCATCTAATTTTAATTGTAAAATCTTAGTATGCTCAGCATCTAAGACCACTAAATTCTTAAATAAAGACCCCAATAAACTAGCTTGTAATTTATCTTCCGTCTTTTTAAAAGAAACTAATTTAGCATTGTCCATATAAATTGGATTACCCACCACCAAGTCTTGAATAGTGGCGAAAGAAAAAGGAATCTTCACTATTTCTACCAAAGACTGTAAGGGTCTCTTATCTATTTTCTTTGTAAGTGGGTAGAATAAGGTAACAGAATCTCTTTTAATTAGTGCCTTCAATCCAATCACTCCCATGGCACCTCTAACTGTAATATAAATGGCACTGTCTTTTTGGATACTCATATTGGCAACATAAGAATCTGCATTTTTTTCAGACTCATAATCCACTTTAATTTTAGCATTCATGGTAGTGAATGTGATTTTATCTGTATTAAAGTGATCTACAATTTCTTTTACAATGGCCAATGAATCAATTACTGGAACTTTTTTGATAGTAGTATCAGCTGTAGACAATGCATCTTGAATAACCTGTACTTTTTTTACATTGGTACAAGCTTGAAGTATACATAAGCTACAAAGGATATAGGTAAGTTTCTTCATTAATTAATGTTTACCAGTGTGGCCAAATCCTCCAGCGCCTCTTACTGTTTCGTTTAATTGCTCTACTTGTTCGAAAACCACTTTTTCTACTTGTTGAAAAACCACCTGTGCAATTCTATCGCCATCTTGAATGGTTTGAGCCTCATTAGACAAATTAATTAAGATAACTTTTACTTCTCCTCTAAAATCAGCATCAATGGTACCTGGAGTATTTAAACAAGTTAATCCCTGTTTAATTGCTAATCCACTTCTTGGTCTAACCTGTGCTTCTAAATGCTCGGGCATTTCAAAAAATAAGCCGGTGGGAACCAAGACTCTTTCCAATGGTGCTATAATAATGGGCTGCTCAAGATGGGCTCTGATATCTACACCAGATGAACCTGCAGTTGCATATGCAGGCAATGCATGTGGACTTTTGTTGACAATTTTGACTATAGTAGACATGTTCAACAAAAGTAGGTATAATTTAGAAAAAAAGCTTAGAAGTAGAAGATAGAACCGAACCTTAAGGTATTAGATAAAGGATTCTTCGTGATACCTCCACCAGATGGCACTAAATAGGAAATGTTAAATTTAGATTGTTGATATTGGAAACTAGTACCCAAAGTAAAATATTGCATGTTTCCTAGGTTCTTATTATTGTCCATAAAATACCCTGCTCTTAAAAAGAATCTGTTGGTATAATTGTACTCTGCTCCTACTGAAATTTTCAAAGACTCTCCAATTGGCATACCATATTTATTGGTAAATGAATTGAAATAACTTGAAATTACAGACTGAGAAAAATATTGGTCTTTTAATGCAGCATAATCTGGATCAGTGGCAGAAGGGCTAGCAGGCACCAACAAACGATTTACATCTGCGCCAAATTCAATAGCGTTCTCTACATCTAAC
Organism: Bacteroidota bacterium; assembly: GCA_024640255.1. GTDB lineage: Bacteria > Bacteroidota > Bacteroidia > Chitinophagales > Chitinophagaceae > Sediminibacterium. The sequence continues at coordinate 10,860 of JAHEFI010000026.1, read as the reverse complement.
TTAGTTAAATAGCCAATACCAATACCTAAATTGGCTGGAATAAAATATTTGTTTTTAGTAGCGTTTGAATAACTAATCTTACCACCCAAATTGGATAATAACATACCCACATGCCATCCAGACAAATCTTCGTGTTGCTTATAAAACATACTTAAATCTCCAGACACTGTATTACCTGCTCTATAATCAATGGCATTTCCAATAAACGAACCTGTTACTAATTTAGAATGGATATATCTTAAAGTAATACCTGCACTAAATTGATTCGATAATAAAAAACTATAACCAAAATCATAACTAAACTCATTCGGTCTTTGTTCAGTTGTAGGTGTTCCATTGATATCAGAGAATTGAATATTACCCAAACTAAAAAATCTAAGTGAACTATTAATACTACTGTTCTCGTCTAATTTTTTATAATAACCCGCACTTGCCAAATACACATCGGTTAATCCTAAATCTTTTAACCATGGAGTATAGTTGATCAAAAATCCTTGCTTTTCTTTTAATAAAGGAAGCTTTGCGTTATTGCCAAAAAGATCATTTGATTCGGCAGACATTCCTAAAGACAAATTACCCATACCACCAGATCTTGCATCGGGAGAAATTAACATAAAGGGAACTGCCGTACTTTGAATAGAGATAGGCTTTGTTTGAGCTGCAACTTGATTGTTGGTACAAATTGACCAAAATAAAACAGCGGCAAAAAGAAAGATTTTCTTATTCATAAAATTGAACTTTGTTAACTATACGAAGATACCCATGAAATCTCGATTTATTATAATTTCATCAACTTATTTGACAAAACAAAATTTTGCTTTCCAGTCCTTATGGTAATGGTATAAAAATAAAATCCAGGTGGAATGATGGCACCAGATTGATCTCTTCCATCCCAATCCATCACCCATTTATTTGAAATGTTTTTATGCGGTAAAATTTTATTTACTAGCGGCTGCCCATTCAAATTACGTAGAGATAATTCGGTCTCAATGGATGGATCTTGTAGGTTTAAATCAAAACTAAACTGGGTATAATTGAACATGGGATTGGGCTTGTTCACCAAATCTTTTGCTTTTAAAATTTCTTGATCAGGCACAATGAACCACAAAGTATCTTTAGAAAGATTGCCCAATAGGTCCCAGGCCTTAATAACTAATTGGTGTTGACCAATAGCTAATTGGGGTAAAATATATTGAATGGAGCCAGATTGATAAGTATCTATATCTGCTGTATAGTAATTATTTAATACAATTGGATTTTGAAGATCCTTGTCAATGATTAATTGCAAATCATGTCCTAGTGCGTTGCCCGAACTTTGAATGCCTGCACTATCTTTTAATCGAATAAATAAGGTGGCTTGATCAGACACCCAACTATAATTGGTAAAATTAGTGTCATTAATATAGGCTTGAATTTGGGGACCTTTGATATCTTTTTGTTGGGCAATCACAGCATTTTTTACATAAATGGAATCTTTAATGCCTAGTGCTTCTTCTAAATCGTTATAAGCAAAAGTTTGAATTCTCAGAGATCCATTCATTGTACTTACTTCTTTAGGAAGAACAAATTGAATACTAAATTTTCCTGCAGTTACAGTGGCTTTTCCACGATACAAAATGCCTTCTCTGGTTGAAACAGTTGTTTTAATACTGGATGGTTGATTGACTAAGGTAGTTTTATCTTTTGTCGCATCGTACACTATACAATCTACCCAACCATTAAAACCAGTATGCACTAGTTTGTTTTGGATAACCGTTCCATTAATTGTAGTTAACTCTCCTGCAGTTAAACTATCTTTGAAATTAGTTTGAATAGTATTTTTAGCTGTAGCCAATAGCATTGCAGGATCTCCTAATAAATTAAATTTAAAAGCATTCAATTTATCTCCTTGCATGGACCAATTTTTATTCTTTGCTTTTTGTAAAGCCTGTCCTATAGAACTATATTGCCCCTCTTTATTAGGTACCAATAAGGTTTGAATATATTGCTCATTAATTTGTTTGTTACTATAAGCAAATACCAATCTATTGGCAGCCACTAAACCAATAATACCTTTATTGTTTTTCATTAAAGCACTTAGTCCAATGGGATTGTACTGAGGCTGATCATAAGGTGCAAAATCACAAGAAGCTGTAATCATTAGAGGTAATCTTCCAGCATTGTTCCAAGTTTGAATACTTTCATTATTAATAACAGCTTCTTCAGTAAGTCTTAAATAATTTCCATGACCCGTATAATTTAATACCAAGGAACCATTAGAAATAGTTTGTGCTATATCACTTACTACTGTTGGATAAGTCAAGCCCCCTGCTGTATTGTTTGAAGGATAAAGATCTAAGTATATTTTTTTATGATTCCAACTAGGATTGTTTTTTTGTAAACCATCTATTATACTTTCTGCATCTTGTAAATGCAAATTATAATCTCCATCGTCTGCCACCCAAGTAATTTGATTTTGCCAAGCACCTCTTGTATTAGAACTATTGTATTGAATAATTTTATTAATAAGTGTATCTGCCTCTGCAGTTGTTTTTGCAGGAATTCTTCCAATAGCTATTTCCAAAGAATCTACTGTGCTAGGATAATTTATATCTGCTCCTGTTTTTAATACCGCATAAAAATCGTCCGATGCATAACTATTTAAAATATCCAAAGAAGCCGCACTTTCAAAAACGGGCACTTGATTGTTTTTATTCAATCTTGAAATATTAAAATCTGCGCCGCCCAAAATGCATAAATACTTTGCGAAAGATTGACCATTTTGTTTGGACAAATTTTGTAGGTACTTTAAATAGTTTCTAATAGCAATAGGATTCACTAATCCTCCAGAAAACTCATTATAAATTTTGCTTGGATCTACGATTTCTACCTTATATGCGTTTTTTTGTTGATGAAAAGTCTTTAACCTATTAGCAGCTTGCTGGAATGCAGGAGCTGCCAATATGATATAATCCATGGACGAGCTTGCTAATAAGTTTTGATTACTTTGGGTATCTATACTTACTATGTTTTCAAAAGCATTTTGTTTGACTGCGAAAAAACTTTGATTACTAGCGCCATTAGCAGAAAAACTTAAAGAACTATTGTCCAAATTGGTTTTAAGAAGTATAGGCTGTTGCAGATTGGTGATATCCCAAACCAAGGAAGCAGCATCTGCATTATCTAGTTGATATAAATAAGTGGATGCATCTGTTTTTCCATCAAAAGAAAAATAATTCTGATCATTAAATCCAAGTGGTTTTGTTACATGCATTTCTACATAATCTAACCAGCCAGTGCTTCCAGTAGGTGCATTGTATTGAAGAGTTAGATTAGTAGTTGCATTAGTTTTGGAAGGCCAATACATAAAACTATCTAAGACCATATTGGCTGTTGGATCATAGACCAATCCAGAAACTGGATTCAAAGAAGTAGATCTTATTTTGGTGTCCGCCCATTTTAAATCAAATTGTGCTGCTTGATTGTAATTGGTAGAAACATATTGCGTAGAAATCAATACAGGAGACGATTCCAACAAGTTTTTAGTATTAATAATACTAGCAATACTTGCTTGCTTTCCTGCTCCTACACCCATAGGTGCTCCCAACCAAAGTTTACCAGAATTTAAAATATTCACCGTGTCTTGCTCCCAAAGAATATGTTCTTGATAGGTATTTATTTTCTGTGTGCCTGTTGCAGTTATAGAAGATTGTTCGATTCTTTTCCCATTCTCTCCGATAGTTAAAAAGTAAAAAGCCGTGTCCGAATAATGTAATTTTTGATGTTTCCAATGCAAATCATCCCCCCATTTTTCCCAAAGAATATTTCCTGGCGCGTAAAAAATAAAACTATCTTTTTCATCAAAACTTCCATCTCCTCCATCCTTCACTAAAATGCTCATTTCTTTATTTCCAAGGGGTACATCGGACGGTACTTTTTCTGTTAACTTGGTTAAATCAAATCCAAACAACTGAATCTTATTTGAATTCACCGGAATAGACAAGCCCATCTGTTTTAATTGCGAACCAGTAACCTGATAAATAGCTTTTTTAGTAGTGGCTATTTTCAACCATTTTCCTTTACTAAAATCGGCCCTCTGAGATGCTACCGGGGAAGCATTCAAAAGGGTTAGGATATAAAAATAGACAGGAAGCCATCTCATGCCCTAAAATTAGGGTTTTACTAACATAAGAATTGCTATATTCGCAGAGTATTTTAAACCCCATTTGACTAAATAATTTCTATGAATTTTATCAATAGTATTTTACTGTTTTTCGCCTTCTTATTATTGGGACCTGCAATAGTATCTATGGAGTCCTCTACCAAATCATCCATAGTACGTTTTGCCCCTCCAGCAAATGACCCATATGAAGGAACAGTTTTAGTGAGAGGCGGTACATTTTCCATGGGTTTAGATGAAGAAAGTATTTTGGGTGATTGGAACAATAGCATTCGCAGAGTTACAGTAAGTGCTTTTAGAATAGATCAATACGAAGTAAGCAATAAAAAATACAGAGACTATACCAATTGGTTAAGAGAAGTATACAAACCATTGGGTAAAGATTCTATTTACAAAGCAGCGCTTCCTGATACTTTAGTGTGGAAATCTGATTTAGCCTATAACGAACCTATGGTGGAAGGTTATTTTAGATTCACTGCTTTTAACGATTATCCAGTAGTGGGTGTTACTTGGGAACAAGCCAATGCCTATTGCAGATGGAGAACAGATAGAGTGAACGAAGCAGCATTAAAAGCAAATGGTTTAATTGATTCAAAAAATCCATACTTAGGAAAATCACAAATTGATTACGATAAAGCAGACTCTGCAAGAAAAAATACAAAGAGTAAAAAACTAACTAAGATTGGAGATTATGTATTAATCCCTGATTTTAGATTACCCACAGAAGCTGAGTGGGAATATGCAGCTAAATTAAGTTTGCAAAAATCTTCATCTACTGATAAAGCTGCAAGAACTGGCCCTAATGCTAGCAATAGAGGCATTGTAGATCCATTGAATGCGCCATACCCTTGGGCATCTTCTGGAAATGAAAATATCAGATTCACTGGTAACGGAAAAGGAAAAGACAAAGGTGTAGTGGGTATGTACAAAGCGAATTTTAAAAATGGTACTGGTGATTATATGGGTATGTCTGGAAGAGTGAACGATGGTGCAGCTTTACCAAGCAAAGTAAATAGTTACAATCAAAGCCCTTTAAATATTTACAATATCAGAGGTAATGTGAATGAGTGGGTATTGGATTTATATAGACCTATGAGCAATATTGATATGGATGATTTTAATCCATACCGTGCCAATGCAGTAGCAGATGGCGATGATTCCACTACTGCAATTTATCAAACAGGTGTAAACACTTTAATCTCTAATAAATCTAGAGTGTATAAAGGAGGAAGCTGGAAAGATGGATTGTATTGGTTAAACCCAGGCACAAGAAGATTCTTAGATCAAGATAAATCTAATAACACTATTGGCTTTAGATGCGCTATCTCTGCTTTTGGAATGGACAATAATGCTAAACCTGAAACAGGGGGTGCTTTGGATTGGTTAAAAGAAAAATTTAAAAGAAACTAATGAAGTTAAGAATAGGTTCAGGTATTGACTTTCATCAACTAGTAGAAGGTAGAGACCTTTGGATTGGTGGAATTAAAATCCCACACACTAAAGGTGCATTGGGCCATAGTGATGCGGATGTTTTATTACATGCTATTTGCGATGCTTTACTAGGGGCTTTAAGTTTAGGAGATATAGGCACCCATTTCCCAGACACTGACAATGCTTTTAAAAATATTGATAGTAAGATTTTATTAAAAAGAACTTACGATTTAATTAACAGCAAAGGATATCAGATTGTAAATATTGATAGCTCTTTATGTTTAGAAGCACCAAAAATTAAACCACATGTTGCAGCTATGCAAGCATGTATTGCTGAAATTTTACAAATTGGAATAGATGATATTTCAATCAAAGCAACCACTACAGAAAAAATGGGCTTTGTAGGAAGAGAAGAAGGATTGGTAGCTTATGCTACATGTTTATTAGCTGCAAAATAGTTTTATGCAATTACCGTCTATTGCTTTTTTATACGAGCTTTTTGAAAAGCACCCAAGTGTTCAAACAGACACTAGAAAATTACAATTAGGAGATTTATATTTTGCTTTAAAAGGCCCCAACTTTAATGGTAACACATTTGCCCTAGCTGCATTAGAAGCAGGTGCTAGTTATGCGATTGTAGATGAAAACATACCTTATAGCAAAGCCATAGATAATAGAATATTACAAGTAGATGATGTACTCACTACTTTACAAGCATTAGCAAAACACCATCGTCAACAATTTACCATTCCCTTTATTGCTATCACTGGAAGTAATGGAAAAACCACTACCAAAGAATTAGTGTCAACAGTTTTAGCAAGCCATTACAAAACCTATACCACTAAAGGCAATTTAAATAACCATATTGGTGTGCCTTTAACCATTTTAGGTGTGGGGAAAGATGCAGAGATGGCTGTTATTGAAATGGGTGCCAATCATCAATTAGAAATTGCCAGCTATTGTGCCTATACTCTACCTACGCATGGCATGATTACGAATTGTGGTAAAGCGCATTTAGAAGGATTTGGTGGAGAAGCAGGTGTGAGAAAAGGAAAGGGAGAATTATTTGATAGCATAAGAAATCATCAAGGCACTGCATTTGTGATGTCGGATTATGATTACTTAAATGAGATGAGTAAAGGCATTAAAGAAATTATTACTTACGGAGCTCATTCAGGTGATATTCAAGCCAATGCTATTGATCATCATGGAATGATTAGCTTGGAAGGCACTAAGGGATTTAATGAAAGAATAGATACACAATTAGTAGGTACTTATAATTTACCCAATGTATTAGCTGCTGTAACTATTGGTTTGTACTTTAAAGTGCCCATGGATAAAATTAAATCAGCTATTGAAAATTATACTCCTACCAATAGCCGTTCTCAATTAATGAATTGGCATAATAACCAATTAATACTAGACGCTTACAATGCGAATCCAAGTAGTATGAAATTAGCAGTAGAAAATTTTGCTAAGATAGATTCTACCGAAAAAATTATGTGTTTGGGGGGTATGAAAGAATTGGGAGAAGATAGTGTATTAGAACATCAAGCATTAATCAATTATATCCAAAGCTTTAACTGGGAGCAAGTAGTTTTAGTGGGCGGAGATTTCAAAACCTGCCAACACAATTACATATACTTTGAAAATGCCTTAGAAGCCAAGCAATGGCTAAAAGCACAGGCCTACCAGCATAAACATATACTTATTAAGGGTTCCAGAGGCATTCAAATGGAGCAGATGATTGCGGACTAATTATACCTAATAAATCGATATCTTTGCGGCCATGAAAAGCAATTACCTACTGAGTATATTAAAAAACAAGTGCCCTAGGTGCAGGGAAGGTAATTTGTTTGCCAAAAACAATCCTTACAATTTTTCTGAAACAACCCATATGAATGAAAACTGTCCAGTATGCGGACAGCCCACAGAAATAGAAGTAGGGTTTTATATTGGAACTGGTTATGTGAGTTATGCTTTAATGGTAGCGTTTTTTGTGAGCAGTTTTGTGGCATGGAAAGTGTTAATTGGAATGACTTTTGAATTGGATGATAATAGAATTTTTTACTGGATGTTTGGTTCTATTGCATTGGTGATATTATTACAACCCGTATTTATGCGTTTGTCGAGATCTATTTGGATTGCGATGTTTGTGAAGTACAATAGTAATTGGAAAAACGAACCATTGGAATACAATGAAAGAATGGACGAGCATATGAAAGAAAAATAGAGAGGTGTCCGAGTGGTTGAAGGAGCACGCCTGGAAAGTGTGTATGCGGGCAACCGTATCGAGGGTTCGAATCCCTTCCTCTCTGCAAAAGAAAAAAACTTAAACACGCAAAAGCGTGTTTTTTTTGTGAGAACACAAGACATAAAGCTCGCTTTAATGTCGAAGTGAGAGAACAAAAAACAAGCAACAGTAAAGCTGTTGCTTGTTTAAGTTTTATCTTTTAGCCCATCCTATAGGAAGACGGCGAAACGAAGTGAAGCCGTCCATCCTAATTATTGAAAGATTTCAATAATTTTTTGAAAGTTTTCAATAATTAAACACCCTCTCCGCATTCCCACTGGTCTTCTCTGCCACTTCATGCAGCGGTACATTTTTAATCTCTGCTAATTTCTTTGCCACTTCAATCATAAAAGCGGGTTCATTTCTTTTACCTCTATAAGGCACTGGAGGTAAATAAGGTGCATCTGTTTCCAAAACCAAAAACTCTAATGGAATATCTACAACCGCTTCCGCGACTCCAGCATTTTTATAAGTCAATACACCTCCTAGTCCTAATAAAAAACCCATCTCAATAATTTGCTGCGCAGATTCTTTACTTCCACTAAAACAATGAAAAATACCTTTCAATCCTTTTTTTGCAAATGGCTTGACCATTTCAATGGTCTCTCCCATAGCATTTCTTGTATGAATATTGATAGGCAATCCTAGATCCAACCCCCATTGCATTTGTTTTTCAAAAACCAATTGTTGCTCTTTGGCAAATGTTTTATCCCAATAATAATCCAAACCAATTTCTCCAATGGCTGCAAATTTTCTTTTAGCCAACCAACCTTCTACAATGGCTAATTCTTCTTGGTAATTTTCTTTTACATAACAAGGATGTAACCCCATCATAGGAATACAAATTGCTGGATACTTAGTTTCCATATCCATCATGGCATCAATACAAGTGCTATCAATACCTGGCATATAGATCTTTTCTATCCCGGCCGATTTTGCCGAAGCCATCACTGCATTCATGTCTTCTTGGAAGCCGGTATCGTATATATGTGAATGAGTATCAATGAATCGCATAAGACTAGATTATTTGCAAAAAAAGGACATTTTTCTCAGCCGACATACTAAAATGATGCATTTCAACGTTTTAGGCTTGGATAAAAGGATCATCGTAATCAAATACGATCAAGATTTTTGTTTTTTATAGGGTACGGATTATACGGCCGAGGTTTCTACCTTGGCCAATTTTTTTCTATAAAGCCCTAAACTGATAACCCAATTGGGTGAAATGTTCCAATGTTGCAGGTAAAGCCACCTGCAATCTATCCCATGCTTTGGCACTATCATGAAAAACCACAATCGATCCTGCTTGGGTATGTTTTAATACATTGTTCAAACAAGCTTCACCAGAAATCTTTGTATCAAAATCTCCACTAAGTACATCCCACATAATAATTTGTTGAGGAAAATTTTTATTAGCATGTATTTTTTTTAGCTGACTTCTTTTAATTCTTCCATAAGGTGGTCTAAAAAAATCAGTACTAATTACCTTAGATGCTTCTTGAATATTCTGCAAATACAAATCATCTTCAGTATGCCAACCATTTAAATGATGCTGTGTGTGATTACCTACTGTATGTCCTTTAGTAATAATTTGTTCATAAATAGCTGGATATTCTACCACATTTTTCCCAATACAAAAAAAGCTGGCTTTAGCATTGTACTTGTCTAATTGCGCTAATACAAATGGCGTAGCAATGGGATGTGGACCATCATCAAAACTCAAATAAATTAGTTTTTCATTGTTGGGTTTTCTCCATACACAGGATGGATAGAAAGCACGCAATAAAAAAGGAGTTTTGATCAAATACATACCCAAAGATAAATAGTTCTTTTGCCCATTTGAATATTATCTTTGTAAAAATGGAAGATCAAATGGAATCAAAGGTTAGAGTACGTTTTGCCCCCTCTCCTACAGGTGGTTTACACTTAGGCGGGGTGAGAACTGTTTTATTTAATTATTTATTTGCCAAGCACCATGGCGGGGACTTTGTTTTAAGAATAGAGGATACCGACCAAACAAGATTTGTGACTGGCGCAGAACAATATATTCAAGATACTTTAGCATGGTGTGGTTTAATCCCTAATGAAAGCCCTTTGCATGGCGGCCCATTTGCTCCTTATAGACAAAGTGAGCGTAAAGCCATTTATAAAGAATATGCAGACCAACTAATTAAAAATGGTCAAGCTTATTATGCATTTGATACGGCTGCAGATTTAGAAGCAAAGAGAGCCGAGATTGCTAATTTTCAATATAGCAAAGCACATAGAATGGAAATGAAAAATTCTATTGCAATGCCTGCAGATGAAGTAGAAAAATTATTACAAAGCGGAACTCCCTATGTTGTAAGAATTAAAATCCCTGATCAAGCTGAAGTAAAATTTGAAGACATGATTAGAGGGGAAGTTAGTTTTGATGCAAGCACAGTGGATGATAAGGTTTTATTAAAAGCAGACGGTATGCCTACTTATCACTTAGCTGTAGTGGTGGATGATTATTTAATGAAAATCACGCATGCATTTAGAGGAGAAGAATGGTTGCCTAGTGCACCAGTACATATATTATTATGGGAATATTTATTTGGCTTAGATAAAATGCCTAAATGGGCGCATCTACCATTAATCTTAAAACCAGATGGACATGGAAAATTAAGTAAGCGTGATGGTGAAAGATTGGGCTTCCCAGTATTTGCTATGGATTGGACAGATCCTAACACCAAAGAAACAACGATTGGTTTTAAAGAAAAAGGATTCTTACCAGAAGCATTTGTGAATTTATTAGCGATGTTAGGTTGGAATGATGGGACCGATAAAGAAATTTTTAGCATCGAAGAATTGATAGCTAATTTTTCTTTGGAAAGAGTACATAAAGCAGGTGCTAAATTTGATTATGAAAAGGCGAAGTGGTTTAATGCAGAGTGGATTAAGAGAATGGATAATGCTCGCTTAGCAGAATTAGTAAAACCTTATTTGGATAAAG
>JAHEFI010000002.1 GCA_024640255.1 Bacteroidota bacterium | reverse complement strand
ATACGCAGACGGCGTCTACCGATTTATTGTCAAAAACATCCATCATGAAGAAGATGCAAGAGATATTGTACAAACTGCTTTTGAAAAGCTTTGGGTAAATCGTGCTACAGTTGATCCTTTAAAAGTAAAATCTTATTTATTTACAGTAGCCTATCACCAAATGATAGATCATCTCCGTAAAGTAAAAAAGCATAGTATCACTGATATCCATGAAACTAATTCATTGGATCCAGTGTATCAACCTCAGCACGCACTAAAGCAAACTATTTTAAAAGCCATTAACGAATTAAACCCTACACAAAAAAGTTTAATTCTCTTAAAAGATTACGAAGGATACAATTATCAAGAGATTGGAGAAATAATGAATTTAAGTGAGAGTCAGGTAAAAGTGTATTTGCATAGAGCAAGACTTATTTTAAAAGACAAATTAATTCATTTACAAAAAGCTAGTGCTTAAATGGAATTGAATCAAGATAACTACGAAAATTATTTATTGTTATATATTGACAATGAATTAACTGCTTCAGAAAGAGCAGCATTAGATGCATTTCTTGAATCCAATCCAACATATGCAAATGAATTAAAAGCATTGCAAGCAGTACAATTAAATCCAGAGTTCATTGAATACCCAGATAAATCTAGTTTATACAGATTTGAGGAAATGAATGCAAGTTTAGATCCAGCATTTAAAAAATCATTGTATAAAAACAGTACAAGTGGGGGCAAGCTGATTAATTTTAATAAATTATATTGGACTGTAGGTTCTATTGCTGCAATCAGTTTAGCTGTAGTGATTGGCGTGAAAACATTTAATAATGAACCAGCACTTACTCAAAAAGAGCAAGTAATCTTTGCAAAAACAAGCCCAATCATTCCATCAAAAGAGGTGAACATGCAAAAGATTGTTGACAATAAGATTGCCACAGCAACAAGTCAACCAACTTTATTAAAAAATAACCAAGTAGTAATTGCTCAAACTATATACAATGAGCCATCCAATCTTGCAACAGAAGCAGTGGCAATAGAAAATAAAGAAACAATTACAGAAAATACCCCCAACAGTGCTATCAACACTGCAAATAGTAGTAGTTTAGCGGCTGAATTAAAAGTAGAAAAAGAGAGTTTTGAGGAAATTAATACCGACGACAATGATCGTGTTATATATATTAGTAATATTGAATTAGATGGAGACAAGTTTAGAGGGATCACCAGAAGACTTGGCGCCATTTTCAAAAGAAATAAAACAGAAAAAAATAAATAATCAGATAGTTATGAAAAAAATCATCTTACCAATATTGGGCATTTTAATAACAAGCAGTTTGTTGGCTCAGAAAGATACATTGGTAGCAATGAATCAAGACACTTTAAAAATTGGTAGCTTTTTAATTATCAAATCACAGGATCATAGTGCCAGAAAAGATTGGCAAACAATGATTGAAAGAGGCGATTTTAAAAATACGCAAATCAAAATTGAAAGAATTAAAACTAGAAAAAAGGCAGTGAATACTAAGTGGTTTACACTTGACTTAGGTTTTACTAATTACATAGATGCTACTAGTTATAAATGGGAATCTCAATTCACTAAGCCAGCTATTGGTCCTGCATTAACGGCAAAAAGTTTTCAACTAAACAATGGCAAATCAAGCAATGTTAATTTATGGATTGTTCAACAAAAATATGCATTGAAAGAAAACTGGAATTTAAAATATGGTTTAAGTGTGAACATGTTTAATTTCAGATTTGAACAACCTATTAGCTTTAGAAACACCGGCGCTTCATACGTATATTTAGATAGTAAAACATTTAAGAAAAATAAATTATATGCTAGCTACCTAACCGTTCCAGTATTATTAAACTATAGTGCTCCTAAAAAAGGTTTCAATATTGCAGGTGGTATTAGTGTAGGATATTTAATGAATTCAAGAAACAAGCAAATTGATACCAAGAAGCAAAAATACAATGGCAACTTTAACTTAAACGATTTTCAAGTTGCGGGTATTGGTGAATTGGGTATTGGCAATATCAAATTATACACCTCAGTTAGCTTAACTAACTTGTATGACAGTAAATTATCAAAACAATTTAACTACCCATTTGCTATAGGTGTTCGTTTTGGAAAATTCTAATGTACTAAGCAGTCAACTATTATGAAAAAATACTTTCTATTACTCATTACACTTGCGCTACTTTCTTCAAGCAATGCACAAGACACCATTAGAGTGGGTAATTTAGTAATAGTAAAGCCTATTCAGGATAGCCTAAGCCAACGCCATTATTCGTCAAGAATCAAAAGAGAGATCAGTTATCCAAAAAGTAAAAAGTTCAATAATACCGACAATAGAACCAGTTATTTTGATTGGGATTTTGGCTTTGCTAATTATATAGATAAAACGCCAATGCTACTGTATGCAGCTATCTACCCTCCAATGGGTAATACAGCACCTTACATGAATTCTAATAGCTTGGCATTAAACAACCTGAAATCAAGCAATGTAAATCTTTGGTTTGTGCAACAAAGAGTCAAACTAATTAAAAATTTTGCGAGTCTTCAATATGGTGTGGGCTTTGAAATGTTTAATTTCAGATTTGAAAAAAATATCAGTTTCAGAGATGATATAGTCGGTAAAATAAAATACGATGATGTACAGTTTAGTAAGAATAAATTATTTGTCAAATACTTAACTGTACCCCTTAAGCTTAATTTCAATTTAACTCCTGGCGCCAACAAGCCATTACATGCAAGCATTGGAATGTCTGCTGGCTATTTATTAAAAGCTAGAAACAAACAAATAAGTATAGAAAGAGGTAAAGAAAAATACGAGGGTAATTTCAATTTAAATAATTGGAGAGTTGCTTCTATTGGCGAATTAGGTTTTGGAAACTTTACCCTTTATGGCTCTTATAGTCACACCAATTTATTTGACGATAATCAAACTATCTTGAACATGGCACCGATTGCCATTGGTATTAAATTGAGCGATCTTTAAACTAAATCTTGTCCACCAAAATAAGGCTTCAACACTTCTGGCAAAGCAATACCATCAGCCGTTTGATAGTTTTCTACAATAGCTGCAAAAATTCTTGGCAAGGCTAATGAACTACCATTTAAAGAATGTGTGAAATGAATTTTTCCATTCCCATCTTTAAATCTGCACTTCATTCTATAGGTTTGGTAATTCATGAAATTAGATACACTACTTACTTCCAACCACTTTTCCTGAGCAGCGCTATATACTTCAATATCATAGGTGATAGCAGAAGCAAATCCCATATCACCACCACATAATCTTAAAATTCTATAAGGCAAACCAAGATTCACTAAAAGTTTTTCTACATGCGCAACCATTTCGTCTAAAACAGTTTCGCTTTTATCCGGATGAACAATTTGAATAATCTCTACTTTTTCAAACTGATGTACTCTATTCAATCCTCTTACTTCTTTACCAAAACTTCCAGCCTCTCTTCTAAAACATGGAGAGTAAGCAGTCATCATCACCGGTAAATCTGTTTCTTTTAATATGGTATCACGAAACACATTGGTAACAGGTACTTCGGCGGTAGGAATCAAATAAAAATCATCTTCTGTAGCATGATACATTTGACCTTCTTTATCGGGCAATTGACCAGTAGCAAAAGCAGAAGCTGCATTCACCATAAAAGGAGGTAAATATTCTGTGTAACCAGCAGCAGTATTAAAATCTAAAAAATATTGAACCAAGGCTCTTTGAAATTTAGCGCCTTTGCCAATATATAAAGGGAAGCCACTTCCTGTAATTTTAGCACCCGTTTCGAAATCAACCAAATTATATTGTTTGATTAAATCCCAATGTGCTTTAGCGCCATCTGCTAAATTAGGTACCACACCACCAGTTCTAACCACTTCATTTTCTTCTGGCGTTTTACCTTTTGGCACTAATGGATGAGGTAAATTTGGAAGCTGTACAATAGTTTGTTGTAAGCTAGCTTCTACTTCTGCCATTTTGGTTTTTAAAGGATCTAATTGTGTTTTCCATCCTGCAACCTCTTGTTTAAGCGCTTCCGCCTTATCTTTCTCTCCTTTAGCCATTAAACCTCCAATTTCTTTGGAAGCTGCGTTTACCTTAGACTGCAAATCATCAAAACCAGCTTGTAAAGCCTTTCTCTCATCGTCTAAAGCAATCACCGTATCCACCAAGCCTGGCTGAGGGAAATGCTTTACCCCCAATCTTTCTTTGGCCAAATCGGTGTTTTCACGCAAATAACTAACCTGTAACATGATAAAAATATTTCGGCAAAGATAATCAAACCATTTTACAACGCTTAGATATACCCTACCTTTGCCAAATAATTAGCAAAAAAGGATATGGCAAGCATAGCAGATGATTTTCAGACAAGATGGTGGGATTTGGAGAGGAAGTTAATGGACAGATTTGGCAAAAAGCCCGATGTGGAAGCCATCTTATTTTTAATTGGCTTGCAAGAAATAGGCTTAACACAAGAAAAGATAAGCAAGGAGCAAAAGCAAGACTTAATGCATGTAGCTATATGCACTATCCTATCAAGCAGTGGTTATTATATAGTAGAGGGGAAGGACCAAGACGGCTGGCCCCATTTCAAACAGCTTCAAAATCTGCCTATTATGAACATGATAGAGCAGGAAGCCTTTCTGAAAGACCATATTTTGCTTTATTTTGATAACAATCAGTTCTAGCAGATTGTTTTTTTAGTGAATTTTACCAATCTTTGCAACAATTAAAAAATAGCATATGCAATTCCCAGCTGAGTTACGTTACACAAAAGATCATGAGTGGATTAAATTAGAAGGTAATACTGCAACAATTGGTATTACTGATTTCGCTCAATCAGAATTAGGCGACATCGTATATATAGATATCAATACAGTGGGATCAAGTTTATCAGCAGAAGCTGTATTTGGTACAGTAGAAGCGGTTAAAACAGTTAGTGATTTATTTATTCCTGTTGCAGGTACTGTTGCAGAAGTAAATCCAGCATTAGCAGCTCAACCAGAATTAGTGAATACAGATCCTTATGGAGCTGGATGGATGGTGAAAGTAACTGTAAATAATCCAGCAGATGTGGAAGCTTTATTAACAAGCGAAGCATATGCGCAATTGGTTCACTAAACCAAGCAAATGAAAAAATTAAGTAGTCTTTGGCTTATTGCCGAAATCTTAATTATTTTTTACTTGTTAAGTATACCTGGAAGTAATCTACCTAATGTAAACTATTGGGGGCAAGATAAAATCATACATATTATTTTATTTGGATCTTTGATGTTTGCAGCACTATTTCATTTTGATCAATTAGATAATAGTTTTGTAAAAACCACAAGAGCCAGAGCACTTACCATGATAATATGTATAACTTATGGTATTGGAATGGAATTTTATCAGAAGTATTTTGTTACAACTCGTGGATTTGAAGTATCCGATATGTTAGCAGATGCAGCAGGAGTGTTATTAAGCCTGCCCATTTATCAAAAATTGATGCCTCGTAAATAAAATGGGAATAGAACAAGACATACAACAAACCAATTTTAGAAACGAATACCAAAAGCTTGGTATCAATATCATGTATACGGCCAATTGGTTGAACGAGAAAATATCCAGTATCTTATCTCAAGAAGACATCACTCAACAACAATATAATATTTTAAGAATTTTAAGAGGTGCCGAAAAACCTTTAAGCACTTTACAAATTAGAGCACGTATGCTGGATAAGATGAGTGATACCAGCAGAATTGTAGATAGATTAGTAGCCAAAGAACTAGTAGAAAAAAATACCTGTCCAACAGATAAAAGATTAGTAGATGTAGTTATTTCTAAAAAAGGATTTGCCATTTTAGAAAAATTAGATCAGCTCAATCATCATTTAGATTCCTTAATGAAAAGCATCAGTGAAAAAGAAGCTATCACAATGAATCAATTGTTGGATCAATTGCGTGAAGATTCAAAATAAACCCAATCATGATTCAAAAAGTTTTATTCAGCCTGCTTTGTGTAGGTTTTTTTATATCTATTAAAGCGCAACCCAATAAAACAGATAAAAATGTTTTTGAATTTAGAGGGGTTTGGATTGCTACCGTAGAAAATATTGATTATCCCAGTAAAAGAGGCTTAAGTAATGAAGCGCAAAAAGAAGAATTTTTAGCCTTACTAGACAAACACCAACAAAATGGCATGAATGCTATCATCATGCAAATAAGACCTGCTGGTGATGCTATGTATCCATCTACATTAGAGCCATGGAGTGAATACTTAATGGGTAAGCAGGGACAAGGACCCATTCCTTTTTATGATCCATTACATTTTATGATTGAAGAAACCCATAAAAGAGGAATGGAATTTCATGCATGGATTAACCCTTATAGAGCAGTTTTCAATATCAATAAATCCAGTGTAGCGCCAAGTCATTTATCCAAAATGCATCCAGATTGGTTTATCGATTTTGAAGGGAAAAAATATTTTAACCCAGGTTTACCTGAAGTGTGGAAGCATACCAATCAAGTAGTAGCAGATATTTTAAAAAGATACGATGTGGACGCGATTCACATGGATGACTATTTCTATCCTTACAGAGTTCCTAATAAAGATTTTCCTGATCAATCTACTTATGTAAAATATGCAAGGGGCTTAGATAAAGAAACATGGAGAAGAAGTAATTGCGATACTATTATCAAACAATTAAATGCGACCATAAGAAGTATTAAGCCAGGTGTACAATTTGGAATTAGTCCATTTGGTGTATGGAGAAATAAATCAAAAGATCCAAGAGGAAGTGCTACCAGAGCAGGGCAAACCAATTATGACGATTTGTATGCAGATATTTTGTTATGGTTAGAAAAGGGCTGGATAGATTATGTTACACCTCAATTGTATTGGGAACATGGACATGCATTAGCAGACTATGATGAATTAGTACAATGGTGGAATGATCATAGTTATGGAAGAGCATTGTATATAGGGCATGGTATTTACAGAGCTGGCACCAATGCTACTTGGAGAAATCCAAACGAAATACCTTACCAAATTAATAAACTAAGGTCCTTGCCAAATACTGGAGGCAGTGTATATTTTAGTAGCAATAGTTTTAAGAACAATCCTAATGGATGGAACGATAGTTTACAACAGCATTATTATAAAAACCCTGCATTACTGCCATCATTAGTGCCACAATATACCATGGCAGCGCCAAGCATTGAAAAGAAATCATCTACTAGTTTTCAGATCAATATGCCCAAGAATGCTCTGGTAAAATCTTTTGCCATCATACAAAAAGAAGAGGGTGAATACAGTGTAGCCAGTATGCTTGCCGCAGACAGTAAAATGGTTAATTTAAATGCATTAGGCATTCAAAAGAAAGCAGGAAATCAATATTGGCTAATTGCTATTGGATTGCAAAATCAAATAAGCGAATACATACCAATCCAATAGTATTATTCAAAAACGCGTTTCAGGTTTAAATTTTGATTGGCCTTGATAATTAATGGCACATGCTCTACAACAGTCATGTCATTATCCAATCCAAATGCCTTCTGATCGCTTTGCGCCAATTGCTTGATATTAAAGTATGCATCCATAATAAAGTCTTCTCTGAAAGACAATTCATTTTCAATAGAGAAGAAACTTTCAATAATAACATAAGTAATATCTGCGTGGAAGTCTTTACTCTTTAAAGATTCATATTTACTATAAATACCTAACTCTTGATTCTCGTTTAATTCTTGCATTACTTTCTTAAAGCAAATATTAATTCTTGGTTGAATTCTAAAACCTATTTTAAAGTCCACACGCATTACTTTATCGTCTACTAATTCGCGAATGCTGTATTCCATACCATAAGGAGAATCGGTTCTGTCAATATGTATGAACCAATAAATGTCGGCACGCTTAGGTTTACGATTCAATATAGAATCCATAATGCGATGCTCAATTTCTCTATGATTATTTGCCTTGGTTAAGTACACTAAATGGGTAGCATATTTAGGTACATCTTTATCTGCACTTAATTCTGTTAATTGTTGTAAGTAATCTTTTAGTTTAACAAAGTCCAAATATCTATTGGTGATTTTCCTAGCTCTATGCCAAATCATCATCACAAATATCATACTTAAAGAAAATACAAATGTGATATAACTTTCTTTAATCTTAACCACATTGGCAATAAAGAAAGAAATTTCTACTACACTAAAAATAGCAATAATAATAGCCACAGGTAAATGACCCCATCTTCTTACATTCAACAAATAAAAATTCATTAAGATGGTTGTAGAGATCATGGTAATGATAATGGAGAAACCATAAGCAGCTTCCATATGTTCACTCTTTCTAAAGAACAAACACATAGTGATACAACCTATCCATAATAAAAAGTTCAATGAAGGAATATAAATTTGGCCTTTTTGATCAGTTGGAAATTTAACAGTTACTCTTGGCCAGAAATTCAAACTGATTGCTTCGTTGATTAAAGTAAAAGATCCACTAATTAAAGCTTGGCTAGCAATAATAGCAGCAATAGTAGCCACACCAATACCAATTACCAAGAACCAATGCGGCATAATTTCATAAAAAGGATTCATCCCGTCAATAGAAGTACCCACGTGTTGTAATAACCATGCGCCTTGACCCATATAATTTAACACCAAGGCTGTTTTCACAAACATCCAACTCACTTGAATATTTTGACGACCACAATGTCCTAAGTCACTGTATAAAGCCTCTGCACCTGTAGTACATAAAAAGACTGCACCCAATAACCAAAAGCCTTTTGGATAGTTCACTAATAAATCAATTGCATAATAAGGGTTAATGGATTTTAAGATAGCCATATGTCCAATGATTTGCGAAACACCCAATAACATAATCATAGAAAACCATAATAACATAATGGGTCCAAATGCAAAACCTACAATCTTAGTACCAAATCTTTGAAAGAAAAAAATCAAAGAGATAATGGCAATCACAATGCCAATAGTTAAATTATTTCCTGGAACAATAATATTTTCCAAGCCCTTCACACCTCCTAAACCTTCAATAGCAGAAGCTACAGAAATGGGTGGAGTAATCATACCATCAGCCAACAACATGGCTGCACCTATAATAGCAGGTATATAAATCCATTTTACATATCTTCTTATTAATGCAAAAAGAGAGAAGATACCACCCTCCCCTCTATTATCTGCTCTTAAAGTAAGAAATACATATTTAAAAGTGGTTTGTAAAGTCAAGGTCCAAAAAACACAAGAGATGGCACCATATACCAATTGCTCTGTAACAATTTTGTCGTTGATGATTGACTTGAATACGTACAATGGAGAAGTTCCAATATCACCGTATATAATACCTAGAGTAACGATTAATCCAGCAACAGAAAGTTTCTGTGCATGTCCGCCATTTGAGTGTGCCATGGAGCTAGTAATAAATTGACAACAAAGTTTATGCTTTTTAACATAACTCCACACTTAAATCATAAATATTTTGTAAAAACTTAATAAAATATTTAAACTAAGGCTTGTAAGCACCCCAAAGATCTAGAACAGCTTGAAACCTGTAATCAAAAATTCCTTGCAATTGTTTTTTCACAAACAAGCTATTGGCAATATCTCCTAAAAATCCCATCGGAATCTTGTAATGAACAATATCTTCCATCGCTACTCCACCAGGAATAGCCTTGAAATGATGTTGATGATGCCACATGGAATAGGGACCAAATCTTTGCTCATCTACAAAATAAGCACCTTCTTGTACATGGGTAATTTCAGTCATCCAGTACAATGGAATCCCAAAAAGGGGTTTTACGGTATATTCAATAATCTGACCAGGATACATTTTTTCGCCATGGTGCTTGCTAATAATGTGAAAACCCATGTGAGAGGGGGTAATTTTGGCAAGATTGGCTGGACTACTAAAAAAATCCCAGGCAGTATCCAAACTAATGGGTATTTCCTGGTAAGTATGGAGGGTATAAACTTTAGACATACTCTTATAACAATAGAGGAGGGTTTTTGTTGTAAGAATTAGGCATAAAGCAGTTAATTTTAACCCATGATTAGTAGAGCGGAACAGCAAGCAGCATTTGAAGCCATTTATAAGAACTTAAATTCGGCGCAAAAACAAGCGGTAGACAATATCGAAGGGCCCGTAATGGTGATTGCTGGACCAGGTACTGGAAAAACACAAATATTAGGTGCTCGTATTGGAAAAATTTTATTGGAAACAGATACTGCACCAGAAAATATTTTATGTCTTACTTATACTGATGCAGGAGCCATTGCCATGCGCAAAAGATTAGTAAGTTTCATTGGTAGTAGTGCCTACAAAGTAAATATTTCCACTTTCCATTCTTTCTGTAATGATATTATTCAAGACAATTTATCTCTTTTTGATAAAACAAGTTTGGATCCTATTTCTGAATTAGAAAAAATAGAATTACTTAAAAAATTAATCGATGGATTTGAAAAAGACAATCCATTAAAAAGATACAGAGGTGATGTGTATTTTGAAATGGGAAATTTGGCAAAGCTATTTAGTGCCATGAAAAAAGAAGGCTGGACAAGTCAGTATTTAAATGAAAAAATAGATAGTTACATTCAAGAAATTCCATTCAGAGATGAATTTGTATACAAGAGAAAATATAAACAATTTGAAGCAGGTTCTTTAAAGCAAGGACTAGTTGATGTGGAGCTTGAAAAAATGAGCAAATTAAAAGCTGCTGTGAATTGTTTTGATATATACCAAGAATTAATGAAGAGTCATAGCAGATATGACTTTGATGATATGATCAATTGGGTATTAAAAGCTTTTAATGAAAACAAGAACTTACTAGCTCAATACCAAGAGAAGTACTTATATATATTAGTAGATGAGTTTCAAGATACCAGTGGAACACAAAACGCCTTAATTAAATTACTAGTGAATTATTGGGAACAGCCTAATTTATTTGTAGTAGGCGATGATGACCAAAGTATATTTAGATTCCAAGGAGCCAACGTAGAAAACATGTTGCATTTTCAACATGATTATGTAGAAGAAGTTTTGATGATTGTATTAGAAAACAATTATAGATCTACTCAGCCCATTTTAGACGCATCCACCATCATTATTAATAATAACCAAGAGCGATTAGTTAATAAAATAAAGGGCTTAGAGAAAAAATTGATTTCTTCTCATCCAGATTTACAAAAGGATACTACCCTTCCAAGTATTGTATCCTATGCTAATCCTCAAGAAGAGATGATGGATATTACTGAGCAGATTACCCAATTAATCAACAAAGGAACTGCTCCACAAGAAATTGCCGTATTATACAAAGAGAATAAATATGGAGAAGAGATAGCGCATTTCTTACAACAAAAAAATATCCCAGTATATACAAAGCGAACTGCTAATTTATTGGATCAAACCTTGATCAAACAAATCATCACTTTACTAGATTATTTGAATTGTGAATTAGATCAGTCATATGAAGGGGATCATTTGTTATTTGAGATATTGCATTTTAAATGGTGGAATATTGCTCCTATAACCATTGCTAAATTAACTTTCGAAGCCAATCAATTAAAATACAGCGATGGAAATAATTCATTTAGAAAAGTATTGGTAGAAAAAACCCAAGAAGTTCAAACAGATTTATTCCAACAAGGTGGATTGACAGAAGTAGCTAAAGCGGTAAAAGTAATTGAAGGATTAATTGGAGAAGTAGCCAATGTAACATTGTTAAATTTAATTGAACAGGTATTACAAAAAACGGGTATCATACAAGCTGTATTAAAATCTGACAACAAGGCTTTTGAATTAGAAATGATTACCAAATTCTTTGA
This sequence comes from Bacteroidota bacterium, assembly GCA_024640255.1. Lineage (GTDB taxonomy): Bacteria > Bacteroidota > Bacteroidia > Chitinophagales > Chitinophagaceae > Sediminibacterium. The sequence continues at coordinate 67,263 of JAHEFI010000002.1, read as the reverse complement.
CTTTATCAAAGAAGAAACACATAGGCACCCCAACTTGAATTTAAAAACCTTGGTGGAGATGTTGCATCTAATGCAAAGAGAAGGGATTAGATTGCCTTTACCTATTACAACTGGTGGACCAACTGGAGTGCATTTACTCACTGCCCATGGATCAAAGGGTTTAGAATTTGAATATGTTTTCTTGGCAGGCACCAATGCGCATTTTTGGGAAAAGAAAAGAGCTTCTAATACTGTCGGATATAAATTACCGGACACTGTTTTAAGTAGTTTAGAAAACGCAGATGATAAAGAAGAGCTTAGAAGATTATTTTATGTAGCCATTACTAGAGCTAAAAAATTTATACAAGTATCTTTTAGCGCCAATAAAGCAGATGGCAAAGAAGCAGAGGCGAGTCAGTTTATCATAGAAATGACAGAGGGAAATGAAAAAACAATCACTCATAAAAAAATAGAAGAAGACATACAAGTACAATATAAATTATTGCATTTACAAACAGCTCCACAACCAGAAATTGACCAATTAGAAGCAGATTTTATCGAACCTAAATTGGAAAAATTTACCATGAATGTAACTGCTTTGAACAATTACCTAAAATGTCCTTTACATTTCTATTATAATAGTTTAATCCGAGTTCCATCAGGCAAATCAGAAGCCACTACATTTGGCTCTGCGGTGCATGACGCTTTAAATAAGTTGTTTAGAAAAATGCAAGAAAGAAATAATCAATTCCCAGAAGTAAAAGAATTGATTGAGGATTTCAACTATTATATGCATAGACATAGAGAAGCATTTACTCAAGTAGAATTCAAAAACAGAAAAGAGCAAGGAGAAACGGTATTAACCAATTATTATAAAGAATACCTAGACAATTGGAATAAAGTAGTCACTACCGAATATAGAATAAGCAATGTATTATTAAAAGGCATTCCATTAAAAGGAGCGATAGATAAAATTGAATTTAATGGGAAGCAAGTGGTAGTGATAGACTATAAAACCGGAAGTGTTGAAAATGCCAAAGAAAAATTACTAGCCCCCAATGATAAAAATCCATTGGGAGGTGATTATTGGAGACAAGCAGTATTTTATAAAATATTATTAAGAGGGCATCCTAAAAATTGGGAAGTAGAAAGAGCAGAATTTGATTTTGTAGAACCTAATAAGAAAAAGGAATTCGAGAAAATTGGCATAGCTATTTCAGAAGCAGATATTACCACGGTTACCCAACAAGTGGTAGAAACCTGGGAGAAAATTCAAAATAAAGAATTTTACAAAGGATGCGGCAAGGCCGACTGTCATTGGTGTCAATTTGTAAAAAGCAATGAATTGGCTGTAGCATTACACGAAATGGACTCAGAAATAGACTAATTTTGCACTTATGAAGCAGGCATTCAAGCTATTTCCATTCCTTCAAATTATTTGCATCGGCTGTTTAATACAATTAGCAGTGGGTTGCGCCAATATCGTCCCTCCTGCTGGAGGACCTAAAGACACATTAGCACCATACTTAATTGCCGCTAAGCCAAAAGATTCTGCTACCAATGTACAGCCAAAAGAAATTTTGATTGGCTTTAATGAGTATATCACAAGTGCGGATATCCAAAGTAATTTGATCATCTCTCCTACTATCAAGACAACTCCATTGGTGGATGTAAGATTAAATGCATTAAGAATAAGAATAAATGATAGCCTTGCGCCCAATACTACCTATAGCTTACAATTTGGTAATGCGATTAAAGATGTCAATGAAGGTAATATTGCTAAAAATTTCACCTATGTATTTAGCACAGGTAATCAAATAGATACTGGAAAAATAGTGGGCTATGTTCACTTGGCGGAAACTGGTGCAGTAGATAGCACTTTAATAGTAGTATTACATCCTGCAGGAAATGATACTGCTATTTTTAAGAACAAACCATTGTATTATACTAAGTTAAATGGCAAGGGTAGATTTGAATTTAAATTTTTACCCTATAGTAGGTTTCAATTATTTGTGCTACCCAATGACTATGTAAAAAAATATGATGATAGCACTAAACTATTTGCCTTTGCAGATAATACCATAGCTGTAGATACCAAAATAGATACATTACAATTATTTGCCTTTCAGGCTTACAAAAGAACAGAGAAGAAAAAAACAACTGCGATTGCTGCTAAAAAAACAATTGCTTCTGGTTTAAGATTTAATAAAAGTATCGAAGGCACTGATCAAGACATGTTAAGTCCAGTAAAGCTAAGCTTTGATACGAAAATCAAATTAAACGATAGCTTTCCTATTTTACTTACAGATACTTTAAATAAAGTTATCGAAGATGTTGCCATTCAGTTAGACAGTACTTCTCAAATACTTTCTATCCAACGCGGTTGGAACCATGAAGAAAAATATAGATTAATACTTCCTCAAAAAAGTATAAGCGATAGTTTACATAATGTATTGGTAAAAACAGATACTATAAAATTTACCATCAAGCCAGCTACTGCATACGGTACAGTTTTAATTAGAACCAATGGTTTTCAGCAATTCAATCATCCTGTTTTGCTTTTAACACAAGACGATAAAATCAAATACAGCTATCCCATTACACAACCTATTATTAGAATACCTTTAATTTTACCAGGCGATTTTGTATTAAAAATTTTAGAAGACGAAAACAATAATGGTGTTTGGGATACGGGTGTATATGGACAACAAAAAAAACAACCAGAAAAAATTAGATTATTGGGTACCACCATTTCCATCAAAGCAGATTGGGAAAACGAATTCAATATTATTTTAAAAAAATAAATTCATGCAATTACCCTCTACCCTTTTAGAAAATGCAGTTGCTGCTTTTGCCAAGCTTCCAGGTATTGGTAAAAAAACTGCATTAAGATTGGTATTGCATTTATTAAAGCAAGACGAAGAAGTAACTATAGAGTTTGGTGAAGTCTTGCAAAAAATGAGAAAGGAAATAAAATTCTGTCAAAGATGTTTTAATATAAGTGACGGCACCATTTGTTCCATTTGTGCTAATTCAGGAAGAAGCAAAGAGATGATTTGTGTGGTGGAAAATATTAGAGATGTGATTGCCATAGAAAATACCCAACAGTTCAATGGCACTTATCATGTATTAGGAGGCATTATTTCTCCCTTAGATGGAATAGGTCCGGATCAGCTAACTATTGAGCCTTTAATAGAAAGAATTAAAAAAGACAAGGTAACTGAACTCATTTTTGCCTTAAATCCGACCATCCAGGGCGATACTACCATCTATTATATACAAAAAAAGCTGGCGGATAGTACATGTCGCATTACTACCATTGCAAGGGGCATTGCTTTTGGAGGTGAATTAGAATATGCCGACGAAATGACCCTTGGAAAGAGCATTTCCAACCGTCAACCCGTTCAACAATACATAAAATAGATTGTTATTATTAAAAACACTAATTTTGATGTTCAAACATCGATTTTGGTATTTAAACATATTGATATGAAAAACCTAGTAGTTGCTTTAAGCCTTTTAATGATCAGCGGAACCGTAGCTGCTCAAAAAAATTATAGTACTTCAACAGCAGTAGTAAGATTTATTGCAGTGGATGATAATGATATTGATGCAACCAACAAAAAAGCAGTGAGTCGTCTACAAGCTAATGGTGACTTGAGTTTCATCATGCTTATGAAAGATTTTACTTTTGATATGGATAAAATGCAAGAGCATTTTAATGAAGAATATGTAGAGAGTGATAAGTTTCCAAGAGCCTTCTTTAATGGCAAAATCATTAATATTTCTAGTGTTAATTTCAAGAAAGATGGCGTTTACCCAATCACCGTAAAAGGTAATATGCAGGTTCATGGTGTCAATAAAGCAATGCAGACCAATGGTACAATAGAAATCAAAGGTGGTAATCCAATAGCTACTGCTAAATTTACCGTGACTTTGAAAGATTTTGGAATTGGTGGCCTTTTAATCAAAATGGTGGCCGATAAGATCAATGTTGAAGTAACTGCTGCTTACCAATAGTATTTGGCTACAAACTAGTTCTATACTAACTTTGCTCCGCAACTGCAGGTGGGATTTGTTTATTGTTCAACCTGCCATCCGTAAGGAGAAAAGAACTAATAAACGATACACCAATCGACTCCCCTTTATTAAAATCTCTCCTTAGGCAGCTGCATAAAAAATATAGGTATGTCAATAAGAGAGGAACTTAAAAAAAGAATTTTAGTAATTGATGGCGCCATGGGTACCATGGTACAGCGTCATAAATTAACTGAAGAAGATTATCGTGGAAAGCGTTTTGCCAACTGGCATACGGATGTAAAAGGTAATAACGATTTATTATGTATTACACAGCCTGAAATTATTACAGGTATACATTTACAATATTTAGAAGCAGGTGCAGATATAATTGAAACCAATACTTTCAGTAGTACTTCTATTGCCATGGCAGATTACGATATGCAAGAATTAGCTTACGAGTTAAATGTTGCTGCAGTAAAATGCGTAAGAGAAGCGATTAATCAATACAAATCAAAACATCCCAATACTTCAGAGAAATATATAGCTGGATCTATTGGACCTTTGAATAAAACATTGAGCTTGTCTCCTGATGTAAATAATCCAGGATATAGAGCAGTTACTTTTGATGAAGTAGTAGTAGCTTATACAGAACAAATCAAAGGATTAGACGAAGCAGGTGTAGATGTATTATTAGTAGAAACCATTTTTGATACCTTAAATGCAAAAGCTGCAATTTTTGCAATCAAGGAATATTATAGAAAAATAGGTAAAGCAGAATTACCTATAATGATTAGTGGTACTATCACAGATGCATCTGGTAGAACTTTAAGTGGACAAACATTAGAAGCATTCTATACTTCTGTTGAACATGCCAAGCCGCTAAGTGTAGGCTTAAACTGTGCATTAGGTGCGCAAGAAATGAGATCACATATTGAAGAGCTTTCTCAAATTGCTTCATGTTATACTTCGGCTTATCCTAATGCTGGATTACCTAACGCAATGGGACAATACGATGAAGCACCACATCAGACAGGACATTTTATTGAAGAATGGGCAAAGAATAAATTTGTAAATATAGTTGGTGGATGTTGTGGTACAACACCCGATCATATTAAACAAATGGCAGACAATGTTAGAAATTTAACTCCAAGAAGTTTGCCTGTTCTTGATACAACAATATAATATTATGAGCGAAACGATAATTATTAAGCCTTATTTAAGATTAGCTGGATTAGAACCTTTGGTGATTCGTCCAGAAACCAATTTTGTGAATGTGGGTGAGAGAACCAATGTAACAGGTTCCAAAAAATTTGCAAGACTCATTAAAGAAAATAAATACGAAGAAGCTTTATCAGTTGCTCGTCAACAAGTAGAGAGTGGTGCACAAATTATTGACGTGAACATGGACGATGCCTTATTAGAAGGTGTGAAAGCCATGACCACTTATTTGAATTTATTACAAAGTGAACCAGATATTGCTCGTATACCAGTGATGATTGATAGCTCTAAATTTGAAATCATCGAAGCAGGTTTAAAATGTGTACAAGGAAAATGTATTGTGAACTCTATCTCTATGAAAGAGGGAGAAGAAAAATTCATAGAACAAGCACATATTTGTAAAGCTTATGGTGCAGCGGTAATTGTTATGGCATTTGATGAAGTAGGGCAAGCTGATACAAAAGATCGTAAAGTAGAAATTTGTGAAAGAGCTTATAAGATATTAGTAGAGAAGGTTGGATTTGATCCACAGGATATCATTTTTGACCCTAATATTTTTGCAGTAGCAACTGGTATAGAAGAACATAATAACTATGCGGTAGATTTTATTGAAGCTACTAGAATCATTAAGCAAAAAATGCCATTAGCAAAAGTAAGTGGTGGTGTTTCGAATGTATCTTTTTCTTTTAGAGGAAACGAAGCAGTAAGAGAAGCGATACATGCAGTATTCTTATACCATGCAGTAAATGCTGGAATGGATATGGGTATTGTAAATGCAGGACAGTTAGCAGTATACGATGAAATTGATCCAGTATTAAGAAATCTTTGCGAAGATGTTATCCTAAATAAAAACAACGATAATAACCAAGCAACAGAAGCATTAATTCAATATGCAGATAATTTAAAAGCAAGTGGAGAAAATGCAGGTCAATCTTCAGAAGAAGCCAATAAAATAAAATTAGCTTGGAGAAATGACACAGTAGAGAAAAGATTGGCTCACTCATTAATCAATGGTATCACAGATTTTATCGAAGAAGATACAGAAGAAGCAAGGTTACAATATAGTGCACCATTAGAAGTGATCGAAGGTCCTTTGATGGCAGGAATGAACCAAGTTGGTGATTTATTTGGTGCAGGTAAAATGTTTTTACCTCAGGTAGTAAAGAGCGCTCGTGTAATGAAAAAAAGTGTGGCAGTATTAACTCCATACATTGAAGCTGAAAAAGAAAGAATCAAATTAGCTTCTACTACTCCTAATGGCGAAACCAAAGGACCCGCTAAAATATTATTAGCTACTGTAAAAGGGGATGTGCATGATATTGGTAAAAATATTGTGGGTGTAGTATTAGGTTGTAATGGATATGAAATTATAGATATTGGTGTAATGGTGCCTGCTGATAAAATATTAGCAGAAGCAGAAAAACATCAGGTGGATATTATTGGATTGAGTGGATTGATTACTCCTTCATTAGATGAGATGGTGCATATTGCCAAAGAGATGAAGAGAAGAGGAATGAATATTCCTTTAATGATTGGTGGTGCAACTACTTCCAGAATGCATACCGCGGTGAAGATTGCTCCTGAATATGAAAATGGTGTAATTCATGTATTAGACGCATCAAGAAGTGTAACAGTGGCTGGATCTTTATTAAACAAAGAACAGAAAAAAACCTTCTTATCAGAATTAGATACCACTTATACGCAACTGAAAGCAGATTTTGATAATAAGAAAACAGTAAAGCAAAGTTTACCTTACAAAGAAGCTTTACAAAACAAAATGGTAATAGACTGGAGTAATTTCAAAGTAACCCCTCCAAGTTTTACGGGTAACAAAGCCATTACAATAGATGATTTATCTGTATTGGTTCCTTATATAGATTGGAAGCCATTCTTTATTGCTTGGGAATTACACGGAAATTTCCCTGCTATTTTAACAGATGAAAAAGTAGGTGAAGTAGCGAGTAAATTATACCAAGACGCTACTACCCTTTTAAATACCATTATCAAAGAAAAATGGTTAACAGCAAAAGGAGCCATTGGATTTTGGCCAGCAACTGCCAAAGAAGACGATGTTATTTTAAATAATAATGGCAAAGAAGTTTCATTGCATTTTTTAAGACAGCAATCTAAAAAAGCAGCAGGTCAGCCTAATTTCTCTTTAGCAGATTTTATTTGTCCAGCTTCAGAAAATAAAGAAGATTATTTAGGTGCGTTTGCTGTAACTATTCATGGCATTGAAAAACATATCAAAGCCTTTGAAGAAAATCACGACGACTACAATAAAATTATCTTACAAGCTTTAGCAGATAGATTAGCTGAAGCTTTTGCAGAATACTTGCATGCGCAAACCAGAACACACTATTGGGGCTATGCAAAAGACGAGCAATTAGATAATGAATCATTGATCAAAGAACAATATGTTGGTATCAGACCTGCACCAGGATATCCTGCATGTCCAGATCATACCGAGAAGTATACTTTATTTGAATTATTAAATGGTCAAGAGCATACTGGTATTAGTTTAACAGAAAGCTTGGCGATGTATCCAGCGTCTAGTGTTTGCGGATGGTACTTTGCAAATCCACAAAGCCAGTACTTTGGATTAGGTAAAATTCAACAAGATCAAGTAGAAGATTATTCAAAAAGAAAAAATCAATCTTTAGAATATATCACTAGATGGTTACAACCAGTGATAGAATAGTTTATACTTTTTCGAACAACCACCACAAGCGTTTACGTGGAGTTACTTTATAATTGGTTCTTACATAAGAACTAATATGGTTAATGGCTTCATCCACACTATCCGTAAATAGAACAAATTTCTTGTCTTCCGGAGAAATGGTGCCTGCTTGAATCATATGATCCATCCAATGTTGGAAAGGTTGATAATAAGAACGGCCCATAACTACAATGGGAAAATCATTAATTACTTTGGTTTGTGCTAGGGTTAAAGTTTCAAAAAACTCATCCTGTGTACCAAAGCCCCCTGGCATAATTATAAAAGCATAAGAATATTTAACCAAGAGCACTTTTCTGATAAAGAAAAAACTAAAAGTAATACTGGTTTGCACATAAGGATTGGGGGTTTGTTCAAAAGGCAATTTGATATTACAACCCACAGACTTCCCTCCTGCTTCAAAAGCCCCTCTATTAGCAGCTTCCATTATACCCGGACCACCTCCTGTCATCGTAACCAACCCTAATTCAGCAATACGCTTGCCAATTTCTCTGGCTTGTTTATAATAAGTATGATCTTCCTTAAATCTTGCTGATCCAAATACAGTCACACAGGGTCCAACAAAATGCAGGGTTCTAAATCCTTTAATAAATTCAAAAAAGATTTGCAAAGCAAATTTAAACTCATTAATTCTGGGCTTCGGACCTTCTAATTGAAAACCTGCATAAGCTGGTATTATCTTCTTCTTTGAATGTTGATTCATACATTGAAGTTAAATAAATAATCTAAAGGGGGAAGCTTAAAATAGTTAAATTTGACATTGAAATTGAAGCGCCCCATGAAACTACGCATACTAGGTATAATTGTATTCATTAATATTTTTCTATCCAATCAAAGTAATGCTCAGACACAAGTGGTATTGGAACAAATTCAAACTTATTCCACCATTTTACCTAATGCCGATTATTGGAAGTTGGATAAGAAAGCGGGTTTGCAAATTAGAGATGTACTAGAAAATAATTTATTCAAATCGCTATCACTTCAATTAAATAAAAACTATCCAACTAATATGGTGGCTTTAAATAAGTCAAGCCAATTAGGAAAGATTCAAATTAATTGGGAACAAACTGCAGGTATTCCTTTACATGCTTATGTAGAATTATATGAATTGGAACCAAGCCTTGCTTACAGAAATAATTTATTAGATATACCAGATAGCAAAAAAGATAGTATTCGTTCCATTTGGTTTATTACTTGTTCTGTGATCAATCAAGAAAAGCAGGTAGTTTTTAAGAAGACGCTTTTGATGAGCTTCCAACCACAAAACACAATTGGCATTGGGTATCCTACCCTATTTGCATTAACTAGCCCTTCCAACTTGTCAAAAGCTATTGCAAAAGGTATTGAACAAATTAATCCAGATTTTATAGATCTAAGTTTTATTGAAGCCAAAGTGCCCAGCTTATATGCAGTTGATAATATATGGATGCCCTATGTTCACCAAAGTCCAAGAACATTTGTAGATACTACTAAAGGATTTATCATTTACACGAGAAATACTAATAGACAAATCCTAAGAGTACCTACTGCTGCTATGCAGAAAATAAATACCAATGCCACTGAATTGGATAACCCTTATGCGGGTTTATTAGCCAATTTAAAAGCTAGCAAATGGAATAAGAGCAAAGAGCTGTATCAAATAGAACAACCTTTAAGAGATGTAAAAAATAATACCGATTACACTATCTCTTCTTTCCTGGTATTCAACCCTAATGTAGGATATGAAGTGAATCCAGTAAGTCCCATTAGTTTTTTAAATGATAGTTTGAATAAGATATTTTTACACCAAGAATTAATTGGAAAATTTAGTGTTTCGGATAATGTCTTACAAGCTGATGCATGGGTAGACCCAAATGAATTATACAATGGATATGATTCAACAGAGAAAGTTGATTTAAATACTAGCTTTAAAAAACAAAATATTATTGCTAATAAACAAATTAAAGGTGTATATAAAAACAGTCCTTTTACAATTTTAATTAACTACGATGCGAATGTTAAAACCATTTATGTGGATCAACAATTAGCATTAATTACTCATGGAGATAATTTACCTACACATATGGTAATCGTTCAGAATAATGTATCAGATGAATTTTTGAATTTCGTTTTACTATTTGCCTATTCAGAACTATTTCAAATGCCTAAACCAGAAATATCCATTTCTGGAATCTCTCATACATCCAATCCAATAGAAGAATAATGCAAATTGTAAGTTATAATGTAAATGGTATTAGAGCTGCCATTAAAAAAGGACTCATCGAATGGCTAGAAAATGCCGCAGTAGATGTTTTATGTGTACAGGAAACAAAAGCTAGTCCTGAAGATATTGATATTAGCATTTTCACTTCATTGGGGTATCATGTTGCGTGGTATCCAGCTCAAAAAAAAGGATATAGTGGCGTGGCTATTTTTAGTAAAAAAAAGCCAGACAATATTGTATATGGTAATGGTTATGAAATGAGTGATGCAGAAGGAAGAGTAGTAAGAGTTGATATTGGAGACCTCACTATAGTGAATGCTTATTTCCCCTCTGGCACAAGTGGGGAAGAAAGACAAACATATAAATACCAATGGTTAAATGAATTTTATACCTACATACAAGATTTAAAAAAAGAAAGGCCTTCCATTATTGTAGCAGGTGATTATAATATTGCCCATAAAGAAGTAGATATTCACGACCCAAAAGGCAATAAAAAATCTTCTGGATTTTTACCAGAAGAAAGAGCTTGGATGGACCAGTTTACAGAAAATGGATGGGTGGATAGTTTTAGACAAATACATCCAGAAGCAACAGGTGCCTACAGTTGGTGGAGTCAAAGATTTCCTTCAGTACGTTTAAATAATAAGGGATGGAGAATTGATTATCTCTGCACAACAGAAACACTTGCAAAGAAAATTAAAAATGCGGCTATTCTTCCTGATGTAAAACATAGTGATCATTGTCCTATCTTAGTTGAGTTAAAAAAATAAACATGCAAGTTTGTAATATTAGTTTTCAAATAGAACCCAATGCTGAAACCATTTGGAAAGCATGGATGCAAGAGCAGTTTATTCCTTCTTGTATGCAAACCGATTGCTTTAATGATTTTCGTTTTTATGAATTAGAAGTTGAACCAACTCAAGCACCTACTTATACCCTGCAATTATTTGCAAGTTCTAAAGACAGTATGGAGCAATATCGTGGCAAACACGCTGCAGACCTACTTTACATGCTACACCACACCTGGGGTGAACAATGTTTTCATTTTAGCAGTTTTATGCAAATTGTGAATTGATTGTGGATAGTTAATCCTTTGAAATCCTTGATAGGCCTAGATTACAGCAAATATTGGCTGAAACCCATTAAAATCAAGGGTTTACGTAATAAGCGGTTCCAGTTAAACTTTCTATGATATAGGTCATTTCCCACGAAAACCTTACTATTTAAGGGTTTTAGTGGAAAAATAAAAACAAAAATTTATCCCAAAATATTTTTTCGTTTCATAAAACCCAATAAATTTGTTCTATCGTTTAAAACTATAAAAAACACATCTATGAACAAAGCAGAATTAATCGCACACATCGCGGACAGCGCTGATTTACCAAAAACATCAGCAAACGCAGCTTTAGATGCTTTCATCGAAGCAGTAACTAAATCTTTGAAAAAAGGTGATAAAGTAACTTTAGTAGGTTTTGGTACTTTCTCAGTAACAAAGCGTGCTGCTAGAACTGGTCGTAACCCACAAACTGGTGCTACAATCAAGATCAAAGCTAAAAAAGTTGCTAAATTCAAGGCTGGTAAAGAATTAAGCGCGAAATTATAGTCGTAAAAAACTAATTTGAAATAAAACCCCTTGGATATCCATATATTCAAGGGGTTTTTTTATTTTTGCAGTCCAATCATTCATTTAAAACAATTATCAAAATGGGAAGAGGAGATAAAAAAACAGCAAAAGGTAAAAGATTCATGGGATCTTTCGGTGTAAGCAGACCACACAAAACAGCTACTACCGCACCAAAAGCAGCAGCTGCAACAACTGCAAAGAAAACAACTAAAGCAAAAGCTTAAAGGCGTATAAAGATCCCCGAAAGCTCGGGGTTTTTTTATACTATCATTTCATACCAATCGATATGAAAAAAATTATCAAAATGCTGGCCATTGCTATTCCATTTTTATTGAATGGAGTAATGAGCTTTGCACAATGCTCTATCTGTACAAAAACCGCAAGTCAAATTGGAGAAGAAGCGGGTAAGGGATTTAATGCCGGAATTATTTATTTAGCGGCAATGCCATTTGGCATCATGGGCTATATCGCTTTCAGATGGTGGAAGAGCGAGAATCAAAAATAGTCTTTAGAAAAACTTTTTAGCGAATTCAAAAATATTAAAAGAAGAAGTTTGCATAGCTTCTGAAAGGGCTTCTTCAATTTCTGTATAATTTAATTGCTGCATTTTTTTAGCAACAATTAACTGCATGGTTTTAGATAACAATAATTTTTTCTTAGAGCTTACATGATTGGCCAATGCTTGATGATGTTTGATAGCTGCAACCAATGTTTCAATACCCTCTTTTTGAGAAGCAATTGTTTGAACCACTGAAGCTTTTTCAGTGGCATGATTTTCAATAAGCATTTGTTGGATATGAGACGCAAAAGCATTCGCGTCCGGTCTGTCAGATTTATTCACTACAAAAATATCAGCTACTTCCATCAAGCCAGATTTCATCATCTGAATATCATCACCAGCTTCAGGAACCAAAACCACTAAAGTAGTATCTGCTAATGCTGCCACTTCCACTTCAGATTGACCCACACCTACTGTTTCCAAAATAATGATATCAAATCCTGCAGATTGTAATAAAGTAGTTAACTCTATGGTTGTTGCATTTAATCCTCCCAAATGTCCTCTCGAAGCCAATGATCTAATAAACACTTGAGGATGCAAATACCATTCTCTCATTCTAATTCTATCTCCCAAAATAGCTCCTTGATGAAAAGGAGAAGAAGGATCCACAGAAAGCACCGCAATGCGTTTTCCCTCTTCCACCCAAGCTTGTATTAATGATGCAATCAAAGTGCTCTTACCAGCCCCTGGAGGGCCTGTAATGCCTATAATAGGAGCTAAAGAAGGTCTAAGGCTTTCTAAAAAATCGGTGGCCTTGTTGGCATCGTTTTCAATAGCAGAAATGGTTTTAGCCAAGGCTAAAAAATTACCTGCCTCCACCCCTTGTTTTATTTGTTCTATAGATTGCATCTTCTTATTTAATCAGCTTGTAATTTTTATACTCTCCTAATTTAAATCCCAAAAAATCTTCAATGGGTTGTAAGAATTTATCTTTCTTATGCCAAACAGATAATTCTTTTTTATAACTATACTCCCAATCTTGTGAAGCCACTTTTGCATGCATGACTGCTGGATGTTCTCCTTTAAAAGGAATGGTTCTATCCACTGAATGCATTTGATAATCGTGACTAGCTAATTTTTTTTCCAAAGCTTCTGGAGTAGAATAATAAGATTGAAACATGGCTACTTTTTTAGCATAGGCATCTGGAGACCTAATACCAGTATAGTGATACACAGTAGCATCTAATTTTTTTACGCGTAACTTCTCTCCTTTTTCTGTACCATTTTCATAAGCTTCAAAAGATTGGTATTTTCTAAACCCCTGTGAATCTCTATAAGCTCTTACACCCAAATGATTCCTGAAAATTCTTATTTCAAAATTATGTACCCTTCTGGTATTTCTAATATGATCATAGCCACCCCAAAAATGTACAAAGGGTAAAATAAAACCTTCCACATTTTTATCTGCATCATTTACATCAATCTGTGATTGTATATAAGCTAATTCTTTTTCGTGTAACACTTCATCAGATTGAATATGCAAACACCAATCTGCTTTAACATGATCTAAAGCAATATTGGCCTGTTGCGCAAAAACCTTTCCTCCCTCTCTCAATTGCATATCCCAAACAGTGTCAATAATTTTAATTTTAGGAGAATTTAAATTTACAATCGCTTCTCTAGTACCATCAGTAGAATCTCCAACCGCCACGATCAATTCTTCACATATTGGCAGAACAGATTGAATGGATTCCAAGAAAGGAACCCCATAGTCAAATCCATTTCTAACATAAGTGAAACCAGCTAATTTCATGAAGGGGATGTTTTAAAGTTCAAATAACCGAAATCTTTTGCAAAAAGCCATTAATTTTGAAGTTCAAGTAAGATTATGAGCACAACAATTTGTTTTGATTTTGGCAATTCAAGATTTAAGGCAGCCATTTTTAAAGGCAGTCAATTGGAAGAAATTGTTGTGCTGGAAGACGCTAGTATTCCAACCCTTCAATTGCTGGTAGAAAAATGGAAGCCCACTAAGTCCATTTTGTCTTCTGTGATTCATCACGATAAAGCCATTGAAAGCTTTTTAGCAGATAGGGCGCCCTTTCACTTAATTGGGCCTACTACAAAACTCAATTTTACAACTCCTGTAGGGAAACCCGAAACCATTGGTGCAGATAGAATAGCACTTTGTGCAGCTGCGGTGCATCTAAACCCCCATCAACATAACCTGGCCATATCTCTTGGGACCTGTATTACCTATAATTTTATCAGCAATAACCATGAATTTTTAGGGGGAAGCATCTCTCCAGGCATGCAAATGCGCTTCAAATCCATGCATGAACAAACGGCTCTATTGCCCTTAATTACCCTCACAAAGGATTTTCCATTGGTGGGCTATGATACCAAAACCAACCTATTAAGTGGCGTGGTTTGGGGTATGGCGGCCGAAATTAATGGAATCATAGAGGCATATGAAGCCAAATACAGCAACTTTAACGTGCAATTAACCGGGGGCGACCTTAGTTATTTTGTACCTCGCTTAAAAAAGAGGATATTTGCGGACCCAAATTTAATATTCAAAGGATTATATGCTATTAGCGAAACAAATCAGTAGAGTAACCATTTTCTTAGTTTTAGTTTGTTATTTAACCCCTACAAAGGCGCAAATCAACTCTCCATTTTCAAGATACGGATTAGGCAATGAAGTGATGAATGGACAAAATGCAGCCAGCCAAGGAATGGGCGGATTTTCTACTGCATTCAATTCAACTATGAATGGTAGTTATGGTCAGAGTATTAATTTCAATAATCCAGCAAGTTATGGTAGTATCTACATGACTACTTTTGATATAGCAATGAGTTTAAATCAAACCACGCTAAAAAGAGCCGAACCTGCTGGAAGAGAAAAATCAGCTTATTTAGTTCCTAATTATTTAGCCATTGGTGTGCCAATTAGTAAAGACAAAAAAATTGGATTTGCATTTGGATTACAACCCATAACAAGTATTCATTACTCAGTGAATGAATTAGCTTATGTGAATGCAAAAGATACTTTGATTAATAATTACAAAGGAGATGGTGGATTAAACCAAGTATTTGTTGGATTAGGTAAATCATGGAAATACATGAGTCTCGGATTTAATACTGGATATAATTTTGGAAGAAAAGATATAGAGACCATTAAAACAATTTTATACAATCCAGATTCTTCATTCTTCTATCAATCAAAATCTAGTACAAAAACTAATTTCGGTGGCGCTTTCTTAAAAATAGGGGTGCAAGGAGAATTCCCAATTCATACAATAGATCATCCAAATACAAAAGAGAAGACGCAATATGCAATTAGCTATGGAGCAACTTACTCTTTGGATCAAAGCTTAAAAGCAAAACAGGATATTACTAGAGCCATTGGAACCTATACTGCCAACAACGAATTTGGTGTTGATACAGCTCAGTTAAATGCCAATTTAAGTGGTAGAATCAATATCCCAAGTACTATGTCTTTTGGTATTGCTTTACACAAGAAACAAATAGTAGCAAGAGGTAGCTATGATCAATGGGTATATGGTATCGAGATGAATCAAGCTGCATGGAACGATAGTTATTCTTTTTATGGAAAAAGAGATCCTTTATCCAATTCTTATATGATTAGAGGTGGTGTTCAATACAATCCTGACCCTTATGCTTTTGAAAATTATTGGTCAACTGTTATTTATAGAGCTGGATTTTTTCATGGAAAAGATTATGTGAACATAGATAATAACGGATTAAAAGTAACTGGCTTTACTTTTGGATTAGGAATGCCAATTAGAAAATATCGCTCTTATGATTATCAATTCACTATTCTTAATTTGGCATTGCAAATTGGACAAAGAGGAAGTAGTGTAAATAATTTCAAAGAAAGTTATTTACAATTCACTCTTGGATATAGCTTGAGTGATGTTTGGTTTAATAAACGCAAATATGATTAATCATAGATTAAAGAAAATAATGAATATAGCAGTTGCTGGAATCAGTAGCTGCTTTTTTATGGCCTCTTGCGAGAACAATGTAAATGATGTTAAAAATTTAGGAAAGAAGAACGGTGGAGTAGATATAGGAAAGAATGTAGAAATATATATGAGTAGCGGCGGTAAGATGTCTGCAAAAATAATGGGTCCTATAATGAATAGGTATTTGCAAGACAGTAGCAAGATGGTAGAGTTTCCCAATAATATTTATGTAAATTTTTTTAAAGACAGTGCTAAAGTAGATAGCAAGCTAAGAGCGAATTATGCCAACTATAAAGAAACAGAGAATAAAATATTTTTACAAGGAAATGTAGTGGTGTTTAATTTACAAGGAGATACTTTATGGTGTCAAGAAATGTTTTGGGACCAAGAAACGGGTAAATTTCATACCGACAAAGATGTAATTGTAAAACAACATAACCCTTTGGTTAAAACCTTTGGAAAAGGCTTTGAAGCCAATCAAGACTTAACAGATATTCGTATCTTTCAGATACAACCCAATAGTTACGCGATTATAAACGACAGTAGTACAATACATCCTTAAATACAAATATTATGGAATATAGAAAGATGGGAAAAACAGGGCTTCAATTAAGCACTTTGAGCTTTGGAAGCTGGGTAACTTTTCACAAACAAATCAATGATGGCATTGCAGACACTTTAATGGGCATGGCCTATGATGCAGGTGTAAATTTTTTCGATAATGCTGAAGTGTATGCGGCAGGGGAAAGTGAAAAAATGATGGGCCGTGTATTAGCAAAGAAAAAATGGGATAGAACTAGCTATGTACTTTCTTCCAAAGCCTATTTTGGTTGGAGAGGCAAAGAGAATAAACCTAATCAAACAGGATTAAGTAGAAAGCATTTAACAGAAGCATGTCACGAAGCTTTACAAAGAATGCAAACTGATTATTTGGATTTATATTTTTGTCATAGACCAGATAAAACAACTCCTATTGAAGAAGTGGTTCATACCATGAATACATTAATTCAACAAGGAAAGATTTTATATTGGGGAACCAGCGAATGGAGTGGTGTGGAAATAATGGAAGCGCATAGAGTGGCAGAAAAATATAGATTAATTGGGCCAAGTATGGAGCAACCTCAATACAATATGTTTGAGCGTCAAAAAGTAGAAGTAGAATACAATGAGATTTATAAAAATGTTGGACTAGGTACTACTATCTGGAGTCCTTTAGCAGCAGGACTTTTAACAGGCAAGTACAATGACGATATCCCAGAAGGATCAAGATTTCAATTAGAAGGATTTGAGTGGTTAAGAGACAGATGGTTAATGCAAGATAAAATTAGAAAAGTGCAACAACTAAGTGCTTTAGCAAAAGCATTAAAAGTAAGTACCGCTTCTTTAAGTATTGCATGGTGTATTAAAAACCCCAATGTAAGTACCGCTATCTTAGGTGCTACTAGTGAAGCACAATTAAAAGATAATTTAACTGCCATAGATACAGCCGCTTTATTAACGCCTGAAATCATGGAGCAAATAGAAGGCATCATCGAAACAAAACCTGCTTTCCCAGAGTGGTAAGCAATAAAGAAAGAATATGATTTTCGCTATTATCGCATCCTTATTATTAATTGGCTTTTTTTCGGGCTATGAAATTGGTTTTGTAAGCGCCAACAGATTAAGCTTGGAGTTAAAGAAAAAGCAAGGAAGTCGTGCGGGTAATATTTTAGCAAAATTCTTAGAAGCCCCTACCCAATTTATTGGAACATGTTTAATAGGACTAAATATCTCTTTAGTAATATTTGGTATTTTATTTGAAGAAGCCTTGCATACTTATATATGGTCTGCTTTTAATTTAGGACCTTATGCGATATTATTGGGAAACACGATAGTATCTACTTTGGTTATTTTATTAATTGGAGAATTAGTGCCTAAAGCTATCTTCAAGGCAAGAGCTGCATCTATGATCACCAGCTTCGCTCCTATTGCTAACTTTTTTCATTTATTGTTTAAGCCATTAACCATTATATTAGTTAGTCTAGCACAATGGGTATTAAGAAATTTATTCAATGTAAAAGTGACTAATAAAAAAGAGGCTTTTACAAAAGTAGATTTGGCGCATTTTGTACAACAAACCAAAGATGAACAAAACCAACAAGATTTAAATACCGATTTATTTGAGAACGCATTAAGCTTACCAGATATTAAGATTAGAGAATGTTTGGTACCAAGAACCGAAATTATTGGCGTAGATATAAATACATCTATTGATGAGCTTCAGAAAATTTTTGAAGAAACCAAATTGAGTAAACTTATTGTATACGATGAAAGTTTGGATAGTATTGTTGGATATGTACACCAATTAGACCTGTTCAAAAAGCCTTCCAAACTAGCCACTGTACTACATTCTATACCATTGGTACCAGAGAGTATGAGTGCTGCAGATTTAATCAGTTTGTTTTCTAAAAAAAGAAAAAGTATTGCCTGGGTAGTAGATGAGTTTGGTGGAACAGCGGGTATTGTCACCATGGAAGATGTGTTAGAAGAAATATTTGGAGAGATTGATGATGAATATGATGAACAAGAATTGGTAGAAAAGAAATTATCTGATACAGAGTTTATCTTCAGTGGTAGATTGGAATTAGATTACTTATATGAAAAATATGGTATAGATTTTTCTGCTGACAATGCAGAGACCCTAAGTGGGTATCTAATTCATAAATACGAGTCTATTCCAAAGGTTAGAACTACCATACAACTAGCCCATTTTGACGCCGAGATATTGTCGGTAAGCGACACCAGGATTGAGAAGGTGAAAATAAAGATCCGCTAGTGTAAATTTTAAGGTCTGAAGGCCTAGTTTTCCTCCATAAACAGTAACTTTAGACCTCATTCATTTTTCGCATGGCAATATTCGATAGATTCAAATCCGACGAGAACTCAGAGATGTCTTTTATAGATCATCTTGAAGTATTAAGAGGCACAATAGTTCGTTCATTATTTTCCATATTAATAGCATTTGTAGTGCTATTCATTTATAGAGACTGGATCATGGACCATATTATTATGGGGCCATTGTACCCAGATTTTATTACTTATAGAGCATTTTGTGATTTAAGCCATTATTTACATTTAGGAGACTCCCTTTGTATGCCCCCTGTAAAAGTGACTTTACAGAGTACCACTTTTGGAGGACAATTTTTAAGTGCCATAAGCATGGCATTTATTGGAGCAATCATTGTAGCCTTCCCTTTTATATTTTGGCAGTTTTGGTCTTTTGTAAAACCAGCATTAAAAGAAAACGAATTAAAGAATACTAGATTCATGATCTTCTTCGTATCCTTCTTTTTCTTTTTAGGTGCGGCATTTGGATTTTTTGTACTTGGACCATTTACTTTTAACTTCTTAGCTGGATTCCAATTAGGTACAAGAGGAGCAGTAACTACTATACCAACATTTGCAGATTATATAGATAACCTAACTAATTTAATCTTGGGTTGTGGTATAGCATTTGAATTACCAGTCATTGTATTTTTATTAACTAAGATTGGAATTGTAACACCTAAATTCTTAAGAGCTACGCGTAAGTATGCAGTGATAGTGATCTTGGTGGTGGCAGCATTTATTACACCAAGTCCAGACTGGTATAGCCAAACAATTGTATTCATTCCATTATATTCATTATTTGAATTCAGTATCATCGTTTCCGCATGGGCTTATAAAGCAGTGCAAAAAGCAGATGAAGAATGGGATTAATCAATAGTTCACTTTAAAATTTAAACTATGGCATTTGTTTTTGATGCAAGCAAACCCATTGCAATGGGCGCAGACCATGCAGGAGTAGAGTATAAAGATCAAGTAAAAACTTGGCTAGAATCTCAAGGATATACTGTAAAAGATTTTGGCACTCATGGGAAAGACTCGGTAGATTATCCAGATTTTGCACATCCTACAGCAAGTAGCGTAGAAACAGGTGAAGCCGCTTTTGGAATTTTATTTTGCGGAAGTGCCAATGGAGTTGCCATGACAGCCAATAAACACGCAGGTATTCGTGCGGGATTATGTTGGGAAAAAGAAATTGCAGAATTAACGCGTTTACACAATGATGCCAATATGATTTGTATTCCAGCTAGATATGTAAGTATCGAAAAAGCAAAAGAAATGATTACAACTTTCATGGAAACAAATTACGAAGGCGGTAGACACCAAAATAGAGTCAACAAAATTGCTTGTTAATTAAAACATCAACTATGAAAAAAGGGATTTGGATTTTAATTGCTTTTATTAGCACAACTACTTTTGCTCAAAAAGCAGAAGACTTAAAAAAATTCGGTAAGCTTATTACACAAGAAGGCTTAAAAGAAAAATTAACTATTATTGCTAGCGCAGAAATGGAAGGCCGTGAAACAGCTACTCCAGGACAAAAGAAAGCAGCAGCCTTCATTGAGACTCAATTTAAAAAATGGGGATTACAGCCAGGTAATGGTGAAAGCTACCAACAAGTATACCCAGTATACCAAGATGCTTTAACTGAAAAAAGTTTAACCGTAAATGGAAAAGCATATGAGTGGGATAAAGATTATTCTTTCTCTTTGCAAACAATCAGCTCTGGTAATTTTAATTATACCAATGTAGTATATGCAGGTTACGGAATTGTTGATGCGGCTAATGGTGTCAATGATTATGAAAACTTAGATGTACAAGGTAAATTAGTGATTGTATCAGAGGGGTCTGCTGCAGGAACACCAAGTATGGGACAAGGCGGAAATAGAGCATTTAATGCTAATCCTGCTTCTCCAATGGCTAAGATGCGTAATGCAATGGCAAAAGGTGCTGCTGGTTTATGCATTATTAGTGCAGATTTTCCAAAGAAAATGGCTACACCAACAAAAGGTAATATGTATACAAAAGCAAACACTGCAAAAGGGTTTGCTATGTTAAGTATTTCAAAAGAAGTGGCTAATGCTATTCTTGGAACAAGTAACTATACTAAAGGAGCTGTTGCAACACAAATTAATTTAGTAGCAACTAAGAGTACAGATAATTTAGAAAGTAGCAATGTAGTAGGTGTAATTCCTGGTACAGATAAAAAAGAGGAATACTTAGTATTATCTGCTCACTACGATCACTTAGGTAAAAAAGGAGATGTGATTTGGTATGGTGCAGATGATGATGGTTCTGGTACAGTAAGTGTTATGCAAATGGCAGAAGCTTTTGCACAAGCTGCTAAAAAAGGAAAAAGCCCAAGAAGAACATTGGTTTTTGTTATTGTAAGTGGTGAAGAGAAAGGATTATGGGGATCTGATTACTATTCAGAGCATCCATTGTTTCCATTGGATAAAACTACTGCTGATTTAAATACTGATATGGTTGGAAGAGTTGATACAGAAAGACAATCAGCTGATTCATTAAACTATGTTTATGTAATCGGACACGATAAATTAAGTACAGATTTACCTGTAATTAACGAAGCAGCTAACAAAGAATCAAGCAATTTAACTTTGGATTATAAATACGATGATCCTGCAGATAAAAACATGATTTACTATAGAAGCGATCATTACAATTTTGCTAAAAAAGGTGTACCCGTTTTATTCTTCTATGATGGTATGTTATTAGCAGATTATCATAAGCCAACAGACACTATTGAGAAAATCAATTTTGAGCTAATGCAAAAGAGAGTAAAAATGATTTACTACACAGCAGCAGAGATTGCTAACAGAGATGACATGTTGAAACGCGATTTAAAGCTTAACATGCCTGCTAGATAAATAAATAAGCCCTTAGATAATTTAAGGGCTTATTTATTTTTTCTCTTATAATTTTTTCGCCACCCCCCATAAACGAGGGTGGCGATTTTTTTAGCTTTATTGTCCAAGGATATAAGCAAAGATTAATGGAACTACGATAGTTGCATCACTTTCTACGATGAACTTAGGCGTATGAATATCTAATTTACCCCAGGTAATTTTTTCGTTTGGAACTGCACCAGAGTAAGACCCATAAGAAGTAGTACTATCACTTACTTGACAGAAATAACTCCAGAATGGAACATCATGCCATTCTAAATCTTGGTACATCATTGGTACAACGCAGATAGGGAAATCTCCGGCAATACCACCACCTACTTGGAAGAAGCCCACACCCTTACCACCACTATTCGCTCTATACCACTCTGTTAACATCACCATATACTCAATACCGTTTTTAACAGTAGATGCTTTCAATTCATTTTTAATAACATAACTAGCAAAAATATTACCAGTAGTACTGTCTTCCCAACCTGGAACGATAATAGGAATATTCTTTTTAGCAGCTGCTACAATCCAGCTATTCTTTGGATCTATTTCATAGTATTGTTCTAAGTCTCCACTTAAAACCACTTTGTATAAAAACTCATGAGGGAAATATCTTTCACCAGCAGCTTCAGCATCTTTCCAAACCTTCACTAAGTGCTTTTGTAAACGTCTAAATGCTTCCTCTTCAGGAATACAAGTATCTGTAACACGGTTATAATGATTCTCTAATAAATCCCACTCGTCTTGAGGAGTTAAATCACGATAGTTAGGTACACGCTTATAATGACTATGTGCCACTAAGTTCATCACATCTTCTTCTAGGTTTGCACCTGTACAACTAATGATGGCAATTTTATCTTGGCGGATCATTTCAGCCAAACTGATACCTAATTCGGCAGTACTCATTGCACCAGCCAAACTCACTAACATTTTACCACCCTCTAATAAATGGGTTTCATATCCTTTAGCAGCATCTACTAAAGCGGCAGCATTAAAATGTCTATAATGATGCTCAATAAATTGCGAAACAGGTCCCTTGCTCATTTTTTCAGATTTGATGCAAAAGTAATTTTTTTTAGCCATAAATAGTAACTTGTGTAGGATTACAGAATACGAACAAAACCAATAGATTATGAAAAAGTCTACCCCCAACCTATTATTAGCTTTAGTATTAATAGCCATTCCTTTTGGATATGCAGCCTATATCTATAATAGTTTGCCAGCTACTATACCGACACACTTTAACTTTAAAGGAGAGGCAGACGGATTTGGAGGCAAGGATAGTATATTTCTAGGTCCCGGAATTTTAGGGGCAGTAAGCTTATTTACTTTTTTCTTGTTATCCAATATCAAAAACTTTGATCCTAAAAGAGTAAAGGAAGAAGACGATGGCATGTTCAAAAAATTTGCTTTATTACTTGTAGGATTTTTAAGTTTATTAGGATTAGTCATTACTATTTCTGCAAGTAGCCCATCCATTAATGTAACTAAATTAATACTACCAGCTATTGGACTATTCTTTGCAGTGATTGGATGGATGATGCCAAAAATTCATCAAAACTATTTTGCTGGCTTTAAATTACCATGGACACTAGAGAACACAGATAACTGGAACGAGACACATAAGATTGCAGGAAAATTATGGATCTATGGCGGATTGTTTCAAGTAATCACTACTTTAATTTTCGAAGGCAAATATGCATTCATTTGTTTTATGGTGGCTACAGCAGTAATGGTGATCATACCTACTATATTCTCTTATAGAATGTATATCAGGGGCAACAAAATTTAATTCATCGATTATATTATAATATGAGCAGTTCAAAAAACTTAGGTACTAAATACATACATGCAGGCGCACATCCAGATCCAAGTACTGGTGCGATTATGACTCCTATATACCAAACTTCTACATTTGTGCAAGCCTCTCCTGGAGTGCATAAAGGATATGAATATGCGAGATCTCAAAACCCTACCAGATTTGCCTTAGAAGAAGCATTTGCAGTAATTGAAAATGCCCAATTCGGATTGGCTTTTAGTAGTGGTGTAGCGGCAACAGATGCAGTGATGCGCTTATTGGTACCTGGAGACGAAGTGGTTGCAGCGCATGACATGTATGGAGGCACTTATAGATTGTTCTCCAAAGTGTATGAAAAAATGGGCATCGTTTTCAATTATGTAGACACAGCCAATGCAGAAAATGTTGCCAAAGCGATTACCCCAAAAACAAAACTTATTTGGATTGAGACGCCTACTAATCCATTAATGAATATCACAGATATAGAAGCAGTTTCAAACATTGGTAAAAAGAATAATTGTATCGTTTGTGTAGACAATACATTTGCTTCACCTTATTTACAAAATCCATTAGACCAAGGTGCTAGTATTGTAATGCATTCTGCCACCAAATACTTAGGCGGTCATAGTGATGTCATACAAGGAGCTTTAATGATGAATGATGAAAGCTTAAGAGATCAATTATATTTTATCCAAAAAAGTACAGGAGCTGTTCCGGGACCACAGGATTGTTTCTTGGTATTAAGAGGTATAAAAACATTGCATGTAAGAATGCAAAGACATTGTGAGAATGGTATTAAAGTGGCTCATTATTTAAGACAACATCCCAAGGTAGGAAAAGTGTTTTGGTGTGGATTTGAAGATCATCATAACCACGATATCGCAAAAAAACAAATGAGAGGATTTGGAGGTATGATTAGCTTTACTTTGAAAGACGATACGGTTGAAGCTGCCACTAAAGTACTTTCTTCCACTAAAATATTCTCTTTAGCAGAAAGCTTGGGTGGTGTTGAATCGCTAATCAATCATCCAGCCAGCATGACACATGCAAGTATACCAAGAGACAGAAGAATTGCGAATGGATTAAGTGATGGATTAATAAGATTAAGTGTAGGCATTGAAGATGCAGAAGATATCATAGAAGATTTGGCACAAGCCATTGGATAATGAGCGAAGCAATTAAAAAGATAATAGATCAAAAAGTAAAGCAATACAATCAAGTAAGCTTTATACCCAAAGATCCCATTTGTATACCGCATTTATTTCAAAAGCAGCAAGACATCGAAATTGCTGCTTTTTTTGCTGCCCTATTTGCCTGGGGTAATAGAACAACTATCATCAATAAGTCCAAAGAGTTAATGCAAAAAATGGACAATGCGCCACATGTATTTTGCTTGTCTCATGAACCCAAGGATTTGAAGAAACTATTTGGATTCAAGCATCGCACATTTAATGATACCGATCTTTTATATTGTATTGCTTTTTTAAAAGAGCATTATCAGCAACATGAAAGTTTGGAATCTGCCTTTTTCACTCATCAAACTACGGGTAAAAAAATAAATAATGTAACAGAGGCCTTGATTCATTTTCAACAATATTTCATGAGCTTAGAAGATGCGCCTACAAGAACCAAAAAGCATATATCCAGTCCAATAGCAGGTTCCACTTGTAAGAGGCTGAATATGTTTTTAAGATGGATGGTAAGAAAAGACAATGCGGGGGTGGATTTTGGCATTTGGGATACTATAAAACCTAGCGAATTGATTATTCCCATTGATGTACATGTAGCTAGAATAGCCCGAACCTTAGGTATATTAACAAGACCACAAACTGATTGGCAAGCTGCATTGGAATTAACCAATTATTGCAGAACTTTAGATCGTAAAGATCCAGTGAAATATGATTTTGCTTTGTTTAGCTTAGGCGTCATTGAAAAAATAATATAAGATGGAATTAAGCATTCAAGCTTTAGAAAAATTAAGCCCAGAACATTTAGCCAACGCTATTAACGAACTCATTAAAAATGATTTCTCCAAATTAGTGCAATTGCTTTATCGTATTGATGTATCAGAAGCCAAGCTTAAGTATATTTTACAAACACATCCTAATGAAGATGCAGGAAAGTTAATTGCAGAGGTGGTAATAGAAAGGTTAGCAGCAACAAAAAAAGCTAGAGAAATGTTCTCTACGCCAAAAGCAGATGATTCAATTGATGATGAAGAAAAATTATAAATCTCCCAATTGAGGTCTCATCACAATATCTTCAACAACTGCTTGAGGACTTAATTGGCTAGCAGCATAGATCATATCAGCAATATCCGCTGCTTCCATAATTCTTTTTGGATCAACCCCAGAACCCTTCCAGCTATTGGTATACACGGCACCTGGGCAAACAGAGGTAACTTTAATACCCTTATCTTTTAATTCCAATCTAAGATTTTTTGAAAACCCTAATAAAGCAAATTTAGTAATGCTATAAGAGCCGCCATTTTCATAAGCATCCAAAGAGGCAATTGAACAAATATTAAAAATATGTCCCTTGCCTTTTTGCAACATAGCAGGTAATAAATCTTTAGTGGTATAATAAGCAGATAATAAGTTGGCATTTAATTGTGCTTCCAAAGTACCAGGCGCTTCTTCCGAAATTTTACCTGGTAAGAAATAGCCAGCATTATTTACAAGAATATCAGGCTTTGTATGCAATAAGCACCATTCAGTAAAACAATGCACCTGACCTTCAATAGATAAATCGGCATGAATCCCCTCAATTGTACAAGAAGGAAATAATTGCTTTAATTCTTCCACTGCTTTCACTAGATCAGCAGGGGTTTTACTTGTTAAGAAAAGATGGTGTCCATGTGATGCAAATTTTTTTGCAATGGCAAACCCAATTCCTTTAGATGCTCCAGTAATAACAATGTTCATATAAATACAATACTAATATTGAATAAAGATAGGAGCAATATTGTAAATTCGCTACATATACAGCTATAAATGAAATATAAAGACCTCTTTTTTGATTTAGATCATACCATTTGGGACTTTGAGTTAAACTCCAAAGAAACCCTTTTAGACCTTCACCATAAATACGAATTGGCCGATAAGGGCATCAACGATTTTGAGGGATTTTATGCGATATATAGCGAGCACAATCATCGTCTTTGGGATAGATATACTAAAGGCTTTATTAAACAAGAAGAATTAAGATGGAAGCGTATTTATTTAAGCTTGTTGGATTTTAAAATTGCAGATGAGACATTATCTAAATCTATGTCACATGATTATTTGGATATACTGCCAGATAAAACCAATCTATTTCCATACACCCATGAAATTTTGGAATACTTACAAAACAAAGGGTATAAAATGCATTTGATCACCAATGGCTTTCAAGCAGTACAGTTCAAGAAAATACAAAATTCCGATTTAGCTAAATATTTTATAGAAGTGATCACTTCAGAAGCTAGTAATAGTTTAAAACCTCATAGAGAAATATTTGAGTATGCTTTAAAAGCTTCTAACGCAGAAGTTAAAACTAGTTTAATGATTGGAGACAATGAAGCAGCAGATATACAGGGAGGAATTAATATAGGTATGGATACCGTATTTGTAAATCATTTAGAAGTAGTGCCTACTATTCCAGCAACTTACACTATTACACACTTAAAAGAATTGGAAAGCTTTTTGTAATTACCATTTAGCTAAAACAGAAACACCTCCTTTTACTGTATCCCCAATTTTACACTCAATCTGAGCGCTCACTGGTAATAGTAAATCTACCCTGCTACCAAATTTAATAAAGCCATATTCGTCGCATTGTTGGTACTTAGTTCCAACACCAGCATAATTACAAATTCTTCTAGCCAAAGCACCTGCAATTTGTTTACACAAAATGCTACCCTTTTCATTTTCTACCACCACAGACCATCTTTCATTATCAGTAGAAGATTTAGGATGCCATGCTACTAAGTATTTACCAGGATGGTATTGATTATAGATAATATTTCCAGCAATAGGCATTCTATTCACATGCACATTTGCAGGACTCATGAAAACACTAATTTGAACTCTTTTCTCTTTATAATATTCATCTGGCTCCACTTCTTCAATCACTACTACTTTACCATCCGCAGGAGAAACAATGGCACTATTATCAATAGTATGCTTTCTCTTAGGCATTCTAAAAAAAGAAACAATAAATAAAAAGAATCCTAATAAGATAATAAATACCGCCCAAGCAGCTATTTCACTGATTGGAAATAAGTAAGAAAAATTAGCAATATTTAATAAACCTACTACTAATGCCACCAATGATATTGTAGCGGTACCTTCTCTATGAATTGTCATATAATTCTATTAAAGCGCAAACTTACGAAAAATTAAAACAGCATTTGTAATACTAGCCAAACAAATGGAACGGCAAATAGAATAGAATCAAATCTATCTAAGAATCCGCCATGGCCAGGCATCATGCTACCACTATCTTTCACGCCAGCCAATCTCTTTAATTTACTTTCAAATAAATCACCAAAAGTACCGGCAATGGCCGCAACAGTGCTAATTAAAAAAATGTATTTCTCTTGAATAGGAATCCAAATACCCAATATTTTAGAAACCACTAAAACTGAAATAACAATACCAGCAATGGTACCTTCCCATGTTTTATTGGGTGACACTGGAGACAATTGTCTTTTACCAATAAAAGAACCTACTATATAAGCCATAGTATCATTAATCCAAATAGTTGCAATCACTAATAATGGAATAGAGAAAGCCCAGTTAAGAAAAAAGGTATTCACCATAAAATTTCTTAACTGAAACATTAAACTCAAACACATAGGGATATAAATCAATCCAAAGAAAGAAATAGCTACATTCTGCAAATTGGATTTCTTATAATACAATTCGCCTGCTACCATCATTACTAATAATACAGGTAAAATTTTACTTCCAATATATTTAATACTATATCCATTAACTCCTAGAGAATTAGGCGCTAAAACCATCATCATCACAACCCCTACTAATAATAATCCCCAACGATGAGTGGGTGCTAAAGAGTGATACTCTGGATAAATCAAACCCATTAACTTAATATACTCATTCAAGCAACCTAATTGAATAATAGTAAACAAGATAAAAAATGACCATTGGTTAATCACTAAACCAGCAATCATAATAATGGCAAAAACAATTGCAGAAATAGTTCTTGTTTTAAAAACAGATACATTAAGCGCCATACTCTTTTAATTTTTTTAATAATAGATACACTACAATAATAGCAATAAAAACCCAATAATAGGTTAGATTACCATTTACCACAGCTTCCACTTTTTGTGGATTATCCCTAACAAAATACAAGGTAGTCACACCAATAGCATTATTGATAAAATGCATTAACATGGGTAACCATATAGTTTTAGTATAGTAATAAATATAACCCAATACAATACCTAAAGACATTCTAGACAAGAAACCATAATAAGAAAAATGGATAGCGCTAAAAATAATAGCTGTAATAACTATGGCCCAATAAGGTTTACCAAACCAATCCATGAATATACTTTGCAAACTTGCTCTAAAAAAAAGCTCTTCTACAATGGCAGGTAATAAAGCCACCGTCACTAATGCAAAAAATAAATCTAGAAAAGATTTCATTTGCGTCATAGCGAGCAAGGCTTTTTTATACTGATCCTCCATGCCTTTAGCCCAAGACTCCAATGAAGAGGGTAAAGGAATTTTTTCAGTCAAGTCTCCCAAAGAACCACTCAAGAATAAACCAGCAATAGCTAAAACAATAACCAAGCCTACTTGTGTGGTATTTCCAATGCCATTAAATCCCAAATTGCGTAACCAATACCCTTTTGCAAAAAAAGCAATAGCAATACTTGGCAAACCAAAAGCAATAACCGAGGCCAAAGCATTGGCCAACTGAGCCATTTGAGCATGCTCAGGTAAAAGCAAAATGGTTTGCATTTCGGCAAATCGTACATTCAATAAAGCTGCGACAATGGAAAAGCTAATAAAAGCACCGGCAATCATACAAATTCCAGTAATAGCCATAAACAAGGCCAATCTCATTGGCCCAGACATAGCAAAAATTGAATTAGAACCAGATTCCATGTAAAATAATTTATTGGTACCTTTGCAACCGTATCGATTAGATGCAAGATAATGAATTCATATGGTTTCTATAGGCAATATACAATTACCGGATTTCCCCTTATTACTCGCTCCAATGGAGGATGTTAGCGATCCCCCCTTTAGAGCAGTGTGTAAAGACAATGGTGCCGACCTAATGTATACCGAATTTATTAGTAGTGAGGGGCTTATTAGAGATGCCATTAAGAGCAAGCAAAAGCTGGATATATATGATTATGAAAGACCTATAGGTATTCAAATTTTTGGAGGAGACGAGGAAGCTTTAGCACTTTGTACCAAAATAGTAGATACTGTTAACCCAGATTTAATTGATATCAATTTTGGTTGCCCAGTAAAAAAAGTAGCCATGAAGGGTGCCGGTGCAGGAGTGCTAAAAGACTTGGACCTAATGGTAAGACTAACCGAGTCTGTAGTAAAAAGTACCAATTTACCAGTAACAGTAAAAACAAGATTGGGTTGGGATGAAAGCACTAAAAATATTCATGAAGTTGCTTTAAGATTACAAGATGTAGGAATCAAAGCATTAGCCATTCATGGTAGAACAAGAATGCAAATGTATAAAGGTGAAGCAGATTGGACCATGATTGGAGAAGTTAAAAACGATCCTAGAATTCATATTCCAATTTTTGGGAATGGCGATATTAATTCTCCAGAAAAAGCAGTTGAATATAAAAATAAATATGGAGTGGACGGAATCATGATTGGAAGAGCAGCGATTGGTTACCCATGGATCTTTAGAGAAATCAAACATTTTATTGCAACAGGCGAACATATGGCTGGACCTACAATTGAAGAAAGAGTAGAAGTAGCAAGAAAACATTTAATTGGATCATTGGCATGGAAGGGGCCTATTGCAGGGATCAATGAAATGAGAAGACATTATGCCAACTATTTAAGAGGCTTACCAAATATTAAAGACTATCGTGCAAAATTAGTACGCATGACAGAACAAGCAGAGATTGAAGCGGTATTAGATGAGATCAAAACCACTTATAAAGACATGGTGATTGAGTCTGGTAAAATAGTTTTAGAAAACTACCACGAGCACTGCCCTATTAATTAATCGCATTGATTACTGACTGATCCAAAGGATCCACTGTCATTGGGAAATAATGTGTTAACACGCCCTCTTCGTTAATCAAATATTTACAAAAATTCCAAGCAGGTTCTTGACTACACCAACCATTTAAAGATAAATCAGTCAACCACTTGTAAACTTCGTTCTGATGATTTTTCTTAATCACAATAGATTTAGACATCAAAGGAAAAGTTACACCATAATTTTTTTGACAGAAACTAGCAATATTTTTTTCATCTGCTTTTTCTTGTTCTTTAAAGTCATTGGCAGGAAAGCCAATCACTACTAATTTGCCTTCAAATTGTTTAGACAATTTTTCTAAGGCTTCATATTGTCCAGTAAAACCACAATCACTTGCAGTGTTTACAATCAATACTTTTTTACCTTTTAAAGATGCAAAATCAAAATTTGCACCATTGATATCAGTAGCATGCAATGAATAAAAAGAAGTAGTTGGCTTTACTTGATCTTTATTAAAAAGAGTTTGCTTTTTACCAGCAGCCTTACTCGACCACATAATTACAGGATACATGGTTTTCAAAATAGATTGTCTATAAGACATGTCTTTCTTTTTCATCAGCATAGCCGCTGCCACTAAAATGCCAATAGCAATTCCAATTTTTATCATGATCGATTTTTTAATCATTATTAACCAATTAATTTCTTCAATAACCAACCCTTGCCTTTATACGGCGGATATTTCAAATCTGGATCAATCCATGTAGGCGTTTTCATTACAGATTTTAAATGTGTAAATGTATCAAAGCTCAATTTACCATGATATCCACCCAAACCGCTAAAACCACGGCCACCAAAAGGAAGCGCGTGATTGGTTAAATGCCAGCTAGTATTATTTACACAAGCTCCACCAGAAGGCACATTGGTTAACCAATACTGTTCAGTAGCGTTATCATTAGTGAATACATAAAATGCTAAAGGATTAGGATTTCTTCTGATAATAGCTAAGGCTTCTTCATTACTATCATAAGTTAATACAGGAAGTATAGGTCCAAAAATTTCATCCTGCATTACTTTACTATCTACTGAAACTTCTGTTAAAATAGTTGGTTCGATATGTAAGCTAGCAGCATTAGATTTACCACCATAAACAATTTTACCATCTGCTAAATAACTAACCAATCTTTGCCATTGCTTTTCATTAATAATTTTACCATAACCATTAGAAGCTTCCGTATCAACTCCGTAAAATTGTTGAATGGCTTTAATTAATTCTTCTATTAAAATTTCTTTAAAAGCTGTAGGTACTAAAACATAATCAGGAGCAACACACATCTGGCCTGCATTAGAAAATTTAGAATTAGCAATTCTTCTGGCAGCAACACGCATGTTCGCATCAGGTGCAACAACTGCCGGACTTTTACCTCCCAATTCTAAAGTCACTGGTACTAATTTATCAGCAGCTTGTTGGTAAATAATTCTACCCACCACTGTACTACCCGTATAAAAAATATGATCAAATCTAAAATTAGTAAACATAGCAGGTAAGACTTGTGCACCCTCGCCTTCTACATATAAAACATAATTTTCAGGAAATAAAGCTTTACATATTTTAGCCATCACAGTAGCAGTGGCAGGAGCAAACTCACTTGGTTTTAAAACCACACAGTTACCGCCAGCAATTGCACCAATCATGGGAGTGAACAATAATTGGAAAGGATAATTCCATGGAGCAATAATACAAACCACACCTAATGGTTCTCTAACGGTATAACAACTAGAAGGCTGATTTAATAAATTAGTAGGCACCGAACTAGGCTGCATCCACTCTTTCAAATGATCAATGGTATAATTGAGTTCATTCAAGAAAAAACCAATTTCCGTAGCCCAAGATTCTTCGTCAGATTTTTTTAA
Organism: Bacteroidota bacterium; assembly: GCA_024640255.1. Taxonomy (GTDB): domain Bacteria; phylum Bacteroidota; class Bacteroidia; order Chitinophagales; family Chitinophagaceae; genus Sediminibacterium. The sequence goes on along the minus strand of JAHEFI010000002.1, from coordinate 34,302 downwards.
ATCGGTATGTAAGGCTTGGTATAATTCCTTTTCGTGTTCTAATACAATTTGCTTTAATCTCTTTAATTGTAAGATTCTAAAAGCATAGCTTTGGGTTGCTCCAGACTGAAAATACTGCTTTAACCCTTCCAATTTAGTTAGCATAACTTGACTTTTATAGTATAGCAATTTACTCTATTATAACGAAAGCGGGCGGAATTGGTTCATTCATAAAAATAATTGGCCAAATTGCCATTTTTTACATAATTTAACCTAGTCATTTTAACGATTATTCACATTTTAACGAATTGCTATGTCTAAGAGAAAATCAAATAACTCTAGAAGAGATTTTATTAGAAATGCCTCATTGGCGATGGGAGGATTTTATATCCTACCAAGACACGTATTAGGTGGTAAAGGATTTACTGCACCTAGTGATAAATTACAGATTGCAGGTATTGGTGCTGGAGGTAAAGGAGAAGGTGACTTATGGTCATTCTACCAAAGTGGTAAAGCAGACATCGCTTTCTTATGTGATGTAGACGATCGTCAATCAGTAACCAGTAGAAAGCGCTATCCAAATGCAAAGTATTATAAAGATTACCGTGAGATGTTAGATAAAGAGCACATGCATATTGATGCTGTTTCTGTATCAACACCAGATCATATGCACGGTGTACAAGCAATGGCTGCCATGCAATTAAAAAAGCATGTTTATGTACAAAAGCCAATGGCGCATGATATCTACGAAGCAAGAATGATGACGCAAGTAGCTAAAGCAAATAATTTAGTGACTCAAATGGGTAACCAAGGTTCATCAGGAGATGGTGTTCGTATGTTACAAGATTGGTACAATGCTGGATTAATCGGAGATGTACATACAATTTATTGTTATACAGACAGACCAGTATGGCCACAAGGGGTTGTAAGACCAACTACTTCTTCTGCCATCCCTGCAGAATTAGATTTCAACTTATGGTTAGGTACTGCACCACAAAAAGATTATTTCGAAGGATTATTACCATTTAACTGGAGAGGCTGGTGGGATTACGGTACCGGCGCTTTAGGAGATATGGCTTGTCATATTATGGCACCAGCATTCGCAGTATTAGGATTAGGATATCCTGTAGCTGCAGAATGTAGTGTTGCAACAAGATATACTGCCCCATGGCAAAGAGTTTACTCACCAGATAGTCCACCAGCAGCATCACATATCATTTTAACTTTCAAAGGACAAAATGGTAAACCAGATGTGAAGTTACATTGGATGGATGGTGGTATACAACCAGAAAGACCAGCTGAATTAGGACCTAATGAAGTGATGGGTGATGGCGGAAATGGTGTAATCTTTGAAGGTACTAAAGGAAAAATGATGGCAGGAACATATGGTGTAAACCCACAATTATTACCAACTAATTTAACAAAAACTACTAAAGTACCTGAAACAATTGAACGTGTGAAAGGTGGAGAAGGTGGACACTATGCTGCATGGGTTGAAGCTTGTATCGCTGGTCCAGGAAGTAGAGAGCATAAGATGTTAAGTTCTCATTTTGATATTGCAGGTCCATTAACAGAATCTGTATTAATGGGTAATTTAGCTATTAGAAGTTTTGATTACAAAGGTTCTGATAAAAAAGGATTAACTACTTATCCTGGTAGAAATATCCAATTATTATGGGATGGGCCAAATATGAAGATTACCAATTTTGATCCAGCTAATCAGTTTGTAAAGAGAACTTACAGAGATGGTTGGTCATTAGGTGTTTAATACATTTAAAGGAACAATAAAATAATCCCTCTCGATTTTCGGGAGGGATTATTTTTTATCTTCAATTCCTCAAATTAAATAAGTAAAAGCAATGACTCATTTACAAGATCAATTTTTAATAGACCCAAAAATTACTTTTTTAAACTTTGGATCATTTGGTGCAAGTCCTAAACCGGTATTTGAAAAATACCAGGAGTGGCAAAGGGTATTAGAAGCAGAGCCTGTACAGTTTATTGCATTTGATGGCCCCAATTATTTAGCCAAATCAAGAGAAGCTTTAGCAAAATTTTTGCATTGCTCAGACAAAGATGATTTAGTATATGTAACCAATCCAAGTTTTGCGGTGAATTTAGTAGCTAAAAATTTTCCTTTAGAAAAAGGTGATGAAATTTTAGCCACTGATATTGAATATGGTGCCTGTGATAGAACCTGGGATTATTATTGTAATAAAGCGGGAGCAAAATATGTAAGACAACATATTAGCCTTCCTATTACCACAAAAGAACAATTTATTGAAGATTTCTTTAAAGGAGTAACGCCCAAAACAAAAGCTATTTTTATTAGTCATATTACTTCTGCTACAGCTTTAATTTTTCCGGTAAAAGAAATTTGTGCAATAGCCAAAGAAAAAGGATTAATTACTTTTGTAGATGGTGCACACGGACCAGCACAAGTAGAAGTAAACTTAGATGAATTACAAGCAGATTTTTATACAGGTGCATGTCATAAATGGATGATGGCTCCAAAAGGTTGTAGCTTTTTATACGCCCATAAAAAAGTACAACATCTATGCGATCCATTAGTGGTAAGCTGGGGCTATAAAGCATTAAAGCCTTCTCATTCCAACTTCTTAGACTATAACCAAATGATTGGAACCAGAGATTTTTCTGCTTTCTTATGTGTGGAAGAAGCCATAGCATTCATGGAAAAAAATGATTGGAAAAAAGTTTCCAAAGCATGTCACGAATTGGTACTAAAGAATGCTCCAAGATTTTATGAACTTCTTGGTACAAGTCCAATTAGTCCATTAACATCAGAGTGGATTGGGCAAATGGTAAGCATTCCAATTAAAACAAAAGAACCAGAACAACTACAAAGAAAATTATTTACCGAATACAAAATTGAAATACCTATTATGCGTCAAGACAAAGACGTGTATATGCGTTATTCTATCAATGCATTTAATAGCGAAGCACAATTAGACACTTTGTACAATGCGTTAGTAGAAATAAAAAAAGAAGGAGTATTACTATAAAAAAAGGGAGTCCCCTTTGGGAGACTCCCTTTTAAATGAATTTCAAAAGGAGTCTACAAGAGACTCCTTTTTATTTACCAATGTAATGTTTTCACATAAGCTGCATCTGCTTTTGCAGCATCTAATTCATTAGTGCCTGTATAAGCTTCTTGTTCAACAATAAAATATTGAACACCTTGTTTGCTGGCTTGAGGTAATAGTGCTTTATAATCTATCGTGCCCTTTCCAATAACACAAGATTCATGTTCGCCCTTAGGTAATTTCACTAAATCTTTTACGTGAACTAATTTGAAACGATTAGGGAATTTTTTCATGTATGCGATTGGGTCAACTCCTGCAGCAACTGTCCAATACATATCCATTTCAAAATCTACTGTAGCAGGATTAGTTAAATTCATCATCACATCCTGTGGCACCACACCATCCATTGGAACAAATGAATAGTCGTGATTATGGTAAGCAAAACGAATGCCGTTTTTCTTAGCAATCTCACCACATGCATTAAACTCATCTGCAAAACGCTTGAATTGATCAATCGATTTTTGAGGACCTTTGTAAGGACAAATTAAGTACTTCATACCAATCTCACCAGCTTCTGCTGCTTTGCGTTCAAAGTCTTTAGTATTGTCACAATGCGCAGAAACTATCTTCATACCTAAATCATCCATGGTTTTTTTGAAGGCAGTATGTTTCATGCCCCAAAAAATACCTTTATCTCCTTCAAAACTTTCGATTTGCTTATAGCCACTTGCAGACAAATGTTTTAAAACAGCTAATGGGTCTTTTGCCAAAGCTTCTTTCACTGTCCACAATTGAATACCAAAAGCATTTTGCTGATTAGCCATAGCAAATAGTTCCTTTTTAAATGGAACACTCATTGCTAAACCAGCTAAGGCAGTATTGCGTAGAAAGTCTCTTCTTGAATTTTGCATAAAATTGATTTAATGGATTATGAAGTAGCCCATGCTTTTTCTCCTTTAGTATAAGGAACAGAACCTTCAAATTTACCAGGCACTGCTACATATCTTAAAGCTTTAGTTGCACCTACTTCAGATGTAAAGAATCCTGTTAAAGTCAATTCTTTCATCATAGTAAAATAATGCTTAGGATCTTCTGGCTTTGCAGCCTTTTGATACTCCTTCGCTTCTTTATCTAAAGACACTAATAATTCATGGCGTTGCTTCGCATCGCTTTCCATGAAAGTTTTACCATTTGCTTTTTTAGAAGCTTCATCTAATTTCTTGATGCCATCCATAAAGATGGTTTGGTCTTTTGCTTCGTAACAATCTGTTACCATTACTTTCATAAACTCACCCACTTTAGCTTCTTTAGCGCCAGGTGTATTCGTTGCTGGTAAAATAGTTTCAGCAACTTCGTCTAAGAAAGAAATATCTGAAGCAGAAAAACTAATTCCAGTGCTGGCTGTTTTGCAACCAGATAAAAAAGCTTCTGCACCTAATACAGTTCCACCCATAATGATGGCAACTCTTGATAAGGCTTCTCTTCTATTCATCATAACAATATTATTTAAATCGTTTAAAATTATAAATTACCTTTTTTCAATTCACTTACTGCAAACTCAGCAGCTCTTGCTGTGAATGCCATATAAGTTAAAGAAGGATTCACACAAGAAGCACTTGTCATGAATGATCCATCAGTTACAAATACGTTTGGTGCATCCCATACTTGGTTATTGCCATTCAATACAGAAGTCTTTGGATCTCTACCCATTCTAGCAGTACCCATTTCATGAATACCTCTACCTGGAGTACCATCGCCATCATGTGCTTGAACACCTTTCACGCCTGCTTTTTCTAAAATTTCTTGGGCATCCGCTAAGATATCTTTACGCATTTTTTTCTCGTTGTCTTTTAATTCACAATCGATATTCAATACGTTTAATCCCCACTTATCTTTCACATTTTTATCTAATGTTACTTTATTAGTTGGATCAGGTAACATCTCACCAAATCCACCCATACCCACAGTCCAGATACCTGGCTCAGTCATTGCATCTTTAAATTCACCACCAATGCTAAATTCAGCAACATCATGTCTCCATCCTTGACGATTACCAGAACCTTGATAACCAAATCCACGTAAATAATCACGCTTATCGTTACCTACGTTTCTGAAACGAGGAATATAGAAACCATTAGCTCTTCTACCAAAAGTGTATTTGTCTTCATATCCTTCTACATAACCACCAGCACCAATACCTAAATGGTGATCCATTAAGTTTTTACCCAATGCATCAGAACTGCTACCTAAACCACCTTCCCATACATCAGTTGCAGAGTTCATCAACAACCAAGTACTATTTAAAGTAGAAGCGTTTAAGAAAATAATTTTTGCTTTGTACTCAATAGTTTTATTAGTTTCAGCATCTAATACCATAACACCAGTAGCACGCTTTTTATCTTTATCGTACAATACTTCTGTAACAATACTAAAAGGTCTTAAAGTTAAATTACCAGTTGCCATAGCCGCAGGTAAAGTAGAAGATTGTGTACTAAAGTATCCACCAAATGGACAACCCAACCAACATTTATTTCTAAATTGACAACCAGGTCTTCCTTCGTGAGGTACAGTAATATTAGCAGTACGGCCAATAATTAAATGACGCTCTCCTTTGAAAGCTTCTTTAATTCTAGCAGCCACATCTTTCTCTACGCAGGTTAAATCCATTGGAGGTAAGAATTGACCATCAGGTAAAACATCCAAGCCATCTCTGTTACCAGAAATACCTGCAAATTTTTCTACATAATCATACCAAGGAGCAATTTCTTTATAACGCACTGGCCAATCTACACCAACACCTTCTTTTGCATTCGCATCAAAGTCTAAATCAGACCAACGATAAGATTGTCTGCCCCACATTAAAGAACGACCACCTACATGGTATCCTCTAAACCAATCGAAACGTTTTGTTTCAACATAAGGACTTTCTTTATCTACCGCCCAGTAATCTAAGTTGGTTTCGTTCAAAGGATAATCACGTTTCAATACTGGATAGTCTTCGATCATCTTTTGTGTTCTTCCACCTCTGTGTGGATGATCCCAAGCTTCCTTATTAGCATTTACATAATCTTTGATGTGCTCGATATTTCTACCGCGCTCTAACATCAACACTTTTAATCCTTTTTGAGTTAACTCTTTAGCAGCCCATCCACCGCTAATTCCAGAGCCTACTACGATTGCGTCATACTGTTGATCCGCCATTGCTTAAAATTTGAATTGTTATACTAAAAAAATAAATTTAAATGTCACAGATCTCAATAGCTTTTTTCAAAGAAGCCATTGCATCTTTATCTTTTGGAATAAATTCCTGCGCTACATGTCCTTTGTATCCAGTTGCAGCAATTGCACGCATGATTGCAGGATAATATAATTCTTGACGCTCATCAATCTCGTGTCTACCCGGCACACCCGCTGTGTGATAGTGTCCAAAGTATTGATGATTGTCTTGAATTGAACGAATGATATCACCTTCATCAATTTGCATATGATAAATATCAAACAAGATTTTAAAATTAGGAGAGCCTAAACGCTTGCAAAGTTCAATACCCCATGCAGATTTATCTCCCATATAATCTTTGTGATCTATTCTAGAATTAAATAATTCAATTTGTATAATCACACCATGCTTTTCAGCTAATGGCATAATTTGTTTTAGTCCTTCAACACAGTTTTGTAAACCGGTTTCATCATCCATACCATTTCTATTTCCAGCAAAACAAATTAAGTTCGTATAACCAGCTTCTGCTACCAATGGTATGGCTTCTAAATAATCTTTAATTAACCAAGCGTGATTGGCTTTATCATTCCAACCCTTTGTTAAACTTGTTTCACCAGCAGTGTAACACATAGAACAATGCAATCCATGTTTTTTAACAATGGGCCATTCGCTAGGTTTTAATAAATCAATGGCGCCAAAGCCAATTTTTTTTACTTCCAAACACAATTGTTCCAAAGACATATTGCCATAACACCAATAACAAACAGAGTGATTGATATTTCCTTTTAAAGAAAGGTCAGCACTACTATTTTTTTCAGTAGCAGCTAATAATGGAGTAGGTAAACTCACCCCTGCAGCTAGGGCAGCAGAGCCAGTAATTACCTGCTTAATAAGCTTACGTCTGTTAACTTGATTTGGCATAGCGAAGCAACTTTGTTAGAGTCTATAAATGTAAAAATTTATTTGCAATCTTTTATAATATTTTCTACCAAAAAAGGCTGTTTTTAAGAAATTATAAGGAAATTGCTATAGTGAATATAATAAAGTGTTATTATGACACAATGAAAAAACGATTGTACAATAAAAACAATTACCAATGAATAGAAAATTACGCATGGGTATGGTGGGTGGAGGTAAGGATGCCTTCATCGGAGCCATCCATAGATTAGCTGCCAACATGGACGGTTTGATCGAATTATGTTGTGGCGCATTAAGTATTAATCCAGAGATAGCAATGGCTTCAGGAGAAGCCTTGTTTCTTCCAAAAGATAGAACCTACACTACTTTCGAAGAGATGATCAAAGCAGAAGCAGCTTTGCCTGCCGATAAGCGTATGGATTTCGTGACTATTGTAACACCCAACTTTGCACATTTTGCACCAGCAAAAATGGCTTTAGAACATGGTTTTCATGTAGTTATTGAAAAGCCAATTACCTTTTCTTTGGAAGAAGCGAAAGAGTTAAAACAAATCTTAGATAAAACGGGCTTAACGCTTTGTTTAACACATACTTATTCTGGATATCCTTTGGTAAAACAAATCAAAGCGATGATCAAAGACGGACAATTAGGCAAAATCAGAAAGGTTTGGGTGGAGTATCCACAAGGATGGTTGAGTAAGCTTTCTGAAAGAGAAGGAAACGCACAAGCAGCTTGGAGAACCGATCCAAAAAAATCAGGAAAGAGCTCGGTAATGGGAGATATTGGAACACACGCTGCACATTTAGCAGAGTATGTAACAGGTTCTAAAATCACTGATATCTGTGCCGAATTAAATACCATGGTAGAAGGTCGTGTATTAGATGATGACGGTGCAGTGATGTTGAAATTTGACAACGGCGCTAAAGGGGTTTTAATGGCATCTCAGGTAGCAGCTGGTGAAGAAAACGGTATTAGAATTAGAGTGTATGGAGAACATGGTGGTGTAGAATGGTATCAACATGAGCCTAATACTTTATTAGTAAAATGGTTGGATAAGCCTACTCAGATTTATAGAGCAGGTGGAAACAATGGACATTACTTATCTCCAATGGCAACACATAATTGTCGCACTCCAGCAGGACATCCAGAAGGATACTTAGAAGCATTTGCAAATATCTATCGCAATTTTGCTTTAACCTTAGGATGCAAGATGGATGGCAAAACTCCTACTCCAGAAATGTTGGATTTCCCTGGCATCGAAGATGGATTGAGAGGTATGGCCTTTATTGATAATGTAGTTGCTTCTTCTCAATCAGATAAGAAGTGGACACCTTATGTAATTTAATAGCAGGATAAAAAATAAACAATGACAACAGTAAAAGGACCCGCAATATTTTTAGCGCAGTTTATGGGAGATGTGGCACCTTTCAATACTTTAGAAAGTATTTGTAAATGGGCGGCATCATTGGGTTTTAAAGGAGTGCAAATTCCAAGTTGGGATGCTAGATGTATCGATTTACAAAAAGCTGCAGAGAGTAAAACTTATGCTGATGAAATTAAAGGAATTGTACATGCTGCAGGATTAGAAATCACAGAATTATCTACTCATTTACAAGGACAGTTAGTTGCAGTACACCCAGCATATGATGCGCAGTTCGATGGCTTCGCGCCAGCAGAAGTTCGTGGCAATGCAAAAGCAAGAACAGAATGGGCTGTGCAACAATTAAAATATGCAGCGAAAGCTTCACAAAATTTAGGATTAAATGCACACGCTACTTTTAGCGGTTCATTATTATGGCATACCGTATATCCTTGGCCACAAAGACCAGCAGGTTTAGTAGAAACTGGATTTACAGAATTAGCTAAAAGATGGATGCCTATCTTGAACGAGTTTGATCAACATGGTGTAGACCTATGTTATGAAATACATCCTGGTGAAGATTTACATGATGGCGTTTCTTATGAAATGTTTTTAGACAAAGTGAATCAACACAAGAGAGCTTGTTTATTATACGATCCTTCTCACTTTGTATTACAGTGCATGGATTACTTAGGATATATAGATGCATTTCATGAGCGTATCAAAATGTTCCATGTAAAAGATGCCGAATTTAATCCATCAGCAAAGCAAGGTGTATATGGTGGTTATCAAAACTGGATAGATCGTGCTGGAAGATTTAGATCTTTAGGGGATGGACAAGTAGATTTCAAAAGTATCTTCAGTAAATTAGCTGCCTACGATTATAAAGGATGGGCAGTAATGGAATGGGAATGTTGCTTAAAGCATCCAGAAGTAGGAGCTGCAGAAGGAGCCGTGTTTATTCAAAACAATATTATCAAAGTAACAGAAAAAGCATTTGATGATTTTGCCAGCACTGGATCTGATGAAGCATTCAATAAAAAAATATTAGGTATTTAATAAATAAAAACAACGATTATGAAAAAGGTTTTAGGAACAATGGCTGCAGTAATATTTTTAGCAGCATGTGGTGGATCAGAAACAAAGAAAACAGAAGAAACAGCAGCAGCTCCTGCAGCCACTGCAAGCAACGATTTATCATCTAACCCAGATTACACAAAAGGTTTAGCCTTGGTAGCGGGTAGCGACTGTTTAACATGTCACAAAACATCTGAAAAAAATATTGGACCAGCGTATAAAGATGTAGCTGCAAAATATGAAAACACAGAAGAAAATGTAAAAATGTTAGCTGCTAAAGTAATTAAAGGCGGTAGCGGTGTATGGGGTGCCGTGCCAATGACACCACATCCACAAATCAGTGAAGAAGATGCTGAAGCGATGGTTAAATACGTATTGTTATTAAAAAAGTAGTAGCTTAGTTACTCATAAAAATCAACACCATGCAAAAACGATTGCTTGCTCTAGTGTTATTATTTGCTTGTACGCAAATCAACGCACAAAAAAAAGAATGGACTTCTTTATTTGATGGAAAAACAACTTCAGGTTGGCATACTTATGGCAAAGATGCTGTAGGAGAAGCTTGGAAAGTAGTAGACGGAACTTTAATGTTGGATCCTTCTAACAAGCAAGGATGGCAAATTAAAGGTGGTGGAGATATTGTTTCAAACGAAAGTTATGGAGATTTTCATTTGCAATTAGAATGGAAAATTTCTACCAACGGTAATAGTGGTATTATTTTCTTTGTACAAGATGAACCTAAAAAATACAATTACATTTGGTATACTGGACCTGAAATGCAAGTGCTAGATAACGATGGACATGCTGATGGTAAAATCATTAAACACAGAGCTGGTAATTTATACGATTTAGTAGCTGGTGTAGAAGGTGCAGTAAAGCCAGTAGGCGAATGGAATTTAGTAGATATCATTAATGAAAAAGGCACATTGACTTTAAAATTAAATGGCATCACAACAGTTACCACAACTTTAGGAGATGATTCTTGGAAAGAGTTAATCAAGAACAGTAAGTTCTCTAAAGGTGAATCACCAGATTTCGGAAAAGTTTTCACTGGACATATTGGATTGCAAGATCATGGCAACCAAGTATGGTATAGAAATATCCGTATCCAAAGATTATAATTTTACATGATAGTAGATCATGAATCATTCATGCGTCAGGCCCTCGTGCAAGCACAGAGGGCCTTTGACGTTGATGAAGTGCCTGTTGGAGCAGTGGTAGTAATGCATGGAAAGATTATTGCTAAAGCATACAATCAGGTTCAATTACTAAAAGACGTTACTGCACACGCAGAAATATTAGCCATCACCAGTGCCTGCGAACAATTACAAGAAAAGTATTTAACAGAAGCCACCTTATATGTCACACTCGAACCCTGTTTAATGTGTGCAGGTGCATTGTATTGGAACAAAATAGGCCATATCGTATTTGGCGCTTCAGATGAAAAAAACAGCTACCGCAGAGTTAGCGAAAAGAATCCCTTCCATCCCTCCACCACCCTCACTGGTGGTATACTCGCCGCCGAGTGCTCTGCTTTAATGTCTGATTTTTTTAAAGCAAAAAGATAATATCTATTTTGGGAAATAATATTTGAAGATGGAGCAAATGCGCATAAACAGATGTAATTTTGACATCTAATTATTAAACAAAAAATCAGAAAAATATGTCATTTACTTTACCAGCGTTACCATACGCACACGAAGCATTAGAACCACATTTTGATACTTTAACCATGCAAATTCATCATGGCAAGCATCATCAAGCATATGTAGATAATTTAAACAAGGCAGTTGCTGGAACACCTAACGAAGGCAAGAGCTTGGAAGAATTAGTAGCAGTTGCTGGTACAATTAGCCCTGCTGTTAGAAATAACGGTGGTGGTCATTGGAACCATACATTCTTCTGGAATAGCTTAGCACCTAATGCAGGTGGCGCACCTACTGGTGCTTTAGCTGATGCAATCAATGCAGCTTTCGGAAGCTTGGATGCATTCAAAGAAAAATTTGCGAACGCAGGTATGACTAGATTTGGGTCTGGTTGGGCTTGGTTAATTGTAAAAGACGGAAAATTAGAAGTAAGCTCTACCCCAAATCAAGATAATCCTTTAATGGATGTTGCTGAAGTAAAAGGCACTCCATTATTAGGTGCTGATGTTTGGGAACACGCTTACTATTTAAAATATCAAAACAGAAGAGCTGATTATTTAGCAGCATTCTGGAATGTAGTAAACTGGACAGTAGTAGCAGAGAGATTCGCTGCAGCAAAATAAAATTAAGGCACGGGGTCGTAACCATGACCACCGCCTGGATGACATCTACTTATACGTTTGGCCCCTAGAAAGATACCTTTTATGGGGCCATACTTTTTTATAGCATCCATGGTATACTGAGAACAAGAAGGCGTATACCTACACTTACTTCCACCCAAATAAGGAGAAAGAACGTATTGATAAAATTTAATCAATAGCACAAAGGGGAAAGCTATTATTTTTTTAAATAGTTCCATTGTGAAGTATACTACTTGTTTTAATTTTTTCAGACAACCTTGTTAAAAGTTGTTTTATTTTTTCTTGAATTTCTTTTTGTGCAATCACAGTAACATCGGTATACAAAAAAAATAAATTAATGCGAAGATGCTCTATTGAAGTAGCTTCTACAAAAGCAGGTTTTTCTAATCTATATCCTTCTCTTAATAAACGCTTCACTCTATTACGCGCAACTGCTTTTCTAAAAGTTCTACTAGGTGCTCCTACCCCCGCTTGCAAGCTACCAGGCTCATTGGCTTCAATGGTATAAATTAATTTAATAGGGAAAGCATTCATAGATTGCCCCTTAGCAAACAAGAACTGCGTTTGCTTTCTACTTTTAAGTTTATCTTTTTTTTGATAAGTAAATTGGGCAGACAAGGGCAATGTTTAAGGCATTAAAAAAGTCCTCCCGAAATATCGAGAGGACTTTAAAATTATCAATTTTCAGCGTTAGGTGTTAAATTATTTTAAACCCTTCTCGCTTGATACAGTCAATTTCTTACGTCCTTTCTTACGGCGACTAGCTAATACTTTACGACCATTTGCTGATTCCATACGCTTACGGAAACCATGCACTGATTTACGACGACGTTTATGAGGTTGGAATGTACGTTTCATATTCTACTTTTTTTATCGGGTTATTAGGAATATTCCTATCGCCCTTGATGTTAATACTTTAGTTCTAAATCCGTTTCTAATAGCAGTCACCATACCACTACCCGTGAAAGGACGGCAAAAATAGGGTATTTTTTGAATTTTTAAGCTAAATCTGTATGTTTTGCGGCAATTTTTTGGCCAAAGAACAAACTACCCTGCTGTTCGAAAACCTGCTCATTATCGGTAGTAAAAAAGCTGATTTGGCCATTTTTACTGCATTTTTGAGCTATTTCAGGGTGATTTTCAAGGTAAAGGGCCAAACTTTGAGCAACAATATCTCCTTGGGCTATAAACTTCACTCCTTTGGGGGCATAGGCCTTAATCTTAGCCTCCAACAAAGGATAATGAGTACATGCTAATAAAACGGCATCAATCTGACTAGACTGAGCAAAAAGCTGGTCTAAGTACTTTTTTACAAAGAAATCTGCACCCTCTCCATCAAACTCTCCATTTTCAATAATGGGTACCCACATTGGGCAAGCTTGTTGAAACACTTTTACCTCAGGGAAGAACTTAGCCATTTCTAATAGATAACTTTCACTCTGCACAGTACCAGATGTCCCCATCACGCCCACTTGTTTGCTACTTGAATAGTTACCCAAAACTTCACTACTAGGTCTAATCACACCTAATACTCTTTTGTTAGGAGCCAAAGTAGGTAAATCTAATTGCTGAATATTTCTAAGTGCTTTTGCAGAAGCAGTATTACATGCTAAAATGACTAATTCACAACCTTGATCAAAAAACCATTTCACAGCTTCAAGGGTATATTCATAAACTGTTTCAAAAGATCTAGTACCATAGGGTGCACGCGCATTATCTCCTAAATAGATATAATCATACTCAGGCAATTGCTTTTGTAAAGCTTTTAAAATGGTTAATCCACCATAACCACTATCAAAAACGCCAATGGGTGCAGCCATAAAAATGTTTCGTTTTGTAAAACTAAGAACCTCGTTGCATAACAACGAGGTTCTTACTAAAAATATTGTTGTACTAAATTATCCTTTCTTAGCTGGAGCTGCTGCAGCTTTAGCAGGAGCACCACCAGTAGCCGCTTTGAAAGCTTCTTCTACTTCTTTAGGTAAAGCCAACTTCAACTTCATTGCAACACGAATGGTTAAATTGTCTGCAATAGAAGGTTGAGCATATGGAGATAAAGACTCAGCCTTTAAAACCATTGTGTATTTATTTTCAGCAACTACTTCGCTTAAAGCAGCAGCAATCTTTTGTCTGTAAGGTAACAATAAAGACTCTTGCTTTTGTTGCATCATCTCTTGTTGGTATTGTTGCCAGTTGATTAACTTATACTTTAACTGATTTAATTCATCAGTTGATAATTGTAAAGCTTTTGGTCTTTTAGATAATTCTAAAGAATCTTTTCTGTAGATACTATCTTTTACTTGATAACTTTTTAATGTGTAGTTATACTCGTCTTGTAAAGTATCTTTTGCATAAGATTGCAACACTGTATCTAATTTCTCTTGGATACCAGGGAATAAAGCAATTACGCTTTGGTCATCAAAATAACCAATTTTAACTTGTGCAGAAGCACTGTTAGTGAAAGAAGCAGCTAATAAAATGATGGCTGCAAATAAGAAACCTTTTTTCATTTGTCTATGTTTTGTGTTGTGTTATACTTAATTATTAATCCCCAATTCTTTTAAAACGTCGTCGCTTTTATCCAGTTTTGGGTCAGCAAATATAATGGTTATTCCTTCACTTTTATCCAAAATGAAGTCATATGAACGAGCGATAGCCATTTTTTGAACCACATTATATACCTTATCCTGAATAGGTTTTACTAGTTTTTGGCGCTCTTTGAATAAATCACCCTCATAGCCAAAGCGCTTTTTTTGTAAATCTCTAAGCTCTTTTTCCTTTATAAATAGTTCATCCTCACGCTTTTTCTTCAAATCATCAGATAACATAAATTGCTCTGCTTCATAGTTTTTGTACATTTTGTCCAATACCATTTGCTTCTCGTCAATTTCTGCCTGCCACTGATCTCCCAATGCTTTTAATTTTTTATCTGCTTCCTTGTATTCTGGAATTTTGTCTAGAATATACTTGGTGTTTATTACTGCATAACGGCTTTGTGCTTGAACACCTAAAAAAGTGAAAACACTTAAAGCAAGTAGTAAATAAAATTTCTTGAATTGCATTTTGTAAAATTTAAAATGAATTATAAATCAATGTCTATTCTGGTTCAAATCCTAACATGAAGGTAAATCTACCCGCATCTTTCAAAGTATTGGTTGAGTTAATTCTATCAATACCAATACCATAATCAAATCCTAACAAACCAAACATTGGTAAATAGAAACGCATGCCTACACCCACAGATCTTCTTAAGTTAAATGGATTGTAATCTTTCATACTATACCAACCATTCGCAGCTTCGAAGAATGTTAATGCATAAATAGTACTACTTGCAGCCAAGCTTAATGGATATCTTAATTCAACTGCATATTTATTAAACATGGTGAACTTCTGTCTTGAAGATTGTTGATCAGGATTGATTTTTGGATTAGAAGATTCATACACTGGATAACCTCTTTGTGCAATGATATCATAACCCAATAAAGCAAACTGATTACTTAGACCCGCATCACCCAATTGGAAACGCTCAAAAGGAGAAATACCTAAATTTTGATCATATCTACCTAAGAAACCAAACTTAGCTGCAAACTTCAATACAAATTGTTTGTTATGCTCTTCACCTGCTGGCTTACCTAATGGTACATACCATTCACCATTAAATCTCCATTTATGGTATTCTAATAATTCATATGGATTCGCTTTCTTAGAAAAATTAGGATCGAAAGAAGAATATGGTGGAGTTAATTGCGCACTCAATAAGAAAGTAGAACCAGTTCTTGGGAACAATGGTTGATCAATAGAAGTTCTTTGTAATGCCAATCTTAGGTTCAGGTTATTTACATTACCATTATCAAAATTGGGCAAGTTATATGGATCAATCGCATAGTTCTTTAAAGTATATCTTGTAAAGTTGATACCAGTACTAAAAGAGAAATAGTCATCAGGCCATGTTAACTGTCTAGCAAAAGTAATAGTCGCACCTGTTGTTGAAATATATCTTTGATCTGCTGCATTTGGATTGTACATTCCAGTTAACAAATCATAAGACTGACCATACTTTGTGTTGTATACACTAAAAGTTAAAGAGTTTCTTTTGATACCACCAAACCAAGGTTCAGTGAATGTGAAGTTAGTAGATCTAAATGCTTTACCATTACTTTGAACACGCACACTTAATTTTTGACCATCCCCCATTGGTAATGGATCCCATGCTTTTTTATTAAATAAATTCTTAGAAGAGAAGTTATTAAAAGTAACACCTAGTGTACCTGTCAAACCAATATATCCACCCCATCCAGCACTCAACTCTAACTGATCACTAGATTTTTCTTCCACGCCATAATTAATATCCACTGTGCCATCTTCTGCATTAGGTATTGGATCCATTTTAATTTTCTCCTGATCAAAATAGTTCAACTGTGCAATCTCACGTTGAGAACGAATTAATAAAGTACGGCTAAACTTATCACCAGGAATAGTTCTAATCTCTCTACGAATTACAAAGTCTTTTGTTTTTTCGTTACCTGCAATACGAACTGTTTTAATAGTTGCTTGCGGACCTTCCATTACCCTGATTTCAAAATCAATCGTGTCATTGTACACGGCAGTTTCGATTGGATCAATTCGGAAAAACAAATAACCATCATCTTGATACAATCCACTCACATCTCCTCCTTCAGCAGTAGGTGTCTTACCTAACTTATTGTATAAAATTTCTCTATTATAAATATCTCCTTTCTTAATATTCAAAATGCTTGACAACAATGAGTCAGAATACTTGGTATTACCTCTCCAGGTTAAATTACCAAAATAGTATTTCTTACCTTCTTTCATTTGCATGTCAATATTCAAATTGCCTGCAGCATTATGATACACAGTGTCTTTTTCAATCACCGCATCTCTAAAACCTAAAGCGTTGTAATAGTTCAATAAATTA
This sequence comes from Bacteroidota bacterium, assembly GCA_024640255.1. Lineage (GTDB taxonomy): Bacteria > Bacteroidota > Bacteroidia > Chitinophagales > Chitinophagaceae > Sediminibacterium. The sequence goes on along the minus strand of JAHEFI010000002.1, from coordinate 17,484 downwards.
TCTTTTGCTTCATCGTATTTTTTAGGATTAAACTTAGAACCAGATAATTTAATACGTAAATAAGGGTTTAATATTTTTCTAGTCTTAGTGAAAGTTAAATACCCTTTTTCTTGAAGGTATTCTTCAAAAGTATAAGGAGATGTTTTAACAATCACAGGCTTGTCGTTCAAAGGATATAAAGTCATTCTAGACTTTTCGTGAATCTCTTTTAAACTTTTCTTCAATTTGGTCTCGTCTATTTTATTGCCACCAAAATTGATATTGTTAATTCTCACTTTAGGACCACGATCTACCACAAAATCTAATAATAAATTATTTTTTCTAGCAGCATCTTTTTGTTCTTTGATCACTACAGAAGCATCTTGAAAACCTTTCTCTGCATAAAACTTTTTAATCCCTTCAATTGCAGTGATCTTCATATTTTCTGTAATAACCCTGTTAGGTGTTAAACCAGTTTTGCCAGACAATTCATCTTTCTCTGTTTTCTTAACCCCAATAAAATTAAATCTAGATAAACGAGGACGCTCCACTACATTAATCTCTACATCAATTTCCTTGTCTTGCAAATCGGTAATATAAATACTTACATCACTAAAGTAGTTTTGATCCATCAACTTGCGGATGGCTTTAGAGAAATTATCTCCTCCAGGAATCTGCACCTCGTCCCCAATATTTAGGGTAGATAAAGACAACAATAAGCTTTCGTCAAAATACTCATTACCCACCACCTTAATAGAGCGGATTTTGTATTTCGATACCAAGCGTTGACTAAATAGGTTTTGTAACTTAACATTGATCTGAGAAACCGAGTCTTTAGCAGGAATTTCCTGTGCAAAACAAGTCGACGACAATACAAGTACCGATATACATCCAATAAAAAAACGGGTCAATTTCTGCATCTGCTGGTGGGGCTATAATTTATAATCTTAAAAGTGTCGCAAATTACTCGTAAAATCTCAAAGTCTTTGTTAAAAAGCAGAAAATAACATATTATTTATTTTATGCATTTGACTGGATCTGGGCGCTTGTTTTGCCAAATCTGCGTTCACGGGACTGGTAGTCCAAAATAGCTTCGATAAGGTGCTCTTTTCTAAAATCAGGCCAACGGGTGTCGGTAAAGTACAATTCTGCGTAGGCTAATTGATATAAAAGGAAATTACTAATACGATGTTCCCCACTGGTACGAATCATCAATTCAGGGTCAGGAATTCCTTTAGTAGTAAGGTTTTGAGCAAAAATAGCTTCATCCACTTGAGCAGGTTCAAGGCTACCCTTTTTAACCAATTCGGCAATTTTTTGGGCTGCATTGACCAGTTCCCATCTACTACTATAACTAAGGGCAACAATCAGTTTTAGGCCGGTATTTTGAGCCGTATCGGCAGTTGCTTGGGCCAAAGCAGCACTAGCATGGGGTGGCAAAGCCGACAAATCCCCTATAAACTGCAGTTGGATATTATTTTTATTTAAATCTGGTACTTCTTTGGCAATGGTTTCCACAAAAAGGGTCATCAGGCCATTCACTTCCTCGGTAGGTCTGTCCCAGTTTTCGGTACTAAAAGCATACATGGTAAGGTATTTGATACCAATTTCCGCAGCGGCTTCCACTACTTTTCTCACGCTAATCACCCCATGGTAATGCCCATATAAACGATCCTGCCCTTGTTCCTGAGCCCATCTACCATTTCCATCCATGATGATAGCAATATGTTGGGGGAGTCTGTTTAGATCCAGGTTTTCCATGTTGTAAAAATAAGCAACCGAAACTTATTTGCGGTTAAAAGGAAGAAAAAAAAGCCATTTAGATTTCTTTTTGGGGGAGTGGTCTTCAATATCATTTTTCTTGCGCTTAGGTTGCTTGAAAATTTCAGGTCCATAAATTTTTCTGAAATTATAAGAAAGCCCTAAAGAGGCAGAAACAATTTGATCATTACCAGATTTACTACCTTGATAATAAATAGTTGAAGTTGGTATATTCAATTTCATTGGAACATCATCTACAAAATGATCCAATTTATCCGAAGTAGTGAAACGATATTTTACTTCACCGAATAAATTAATCTGTTTAAATACATTCCATTTAAATCCAAGATTAATGGGCATGGTAATAATTCTGTTGGCACCTGCTGCAGAAAAATTAGAGTTATCAACCGATCCTTTTAATAAATAACCAGCACCAAATCCTAAATAAGGTGAAAAGCGAAAATCTTTTCTATCGGTAATAAAGCGATTAAAATATAATTCTGATAAAACACTTATTTCATGAAAGTCTCTTTCAAATAAAAATCCTCTTGTACGATCATAAGCATTTAAAGAACTAGCATCACTAGCACCAATATTTAATTTTTCATAGTTTACCCTTAAGCCAATATAACCGTTAAGTTGTCTTTTATAAAATGCGCCATAATTCATTTTGACAAACTGAACGTCAGAAGCCACATCACCATTGTAAGAAGCATAGCCCATAAAAGCACCTACTTCGCCCTTATCATTGATTAATTGAAGATGTTGTGCTTTGATAGTTACACTAGATAGTAAAACAAAAAATAAAAATATAAAAGTAAAACGCATGCTCTAATTTCTTTTATCTAAGCCCCATGTAAGCTTGTTTCTCAAAGTGCTCAAATAGCTATTCTCATTCAGTCTGATGAAACTTACAGTGAAATTTTCTTTCTTAACAGCCAACTGAATTTTTTTAGCTACAATTTCTTTACGCGCATCTAAAGCACAAATAATTTCTTCTGTACGACCTTCAATTTCAAAAGAAATAACAGAAGTATCAGGAACAACAATAGAACGCACATTTAAATTATGGGGCGCTACTGGTGTAATCACAAAGCTGGCAGATTCTGGAAATAAAATAGGACCATTACAACTCATATTATACCCAGTAGAACCAGTGGGAGTAGCAACAATTAATCCATCTGCCCAATAAGAATTTAAAAATTCACCATTTAGATAAGTGTGAATTTTAATCATTGGAGAAGTGTCTCTTTTATGAATAGCAAATTCATTTAAAGCAAAAGGCGTTCCACCAAAAACGGGAAAGTCTGCATCTAAATGAATTAAAGTTCTTTTATCAATTACATAAGATCTATTCGCCAATGCATCTACCATTAAACTTAATTCGTCTTTAGAAATAGAGGCTAAAAATCCAAGTCTACCATAGTTCACCCCTAAAATAGGAATATTGGTATCGCCTACTAAAGTAATGGCATCTAAAACGGTACCATCTCCTCCCACACTAATTAAACAATCAATGGCATTATGTAAATCATGAGAATCTTTAAAAGGAATTAAAGCTGGTTTACCCGCAATTGCTTTTAAGTCAAATTTTTGAATAAGGTCTTCGAAAACAAAAATGTCAATATCATAACGATATAGTTCTGTCAACAAAGCATTCAAAGATTGCTGTTGATCTATATCCACCCCTCTACTATAAATAGCTACTTTCATTGATCAAAATTAAAAATTAATTCCGCCGTGTAAATATAAACCTTTGTCTCCAAGCTGATTCACACTATAATCAATTTTAAATACAAAATCATAAATACTAATAATATCCACCCCAATTCCAGCGGTTCTAAGCAATGTATTGGATAATTTATTCTGATTCAATGCCTTTTCGCTATAAACATAGCCCAATTGCGTAAATAGTTTTAACCAGAAATGATATTTCACTTCTGGTAGGAATTTTTTGGTCACTGGATTGCGAAGTGTGATAGTTCCTATTTTATGATGAAAAGCGAATTTGCCAACAGTAGCTGCATTACCATCCACCACATAATATTCTAAACCATTCATTTGTAAATTACCATAGCCCAATAATTTTTGGTCCAAGTAATTTTGATTAGGTAAAAATTTAATTTGTGTATTGGTTTCAGTAAATATAAAATTAGTCTTGTTAAAAGAATGAGCCCAAATATTTCTCCATTGAAAAGAACTTAAAGGAGCATTATTAGCCAATCTTTGGTACCAAGCAAAATCAACACTGGCTCCTTTTGTGGGATAAGCATTATAATCAAACTTAGTTTTAGCATACCCAATAGTGAAATCTACATAGCGCATTGAAGTAGAAAAATTGGGAAGCAATTGAGGTGCTTTTAAGAATGCTTCGTTCGCAATATTTTCTTCCCCTACTCCTAGTTGAAAATTGTAGCGCTCAAATAAACTAGGTCTATAAGTTAGATTGGCATTGGCTCTAAAGCCATCTCTTAAAATTTGATTAGACTTATAAAAAACTTGTTTATCAGCTATGGTATTGTAATTAATTTCTTTCTGCGTATAATATTGAATACCCGCGCCGATACCCCATTGTAATTTTTTATCAATAAAAGGAATCTGGTATCTCACAATAACTTGTTGTGTATAGCCGGTAATTAAACCAATAACTAATCTATCATTGTTTCCAGTAAAATTACTTTGTCTAAAATTAAGCCCATAATTTACTCTATCTAAACTTCTATTTTGTTGGTTCCACCATTGACTAAAATTTCTATCCACCCATCTGAAATAAGGAATAGGAAATAAATACCAACGCTCTTTCACATGAATCAATACATCGGCAGTAGTACTATCTACCATGATAGATTCAACTTTCGCTTCATTAAATAAACTAGTATTCACCAATTGATGTTGTGCTAGTGTATTCATTACTTCCAAAGAATCTGCAGCTACAATAGATCCAATACGATAAGGTAATTCTCTTTGAATAATATAATTCTTGGTTTTGTTATTGCCTTGGATGGTAATAGATCTAATAGTTATTTGTGCTTGAGCAGAAAAAGCAAAAGCAATACTTAGAAAGAAAAATAAAACATAAGATTTAAACATCTAAATAGTTCATTAGATGATGGTAATGGTCTTCAATATCATTATTGATAGGGGTATTACCAAAATAATGCAACAACTGATATTCGTAACGTTGAAAAGTAGCGACAATAGATTGTGCTTCTTCTTTGTTAATTTTTATCGTAATAATATAAGCGCCGGTAGCTTCGTCAAAAATAGAATTCAATTGAACAATTTGTGCATTGTTGGTTTCCACTAGTCTACTCATCTCTGCTAAAGAATATTGATAAGGAGAAACAGAAAAAACCAAAATAGCCCCAGGTTGTGCAACGCCTAAATACAGCGCCAACATTTCATTCAGATTTTTTTGAGGCACCACTCCTAAGCATTCTTGTTGTTCATTTAAAACAGGTAAAATACTTAAATGATGTTTTGCAAAATGATCCAAGACTGCAGTAATATGTGCTGTACCTAAAACACCCACTCTTTGAAAATCATCTGCAATAGAAGCAATACTTTGCTCTTTGGGGATGTCTAATAAATCTACTTTATGTACCAATCCAATAAAATAATCATCTTTAATCACCACTAATTCTTGCACATCAAAGTCTTCCATGTTTTGCAACACAAAGCCTGCCTTATCTTCTAAGCGCATCATGGGAAAGCTTTGTACAGCAATGCTTGAGGCAATCATGAAATTTATTTAGGCAATGATTGAAGAAAATTATCCAACAAGTCATTGAATTCACCCGGCACTTCCATCATAGGAGCGTGACCGCATTTATCAATGAAGTATAATTTACTATGTGGGATTAACTTATGAAATTCTTCTGCAACAAAAGGAGGTGTCACAGTATCGTTCTTTCCCCAAATTAATAAAGTAGGAATTTGAATTTGATTTAACTCTTCTCCTAAATTATTTCTAATCGCACTTTTAGCTAGCGCAATAATCTTAATAACCTTCAATCTATTTTTAGTAATCTCAAAAACCTCATCCACTAATTCTTTAGTAGCCATTGCTGGATCGTAAAAAGTTTGTGCCGTTTTGTTTTTGATATAATCATAATCACCACGCTTTGGATAAGAATCACCCATCGCGTTCTCAAACAAACCACTACTTCCTGTTAAAGTAAGTGATTTAATTTTTTCAGGATGTTTTAATACATGTACCAAACCCACATGACCTCCCAATGAGTTTCCTAAAAGATGAATATGCTCATAGCCTTTGTGTTCAATAAATTGATCCACATGCTTGGCTAAACCAGTCACACTGGTATGTAAAATATCTAAATCAAAAAGCGGCAATAAGGGTACTACCACTTTATGTGTTGTTCTAAAACGCTCAATCAGGTCAGAGAAATTACTTAATGCTCCAAAAAGGCCATGCAAAAGCATCAACACCTCTCCCTCACCTACTTCTAGGTATTCGAATTTGCCATCCTTTTTAATTTCGTAGTCCATGCTTTAAAGATAAATGATTCGCAGTAAAAAACCTTAAAGTAAGCTAGTCAAACTAGATTTAATAGAAGGAATCCAAAAACTTAACTTTTTCATAAAATAAGGCCACCAAGATTCCAAGTAAGAAAAGCTAAAACTATCCTTAACAGTGGCCTTGTCAATCACCCCCAATAAAATCATAAAATAAATGAAAGCGCTTAATATAGTGCCATAAATTAAAGCATATAAAACCATGCCTAGTAATTTATTCAACCAACCTAATAGTAGCCATTCGGCAGATTGTTGTAAAATACCGGTAATCATTTTTAATAAAATCATTACTCCAATTAATACAACCAAAAAAGCAATAAATGGCAACCAATGAGAAGCAATCTTAGTATGCTCTTTTAAAATATTGGAAATATATCCAGCAAATTGAAAAGCCAGAATCAATCCAATAAATAAAGAGAAAAAAGAAATGATGGCTTTGATCAATCCATTGCGATACCCTTGCAAAATGGCAATGATCAAAATAGTGCCAGATAAAATATCAATCCACATACTAAGCTGTCAATAAATTTTTAGCTACAGCAGAAATGACATTACCTGCTGCTTTACCCGCTAATTGTTTAGAAGCCACTCCCATTACTTTTCCTAAGTCTTGAGGACCAGCTGCACCAACTTGTTCAATAATTGCTTTCACTGCAGCAGTTACTTCTTCTTCGCTCATTTGAGCTGGTAAGAATTTTTCAATCACTGCAATCTCTTCAATTTCTTTAGCAGCCAAGTCAGCTCTATTTTGTTGTTCATAAATAGTCAAAGAATCTTTACGAGACTTAACTAATTTTTGTAACAATTTCATTTCTGTATCTTCATTAATTGCACCATTCGCCCCTGGATCAGTTTTAGCTTTGATAATCTCTGCCTTAATAGCTCTTAATCCTCTCAAAGTAGCTTCATCCTTGCTTTTCATAGCATCTTTCATCAAAGACATTACTTTTTCTTCTAAACTCATATCTTACTTATTTAGTATTATTTAATTTTAATTGACTCTCTTTAAACTTCACTAAAAATGTTTTTGCAAAGTTTTTAAATTCGTCAGACAATGCTTTGTCTTGGGTGGCTCTCATATAAGTATCACCCATTCCCATAATATTCTGATAAAAGAAATCGGCCATTTCATCCACCATCATTTCTTTAGTCCATAAATCTATACGTAAAGCAGTTTTATCGGTAGGATCCCAGAAAGTTAACATCATGGCTCTTGCCGATTGTGCTTCTTCTGCAGAACTATCAGAGGCAGACCATTGTATTTGTTGTGGAATTTTTTGTTCGTCCAAACTAATTTGGACATTAATATTAGATTGATGCATATTAAAATTTATGGTGCAAAAATACCATTTTTTATGGTAAGCGCATCGGCCATCATTTGATTCAACCAAGCATGACCATAATTGGATCTGGTTTGCTTATATACCTCGTCTTTATAGTACAATTTGAAATGATTGGAAAGGCCCTGTAATTCAGTAAAATCAAAGCATTCCCCAGATTTTGTAAAGGCTATGGGCCAATTGGTTTTACTATTTAATAAGATTGGCAACCCTACTCCTGCAGACCATTGCAGCATACGAGCATAATAAGGTAGATACACACTCCAAACGCTCAAGTAAGCTGCAGCAAAATCTAATATTTCAAGCTCATCCAATGATTTAAAAAATACAGCATTTCTATACTTATAACCCCTCACCAAGGCTTGAGCTTTTGCTACTTCTTTGGCGTCCTTACAAACAAATAAAATAGCCATACTAGTTTGCTGCCATTTTTTGAAAATAGAAAACTCTTTTAAAATGCCTACTATTTCAGACACTGAAGCAAATACCATAAAATAGGCGTCTCCATTGGTATTGCGAGATTTAGCCATAGCCAAATCAGACCATTCATAAGTAGTCAAATGAGGTGCTGGTAAATCTAAATAAGTAAATACCCTTTTTGCTTTTTGCTTCAATTTTTTATGTACGCTTCCCGCCATGATATTAGCCAACCATCCATCCACTAAATGTTTAGGTGCAGATAAATCAATAAAATATTGTTCCAGATTTTCTGCTCCTTTTAAACTTGTGCCAAAATGAATAATAGCCGCATTGTTTGAAGTAGCTAATAAAGTAGTGGCTTCTTCGGTATTCATTAAAGTAGCGCCAGGAGGCAGATTCACCCTAAATCCATCAGCTACAACCACAATGTCTGTGATGGAAGAATGAAAACCAGTAGCTATTAAATCGGCCACTGTTTGATCCACCAATAATGCAGGAATATTCCAAGCCGCTTTTGATACAATAAAAATGCGCATAGGCAAAATTACGCTATACTTAACAATTTATCCACCAATCTCTTAGAAGCTAATCTGTCAAAGAATAGAATAGTAACTTTGAAATATGGCTAAACACTTGCAGCAGTTAGACTTATTTGGAAATGATACACCACAACCGGTGCATATCGCTGCTCCAGCAAGTACCAAAACCATCAAAAAATCGAAGCCAGCACCTGCAAAAGTAATGGTGGTAGAAGAACCCCTTCCAAGCGTTTCTAGAACCAGCATGCATTATAAATCTAATGTTGGTTTACAAAAAAGAGGAAGAAAATCTTTCGCCTCTATGGAAGGCGATATGGAGAAATTGCAAGTGCCTAGTGCAGAAATATTAGCACAAAAATTATATTACCCCATAGGTGAAGTTGCTACTTGGTTTAATGTAAATACTTCACTGATTAGATATTGGGAAAAAGAATTCAAACAATTACAACCGCGTAAAACAAGAAAGGGCGATCGTTTATTTAGATCTCAGGATATTGAATTCTTAAAACAAATCTATTTCTTGTTAAGAGAAAAGAAATACTCTATTGATGGCGCTAAGACTTATTTGAAAAACAATAAGGAAAAAGCAGATAAGGATATGGCATTATTGAATAGCCTAAAAAATATCAAGAGCTTTTTAACGCATTTGAAAGAAAGCTTGTAAACTACAATTCAGCAAATGCTATTTGATGCTGATTAGCATATTGAATAGCTTCAAGATTAATTTTCTCTCTCAAAGTTTGAAATGCACTAATGTCTACATGCATACTAACAAACACTTCTGCATGAATAATATGTGCTTGTTTACCCGCATCTGTTAAAATAACAATGGTATTCACTACTCCAGCTTGTTGCTTGATAAAATTTCTTAAGTGATCTGTGAAAGCGCTAATAGTTGTAGCTGGTGTATGAACACTTAACTGCATATCCATTTCAAATTTACGCTCAGTCCTTAAACTAATATTATCAACAATAGTATCAACCATTTGTTTGTTGGGAACAGAAATATAAGTTTTATCCTGTGTTCGAATACGGGTACTTCTTAAACCAATTTTTTCAATGGTACCGGTAAAATTATTCACTTTCACTAAATCACCCACCGTAAAAGGTTTATCAAAAAAGATAATAAAAGAAGCAATAATATTTTCCAGGCTCTCACGCATAGATAAGGCAATCGCCGCACCCACAATGCTTAAGCTGGTTACTAGGTTACCAATATTTTCATTAAAAACATAATGCAAAATCAGCAAGACGCCAATGATATATAATATTACCTTAAAGAAATCTCTAAAAAACAATACCAATTGATCGTCGCTTTGATCTGCAGTAACTTTTGCTTTCTCTTCTAAAATTTTCGCAATAAATTCTAAGGTTCTTAAGCAAACACGAATAAGCAAAATGATAAAAATCAATTTGGTAGAAGACTCTATAACCTGCTGAAAACTTAATTTAAATAAATGCAGGTTCCATGCTTCTGGGAAACGTAATTCATAAATAGCAATTGCTGCCACCAAGAACAATAAGAATTGTTCAATAGGTACAACCAATCTATGCAATTGCGCTTTCTTTAATTCGGCATGATTGTTTTTTACAATCCAAGTATAGATTAGTCCTGCAAAAAAACGAGAGACAATTCTTTTTACAATAAATGCAACAGCAAAAATGCCTAGCACAATCAAATAGCTTTTAATGCTATTACTTAAAAAGGTATCGTTTAGGTTCATGCTTCCCATTTTTTAAGTTGAAGGTCATTACCATCAAAAACTGCGTAAGTATTAGATCTAATCCAATCACCTAAATTAATATATCTAGCGTTCTCTGAAATTTTTAAGTCCAAAGCATAATGTCTGTGACCAAAGATAAAGTAGTTGGCTTTATTGGTTTGAGACAGTTCTTTAGAATATATAATCAACCACTCTTTGTCTTCTCCTAAAAATATTTCATCGGAGCTGCCAGTTTTAATTCTACTTTGACTACTGAAAAAATTAGCTAGTTTAATTCCCAAATCTGGATGTAACCATCTGAATAAAAATTTACAAATTGGATTGGTAAAAATTTTCTTTAAAAACTTATAGCCTTCATCCCCTGGGCCTAAACCATCTCCATGTGCAACAAAAAATTGTTTACCAGAGAAAGTAAACTCCTTCGCAGAAAAATAAACCGATGCGCCAATTTCCTTGGTAAAATAATCTTGCATCCATAAATCATGGTTGCCCGTAAAAATATGGATTGGAATACCTGCATCATTAATAGAAGCTAAACAACCTAATAAACGCACAAAACCTTTTGGTACTACTTCATTGTATTCAAACCAAAAATCAAAAATATCTCCTACTATAAAAATAGCAGCAGCATCTTGTCTAGCCGTTTGTAAAAATTGAACAATTTGTGCTTCGCGAACCCTGCTAGCTTTTTCATCAGGTGCCCCTAAATGAAAATCAGAAAGAAAATAAACTTTTTTGCCAGCAGCTAATTCCATGAATTGGATTTAAAATAATTAATCAGTTGCCTTATCTACTAAGAAGCAATATACTTCTTTTGGACCATGCACCCCTACTACCAAAGTTTTTTCAATATCGGCAGTTCTACTAGGGCCCGTTGCAAAGCTAATCATGCTTGGCAAATGAGCTTCCTCATTCTTGAACAATTGAAGGCTATCCGAAATATCAAATACTAATTGATGTGTATAAGCAATACAAATGTGAATAGGTGCATACACACTAGCAGTTCTTCCGCTCAATTGATTAGTGCTTAAAACAATGGTGCCCGTTCTTGCAATTAAATGATCGCATAAAGTAATGGCCACATCACAGCTATCTATATCATCAGTATTAACTGGATCAAAATTGTATTCTTTCATATCATCCAACCAACCCGCTTCTCTTGAATAAACCTTGGTCCAATTTTGTGAATGAATTAGTTTGGTTAATTGATCTACCAATTCTGCTTCATCTGCACAGTAAACAAATTTGCCAAGCAGTTCAGTGAATTTTTCAGCAAAGCCAATGGTTAATTCTTCTTCTGTTGGAATAAAAATAGGCGTATCAGCCACTTGATCAGGAAATGGCACTGGCACAGGATCTTTTAAAGCCTGCTTAATCTTGTTTAATATTTTACTTCTTGAACCCTGTGATTCCATTGTAAGTATTATTCATTATTACCAGCAGCATCTGCTGCATCAATTGTTGCATTCGCTGTATCAATAATATCAGCAGCGCTTGCGCTATCTACAGTTGTTTCAGAAGGAGCAAAACTTTCGGTCTCAGCTACTTCTAAAGTTGTTTTTTCTTCAAAAGGTCTGTTACCAATTAATTCTTCTACATCTGATTTATGCAATACTTCTCTTGTTAATAAAGCTTGTGCTAATTTTTCTACTTCCGCTTTTCTTTCTTGTAATAAAGCTAAAGTTCTTTGATAAGCAGCGTCAATCATTTTACGAACTTCCTCATCAATAATTTTTCCAGTCTCTTCGCTAAAAGGTTTTTGGAAAGCATTTTCTTGAGAAGGATCGTAGAAGCTTACATTACCAATTTTATCATTCATACCATAAGTGGTTACCATTGAGTAAGCCATTCTAGTAATCTGTTGTAAATCGTTAGATGCGCCAGTAGAAATTTTACCAAAGAAAATTTGTTCAGCAGCACGACCACCAAGAGTCATACACATTTGATCTGTTAATTGTTCAATGGTATATAAGTATTGTTCTTTAGGCGTGTATTGCGCATAACCCAATGCAGCCGTACCTCTTGGTACAATAGTTACTTTTAATAAAGGATAAGCATGTTCTAAGAACCAGCCACAAATAGCATGACCTGCTTCATGGTAGGCAATTACTTCTTTCTCGTCCTTAGAAATAATTTTATTTTTCTTTTCTAATCCACCAATCACTCTATCAATTGCGTCTTGGAAATCTTTCATCTCTACGCCAGACTTTCCTTTACGTGCAGCAATCAAAGCAGCTTCGTTACAAACATTCGCAATATCTGCACCAGCAAAACCTGGAGTTTGTTCAGCCAACTTATGAATATCTAAACTTTCAGAAACTTTGATAGGTCCTAAATGCACTTTGAAAATTTCTTCTCTACCTTTTACATCCGGACGATCAATAGAAATTTGACGGTCAAATCTTCCAGGTCTTAATAAAGCGCTATCCAATACATCTGGACGATTGGTTGCAGCTAAAATAATAATACCAGTATCTCCACCAAATCCATCCATCTCTACTAGTAATTGGTTCAATGTATTTTCACGTTCGTCGTTACTCATCATGGCGTTTTTACCACGAGCACGACCAATCGCATCAATCTCATCAATGAAAATAATACATGGTGCTTTCTCTCTAGCTTGCTTAAACAAATCACGCACACGGCTTGCACCCACACCCACAAACATCTCCACAAAGTCAGAACCACTTAAACTAAAGAAAGGAACCTGTGCTTCACCTGCCATTGCTTTTGCTAATAAAGTCTTACCAGTACCTGGAGGACCAATCAACAAAGCACCTTTAGGAATCTTACCTCCTAAGGCAGTATATTTTTTAGGTTGCTTTAAGAAATCTACAATCTCCATTACTTCTTCTTTTGCTTCTTCTAATCCAGCCACATCAGAGAAAGTAATATTTACTTTAGTGCCACCTTTTTCAAATAAAGTAGCTTTAGATTTTCCAACATTAAAAATACCTCCTGGGCCACCGCTACCACCAGCGCCACCACCCATTTTGCGCATCACTAAAACCCAAACCACTACAATTAATACTAAAGAGAAAACAGTATTAGCAATAGGACCAAACCAATCGTTCTCTTCTACTGCAGAACTATCTGGTATATTCACCACTGCATACTTAGTATAAATATCTTCTAATTCTTTATTGAAAGAATCCCAGCTATCCACTTTGTATTCAAATAAATAATTGCCCTTTACTTTTTCTTTGGCTAATTTTTGTTTGAACTTTTGAACATAAAATTCTTTTTGAACGCTGTCTGGTTTAATGTAAAAACGAACAATTTTCTTGTTCTCAATTTTAACAAATTTTTCTACATCACCACTCGCCATCAACTTCACAAATTCATTGTGAGAGATAGTAGAAACATCTGGCGCGATTTGAAAGAAACGCGCAGATAATAAAGACAATGCGATTAAACCATAAATCCAATAAATATTGAATTTGGGTAATTTAGGTCCGCCGCTTTTCGGTTTATTTTCAGGTATCATTAATAATGCTTTAAGTACTTATATAAACAAGTAAAATATAAATAAGTTTAGAGATCGTGTAGTTTGCTATCCGCGTCACTCCACATTTCTTCCAATTGGTAGAATTTTCTAGCGTCCGGATGCATCACATGCACTACAATATTGATATAGTCAATCAAAATCCATTGTGCAGCCGTCTTACCTTCTGTTTTATAAGGTAATTCATCGCATTTGGTTTTTACTTCATAATCGATATTATCAATAATCGCTTTTAATTGAGGGGCGTTATTCGCTTCGCAAATAATAAAGAAATCAGCCACAGCTTCGTGCACTTTTCTTAGGTCTAAACTGATAATATTCTCGCCTTTTTTATCTTGGATAGCCGCGATAATGGTTTTGAAAATTTTACTACTACGTGTTAATTGAGTCGGAGATTTTTTACGATCTTTTAAAGAAGAAAGAGGTTCCAATAGTTCTAATAATTTAAATGTTGAATGCCTAACTTTACAAAAATAACAATTCTTTGTTACCTGCCACACCAATTATCACAATAGGAGCGCCGCTCATCGAACTGCCTTTCATAGATAGTACCAATATCTATGCCATGGAGCAAATCAAAGCGGGAAAGGCCATATCTGGCAGTTGTTATAATACCCCCTTTCAAACCCATGGAAAAGGACAACATGGTAGGGTTTGGGAGAGCGAAAAGGGACAAAACCTACTTTGTAGCTATGTTTTAGAGCTAAAAAGCTTAAATCCAGGTAAAAATTGGGGACCAGAGGACCAAAAAGGCCTTTCAGCAGCAGTGGCCATAGGGGCAAAAGCCTTTTTTGGAGCAATTGCTGGAGACGAAACCCTTATAAAATTGCCTAATGATATTTATTGGCGTGACAGAAAGGCAGGGGGCATTTTAATTGAAAACAGTCTTCGAGGAGCAGAATGGACTTGGACAGTGATTGGAATAGGATTCAATATTAATCAAACCAGTTTTAGTCGGGATGCACCCAATCCAGTTTCATTGAGACAAATCACTGGAAGGCAATGGGAAATTGCTAGATTGCAGACCGAATTAAGTAAAGCATTGAGCGAGAGTATACAACATTGGATACAAGTTGGAGACGAAGCCACAATAGAAAACATGAAACCACTATGGACATCAAATTAACGCAGCATTCAAAAGGAGGAGGATGTGGATGTAAGATTGCACCATCTGTATTATCAGAAATATTAGCAGCACATAATGTAGGCGCGAAAAATAATATACCACAATTATTAGTAGGCAACGATAGCAGAGATGATGCAGCAGTGTATCAGATAGATGAAAAAAATGCCATCATTTCTACCACAGACTTTTTTATGCCGATAGTAGACGATGCATTTGCCTTTGGACAAATTGCAGCAGCCAATGCTATTAGTGATGTGTATGCGATGGGAGGCAAACCAATTTTTGCATTAGCTGTTTTAGGATGGCCCTTAGCAACATTACCTGCAAGTGTTGCAGCACAAGTAATGGAAGGTGCGCGCAAAACCTGTGCTGATGCGGGTATCGTGATAGCAGGTGGACATAGTATAGATAGTCAGGATCCTATTTTTGGATTGGTAGTGAATGGAATAGTGGCAATAGAAAACTTAAAAAGAAATGATACCGCTAAAGAAGGTGATGTATTAATCTTAACCAAACCATTAGGCGTAGGCATCTTAGCTACTTCACAAAAAAGAGGATTGTTAACAGAACAACATTTAGAAAAATTAGTAAAGCAATTAACCACCATTAATAAAGCAGGAGAAGCATTAGGAAAATTAAGTGCGGTGCATGCGATGACAGATGTTACTGGATTTGGATTAGCTGGACACTTAACAGAAATGATGCAAGGAAGTAATTTAACTGCAGAAATCAGTTATAGTAAATTACCTATTATACCAGAAGTAAGGGAATACATTGCACAAAAAGCCATCCCAGGGGCCACAGCAAGAAACTGGAATGCAACGCAGGATGGTATTGTATTAGCGCCAGAGATAGATGAAAAAGAAGCAAGTGTTTTATTACCCGATCCACAAACCAATGGAGGATTATTAATAGCCGTTGCACCAGAAGCAGTAAAAGAAGTGCAAACTATTTTAGAAAATCTAGGAATACAATACAGAGAACCAATTGGTGTTTGTATAGCAGCAACAGAAAAAAGAATTATTATTCAAAAATAAGGTGACCCTTGTTTTTAATTTGATCAGGCGTTAACTCTGCTACTAATTGCACGCCCTTAATAGTACGAATGGTTTGTAAAATGTCATTTACTTTTTCGTCTTCAATCCACTCACCTCTTATCCACCAGATAAAATCCATATGTTTTAATTCTGGCAATAAATATTCTCCATCAAATTGGTTGTGGTAAACAAAGTGCTGAATGCTGGTAGAGGGCTCTGTAGCTTCATACATAGAGAAATAATAAGTTCTGTTTTTTCTCTTTAAAGCAATTTCGTGATTGGGATTAAACCTAAATTCAAAGCCCATAATTTGATTGAGTAAAATGCAAAACTGATAATTTTTAATGGGTGCAGTAATACCTAAAATACGCGACCCTTCGAAGTCACTTTCATTAATGGCATCCTGATCTAAAATTAATTTTGCACCCATTGATTACTATTTATTCAAAGCTATTAAAATTGAATATCAAATTTTATTTCTTCTTTATCTCTTTTAATCACTAATGTAGTCTTATCCCCTTTTTTAAATTTACCCAAGGCTTGCATATAACTCATCACATCAATCAATTTATAATCGCCCACTTGCAATAAAATATCTCCTTGTTTTAAACCAAGCTTCTCTCCTAGTTTACCTGCACTAGATCCTTCAATTCTAACGCCTGTGCCTGTGAATGCATAGTCAGGCATTACTCCTAAGCTCACAGAAAACTTAGTGCTCTTGCCCATAGATTGCTCTCTGGTTTTTAAGAAATCAAATTTACCCAAGCCATCGCCTGCTTCTACAATCTCTTGCACATAACGCACTACAGCGGCTTCTCCTACATAATTAATTTTATCGGCATCATCTGTAGATTTATGATAATCAGCATGACTTCCAGTAAACATAAATAAAACAGGCATGTCTTTTCTATAAAAACTAGCATGATCACTTGGACCAGTACCAGCACTATCATAATGCGTGATTAAATCGGTAGAAACATTTTTTAAAATACTAGCCCAATTAGCAGAAGTACCATAACCACCTACGGTTAATTTACGCGCAGTATCATATCTACCAACCATGTCCATATTAATCATGTAATTAAAATTGGCTTGCATGGTAGGATGATCTAACCAATATTTGCTACCTAATAAACCCAATTCTTCTCCAGAGAAATGAATAATTAAATAGTTATTATTCTTAGGAGATTTTTTAGCAAGGCCTTTGGCTAATTCCATCAAAGCCGCAGTACCACTAGCGTTGTCATCAGCACCGTTATGAATATCATTGTTTAAATCCAAACCATGTTTGTCTTCGTTATATCCTAAATGATCCAAGTGTGCACCCAAAACAACAGTAGTAGATGCATTGTTATTAATAAAAGCTACAACATTATGCGCAGTTCTTGTTGGATGGTCAAATTGAATATTCGCTTCTACTTCGTAAGTACCTGTTTCATCTTTAAAGAAGCTAGCAAAACCTTCTTTGGTAAAATACACAACAGGTAGGTCTAAGGTTTTAGCAGTATCATATTTAT
>JAHEFI010000012.1 GCA_024640255.1 Bacteroidota bacterium | reverse complement strand
GCTCCACTATCTCTAAATACTCTAATAGCCACTAACATGGCAACTAAATAAGGGATAATTTTTAATACTACATCAAAGCCGTTTTTAGCACCCTCAATAAATGCATCAAAAACGGACACTTTTTTATATACCCCTCCCAAAATTATCATTACAATAATAAAAATTAATAAGCCATTGCCCACCACTTTTGAAACCACTTCTTTATTAGCTGGACTTAAACCATTCACCAAAAACAATACACCCGTCATTAATCCAATCAAACCTAATAACCAACTTATTAAAACCTTGTCCCATTTTAGTTTTTGATAAAATCCAACCATCAATATGGAGGCCAATGTTGTTCCAATAGTGGCTAATACACAAGGAATAAAAATACTTGCTGCATCAGTAGATCCAGCAGCCAATCTGTATGAAATTATAGTGAGCGGTATTATAGTTAAACCCGATGTATGTAATACCAAGAACATAATTTGAGCATTGGTCGCTTTCTCTTTTTCTGGGTTTAAACTTTGAAGGCTTTCCATAGCTTTTAAACCAAATGGTGTAGCAGCATTGTCTAATCCTAACATATTAGCACTAAAATTCATTACCATTTGACCCATCGCAGGATGATTGGCTGGAACCTCGGGGAATAATCTACTTAGGAAGGGATTCATCCATTTGGCTAGTTTTTGAATAGCTCCAGCTTTCTCAGCTATATTCATTAATCCCAAAAAGAAAACCATAGTACCTGCTAAAGGCAATGCAACATCCATTACAGACACTTTAGCTGAATCAAAAATACCATCAGCTAATAGCTTGAAAATGGCCGTATCGCCAAGAAATACCAACTTAAACAAGGCTATTACAAAAGCAATCACAAAAAAAGCTACCCAAATGATATTTAAGGCCATAAAGTACAATTGTTTATGGTACTAATATAGCCCATTTTGAGATTAGAATTGTATTTTTGCGGTCTTAAAATCAATTCAATTATGGCTTTACAGGCAGGCATCGTGGGATTACCAAATGTGGGAAAATCAACCTTATTTAATGCAGTTAGTAATAGTGCAAAAGCACAAGCTAGTAACTATCGTTTTTGTACTATTGAACCAAATGTTGGTTTAGTGGATGTTCCTGACAATAGATTGGATCAATTAGCTGAATTAATTATTCCACAAAGAATTGTTCCAACTCAATTAGAAATAGTAGATATCGCTGGCTTAGTAAAAGGTGCAAGTAAGGGAGAAGGTTTAGGTAATAAGTTCTTGGCTAATATTAGAGAAGTAAGTGCTATTATTCATGTGATAAGATGCTTCGAAGACGAAAATGTATTAAGAGAAGAAGGTGTCATCAATCCTATTAGTGATAAAGAAATTATTGAAACTGAATTGCAATTAAAGGACTTGGATAGTGTTGAAAAGAAAATGCAAAGAACAGAAAAAATGGCCAAGACTGACCCAAAGGCTAAAGTGGAATTAGAAGTATTACAAAGATGTAAAGCACATTTAGAACAGGGAAAAAGTATTCGCTCTTTAGGATTATCAAAAGAAGAAAGAGTAGCTATCGCTGATATTTTCTTATTAACAGAGAAGCCCGTAATGTACGTTGCCAATGTGGATGAAAAATCTATGCATACAGGAAATGCATTTTCAGAGAAATTAGTGGCCATGGCAAAAGAAGAAGGAGCTGAAGTAATAGTAATGTGTAACAATATTGAAGCTCAAATTTCAGAATTGGAAGATGCTGATGACAAAGCATTGTTCATGGAAGAATACCAAATGAAAGAACCTGCTTTAAACCGTTTAATTCAATCTGCATACAAATTATTGAATTTAGAAACCTATTTTACAGCTGGTGTTCAAGAAGTAAGAGCATGGACAATTGAAAAAGGTTGGAAAGCTCCTCAAGCCGCTAGTGTAATTCATACAGATTTTGAAAAAGGATTTATTAAGGCAGAAGTAATCGCATTTGATGATTTTATTAAATATAAGAGTGAAGCTGCTTGTAGAGATAATGGTAAATTAAGAATTGAGGGTAAAGAATACATTGTAAAAGACGGAGATGTTATGCATTTTAGATTCAATGTTTAATAAAATATTATGA
The DNA here is from genome assembly GCA_024640255.1 of Bacteroidota bacterium. Classification (GTDB taxonomy): domain Bacteria; phylum Bacteroidota; class Bacteroidia; order Chitinophagales; family Chitinophagaceae; genus Sediminibacterium. The sequence continues at coordinate 77,092 of JAHEFI010000012.1, read as the reverse complement.
GAACTCTTTATTTCATCGCTTTTTCCATTTTCTCATTAGCTTGTAATTCTGCTAATAATTCAACTGATAGCAGCAATACAAATGCCATTGAATCACCCAAGCAATTGCAATATGAAATAGTCAAGATATATCCTCATGATACTAGTTCTTATACCCAAGGCTTAGAATGGAATGGTAGCCAATTGATTGAAGGGACAGGCAATTACGGTAAAAGCATTTTACATATTTTGGATTCCAATATGCAATCTTTGGGTAAAAAAGTAAAACTTTCAGCTGAAGATTTTGGAGAAGGCACTACCCTTTTCAATGATAAAATTTATCAATTAACTTGGAAGGAACATAAAGTATATGTTTACAATGCTTCTACTTTAGAAAAAATCAAAGAATTATATTGGCCTTATGAAGGTTGGGGATTAACGCATAATGATTCTTCTTTAATAGTCTCCACTGGAGGAAGTAATATTTATTTTGTAAACCCTGATAATTTTGCCATTCAAAGAACGGTTGGAGTATATAACAAGTTTGGATATGTAAGTGATATCAATGAATTAGAATTTTTCAATGGAAAAATCGCTGCCAATATTTATTTAACCAATGATATAATTTTTATTGATCCAAATTCTGGATTGGTTAAAGAAACCTTGAATTTTGATCAATTATTGGCTCAGGCAAAAGTTCAAATAGATCCTACCACTATTGACCCTGGATATGTATTAAATGGAATCGCCTATCATCCAGCTAGAAAAACCTTATTTATTACAGGGAAGTGTTGGCCAATAATGGCTGAAATTATAGTGAAATAACTAGAGTCCTTTTTTCTTTATTTCATAGATTATAGAACTAGCCTTTTCAGGATTTTGAATTGCTTTTAAATTGGAAATGCTTGCAATTGTAAAAGCTCTTAGTATGCCCATTATTCCTGATTTCTTGTATTTCTCACTCAACAAACTAACATAATAACTGTCATACCACATTGGCTTGGTTTGAATCAATTGCATATCAAACTGTTTCAACAAAGCCTTCATTGATTTTGGAGAGAAATGATATAAATGTCTAGGGACATCATATGCTGCCCAAAATTCTTTATAAAATTGAGCATCAAAACTAGTGTAATTAGGTACAGCAATAATCAATCTACCATTTGGCTTGAGAATATGATTAAATGCTTTAAAATAACCTTTTAAATCATGTACATGCTCTAAAACATGCCATAAACAAATAACATCATGGCTGTTTTCTGCGATTTGATATAATGTATCAGGCGTTTCTAAACTTAATTGGTAATTTTCAAATGCTTTTTGTCTACTAGACGCATCAGGTTCTAATGCAGTTACCTCCCAATTTTTTTCTTTCATGCTATTAGCGAAAGCGCCTGTCCCTGCTCCAACTTCTAATAATTTACCCTTGTAACCAGTAAATAAAGATTGAACCCAACTAGATTTTTGATCTAAGGTTCTTTTTCTCACAGCGTGATATAATTGATTCATCCAACCTGATTTGGTATCAGTATGTGATATATAATCAGGGAAATTATAATAAGGTGCTATTTGATCTACAGTTGGTATGGGGAAAGTATATCTTAAAGTACAATTAGCACATTCAATCACATCAAAAGATTCATTTGTCAAAGAAAAATCTCTTGTATGTAAAAGATGGTTTATATCAGATTTATGACAAACAGGACAAGGATAAAATGGCTCTTTGTGCATTAATGATAAAATTTATATAAAATAGCTAATAAAGATATAATAGCAATAATGGATGCGAATAAGCCCCAATTATCTTTACTATCCTCTGAAGCTTGTTCATTTATTAATTCGTTAGAAACTTTATCAAAATATACTTCAGAGAAATATGAATTACTTATGAAATGACTTTGCCAATTTAAAATACCGTTAACAAAATGGAAGCTACCTAAGCTCTCTAAACTTATTTCTTCTTGATGACCGTCAAATAAATTCTGAATAAATTGCTCATATTGTATGGCTGCTTGTTCAGTAGAAATACTTAAAGCATCTGCTAAATAAATATAAAAATGCTTTGAAGGATTACTGGCGATAGGTTCAAAAAGAATTGATTCTTTTGGGGGATCAATACTATTATCGGTAAAAGAAGCTTCTTTTTTTTGCCATTTAAGGCTACCGAATGAAAGCAGATCTAATTGACCGAATTCAATAAAATATTGTTCTAAAATTGTTTTCATTTATTTTCTGAATGAATAGATGATACCTCCTGTTATTTGAGCACCTAAAGATGGATAATATGCCCATCTTTCATATGGCTTATCTAGTAAATTCTCCCCTTTTGCCCATACACTCCAAGCTGAAGATAGTTTGAAAGTGAAACCCGCATTTAAAACAAAAAAATTCTTCAAATCATAAGCTTTATTATTTGACTCAAACTGTGCAGCTCCAGTCCAATATACAGCTGATGCTTCAATGATCCATTTTTTATTAGGTAACCAATTAAAAGAAGAATTAACTTCTAAAGGTAAAATACCCCAAGGTTTCGCGTTGTCTTTGATTAAATTAAATTGTTTGTAGTTTAATGTATTTACAAACAGTAATTTATCACTGAACTGGTATCTTAATTTGGCATCTAATTCAAGCGTAGAAGCTCTCTTTTCGAAAATAGCTTGGTATTTTAAACCAAAAGTATTTACATCCGTGCCTAATATTCTATTAAAAAATGGAAGGTTTTTGTACTCATTAATAGAAACACCAATACTATAATCCAATCTCTTTCCAGCACTAACTTCAATGGTAATATATTTTTTCTCATTTGAAGTGATTTTCATATCTGCAACGGGCATTACCCAAGGATTTTGAATAGCCAAACTAGTATATTGTGTATTATCAAACAAGGTTGTCCAACCTGTTTTTACTAAGTAATTGGTATCTGTTAATTTCTTTTGTAAATGCACATTGGGATAAAATTGATAATTATCTTTATTTACCCAAACTGGACTTGCACCTGCTTTAATAATAGTTCCCCATTTTTCAATACTAATAGCTGGATCACCTCTCAAAATGGTATTTTTTTGATGAATTATTCCAGTGGGATTATACTGATTAAAACTGTAACTAATATCTAAATTAAATTTTATTTTATTTTTGAATTGGAAATACATGGGGTTATTGATTTCATACCATGTATTGGTTGCGTCAATAATGCCTTGAAATTGTTCAAATTTTGCAATTGGATGTATATTAAACAGTCTTTGCTTTACTTTGGTATTTAATAAGGCAAAAGAGGCCCCCATATGTTCAAAATTATGCTCATAATTAGATTCAGGCAATTTTGAAGCGTCCGGCACTAAACCAAACCTATATCTTTGACTATGATTATAAAATAATTGAGTTTGGATATTATTGTACTTGTTGATATACTGATCTCCAATATATTTTGCACCGATTTCTCTAATAATTTGTAAGTGATGATCTGTTCCTGTAGAAGCTTCATCAAATAAAGTAATTGAATGGGTGTTTTTCCATTTATCCAAAGTATTGATACCTAATTGAGCGTACTGGTGAGAATAATTACCAAAGCCAATTTTTAAATTGGTAATATTAGTCAAACTTACCACAGAATCATGCACAATTGCTCTTGGAACTAATGATATGGGTCTATATTCGAAACTTAAATTTTGACTAGGAACCTGATAGTTGAGATACACTGCAGTAGTATCAACATTGGCAGTTGCATTAACAAAACCAATTTTCGCTACATTTTTAAGTTGTGGTTTAAAGGCAGATAAAATAGTCACTACTTTTTCTGGAACTGAATCAGACTTAGTAGGTGCCACTGTAACAGTTGTTTCGTTTAACAACTCCTTTAAATTAACTTTTTCAGTATTTACTTGCTTAGGTTTAATTGCGGTAGTCTTGTTTTTCTTTTTTGCAGTCTTCTTTTTACTTATTGCAGACTTCTGAGACTTTTTTTGTTTCTTTTTTGCCTCTACAGGTGTAACAATAACACAGATAGTTATTAAAAGAAATATATATTTTAACAAATGCTTCATGGTTACTTAACGGTATTTGTAGATTCAGTAATTGCTTTTAATTTTTCTTGGGCGATTAACTTCAAAGATGCATCATTAGCATTTTCAGCAACACTCTTATAAGTTGCAATGGCATTGAAGTTGTCTTTTTGAGCAGCATAAATATCCCCTAACAATATATAAGCTTTAGTTACCCAAAAATCATAGGCTGCTTGTTTTTTTATCACTTCAAAAGCAGTTTTTTCAGCTAAGCTTAATTTATTTTGAGCTAAATAAAGTGCAGCTAGCTGATAATGTGCATCTGCAGTTATATTGGAAGGATTTGATTTAATAATTTTAGATAAAACCAAATAAGCAGCATTGGTATCTTTATTATTTACATCAAAATGAAATAGAGACATATTAGCCATCTGGATATCATCTGTAGCAGCAGATTTATCCTGAAGAATTTGTTGTGCGATTACAGCAGCTTGCTCCCATTTCTGTGCTTTATACTGACATCTTAATAAACCCTTATAAGCTTCCATTTTATTTTCTTGTTGAGTTGCTGTAGTTAATAAAATGGTGAAGTAATTTTCAGCTAATTGATCGTTTTTAAGCGTAAAATAATTTAGCCTAGCAGCTAATAAAGCAGCTCTTTCAGCATATTTATTGGGTGCTTGATTTGCAACCATTCCAAAATATTTAGCCGCAGTGTCATATTGTTCTTTAGAATAAGCTATTTCCGCTATCAAATAATTAGCATCTAATTGGTACTTGCCTTTAGGGAAACTTTGCAAATATTTCGTAAAACCAACAGCCGCTTCTGGGTACATTCTTTGCTCATACTTAATGATGGCAGATCTATATACTAAAGAATCTTGTTCGTTAGTAGATAAAGATTTACCAAAATCGTTCATGAATTGAACAAATAATTCAGGTGTTTGATCTTCAATAAAAATATTTCTAACAAATTCTACTGCATTATCAGATTCATTAGATGTTGGATAGCCTGCAAATAAATCTCTAAAGGTTTGCAATGCCATTACATTTTTATTCAAGTTAAAGTATACAATACCTAACTTATAGTGTGCTTGTGGATAGAAAGCAGTAGCATTTTTATCTAGGATAATTTTAGATAATGGTGCAATAGCTTCTTGGAAATTTTCATGATTAATATATGTATCCGCTAATTCCAATCTGGCATCATTTAAATAGGAAGAATTCGAAAATAGATTCTCAAACTCTTTTAAAATTTTAACCTTTTCATTGGTTTGACCCATTCCACCCAGAATATTGGCTTTTTGTAAAGTTGCATAATCTACATAATTCCAAACTAGATCAATTACTTGTTGGTAAGATTGTAAAGCTTGTTTGTATTGCTTTAACATCATTTGGCAATCTGCTACTCTAACAAATGCATCTTTCTGATAATTTTCAAAAGCATTACTTGCATTATTGATAGTTGAACTAGCAAAATACTCCATTGCTTTTTGGTAATTGTTATTTTTTAAATAACAGTACCCTAAAGTATATTTTGCATGCTTAACCCCTACTTCCCCTTGCTCCACAGGATCGTTTACAAATAATTCTAAATATTGAATACTTTCTTGAATTCTGCCAAGTTTATAAGACAACTCCCCTAGCCAGAATAATGTTGGTTGAAGTACTTTGGCATTATAAGGCAAAAATTGTAATTGACTAAATAAGGTAAATGCTTTTTCTATTTGACCATCATTCAAATACAAACAAGCTCTACCATAAACTATATTGGGATATATTTTTAATAAATCAATTCCTGGTTGACTGATTTTGTCATATGCATCATAAGCTTGAATAAAATTGTTATTATAAGCTAATGAAGAGACCCATAAAGATTTAGCTTCAGCTGCATATTCTGAATTGGAATAGGTAGCGATGAACTTATCTAAACTAGCTGTTGCAGTACTATATTCTTTTAATTCAAAACATAATTTTGCATAATTGAACAAAGAGATTTCTTTCTGAGCTAGGTTTTGAGACTTGGTTGCACAAAGTAAAAAGGCATTTTTTGCACCAGATTTATCCTTTACTTTCAAATAGGATGTTGCCAATAAATACATACTATTTTGACCCAAAGAATCTTCAATATTAGCTAACTGTTTGAATCCCTCAATTGCTTTATTCCATTCTTGAGATTGGAAATAACAAAAAGACAACTGATATAAATCTTGTGTCTCTACTTTTTTCTGAGTAGAAACATATTGAGCTAAATAAGGTAAGGCTTTGCTATAATCTTTTTTCTCAAACAATAAATGACCCATTAATTGTCTAAGTTGTACATCATAGAACTGGTCTTTTTGTTGTAATGCTTTTTCACAATTAGCCATTGCAGCATCAATATCTCCTAGGAAATAATATAATTGACTTATGTAAAAAGGGGCAAGTTTATTGTAATTTTTATTGGAGGACGCAATTTGAAAACAACTTAATGCTAATTTAAAATCTTTTCTTTCTAATGCTATAAATCCAGCATAATAATTGGCGTCTGCAAAATAAACGGAATTTTTAACCTGTCTCACATTATTCAATAAAGCTGCAGCCCTATCCCAATCACCTGTTTTGAAATACAAATAACCTTGTTGAAATTTCATGACTAAAATTTCAAAATTTTCCAAATCATCAATACTTACATTCTTAAATGATTTGATGGATAGTTGATCGTTATTATGTTTGAAATAGTATTTACCCAATAAATAACTAAGTCTTGACTTATAGATTCTGTTATTTGTCTTTTCTATCCATGCAGTAGCCATAGTAGGTGCATAAGGCTTATCCAATGCTAAAGACAAAGCCAAGTAGTAATAACTTATGTCATCTTTCTTTTCATCAAATGTATAGGCAGATTGAATATGTTGATACGCAGTTAAGGTATCCCCTTGTCTCAATGCTTGCATGCCTTTATTGAAAATATCTTTTAACGGATGATTATATTGTACGGACTGCGCATTCAGCTGAGCAAAACTGCCAATTACTAAAAGAAAACAAGCTATCCAATTTCTAATCTGTAACATAAATACCAATGTTTTTTATAATATGGTAAAATTACGGCCATTTATAGAACGTTTATGCAAATCAGGTTATTGTGGAAAAACAGATTAGATTCGTAATTTTGTCAACAATCACAATAATATGTACGAACATAACACGCAAATAAGAGTTAGATACGCCGAAACCGATAGAATGGACGTGGTTTATTATGGCAATTACCCCCAATATTTTGAAGTGGGAAGAGTGGAAAGCTTAAGATCCCTGGGAATTAGCTATAAGGATATTGAAAAGATGGGTATTATTCTACCTGTTGTTGATTTACATATAAAGTACCTGAGACCGGCCAAATATGATGATTTATTGACCATTAAAACCATCATCAAAGAATTACCTATAGACCATAAAATAACTTTTCATCAAGAAGTGTATAATGAAGCAGGTAAATTACTTACTGTAGGCACTGTTAAGCTTTATTTTATGGATCAAAACCTTCAAAATAAGGCTTCTATGCCTGCGATAATGCTGGAAAAACTAAGCTCATATTTTTAGTTAAACCGCCATTTTTTGGCTTACTTTGCAGCCTAATATTAATCTGATTAAATGTCTATTCAAGCAAGTATTATCACTATTGGCGACGAACTATTAATTGGTCAAGTAATTGACACCAACAGTGCTTTTATAGCCCAGCAATTAAATGCTATTGGCGTTTCAGTGAAGCATAGAGTTGCTGTGGGTGATAACGCTAAAGACATTACCGAAGCCCTAGATTTGGCCATAAGCCAAAATAACGTGGTTATATTGACTGGTGGCTTAGGCCCCACTGCTGACGATATCACTAAGCCTTTATTAAATAGCTATTTTGGGGGTAAAATAACAGTGCACCAACCCACCCTAGATCATATTACCTATATTTTTGAGCAAATTCACAAAAAGCCAATGATTGATCGCAATCGTAAGCAAGCAGAAGTGCCAGATGTTTGTGAAGTATTGTTCAATGAAAAAGGAACTGCCCCAGGTATGTTGTTTACCAAGTTAAACACCTTGGTTTTCTCCCTTCCAGGTGTGCCTCATGAAATGAAATGGTTAATGACTGAAGAAGTAATTCCAAGAATAAAAAAACATTTCAAATCAACTCCGATTGCCCACAGAACCTTATTAACAGCAGGTATTGGTGAATCTTTTTTAGCAGAACTAATTAAAGACTTTGAAACTGCTTTACCCAATGAAGTGAAACTTGCCTATTTGCCCAATTATGGTATGGTAAGGTTAAGACTAACTAGTTCTGGAGCTGATGAAAAAATATTAAATGACCAATTAGATCAACTATTCGCTCATTTAAAAGAATTGGTGAAAGATTATTTAGTTACTGATCAGGATGAGACAATGGAAGTGGTAGTGGGTAAAATGCTAAAATCCTCCCATCAAACTGTTGCTACTGCTGAAAGTTGTACTGGAGGATATATTGGTCATTTATTATCAAAACATGCTGGTTCTTCTCAGTTTTATACAGGGGGCATTATTAGCTATGATAACAGAATCAAAACCGAATTTTTAGATGTTCCTACCGAAATATTACATACAGTGGGTGCAGTAAGCAAAGAAGCTGTTGAACAAATGGCCATTGCTGTAAGAGAGAAAATGAATACAGATTATGCAGTCTCAGTAAGTGGTATTATGGGGCCATCTGGTCAAACAGACGAAAAACCACTAGGAATGGTGTGGATTGGGGTGGCCAACAAAGAAAAAGTGGTATCCAAGGTTTTATACCTTAGATTTGATAGACACAAGAACATAGAAGTTACCGCAACACAGGCTATAAATTTACTTAGGTTGTTAATAATCAATAAGATTTAGTCTTATTTTTGCTTAAAATTATCCCATATGCCAATTGTTGATTTGGTCTTGCCAAAACTGGGTGAAAGTATAATGGAGGCTACTATTTTAAAGTGGCATAAGAAAGTTGGCGATACTATTCAGCTAGATGAAACATTATTGGATATTGCAACAGATAAAGTAGATAGTGAAATTCCTTCAACAGCAGAAGGGATCATTACAGAAATATTATTTGAAGTAAATAGTGTTGTTCCCATTGGAACAGTGATAGCAAAAATTGACGCTAAAAACGCTTCAGAAAAGCCCTCACTAATTAGTTCAGCTCCCGTAAAAACTCCTGCACCTGCTCCAGTTAAAGTGGAAATAGAAGAAGTTCCTTTTACTCCTAATCCTGTTTCAGCTCCTACCCCCATTGTTGCTCCAACTTCAAATACAATTACTAATACTAATTCAGATCAGAAATTTTTCTCTCCATTGGTAATAAGTATTGCACAAAGTGAAGGCATTTCTATGCAAGAGCTTCAAGAGATTACTGGAACTGGAAATCAAGGCAGAGTTTCTAAAAAAGATATTCTAGTCTATATAGCAGATAGAAAAGCTGGAAGATTACAACCAAAACAAACAGCTTTACAAGAACAAACAATTGCTTCGAAACCTACTCAAATTTACAATGAGCCTTTACCTGATTTTATGCAAACAGCAGCAAATCAAAAATTAGCTCAACCTGAAGATGTTGTAATTTCAGGCAATGTGGAGATAGTTGAAATGGATCGTATGCGTAAGCTAATTGCAAAGCATATGGTAGACAGTGTTCATACAAGTCCACATGTTACTTCATTTGTTGAAGTGGATGTTACCAATATGGTGGTTTGGAGAGATAAAGTGAAAAGTTTATTCGAAAAAAGAGAAGGTACTAAATTGACTTATACTCCAATGTTTATAGAAGGTATTGCGGCTGCATTGGAGCAATTTCCAATTATCAATTCAAGTTTAGAGGGCGATAAAATTATTTATAAAAAGGATATTAATATTGGAATGGCCACCGCCTTACCTTCTGGTAATTTAATTGTACCAGTTATCAAAGGCGCTAACCAACTAAGTATTGTTGGATTATCAAAGGCAGTGAATCAATTAGCCAATGCTGCTAGAAGTAATGAATTAAAGCCTTCTGATACACAAAATGGTACATTCACTGTAACCAATGTGGGTACTTTCGGTAGTATCATGGGCACTCCAATTATTAGCCAACCTCAAGTAGCAGTTCTGGCCTTAGGTGCCATTAAGAAAAGGCCAGTAGTGGTTGAAACACCTGCTGGTGATGCTATCTTGGTTAGACATATGATGTACCTTTCAATGAGTTACGATCATAGAATTGTAGATGGGGCTCAGGGAACTCAATTTTTAGCTGCTGTAGCCAAAAACTTTGAAGCTTGGGATATCAACAGACAATGGTTCCAATATTTATAATACTAATTCCCTCCACTTTTTTGATACTTTGTTAATTAAACTATTTTAAATCTTTATTGTTATTTAAGGATAATTAATTGCATTTGTATGAGATCATTTTTACTGTTTACTATAGCGCTTTTTTTTTCGATTCAAACAAATGCCCAAACCAGAGGTACCCTTTCTGGATGGATTGTCAATAAGAATACCCAAAATCCCATTGGAGGGGTTACCGTTAGAGTATTAAACACATCTTACTCAACAGTTTCAGATAGCCTTGGAAGATACCAGCTAAAAATGATCCCAACTGGTCAATATCAGGTGGTATTTACTTCTTTAGGCAGTATCCCTTTTACTTTATATAATGTGGTGGTAAGTTCTGGAAATGAGACCATTAATACTATTGAATTATTGCCTCAGGAAGTAACATTAAAAGAGGTGTTGGTTGGAGGAAATAGAAAAACAGTTAGAGCAGCCACATTAGAAACGCCTTTAAGTGTTCAAAAATTAACAGCAGAAGAAATTAAATCTAGTCCAGGTAGCAATTTTGATATTTCTAAAGTTGTACAAAGTCTTCCAGGGGTAACCGGTTCTGCAAGTACCAGTGCCGGATTTAGAAATGATATTATTGTAAGAGGTGGTGCGCCAAATGAAAATGTATTTTATTTAGACGGAATTGAAATACCAGTTATAAATCACTTCTCTACGCAAGGTAGTGCTGGTGGCCCACAAGGTATATTAAACGTTTCCTTCATAGACGAAGTAAAATTATCCACTTCTGCTTTTGATGCAAAGTTTGATAATGCATTGTCATCCGTTTTTGAATTTAAACAGAAAAGAGGAAACCCCAATAAATTAGAGTCCAATATTAGAATGGGTGCCACTGAATTTGCAACTACTTTTAATGGGCCTCTTTCAAAATCTGGTAAAACAACCTTCTTGGCATCTGCTAGAAGAAGTTATTTACAATATTTATTCCATGTCTTAGACTTACCTATCAGACCTAATTTCTGGGATTTCCAATACAAGATAACCCATCAAATAGATCCTAAAACAACGTTAACTTTCTTGGGCATTGGCGCTATTGATGATTTTCATTTTGTTACCCCTAGAAATGCAACACCTGCAAAAATTTATGCATTAAATTCTAGTCCTTCAATTAATCAGTGGAGTTATACCATGGGTGTTTCTTTAAAAAGATTAATTAATAAAGGATATTGGACAATTAGTATGAGCAGAAATCATTTGAATAATTTAAACGAGAAATACGAAGACAATTTATCTCAAAACAAAGGAGAATTAACATTGCAGTTTAGATCAAATGAGATTGAAAATAAAGTAAGATTTGATATCACAAAAAGTTTCTTAGGACTAAAGTGGACTACTGGAGCGAATATCCAAACAGTGGAATATGATAACTATACTTATCAAGTACTTAAATCATATATTCCTTTAAATACCAACCAAGCAATAGCATCCCCATTAAAATACAATTACTTCACCGATTTAGCCTTTAAGAAATATGGTGCATTCTTTCAATTGGGCAAAAGAGCATTTAATAATAGATTAGGTATTAGTGCTGGTATAAGAACCGATGGAAATGGATTTAATAATTCTGGTAAAGATTTTATGAGTAGAATCTCCCCTAGAATCGGCTTTAGTTATGTATTAACTGATAAAATTAATTTAAATGCATCTATTGGTAGGTATTTCAAAGTTGCTCCATTAACTGTACTTGGATTCAAAGATTTAAACGGCAATTTTGTAAATAAAAATGCAGATTATATTGGAAGCAATCATTATGTAGCTGGTATTGAATATATACCAAGCGATGCTACTAGATTTACTGCAGAAGTATTTGCTAAAAAATATTTTGGTGTGCCAATCAGTATTCAAAAAGGAATTAGTTTATCTAACCTAGGTGCTGATTTTAATATTTTAGGAAATGAACCAATCAGTACTAAAGGATTTGGTAAGAGCTATGGTTTTGAATTATTCGCACAACAAAAATTAACCAAAAGATTCTTTGGTGTGGTTAGTTATAGTTTCTTTAGAAGTTCCTATACCAATTTTGCAGGTAAATTTATTCCAAGTGCTTGGGAAAATATTCATTTATTAAGTTTAACTGCTGGATATAAATTTAATAAGAACTGGGAACTAGGTTTGAAATTCAGGTTCCAAGGCGGAACGCCATATACGCCATATGATAGCGTAGCTAGTAGATTAAACTTTGCCACATTAAAGCAAGGGGTTTTTGATTACACTCAATTAAATACTTTAAGAGTTAGTCCTTTTCACTCAAGTGATTTAAGAGTGGATAAGAAATACTTTTACAAGAAAGCAACTTTAGATTTCTTTTTAGATGTAACCAATTGGTATGGAAGTACCAGTGTGGCACCAAGAGCCTACATATTTGAATCTAATCCAGATGGTACTTTTAAAACAACAGATGGTAAACCAATTAAAAAAGATGGTTCAAATGCTATACCATCTTTGGCAGACGGCAACCAGGTATTCATCACCCCAACAGTTGGGTTTATTTTGGAATTCTAGAAATTATAAAAATAGAGATACATATACACGCTTAATATTTTTAATAAAGCGTCCTGTAATATGTTGCCATTGCATATTTAATACCCCTAAAATGGCTTCTTTGATAATGCCTTTAGACATTTTACTTGTTCCAATTTTTCTATCAACAAAAGTAATAGCCACTTCTTTTAATTTAAATCCTAATCTCCAAGAAGCAAATTTCATTTCAATTTGAAAGGCGTATCCAATAAACTTAATCTTATCTAAATCTATTGAAGCAAGAACCTTATTCTTGTAACAAACAAAACCTGCAGTTGGATCTTTTACAGGCATACCTGTAATAATTCTAGTATAGGCAGATCCACCTTTCGAATAGATCAATCTATCAATTGGCCAATTCTCTGTAGCCCCACCCTTTACATATCTACTTCCAATACTTACATCGGCTCCCTCTACTTCACATGCTGCATATAATCTTTCTAAATCATTGGGATTATGAGAGAAGTCCGCATCCATTTCAAATATATAATCGTATTGTTTTTCTAAAGCCCATTTGAAGCCATGAATATAGGCTGTTCCTAAACCTAGTTTACCAGATCTTTCTTCAATAAATAATCTACCTGGATGTTTAGGGATAGTATCTTTTATAATTTGAGCAGTGCCATCAGGAGAACCATCATCAATCACTAAAATGTCAAAAGCCCCCTTGAGAGACAATACTGTATCAACGATGGAAAGAATATTTTCTTTCTCGTTATAAGTAGGAATGATGACTAATTTTTTCACTTTTTAGGGGGTAGAGTGATGATTCAATTAAATTGTTATGTGTAAATATAAGCTATTTATTTAATATTGACTTATTTAGAATTTCAGTCAATTTTTGCTTAGTATGAAGGGCAAAATCGCCTTTCATCATCCAATCATAGTATTGCGGCTCTTCCTTAAGTACTTGAGTTACAGGTTTTCCCTTATGTTTACCGAAATTAAATACGGCAATACCATTTTCATAAACAAATCTTCTGGCAAAATCAATTATTTGATCTTCACCCGTAAATTTCACAATAGATTCTACTGTATTGCCAATCTGAGGATATTTCACTACCTGCGCTTCTAAAACCTCAAAAGTTGCCATGGCATCTGCCTCTGCAGTATGTGCGTCTTCTAAATTTTTATCACAATAGAATTTATAGGCAGCAGAAAGTGTTCTTTGTTCCATCATGTGAAACACTTTTTGAACATCCAATAATTTTCGAGATAACATATCAATATTAATACCTGCTCTCAAAAATTCTTCATTCAACATAGGTATATCAAAACGATTGCTATTATATCCAGCTAAATCTGCTCCTTCAATAAATTGTTTTACTTCATTAGCAATTTGTTTGAAGGTAGGTGCATCTTTAATCATCTCATTAGAAATTCCATGAACATCTGTTGCAGCTTGCGGTATAGGCATTTCAGGATTGACCAATTTTCTTTTCACTTGTTTGGTTCCATCTGGCATTATTTTGATAATAGCTATTTCTACTATTTTATCCAAACTAACATTAATGCCAGTAGTTTCTAAATCGAGAAAACATATTGGATTGGTTAATTGTAACTGCATAATTTAAATTATGTTGTGAAGTTAATCATTATTATAGTTGAAGGATTCAAAACAGATCAAATACTTAAAATAATTTGATTAAATTTGCAGTAAAATTCATCTAATGAACTGGATACATTTAACAACAGAAGAGCAATTAGAAAATATAAAATTAAAATCAGCTACTACCCCTCAGGTTATTTTCAAACATAGTACCACTTGTAGTATTTCTAAAATGGCTTTTTCTCGTTTTGAAAGAGCTGATGCACCAGATTCAATTGATTTTTATTATTTAGACTTACTTACCTATAGACCCATTTCTAATGCTATTGCAGAGGTTTTTCAAGTACATCATGAATCACCTCAGATTTTATTGATCAAAAATGGCGAATGCGTATATGATGAAAGCCATTATGGAATTATGATGGATGAGTTATTAGAGCAAGTTGCTCAATAACCATTACACCCTTTCAATAATTATTGCAGAAGCTCCACCTCCCCCATTACATATTGCTGCAGCACCATACTGCTTATTATTTTGTTGTAAAATATGTGAAAGGGTAACTACAATTCTCGCACCACTACAACCTAAAGGATGACCCATAGAAACGGCACCTCCGTTTATATTCACTTTTGTCGAATCAATTTTTAATAATTGAGTATTTACTATACCCACCACAGAGAAAGCTTCATTGAATTCAAAAGCATCAATTTGATTTACCGAAAGACTTGCCTTAGATAAAGCTTTTGGCAGTGTTAATGAAGGTGCTGTGGTAAACCATTTTGGATCATGTTCTGCATCTGCATAACTTATTATTTTAGCAATGGGTTGTAAGCCTAATTCTTTTAGTTTTTCACCACTCATTAATAAAATAGCGGCAGCCCCATCATTCATAGTACTGGCATTGGCAGCAGTCACTGTTCCCTCTTTGGTAAAAGCTGGTTGAAGAGTATTAATCTTATCAAATTTAACATTGTAAGGCTCCTCGTCTTTATCTATTATAATTGGATCCCCTTTTTTCTGAGGTATTTGAATTGGAATAATCTCTTCTTTAAAAAGACCATTTTCTGTAGCATTTTGAGCCTTCTGATAACTTGCAATGGCAAAAGCATCTTGATCTTCTCTAGAGATGGAATGTTCTTTAGCACATAGATCAGCAAAATTTCCCATTGCTACTTTATCGTATACATCTACTAGACCATCTTTAGCTAATCCATCTTGCATGGTAATATCTCCATATTTATTACCCCATCTTTGTTGTGTATTATAAAAAGGGACATTACTCATACTTTCCATTCCTCCTGCTATGATTATGTCTGCATCTCCTAATAAGATAGATTGTGCTGCCTGAGTGATACTTTTCATTCCACTTGCACAAACCTTATTTACAGTAGTACAAATTACTTTATGTGGCAAACCTCCAAAAATAGCAGCTTGTCTGGCTGGTGCCTGACCCAATCCAGCTTGAATAACTGATCCAAAAATTACCTCATCCACTAATTGGGGATTTAACTGTGCTTTTTCAATAACAGCTTTTATTGCAATGCCCCCTAATTGGGTTGCGCTAAATGATTTTAATGCTCCTCCAAATGATCCAATGGGCGTTCTTACAGCTGATACTATGTAAACTTCCTTTGGCATAAAAAAATGATTAAAAATTAATTAATGGTTGGTTCAGCCACAGTTGGCTCTTCTGCCAATCTAATTCCTTCTTCTTCTAAAGTGATTAATTTAGCCTTATATAAAATACCTACACTCATTTTAAATGCTTTCTTACTCATTCCAAAAAAAGCATAAATATCATCTGGACTAGATTTATCATGATAAGGTAAAAAACCTTTATGCATTTTTAATAACTTAATAATGGTAGATTGGTCACCTGTAAGTTTTTCTACTCCTTGTTTACCTATACCAATATCTAGTTTATTCCCTTCTCTAATTTTCTTCACAAAAGCTTCCTCAATATATTGTCCAATATGTAAATGAGTAAAAACTTCATTTTTGTATACTAAGCCTTGATGTAGGCCATTCACAATAACTACATAACCCAATTCAGACTCTCTATATACCTGAACTTTAACCTTATCTCCCTCTTTAACCGTTAAAGCATCATTACTAATTTGCTTATCTATTTTTTCTGTAGCAGCTACCCTACCAGTTTGTGCGTCTATATATAATTTTACCAAGTACTTTCCTCCAATTCTCATAGTAGAAAGTTGCTGAGACACAGGCACAAATAAATCTTTCATTAAACCCCAATCTAAAAAAGCGCCCTGTCTTGTAACAGATACAACTTTTAAAGCGGCAATATCTCCCACAACAGCCAATGGTTCTTGGGTTGTAGCTATTAAACGATTATCAGAGTCGTGATATACAAATACACTAATGGTATCTCCAACTTGTAGCCCAGAGGGTACAAATCTTTTAGGTAATAGAATACCTTCTTCCCCATCATCCATATAAAAACCAAAGTCAACCTTGCGATCCACTCTCAATAAATTAAACTCACCCACTTTTACGGTTGACATAGTCTTTCTTTTATATAAATTTAGAACAATTCAGGTTGTTCATCATTAGGATCTTTAATTACCACTTTATTTTCCCAATCCATTTCAATGGTTTTGCTAAAATCAACTAGTTTGGTTCCAACTGCTTTAGTTCCCATTACATCTACCATCTTGCTTACTTTAAACTTAGCCTTTCTTACTTGAGCACCTCTTCCAGATTGAACTACAAGAATTGGTTCAATATGGGTGGTAACTGCCGCCAAATAGTTATCAGGCCCTTCTTTAATAAAGGAGAACGGTGTTTTTAAAGTGGTTGTTTCAATTTTAAATCGTTTAATATTGAATTGCAACTTGTCATTATCTAAATAAACAGCAGTTATAATTTTTTCTGGATTAAACTTCTCAATGAAAATCACTTTTTCAGGATCAAATCTTTGAGTCTGTTCTGTATCAGTTACTTCATAATATCCATCTTTAGTAATAACCAACAATTTATCATCTTCAAAAGTGCCAAGATAAATACCCTTCTCTTCTGTGTTTAATCTTCCAAATTTATCATCAAACCATAATCTTCTGCCCACTAAAGTGCTTTTACCCGCTTCTTTCAGTTTGACATTTTTAATTGGATACTTGGTTACCTGGTTACCCACACTGCTTCTTCCTTTCACTTCTAATGTTTCAAAGAAGAAATCAAATTCTTTTATTCTAGCAGAACAATTTGGGCTTAAAATTATCTTAACAGATTCCGCTTCACCATTTGCATTCACCGTTAAATAATGCACCTTAGATTTCTCTGCAGACTTTGCCAATGGATATTCTTTATCTCTTGTAACACCTGTTACATTGAATCTTTTTGCATAACTAATTCCACTTGCGCCGTCTACATAAATCATATTATAAGTAGTACGCTCATCATTTTTTTGGAATACAGCAGCATGTAAAATGTCTTTTCCTATAAATACTTTATCGGATACTTTCACCACTTTCATAATACCTGACTTGGTGAAGGCAATAATATCATCATAATCAGTACAGTCACATAAGAATTCATCTTTTTTCAAAGAAGTTCCAATAAAGCCTTCTTGTCTATTGATATATAATTTAGTGTTGGCAATAGCTACTTGCTTAACCTGAATGGTATCAAATTCTTTAATCTCTGTTTTTCGCTCTTTACCCTTGCCATATTTCTTTTGTAAGTTTTCATAATAACTTACAGCATAATCCACCAAATTTGCCAAGTTGTTTTTTACTTCCTTGATAGTTTGCTCTATATCTTTGATTTGTTGAATCAAATCCTCAATATCTAATTTATAGATTCTTCTAACCGGCTTATCTGTTAATTTTAATAAATCTGCTCTCTCTATTGGTTTTTTGAACTTCTTCTTGAAAGGTTCAAAAGCTTTATCTATCGCATCAATTACTTTATCCCAGTTTAAATGCTTTTTCTCTAATTCTTGATAAATTTTTTCTTCAAAGAAGATTTTCTCTAAACTAGTAAAGTGCCATTTCTCCTCTAATTCTTTTAATTGAATTTCTAGCTCTTTTTTCAAAAGCTCTTTCGTATGATCTACAGAATATTTTAATAATTCAGTGGTGCCAACAAAATGTGGTTTTTGATCTATGATAATACAAGCATTGGGAGAAATACTAATTTCACAATCCGTAAAAGCATATAAGGCATCAATAGTAATGTCTGGAGAAATACCTGTAGCTAAATCAATTTGAATCTCTACTTCGGCAGCAGTAACATCTGTTACTTTTTTAATTTTAATTTTACCTTGGTCATTGGCCTTTGTAATACTCTCCATTAATTGAGTAGTGGTTACTCCATAAGGAACATCTTTAATAACCAAAGTCTTCTTATCTAATTCTTCAATATGTGCTCTTACTCTTATTTTTCCCCCTCTCTTACCATCATTATAATTTGAAGCATCCACCATACCACCCGTTTGAAAATCTGGTAATAATTCAAATTTTCTACCTTTTAAATATTTAACACTGGCTTCTAATAATTCATTAAAATTATGAGGTAATATTTTTGTAGATAAACCCACCGCAATACCGTCAGCACCTTGGGCTAATAATAATGGGAATTTCATAGGTAATGTAACAGGCTCTTGTTTTCTTCCATCATAACTCAAAGCCCATTCTGTTGTCTTTGGATTAAAAGCTACTTCTAAAGCAAACTTGCTTAATCTAGCTTCAATGTATCTTGAAGCAGCCGCAGCATCTCCTGTTCTTACATCACCCCAGTTACCCTGCGTCTCTACGAGTAAATTCTTTTGACCAATATTAACTAAAGCATCTCCAATACTTGCATCACCGTGAGGATGGTACTGCATACTTTGTCCAATAATATTCGCCACTTTATTGAATCTTCCATCATCCATTTCTTTCATGGCGTGTAAGATTCTTCTTTGTACTGGTTTTAATCCATCTTCAATGGCAGGTACTGCTCTTTCTAATATTACATAAGAAGCATAATCCAAGAACCAATTTTTATATTGTCCTTGAACACCTGATTCGTTTTCTGTAACCCTACTTAAATTTTTCTCTTTTGCCATATATATTCTTATTAGAAGATACTATAATCTATGGGTATCTTCACTTCCGTCTTTCAAACTATTTAATTCTATAAATACTATATCAGTTATTGCTTTTACTTCGTGCCATATTTTTGCTGGAATAGTTACTCTAGAAGGTGCTTTAATATTCATAGTTCCAGTTTCTTGGGTTTGAATATCTTTCCAGTTTAAAACAATTTCACCTTGAACCAATAACATTTCTTCTGGGTTTTTCCCTTTAAAAAGTCCATTGTGATAATGTTGTCCACTAATTGTTCCAGCATTTCTATATACTAATAAAAACTCACCTGTTCTATCTGTACTAAAAAAATGCAATGCACCTCTTTCGTCCACCGCTTTAACATCAATTGCATTTACTTGTATAGACATAATAAAAAATTAATCTTCTACTACTTGACTTGATCCGCCAGGCATTTGTACTACAATATCTTTCCATCCTTTTTCCCAATCACCAACAAAAACTATCTTACCTATTTCAGCCAACGCTTTTAATCTGTATACTATAAAAGTGTCGCCTGTCTTCACTTTCATTTTAGATAGTATATTAGATAAGGCACTAGGTAATTTTTGAGCATTTTTAGTCAATAAAGAAAGAATCTCTTTATCATAGAAATTGATATCCATGTTCACTATTTTCTTTCCCCCTTCTAAGAATTTCACTACTTCTTGTTCGGTACAAATTTTCTTCCACTCATCTGGATCTAATTCAAATTCACTTAGGGTAATTGGTCTCGCTAATTTTTTAGCTTTTAAAAATTCCTTAGGTTGAATTTGACTTAAATAGGTTGGATAAAACAACTGTCCTTTTTCGTTTAAGAATGGCAAATTATTTAAATACAATACTTGTACTCTCCCTTGGTATTCTTTAAACTGACTCATTAACCAATAATACCCACATACATCATGTGCATTTTGTCCCATCCAAATCCAAATACTTTCGTTTTCGTCATGATTCAATGAATTGATTAATTGATGAACCGTTAAACGATCATCCACTATATCTAATTGGTCTGAATAGGGAGAATGTTCTAGTACTTTAGTCCACCAATCTTTTCTTAATTGAAATCCTTCGGTTTCATAAATATCCATTAAAGGCCCTACTGCATAATCATCCTTTATTTCAATGATTTTACCAGCAAGACTTTCATCTAATGCTATAGCTGCTTCTAAGGCTGCAATATCTGCTGTATTAAATACTATGTGTATCATTTGCTTTATCTAGTTCTACTTTTAAATTATTGATGATAAAATCTTGTCTCTCCGGTGTATTCTTTCCCATATAATATTCTAACAAATGTTGAATATGATCTCCTTGTTCTAATAAAACGGGTGCTAATTTGATATCTGCTCCAATAAACTTTCCAAATTCATCTGGACTAATCTCTCCCAAACCTTTGAATCGAGTTATCTCTGGTTTAGACCCTAATTCTTTGATGGCACTTTGTTTTTCTTGTTCGTCGTAGCAATAAATGGTCTTTTGTTTATTTCTTACTCTAAATAATGGAGTTTCTAAAACATAGACATGCCCCTTCTTTACTAAATCTGGAAAGAATTGTAAAAAGAAAGTAAGCATTAACAAACGAATATGCATACCGTCCACATCGGCATCGGTTGCAATAACAATCTGATTATATCTTAAGCCTTCTAAACCATCTTCAATATTCAGTGCATGTTGCAATAAATTGAATTCTTCGTTTTCGTAAACCACTTTCTTGGTTAATCCAAAGGCATTTAAAGGCTTACCTCTTAAACTAAATACTGCTTGCGTATCAACATTTCTAGATTTAGTGATACTTCCACTTGCAGAATCCCCCTCCGTTATAAACAAAGTGGTGTTTTGTTGATTAGATATAAATACTTCTTTATTCTTAGTAGGCGCTTCTTCATTTAAGTGTACTCTACAATCTCTTAATTTCTTATTATGCAAATTGGCTTTCTTAGCTCTTTCATTCGCTAATTTTTTAATACCAGCCAATTCCTTTCTTTCTCTTTCGTTTTGCTCAATTCTTTTCTTTAAAGCATCTGCAGTAGTTGGATTTCTATGTAAAAAATTATCCAATTCTTTAGCCAAAAACTCTGTAACAAAGTTTTTCATGCTAGGCCCACCATCCGCAACATTCTGAGAACCTAATTTTGTTTTGGTCTGACTTTCAAAAACCGGCTCTTGCACTCTCACAGAAACTGCAGCAACAATACTTGTTCTAACATCAGATGCTTCATAATCTTTTTTATAAAAATCACGAATCACTTTAACATAGGCTTCTCTAAATGCTTGTTGATGAGTTCCTCCTTGAGTAGTATATTGACCATTTACAAAAGAGAAAATGTCTTCACCGTAATCGTTATTGTGTGAAATAGCTACTTCAATATCTTCCCCGCTTAAATGTATAATGGGATATCTTAATTCATCTGGATTAGTTTTTCTTTCTAATAAATCTAATAATCCATTCTTACTTATGAATTTCTTGTCATTAAAATAAATACTTAATCCAGCATTCAAATAGCAATAGTTCCAAAGTTGGCTTTCAATATATTCGTAAATAAAATGAAAGTTTTTAAATACCGTTGAATCGGGAACAAAGCTCACCAGTGTTCCATTGGCTTCGGTCGTTTTAGTTTCTTTGGTTTCTTCAATTAATTGACCTTTTTTAAAACTTGCCGACCTAGTCTTTCCCTCTCTAAAAGCGGTTACTGTAAAATCTTCACTTAAAGCATTCACAGCCTTGGTACCCACCCCGTTCAAACCTACCGACTTTTGAAAGGCTTTACTATCGTATTTAGCTCCTGTATTAATCTTACTTACTACATCCACAATTTTGCCTAAGGGAATACCACGGCCATAATCTCGAATAGTGACTGTTTTATCCTGAATACTTATTTCTACTTGTTTACCATAGCCCATCGTATGCTCATCAATACAGTTATCGATGACTTCTTTGATCAAGACATAAATACCATCATCAGGAGCAGAGCCATCCCCTAATTTACCGATATACATACCGGGTCTTAATCTTATATGTTCTTTCCAATCTAAAGACCTAATGGAGTCTTCATTATATTCAACGGGTACTTTAGCTTCTGCCATAATTATCAATACTTTAGGGGCCTAAAAAGCCCCGAGTTTGTGCAAATCTAATTCTCAAACGGCCTTATGCCATCTAAAATTGTTCAAAATGGCCTAAATGTGGATAAATGGATTAAAGCACTATCTTTAACTTATCGAAAAAGCACCCAAATACCCCATTGTTGACCTAGAATGGATCAAATCCAAGTCTGAAGCATTAGCATCAGAAAACCTTCATTTTCAAGATTATTTGAGGGAAATGGACAGCGAAAGCTTGGATAAGGCTGTTTTAGACCTATCCAATACCATATCTCCTCAAATTGATTGTACAACCTGTGGCAATTGTTGCAAAAGCCTAATGGTAAATATCAACAACCAGGAAGCAGATAATTTAGCAGCTCATCTAGGTCAAAACAGAGCCGAATTTGATAGCAAGTATCTTGAGAAAGGTGAATCAGGCAGAATGGTTTTAAACGCTATCCCTTGTCATTTTTTAGTGGGTAATAGTTGTAGCGTTTATGAACACCGATTTGAAGGATGTAAAGAGTTCCCAGCTTTTCATGTAAAAGACTTTAATAAAAGACTGTTTACAACCTATATGCATTATGATAGATGCCCTATTATTTTTAATGTACTAGAAACTTTGAAAAAAGATTTGGAATGGCAATACGATTCGGAGTAGATCAAATTATTGCAAGTAATCCTTCATGGAAAACAGCCTCCATTGGTTTCTTAACCAATGATGCTGCCAGAACTCATGATCAAATACATAGTCGTGTCGCTTTAAAAAATGCAGGATTTAATTTACAAATACTTTTTTCCCCCGAACATGGAATTGATACCAAGGGCGCTGATGGCGCAAAGATGAAAGATGGTATTGATCCATTAACACAGTTGCCAATAGTAAGTTTATATGGTGATCAATTTGCTCCTACTGAAAAAGATTTAGCTGGTATAGATATACTATTGTTTGACATACCAGATGCTGGTACCAGATTCTACACTTATTTATGGTCAATGACTTATTTCATACAAGCTGCTGCTAGTTATAATAAACCAATTTACATATTAGATAGACCCAATCCATTAGGTGGTAATTTAGCTATGTGCGAAGGCCCTTCTTTGGATGAAACAGTCGCAAGCTTTATTGGAAGATTTAATATTCCTATCAAACATCAATGTAGTTTTGGTGAATTGGCCAAGTTTTTTAATGCTTCAAAAAATTGGAATGCTAGACTTGAAGTAATTTCCTGTACTGGATTAACAAGAGAAGATTTGTTTTCAGCTTGGAAGCTTCATTGGATTCCTACCTCACCTGCCATTCAAAATTTTAATGCTTGTTTATTATACCCTGGATTTTGTTTTTTTGAAGCCACCAATGTATCCATAGGCAGAGGAACATCCTTTTCTTTTGAATGGTTTGGGGCTCATTGGTTAAATATGGACGCAATTGTTGCAGTATGTAAAAATATGTTTAACCAAGATCTTGAAATGGAAATTTTGAGTCTTTCTTTTAAAAGTGAAAAAGAATGGTTACCCGGAATTCATTGTAAAGTAAAGGATCCAGAAAACTATGATGCTGTATTGAATGGTCTTTTAATATTAAAAATAATTAAAGACTTACATCCTCAACATTTTGAATGGGCACCTTATCCAACCTTAGCTAATCCAACAGGAAACAATCATCTCTCTTTGCTATTGGGCGTCCCTAATGCAGAGGCTATTTTTGATTTACCCTTACAAGTTTGGTTACAAAAAATTCAAATTTTATTAAAAGTTGATTATTGGAAAAAAGAAATTGCTCCTTATTTAATTTATCAATAGTGTCATGAGTAAAATTGAATCAGTTGCCATATTAACCAATACCCTTTCCGGAAAACATAAGGGAGCTAAAACAGCTCAATGGCTAAATGAACAATTAAATAAGTTAGGAATAAGAAATACTATTTATTCAAATCATTGGCCAAGCAATGAAACACTACATACTTACACAGATTGTTGGATTATAGGCGGCGATGGTACCATAAATTATTTTATCAATAATTATCCAAATTGCCAATTACCCATCGTATTATTTAATGGCGGAACAGGGAATGACTTTGCTTGGAAATTATATGGAGGATTATCCAACGAATCTTTGTTTAAAACTATTTTCGAAAGAACGCCTCAATATATTGATGCAGGTAAGGTAAATGACAAATTATATATTAACTGTTTGGGTATTGGATTTGATGGAGAAATTGTAGCTTCTATGAAAACCATCAGATTTATCGGCGGACATGTTGGTTATTTATTGGCAGTGATCTACAAAATATTATTCTTTAAAGAATCTTTTTTAAAGATTCAAACTGCAGATCAACAAATTGAAGGTTATTTCTTATTGGCCCTGTTTGTTAATTCATCAAGGGCTGGAGGTGGATTTTTTATTGCCCCTACTGCTCAAATATATGATGGTTATTTAGATATGGTATTGGCTAGTAAAATGCCTGTATGGAAAAGATTATGGTATTTACCCATCATTAAGAAAGGAAAACATTTACATTACCCTTTTATAACGCACCAACTAGGAAAAACTTTTTCTATAGAATCCGAAAAGCCTTTACCTATTCAACTAGATGGTGAATTATTCTATGCCAATAAACTTGAAATCAGTAATTTAAGTAACCAATTTTTATTCAGACTCTGAAGGAGCTTTATCAACCCTTCTTGTACCTGCATACATTTCGTATTCTAATAATCTACAATCAATCTTTGCATTTAAGAATTCAATTCTTCTGCTTGGTTTTAATCTAATTTTTTTGGCTAATTCTAAATTACCAGTAAAAATATACCCAGTTGCCCCTTTGCATTTATTCTTTAAGAAATCTCCCATTCTTGCATAGGTTTTTTCTAATTCAACTTCTTCACCCAATCTTTCACCATATTCTGGATTAAACATCACTATGGCCCCATTCATATCTTCTGGTAAGTTAGTCGATTCAAAATCGCACACTTGAAAATCAATTAACTCTTCTACTCCTGCAGCAGTAGCATTTATTTTAGCCACTTTAATAGCTTCTTTACTTAGGTCAGATGCAATAATTTTTAAAGAAGGTAATGCTCTTACCTGTCTTTCCAATACAGCCCTTTCTTCTTCATATACGGTAGGATCATACCCTAATAAATGCATAAACGCATAATTATCTCTAATTAAACCAGGTGCACACTTGGTAGCAATCAAAGCTGCTTCAATAGCTAATGTGCCTGAACCACACATTGGATTAATAAAGGGTGTAAATCTATCCCATTTGGTAGATAATATAGTGGCAGCTGCTAAAGCTTCTAACATGGGTGCTTTACCTGGTAATTTTCTATACCCATGTCTTGCTAATGAGGCACCAGAAGTATCAAGGAATAATTCTGCTTCATCATTCTTCCAAAACAAATACACTACGGCTCCGGATAATTCAGAACCAGTGGTTGGTCTTTTATTGGTGGCTTTTCTAATTCTATCTACAATCGCATCTTTGACTCTCAAATTGGCAAATAAGTTGGTTTGAATGGTTGGATGAAAGACATTACTAATGACAGAAAAATAACCGTCAGGTTGTATCATTTTTTCCCAATGAATATCTAGGGCTTGATTATATAATTCATCTGGATCATTACAAATAAAAGCTTTCAAAGAATACATTACCTGACTGGCTGTTCTCAAATTCATGTTCAATTTGATACAATCATTCACATTACCTGTTAATTCCACTCCAGTTTGAAAAACCCTGTCAATATCAAAACCCAAAGCAATTACTTCATTTCTTAAAGCTGGTGCTAACCATTTATTACAGGTAATGATAATCTTACTTTGATTTTTAAATACTTGCATAGAACAAACTTAGCCTAATTTGAATAAAAAAAGTCCCCAACCTAAGTTGAGGACTTTACTGGGTGGGAGCACACGGGTTCGAACCGCGGACCCCCTCGGTGTAAACGAGGTGCTCTAAACCAACTGAGCTATGCTCCCAGTTCCCTTTTGAGGAGTGCAAAAATAAGGGTAGGATTTTAAACCTCCAAAAAAATTGGTAATTAATTTAATTGAACCGCAGGTAGTCTTGTAGATTGACTATCATATACAAAAAGCTCTACAATTTCATAGTTCCAGTACTTAGATAAGGGCGATTTGTCCAATATATCTGAAGCCTCGGCTTTAGTTAAAGCATTGAGTGTAATCCAGGATTGCTGTGTTTCCATACTAACCGCATAGCTATCAATAATACCTTTATTCAATAAATAATTAATATAGGTTCTATGAGGAGGCACAAAAGACATAAATTCTTCGTCCATTTCAAAAGATATGATTGCTTGGAACTTTTTCATCTTACTACTAAGATACCAAAACTTATTATTAGAAAATATTCAAATTCTACTTTTTTCCGAAATAATAAAGTTTGTTTAAAGTTTGTCTAAATTTAATGAAGCAATTCTTCCACCTGAACCCGCTAATAAGATTTTACGAGATTTTGGTAGCTTTTTTAATACATGAAAAGATTGATCAGAAATTTTTCTCCAAGTTAATCCCCCATCATTAGAAAAATCTACCCCACTCGTTCCACAAACTATTAATTCATTATTAGTTATATACTGCACACATGATTTATACCCATTTGGATTACCAGTATTTTTATGAAGTTTCCAGAAATAATGCCTTTTTCTATTGGTTTTATTTTCTGAATCAGGATGAACAAATCTATCTAATCTTACAAAATTCTGCTCTTTATTTTGATCATGTGTAAAATCACCCCCAACAATTGCGATACGATTTTTATTAGGCGAAATGGCTATACTATTTGCACCGGTAGATTGCTTTCCTTGCACAATGGGAATTTCTGAAGCATGTCCATTCACCCAAAACCTGCTATGTATTCCACCAGAAACAAAAAATACATGTGAAAAATCAAAAGTTAAATTGGTGCTACTGGAAGCAAAAAAAGATTCCCCTTCTTTAACTAATGATTTAAAAAAAGAATTCTTTACTTTTTCCCAATGATCTCCTCTATTCTTGGTTTCTAATAAAACAATTTGATGATTCATTGGATCTCCAATCACCATACCATGTAGCGCATCTTTAAAAGATATGGCATCCAGAAAAATGGCTGTATCTAAATTTTCATACACTTTAGCCCAAGTATTACCTCCATCTTTTGTTTTCAAAATAATACCTGGAGATGCAACTGCCACAATAATAACTTCATGTTCATTAAATGCATGGATTGATCTAAAATCTCTAGATTCATAACCTTTTACTTGTTTCCATTCAAAATGTTCCCCACCATCCAAAGATTTAGCGACCATTCCCTTTGAACCACTAGCCCAAATTACTTTCTCAGAAGCAATGGAAAGTCCCCTAATACTCACTCCCTTTTGCTCTGTAATAAGATGAATGGGATCTTGCGCAAAAGT
The DNA here is from genome assembly GCA_024640255.1 of Bacteroidota bacterium. GTDB lineage: Bacteria > Bacteroidota > Bacteroidia > Chitinophagales > Chitinophagaceae > Sediminibacterium. The sequence goes on along the minus strand of JAHEFI010000012.1, from coordinate 49,094 downwards.
CTGTACAGAAATGAATAATAAAAAAGACAAAATAATTTTTGATATAGACATAGCTTTATTGATTTTTGCACCCTAAATATACAATATGATCCCTTATTGGATGAGTAGAACGCAATTAATGTTAGGTGACGAAGCAGTAACCAAATTGATGAATAAAAATGTTTTGGTTATTGGTCTTGGAGGTGTTGGTGGTATTTGTGCCGAAATGATTGTTAGAGCTGGAGTAGGAAAAATAACCATTGTGGACAATGATACAGTTGATAAAAGCAATATTAATAGACAAATTCCTGCATTGCATTCAACAGCTGGATTACCCAAGGCCCAGGTTTTGGCACAGCGATTAAAAGATATCAATCCTGAATTAGACCTCACTGTGAATGAAATTTTTATCAAAGACGATATCACAAAAAATTTATTAGAAAGTGCTCAATGGGATTATGTGGTGGATTGTATAGACACTTTATCTGCTAAAGTATTTTTGATAAAAGGCTGTTTGGATAGAAAAATACCTATAGTTAGTTCAATGGGTGCTGGCGGCAAAGTCGATCCTTCTCAAATTCAAGTAACAGATATATCTAAAACAAAAATTTGCAACCTAGCTAGATATGTTAGGAAGCGTTTGCAAAATTTAGGTATCAAAAAAGGCTTAAAAGTGGTATTTAGCCCTGAAAAAGCAGATCAAGATAAAATCATTGTAACAGAGAAAGCCTACCCAAAAAAGTCGATCATTGGCACTTTAAGCTATATGCCAGCTATGTTTGGATGCACGGCAGCTAGTGTGGTGATTAGGGATTTAATGGCAACTGACTGATTTAAAGCTCTTTTTCTTTGAATTAAGGCCAAATTATCTTTATTTTGCACCTCCAATTGGAAGCTCCTGGTTCGGTAGCTCAGCTGGATAGAGCAACTGCCTTCTAAGCAGTAGGTCATTGGTTCGAATCCAATCCGAATCACAAAGCCTGTCACAAGAGTGACAGGCTTTTTTAATACGAACTGCGTCAAGAGCTCGCTCTTGTAAGCAAGTGAGTATTAAAAAAGCCCAACCAATCGCATCGCGATTGGTTGTAAAGGCTTTGGGTAAACTTGAGGTCTCAGGATGGTGGCGAAGTGAAACGAAGCCACCCATCCCACTACAGGGGGAGGAAGCCACCCATCCCACTACAGGGGGAGGAAGCCACCCATCCCACTATAGGGGGAGGAAACTACCCATCTAAAATCGGAAACCCTTTGCTATCCTTTTCGTACTTTCGAGAAAAGGAATTCAATGAAAAAGATCTATTTCATCCTCTTTTCAATCTGTTTAAGTATATATTCATTTGCGCAACAAGGATTAAACAGTGCTGCTTCTGGTGCTTCAGAAGCAATGAGTTTAAAAACTGCTAATTTAAGTTTGAACATTGATCCATACGGAGTAATGGATAGAGATGGAAAAGCAAGTAGTTTAAGATATACTGATATCGGAGGTTCTCCTTTTTTATTAGACGAATGGAAATTAGCTACCATATTTGATATCGGTAATAAAAAAATTGGTCAAGTAAAAGTAAAGTACAATACCAATGCAGATCAGATTCATTATTTAGATCCCCAAGAAAAAGAATTAGTTGCAGATAAATCCATCATTAAAAAAGTAGTTATTCAAAATGATGACAATACTACAACAACTATTGAGAAAGGTTTTATAGGTACAAAAAACAATTTAGCCCCCTATCAATTTGTGGAAGTATTGAATGATGGAAAAATTCAGTTATTAAAACAATATATTAATCATGTAGTGCAAAAAGATTCACTTTTTGGCACTATTAAAGTAAATAAGTTCTCCCCTTTCAGTATCTACTACATTAAAGCAGAAAATAGCGTGGTTCTACTTAAGAAATTAGACCAAGAAGAAATATTTAATTTATTACCTAATAAAGAATTTATCTCCAATTATACTTCTAAAAATAAAAAATTAAGATCCGAAAAAGATTTTATCAACTTTATTAACAACTATAACAAACTTTAAGAAATATTTACTTTTAAATAGACCTGAAGGAATCAATTATTTGATTTAATTTAGGCCCAATGTTTCAGTTTGTCTACCATAATATTGCACAAGTCTTTAAAGCAGCTTTTAGTTTAACAAAGTCTGCAGAAGAAACTGTTGCAATTATTGGAGCATTAGAAAACGATTACCATGGCGTTTTTGAAAAATCAGCCATAAAGAAAGCGGCTAGATTTCAAGGAGTTCAGCAGGTATTTATCAATGATCCATTTGCTAATTTAATGGGAAGAGATACCAATCATTTTGAAAGAACTTCGAATAAATATTATTTTATCTTAACAGGACTTTACGATGATATCATTGACCAGAAACTGATAAGCGAAAAAGAATTAGATGAGCTTTTCGATGATCCCATTAATGCCAATGCTGCAATTTTTGAAACTAAACTTTTAGTTGACATTCATTTAAACCTGCTAAAAAGGGTCAAGAACATCACTGAATACAAAGCAACCTTATCAAAAGTTCATCAAGCTCAGAAAGACTCTTTAAAACAATTTGATCTAAATAGTAGTAAGGAAGAAATTTTAGATATTACATTAAGAAAAGGCGGATATAGCTTATTAATGTGCAGGCATTATATTGACCTTCCTTTGTCAAATGAATTAAATGAAGCTTGGTATCAATTAGGCGGGATTATTCAATTAACCAATGACCTATATGATATCCACAAAGATCTTCAAGAAGGTATCTGTACCCTACCCAATTCTATTAAGAATATAGAAGACATTGAATTATTGTATAAAAATTTAGTGACTAAGTTTTTTGAAGGACTTTCTAATTTGCCATTTGACCAACATAAAATCAAGACCCTAAAAATCAAATTAAGCGCCATACCAGCATTTGGTTTTTTAGCTATCAAAAACTTATGGAAGATAAATAACCAATATAAGGGGCTACCTAATTTAAAAACCATCCCTAGAAAAGACTTAATCATTGATATGGAAAAACCCATTAATAGACTTAAGTTAATTCAAGAAGCCTATAAAGTATATAAAAACAACTAAGATGAATGTACAAATAGCTCCTAGTTGGAAAGATGCATTAACCCCGCTTTTTGAAAAGCCCTATTTTTCTCAAATTGCAGCGCATCTTAAAACAGAAAAAGCTTTACATAAAACAATTTATCCAAAAGGTTCACTCATCTTTAACGCTTTTGAACAAACCAACTATGAAGACGTCAAAGTGGTGATTCTTGGACAAGACCCATATCATAATCCTGGACAAGCCATGGGATTAAGCTTTTCAGTACCTGATGGCATGAAGATCCCCCCTTCTTTACAAAATATATATAAAGAATTAAAAACAGATACAGGCACTACTATACCAAGCACAGGCAATCTCACTCCATGGGCCAAACAAGGGGTTTTATTGTTAAATGCAGTTATGACAGTGAGAGAAAATGAACCCGCTAGTCATTCTAAAATAGGTTGGATGAATTTTACAGATGATGTGATAAAACTACTGTCTAATGAAAAAACTAGACTGGTATTTATTTTATGGGGAAACTTTGCCATTCAAAAACAAGTTTTAATTGACGGCACCAAACATAAAATATTAAAAGCAGCTCACCCGTCTCCTCTAAGTGCTTATAATGGTTTTTTTGGATGCAAGCATTTTAGTGCCACTAATGATTATTTAGTATCCCATAACAAAACACCTATAAACTGGGCACTTTAAAGCTTTGCCCTATATTTGCATACATGAAATTAATTAAATCTATAGTAGCAAGAATATTAGCATTTTGGGCCTTATTAGTATTTGCAAGTACTATGTTTTTGTTTATTTGGTTTTATTTAATTTGTTATGTCTTACCTGAACCACAAAAAACTAGATGGCACCGTCAAATATCTAAATTATGGATGGGCTTATTCTTATTGCTTTCTGGTTGCAGATTCTCTATAACGGGTAAGGAAAATTTCGATGACACTACTAATGCGATAATCGTATGTAATCATAATAGTTTAATTGATATTCCAGTTAGTTTTCCTTTTTTACCTAGAGCCAATAAAACCATTGCAAAAAAATCATTTTCTAAAATTCCCATTTTTGGTTTAATCTATACTTTTGGTACAGTATTAGTTGATAGAAAAGATGAAAAAAGTAGAAGAAAGAGTATAGAAGACATGAAAGAAGTGTTAGCCACTGGGCTTGATATGTTGATATACCCAGAGGGCACAAGAAATAGAACATCAGAGCCATTAAAATCTTTTCATAGTGGTGCTTTCAAATTAGCTATAGACACCAATAAACCCATCATACCTGTTGTTTTATTAAATACCAAGAAAATTCTTCCTGCGAAACCAGCCATGTATTTTACACCTGGTAAAATACAAATGGATATATTACCTGCTATCTATCCAGAAGGACATACCATAGATAGTTTAAAGAATAAGGTATACGATATTATGGCAGCTCATTATTTGGCTAATAAGTAGCCGAAGAGAAAGTTCTACTTCTATTTATTCTAAGGTCTCTTAAAATTCCTGATTTAGGATTTACAGTAATACTAAAAGATCTATATATGCCAATTGGGGTAACATTAATAGCCAATTGCCAGCAATGCATTTCCCTTGTTATAAACATACTTAGTTGTTGAATATTGGCTTTTGCTACATCAATATAGCCAGTACCTCCTATTTTCCATTTAGGTGTCAAACTAAAATCTCCGTTAAAATTTAAAGTAGAATAGGTTTGCGTTTTGAATCCTGAATAATCTGGTTTCATGATTCTATTAAATTGAAATGAATAAGACACTGTCAAAGTCCAAGGAATATCAAAATCGGTGAATTCAGATGGATTGGCCTTTACATATTGTAATTGTCTTTGTTGTTCATCAGGTGTTAAGAAAGGATCTATAGGGATATTCTTTTCTTTTGAACTAGCTGCACCTTCTTTCTTTTCTTTACTCTTGAAAGATGTTGAAAAAGAAACACCTCCATTAGTAATATGGCCAAATTTTAATTTATTAAAATCTACATCATATCTATTTACTCTGAATCCTTGTTTATCGGACGCATAAGGGTCTAAAGAAAAGGTAGAACTAATATTCAACTTATTGAACAATGTTGTTCTAGCATAAAAATTAAAATTCCCTAAAGCAAAACTATCCGCCAAAATATTATAGCTAGATGTAAACCCAAATCCATCTATCAATTTTACTTTTTTAAAGGCATCAGCACTAGTATCTGTTTTGTCTTTAACTTTCATTTCCAATAAGTTGTCAATACCAAAACTCATACCACCAAAAGCACCTTCAGAATAGGCAGAACCTAATGCTCCTCCATCAAATTTAGAGAAGCGGTATCTTCTACCAGTTGTGTCAATTTGAGAAGTATAATGATAACTAGAAGCTAAATCTGGAGTGTAATTCACAGATACATTGGGTCTAATTTCATGTCTAATAGCCTTGATATTACTATTTTTAAATTTATAAGTTCCAAAAATTCTTGAAGCTGTACCTACCCCAAAACTTACTTTAGGCGCTCTGTAAAATCCTCTATTAATTAAAGTATCAACTTTTCTGGTAGAAGCATTCCAAGACTTAATGATTTCTTGTCCAAACCATTTTTCTTCAAAACTTACACCCGGCGTAATGGTAACTGGTCCTAAGGATGGAAGAGATACGTTAATAGGAATAGAGTGCATAGCACCCCACTGTAGTGTATCCAATAATTTTTGCATATTGAATGCCGAATCATAAAAAGACAATTGGTTTTGAAAACTACCATTATAGCCTATTCCAATTTTCTCATACCATTTACCAGATCCTATTTGATCCTTACTTTGAAAAGGATAAATGGTTAATGCATTAAAATTGATATTAGGTAATTGTAAATTAACCAAACCTAAATTATTGTTTTGGCTATGATTTAAGTTAACAGATAAATTATATTTATTATTCCAAGACTTATTATAACTAATTGATGAGCTAATTTGGTTTTGGAAATTCTGATACGGATTATTTAATAAGTTTCTATTATACTTGGTGCTACCAAAATTAACATTGGCAGAGAAAGTTGTTCCTGGCCTTGCTCTTGAATCCATTGAATGCGACCAGTTAATCATATAGGTTCTTCCGCCAGTAAATTCATCAGCAATGGAAGTGTTTCTATTTAATGCTCTTGTATTCTGTACTGATAAATTAAAATTACCCAAATATTTATATCTTAAAATATACTTACTATTCAAATTGGCATTCCATCCACCATAAGAATAAATATTACCTCTTAAAGTGGCATCAAAGTGTTCATTAATCACTTTATAATACCCTAATCCTTCAAAACCCAAACCAAAATCTTCACTACTAGTAAATGCTGGAGCCATCATTCCAGAATGCCTTCCTTTTGTCAAAGGAAATATACCAAATGGAATACCTATAGGAAAGGGAACCCCTTCAAACTCTGGAAAGGTTGGGCCAGACACACCAATCTTATCGGTGACGATTTTCATTTTATTGGTTCTAAATGCAAAATGAGGTTCATCTAGATTACAAGTAGTAAATCTTGCTCTGTAAGCATAAGCATCATCTTTACTTACTTTTTTCATCGCAGTCGCATTAATGAATATCTCCCCTTGTTGAAAATTGGTATTCTTGGTTAAACCTTTACCCGTTTTCATATTAAAATAGATGGAGTCATTATAACTAACTATATCTTTCTCAGTAAATTTTGGGTTGCTTAAAGGATTGCCTGAAGTGTCTTTGGAGCCAAAAGCTTTAATGTTTTGACTTTGTTGATCGTACACAATATTCGCAGCCTCTAATTGAGAACTTTTATAAACTGTTTTAGCACTTCCAAATAAATAGAAGACTTTGGTTTTTAAATCCATAACTCCTGAGTCAGATGCGTTATAACTAACAGGGGCATCCATGGTATCTTTCGATATTCTTAGATTGGTGTCTTTTTTAATGACAATACTGTCTTTGGAAGGGATTTTAGGAAGGTTTTGTGCAACTGATTGTAATACAATACAAAAACAGCTTGTTAATACCATCAAAATGGGTTTTTTAACAATATTCAAGGTGTTTTTTACGTTAGATTTGTATCCTAGATGTATCACTGCTGCAAAAATAAAGTAAAACAGCGTTAAGCAACTGATTATGAAGCAAAATAGACTGATTTTAGCATTTCGTATTGTAATTATTGCCTTTTTAAGCATTTTATTTACCCAAAACAGCACTCAAGCTCAAACCAAAAGCCTTAATAGAATTGTCATAGATCCAGGCCATGGTGGAACAGATCCGGGATCATATGGGAAATACTCTACCGAAGCGGCTGTTTCACTAGCCATTTCATTAAAGTTGGAGCAATATATCAAAGAAGCATTACCTGATGTAGAAGTAATGATGACAAGAAGAACAGATATTTATAATTCTGTAGTGGAGAAAGCAGAAATAGCTAACCAAATGAAAGGTGACCTTTTTGTGTGTATACATACCAATTCCGCACAGGGTAAAAAAGTAAGAGAAATAGTTGGATACACCACAAAGACCTATACAGTAAAGAAAAAGGGTAAGAAGAAAAAAGTAACCAGAGAAGTTCCTGAGTACAAAACCACCTATTTGCCTAGTACTGCCTTTGGAACAGAAACTTATATTTATGGTGTGGGTAAAACCGAGCAAAGAAAAGGGGTTGCAGAAGATATGGTAGATGAATTAGTCGAAAAACTAGATTCTGTTTCTGAATCACAGATTAAGAAATTAAATGAAGATGACCCTACCCGTTCAATGATGGCTAGTTTATTAACCCAACAATATTTTCAAAGAGCAGCTAGCTTGGCTCTAACTATTGAAGATGAATTTCAAAAATCTGGTAGAAATAGCCGTGAAGCTAGGCAAAGAGATCAAAAAGGTATTTGGGTATTGGCCGCAGTAAAAATGCCTGCAGTGTTAATTGAAACTGGCTTTATCTCTAATCCACAAGAAGAAGACTATTTAAATAGTGAAGTGGGGCAAAATCAAATTTGCGAAGCCATTACTAAGGCATTGGTAAGATATAAGACCTCTTTAGAATTACAAAAAAGCGCTAAAGACAGCAGGTAATACAGGGTTTATTAGTTAAATTTGCATTGTAAGTATCTTAATACAATGCGTATATCTAACGAAACAAAAGTAGGTGCTCTAACAGTTATCGCTGTTACAATAATCGTTCTTGGATTTAATTTTCTAAGAGGGAAAACCATTTTTAAATCAGGGAACTTTATTTACGCAAAATACCATGATACCAAAGGCTTAATTGTATCCAATCCAGTTTATGTGAATGGCTACCAAGTAGGTACTGTATTTGAAATTGAAAACTTAAATGCCAACCTATCTGAAATTAGTGTAGCCATTAAAATGAATAATAATTATCAGATACCTGTTAATTCGATTGCTACTATCCAAGAAAATCCATTAGGCACCAATAGTATTTATATTACTTTAGGAAATGCTGCTGATTATTTAAAAAATGGAGATACCGTTAGAACTGCACCGGCTACAAGTTTATTGGGTGATTTTATGAATACCCTATCTCCAATGGGAGAACAATTTAAGAAAACCATAGATGAATTAAGAAAAGTATTAGTGAATGTTAATTCTGTAATGGATGATCAAAATAAAGCGAATTTTAAAGAGCTTATTTCAAATCTTACTAAGACTTCAGATAATTTAAATAAATCAATGGCATCCATTCAACAAATGGTTGACAAACAAGGCGGCTCAATAGCACAAACTGCAGAAAACTTAAATGGATTTACTAAAAACTTAGCTGACAATAACAAGAAGATTAGTAATATCATTAATAACCTAGATAGTACTTCTCAATCAATTAAAGACGCGAATATTAATAAGACTATTAAGGAAATTCAAACTGCTTTAGCGGGTATTAATCTTACTCTACAGAAATTAAATTCAGGGAATGGTACTGCTGCTAAAATCATGAATGATCCTTCAGTATATACAGAATTAAAGAATACGATTAATAGTGTGAATACATTAGTGGATGATATCAAAGTGCACCCAAAAAGATATATTAATGTTTCAGTATTTGGGAAAAAAGACAAATCTACCCCATTAAGCAAGCCAATTGCAGATACTATTTCCAATGAATAAAATATACTTGGCCTTAGTTTTTGTTTGTGCTTCCATCATTCATCTCGCTGCACAAAATACTTCTTCTACAGTGGCTGTAGATAGTAATGCAACCTTAATTGAATTTTTATCTGCTGCAACATATAATGTAAAAAAAGTAGACTCTATTAATTTTGTCATTTTGGTAGGCAATGTGAAAATTAAACAAGGTAAAACATTAATGTATGGTGATAGCATTGTTTTAAATACCTCTAATAATATTTTGGAAGGATTTGGCAATATTCACATTAATGATGCAGATAGTGTGCACACTTATGCTGAATACTTAAAATACCTTGGCAATACGAAAAAGGCATACTTAAGAAAAAAAGTGAAATTGACGGATGGTAGAGGTATTTTAACCACAGATTCATTAGACTATGATGTTTCTATAAAATTGGGGCAATATACAAAAGGCGGAAAACTGGTTAGAAATAAAACAGTTTTAAAAAGTACTGAAGGTTATTATTATGGAATAACAAGAGATTTTATCTTTAGAAAGAAGGTTGAGCTTACTGATCCTGAAAACACTATTTTAACAGACACGCTTGAATACAATACTTATTCTCAATTAACTAATTTTATAAGTCCTACTAAAATTATTAATGGTTCAAGAATTATTAAAACTTCCAATGGTAATTACAATTTAGGCACTAAGAAAGGATATCTATATGAAAGATCAATCATTGACGATAGTACTTATATATTTACCGCTGATGATATGGCCATTGATGATTCATTGGGCCTAGGTGAGTTTAGAGGTAATGCTTTATACAAATCAAAAGATTCATTGTCTTTTGATATGATTGCTAATCATATCAAAACCAATAGATCAAAAGGAATTTTATTAGCAACTGAATTACCTACCCTATTAATAAAACAAAAAAAGGATACCTTATTTGTAAGTGCCGATACCTTATTTTCTGCAAAAATTTCAGACCTAAAAAGGCCTATTCCACAAGCAAGAGATCTTCAAATAAAAAATACCGATAGTAGCTTAGATAAATATTTTGAAGCATTTCATCATGTTAAAATATACTCTGATTCATTACAAGCCAAATGCGATAGTTTATTTTATGGACTAGCAGATTCAACAATCCGTTTAATTACCAATCCAATTGTATGGTCTAATAATAATCAAATTACTGGCGATACTATTTATATGTTCGTTAATAATAAAAATCCGGAACAATTAAGTGTTATCAATAATGCTTTTGCTATTAATAAAGTGGATACTACCCAATATTTTAATCAGATTAAAGGCAATAGATTAAAAGTTTGGTTTGAGGACGGCGCTATTCATAAAATGCAAACCAAAGGAGGCGCTGAGAATATGTATTTTGTATTGGACGATCAGAAAAAATTCATTGGAGTAAACCATTCCTCTGCACAAATTATTGAAATACAATTTGAAAATAGCGAACCTGCAAAAGTTAAATTCATCAATCAATTACAAGGGAAATTAAACCCATTGAATAAAACATTGCCAGATGAATTAATTATAAGAGGTTTTAAATGGCAGGAATCAATAAGGCCAAAATCTAAGTTTGAGATCCTTTCTCCATCATTAAGTAAGCCTTAATAAATCCATCAATTTCTCCATCCATTACTGGTCCAACATTACCTACTTCAAAATCGGTACGGTGGTCTTTAATCATTTTGTATGGATGAAACACATAGGATCTAATTTGACTGCCCCATTCGATTTTCTTTTTTGTAGCATTAGAAGCATTTAAGGCTTCTTGTTTTTTACGCATCTCTTCTTCATACAATCTACTCTTCAACATCTTCATAGCTAATTCTCTATTCTCCCCCTGTGTTCTAGATTGTTGACATTCCACAATAATCCCCGATGGAATATGCTTTAATCTTACTGCTGTTTCCACTTTATTTACGTTCTGTCCTCCTTTACCTCCACTTCTATAAAATTCCCATTCTATATCTGCTGGATTAACTGTAATTTCTATACTATCATCAATTAATGGATAAACATACACAGAAGCAAAACTTGTATGTCTTCTGGCGTTACTATCAAATGGAGAAATTCTAACTAACCTATGAACTCCAGATTCTGCTTTTAAAAAACCAAAAGCAAAGGGTCCGTCAAATTGTATGGTTGCAGATTTAATTCCTGCTCCATCTCCTTCTTGATAATCTAAAGTACTAACTGTCCAGCCTTGCTTCTCGCCGTACATGGTATACATTCTTAAAAGCATTTCTGCCCAATCTTGACTTTCAGTACCACCAGCCCCAGGATTAATTTGCAAGACTGCAGGCAATTCATCCTCAGGTTTATTTAAAGTACTTTTAAATTCTGCTTCTTCAATAGAGGCAATTGCTTTATTGTATGCTTCCTGTGTTTCTTGTTCAGTAGCATCTCCTGATTTCCAAAAATCAAATAATACAGCAAAGTCTTCCACACTATTGGCTACTTCGTTGTATAAATGAACCCAATATTCGTTTAACTTAATTTCTTTCATAATACCCGTAGCTCGAGTATTATCGTCCCAGAAACCTGGAGACATAGACATCTGTTTATCCTTGTCTATTTTTTGTAATCTATTATCAACGTCAAAGAAACCTCCTCAGGACGCTTACTTGGTCCCTCATGCGCTTCAATTGTTCTATCGTCATGATCTTTGTTTTGTATCTCTTTAAAGATACTGGTTAAAAAATACTACAATCCTCATAAGCCGGATTCTGTTTCTAAACTATCATTTATCTAGCTTCAACATTACTGCTGAAGTCATGCTGCCTACCCTGGAACTTGAACGAGTAGCTCTTAAGCGTTCCTATACGTGGCATTACAGCTCCCAAGGTTTACCCAATCTATCAATTACTTGCTAGATTCGTGAGCTCTTACCTCACGTTTTCATCTTTTCCTCTTGCGAGGTAGTTATTTTCTGTGGCACTTTCTCTGCCTCAATTGCTTGAGACGCCGGCTATTCACCGGTGGGTTACTCTATGCTGTCCGGACTTTCCTTGGCAATTGCTTGCCACGATAGCTCGGGTTTGTAGTGGTACAAAGGTACAACATTCCTTCTAGAGTCTCCAAAGGGCTCTAATAGGAAAAAAATACCTCAGTAGCACCATAGCCATAAAACTCATTGTATTGATTTACAAAGCTTTTAATGCCACTCTTTACTTTTAATAAATCGTGTATTTCTTGCTTTAACTTTCCCTTGCCTACACCATGTATAAAAATCATACTTGGAAGATGATTTAATTGGGCCAATTCCAACCACTTTTCAAATTCGTTTAATTGAATCTGAAGAATTTCGGCATTGTTTAAATGACTAAATTGATCTACTAATTTTTCGATATGTAAATCCACCACAGATCTTGCTGCAGGAATATGTTCTTTTATTTTAGAAGCATCATATACTTTGAATCCAGCATTTCTAAGAATATCTAAAGGGACGTAATTATCTTCTACTTTATCAGGGTATTGATCAAATAAATGATAAGCAATATTTGGGGAACCCTCTTCTTTTAATTGTTCTACTTTTTGGAAGAACTGCTTTGGCTTAATCTTCACCTGTGTTTCAAAATGATCTGCCTTTTTCTTATGCGGCTCCATTAAAGAGAAATCTATAAAAAATCCTAATCCATCATTGACAATTTCAAAATCAATATCGTGAATATAAAAATCTGTATGGGGTGCTAAGGTAGATGCAATGGAGAAGCCATCATTTGTATTGGTTGTTTGTGCATAATCAAATTGATAACCTACCCTGGTTCTATTAGATAAAAAGACTTTTAGAGAATCTACCACTTCATCATTAAAATCATCTAACCTAAATTTAGGTACTAAGTACAACCATATTCCTTCGTCCTCTTTACTATCGTTTTTTTGAATTTTTTCTTTGGGAATTTGATCTACATATATTTTATTAGGCGCCGCTTTTGTTGGAAATAATTTCTTTTCAGTAAAACGTTTGAAATAAGGGAAATCAATTTGATCCATGTAGGCAGGGAATTTTACACCACGCACTTCAATCATGACCATTTTATCGTTCATGATTTCAATAATCCTGCCTTCCTCATTACTATGAATTACTAAAATTTCATCCCCTACTTGGTACTTCATACTAGGTATTTAATTTGGAATGTTTTTTGCCATAACTAGCATAAAACACTAAACCAATGGCCATCCATATAAAAAACCATAACCAACTTACTGGAGGTATTTCAATCATTAAGTACAAACAACACATAGCACCGATAATAGGTATGATGGAGTATTTTTTAATGAACGAAAAGATGGCTACAATGATTAAAATAAATACAAATACTAAAAACAATATTTCTTGATAGCTTTCATTACCTGATTGAGCGAAAGCAGCTATAATTCTTTCTTTACTTAAGTATATGAAAATGGCAGCTAATGCTGGTATAATGAATTGTCCATTGATATACGGTAATCTAAAAGCTTTTGCTTTGATATCAGGAGATATTTTCGGCAACACTAAAACCCCAAAACAAACTAATACAAAGGCAAATAAGGTACCAATACTAGTTAGGTCGGTCATTCTACTAATAGACATGAATAAACTAGGAATGCCTACGAAAATTCCAGTAATAATAGTGGCGAAACTTGGGGTGCCAAATTTCTTATGTACTGTAGCAAATTTCTTTGGCATTAAACCATCTCTACTCATGCTCATCCATATTCTTGGCTGTCCTAATTGGAATACCAATAATACACTGGTGGTTGCCACCACTGCACTTACAGAAATTATATAGCCAATTTTATGTAATCCAATTTTTTCAAATACAAATGCTAAAGGATCATCCACTTTTAACTGTGTATAAGAAACCATACCAGTCAATACTAAAGCAATTAAAATATATAATACAGTACAAATAATCAAAGAGTAGATCATTCCTTTGGGTAAATCCCTCTGTGGATCTTTACATTCTTCTGCAGTAGTAGAAATAGCATCAAAACCAATATAGGCATAAAATACTGCTGATACACCTGCTAAAACCCCTTTAAATCCATTAGGCATAAAGGGCATCCAATTGCTAGTGTCTACATAGAAGAATCCTAATACTATTACAAATAGAATAATTAATATTTTAAAAATAACCATTGCATTGGTACTCTTCTTACTTTCTTTGATACCTCTATAAACTAATAAAGTAATTAATACCACAATTACAAAGGCTGGTATATTTAAAATCACTCTAGTAGAACCAATCATAGGTGCATTCATCATTGCATCATAACCAATTCTAGCTAATTTGCTAAATGACTCTGTTGTGCCACCAGCAGCTAAATGTTCCAAAGCTTCTTCATATCCAGCTTGTGCTTGTTCATAATTGGTGCTTAACCAACCTGGCAAATGAATATGGAATCCTTCTAATAAATTCACGAAGTATCCACTCCAACTTATAGCAACTACAATATTCCCAATAGCGTATTCTAAAATTAAAGCCCAACCTATAATCCAAGCAACAATTTCTCCAAAAGTTACATATGCATAGGTATAAGCACTTCCAGCTATAGGAACCCTACTTGCAAATTCGGCATAACATAATGCACTAAATCCACAAGTAATAGCAGTAATCACAAATAATAATGAAATACCAGGGCCGCCATGAAATGCAGCTGTTCCAATGGTGGAGAAAATTCCGGCACCAACCACTGCAGCTATACCCATTAAGGTTAAGTCTTTAACTCCTAGTTCTTTTTTTAATCCACTTGCACTGTGCCCATCTGTTAAACCCGCATTCGCATCTGCTACAATTTTATCAATTGATTTTTTTCTGAACAAACTCATGTAAGTTGATTATTGATTTCGATTCATTAAATAATTAGCCAATTCAATTAAAGGTTGTTTTCTGTTAGACACAACCGCTATGGCTTCTAAATGTTCGAAAGCTTCTTTTAAATATTTTGCTTTTAAATCTTCCGCCCATGCATCAACCCCACAGGCTTTAAAAATAGCTAAGACTTTTTCTACTTTGTCTTCGCTATTGGATTTTAATAAAGCTTCTAATTCGGTTTTTTGTTCTTTATTGGCAACTGCTAAAGCATGTAACAATAAAAATGTTTTTTTATTTTGTTTGATATCACCGCCTGCTTCTTTTCCAAAAACAGCAGCATCGCCAAAAGCATCTAAATAATCATCTTGTATTTGAAATGCTATGCCAATTTTCTTGCCAAATTCATATAATTGTTTACAGTTATTTTCACTAGCCCCACCAATAATTGCACCAGATTCTAAACTAGCTGCTAATAAAACAGAGGTTTTCAAAGTGATCATTTCAATATACTGATCCATGTCCACTGTTTCCATTTTAGCATAGTCCATATCTAATTGTTGCCCTTCACAAACCTCTCTAGCAGTTCTATTGAATAATTGTAAAATCTTTGGTAAATAAGATGGTTGGATTTGTTGTAAAAATTCATACGCTCTAATGATCATTACATCTCCAACCAACAATGCAGTATTATAATCGTATTTGGTATGAACTGTTTGTTTGCCTCTTCTCAAACTTGCTTCATCCATCATATCATCATGCACCAATGTGAAATTATGGAATAACTCAATGGCTCTTGCTACCTGATAAGCATCATCGTGAATCTCACTAAATAATTCATTACCTAATAAACAAAGTACAGGACGAATTCTTTTTCCGCCAATTTGCAAGAAATATTCCCCAGGTTCATATAAAGTTGCTGGACTTGCAGGAAAATGCTTCGTATCGAAACCTTGATTGAATCGCTCTGATAATGTCTGAAAGCTTAACATACTACAAACCTAACCAAATTTTAGCATTTATTAAACAGTGAATTTGTGTCATTTATTCCTAAATTTGTGTACCCCCAAAACAGGCACTATGAATCTAAAAAAACTAACCCTGGTTTTCCTCTTTTTTGTAAGTGTTTCAAAGCTAATAGCTCAAGATTTTACCTTGGATACTGCAGTAGCCACTGGCCCTTATATTAACCCATATACCAAGTCTATCGGAGTAAAAGTATCACCAGGTGCTATTACCTATAAGAACATGTACAAAACAGCCAGAGCAATTGAAACAATTGGTTACGCGAGTTTAGATGGCTTTAGTATTTCTATTTTAAAAGAAATTTATACTCCTATTGAAGGTGCTGAAAACCTTAGTTGGTATATAGGATATGGTGGGCATATGGGCGTTTGGAGTGAAGAATGGAAAAAGACCAATCCCAATAGTTCCAACTCCAATATTGCTGTGGGATTTGATGGCATTTTAGGATTTGATTACAAAATCAAAAATAGCCCACTCAATATTAGCGTGGATTGGCAACCAGCATTTAGTATTATACAATCTTATTTTAAAAACCATGGCGGAATTAGTGTACGCTATGTGTTAAAATAAAATTTTCCTAGTAGTTTATTGTACTAATTAGTTCTTATTCAAATTGAATAAAGAATCTACAAAGGCATCCTTATCAAATAATAATAAGTCTTTAATTTGCTCTCCTACGCCAATATACTTAACAGGTATCTTGCATTGGTGTGCAATGGCTAAAACTACACCACCTTTTGCAGTGCCATCTAATTTAGTAATGGCTAATGCATTCACATCTGTTACCGCCATAAATTGTTTGGCTTGTTCTAATGCATTTTGACCAGTAGAACCATCTAATACCAATAATACTTCATGTGGTGCATCTGGAACTTGTTTTTGAATAACTCTTTTAATTTTATTCAACTCATCCATCAAATGTGCTTTGTTATGTAATCTTCCAGCAGTGTCAATTAAAACAACATCTGCATTTTTAGATACAGCAGATTGAACAGTATCAAATGCAACAGCACTTGGATCAGCTCCCATATTTTGTTTTACTATAGTCACTCCCACTCTTTCACTCCAAATAGTTAATTGATCAACCGCTGCTGCTCTAAATGTATCTGCAGCGCCCAGTACTACTTGATTACCGGCCTCTTTATAATGATGTGCTAATTTACCGATAGTGGTTGTTTTACCCACTCCATTTACGCCCACTACTAAAATGATATAAGGTTTTTTGTTGGCAGGAGGATTGAACCCTTGCAAATCTGAAGGCGCATCCACCAATAAACTCGCCATTTCTTGATGCAAGATATTTTGTAACTCTTGCGTAGAAATATATTTATCTTTCTTAACTCTTTCTTGGATTTTCTCAATAATGGTTAAAGTAGAATCTACTCCTACATCTGCTCCAATTAAAGCTTCTTCTAATTGATCCAATACCTCATCATCCACGGTAGTCTTACCGATGATCACTTTAGATATTCTTTCAAAAAAACCTTGCTTGGTTTTTTCTAAACCTTGATCTAAAATCTCTTTCTCTTTTTTACCAAATAGTTTTCCTAAAAAGCTCATATAACAAAGTTAATAAAAACAAAGTCCCAAAGGGATTAAATAGTACTGATAAAAAAAGCCTTCCAAGAAGGAAAGCTTTTATAATATTATTCGAAAAGTAGTAGAAGCGATTATTTCGCTGCTAAGAATTCAGATACTTTATCCTTGTGAACAATGTTCTCTTTGAAAGTATACGCGCCTGTTTTTGGGCTACGGATAGCTTTGATCACTTTTGTCCAGTTTTTAGCTTCAGCAGAAGCTTTTAAATCCTTTACTTTCGCGTTTTTAGATGCTGCTTTTGCCATGATTATTTAATTTCTTTGTGAAGAGTTACTTTTTTCAAAATTGGGTTGTACTTCTTGAACTCCAAACGATCTGGAGTATTCTTTTTGTTCTTAGTAGTAATATAACGACTAGTTCCAGCCATGCCAGTTGCTTTATGCTCTGTGCATTCTAATATTACTTGAACTCTGTTTCCTTTACGTGCCATGATGGTATATTATTATACTTTATTACTTGTGTTTACTTAGATTTTTTCGCCAGCTGCTCTTAAATCTTTTACTACTGCACCTAAACCATTCTTGTTGATAGTTCTTAATGCATCAGTAGATACTTTCAAAGTGATCCAACGATCTTCTTCTGCAAAGAAGAAACGCTTCTTCTGTAAATTAGGAAGAAAGCGACGCTTTGTTTTGATATTAGAATGCGATACGCTGTTTCCAGTCATCGGCTTCTTACCAGTTATTTGACATACTCTAGCCATGAGAAATTAATTTTTACGGACGGCAAAGGTAAGTAAATAACCCTTACTATCCCATTTATTTTATAGTTTTTTTCTTTCAAACGCCTAAAAAGGCAAAATATTGCTAACTTATTGATTAAGAATACATTTCTGCTCTTAATTCCTGCACCCTTTTGTCCTCCATATACTCGTCAAAAGTCATCAAACGGTCAATAACCCCCTTTGGTGTTAATTCAATCACTCTATTCGCCACAGTTTGCATGAAAGTATGGTCATGAGAGGTCATTAATACAATGCCTGGGAAGTTTTGACAGCCTTCGTTGAAACTTTGGATACTTTCTAGGTCTAAGTGGTTGGTTGGCTGATCCAAAACCACCACATTCGGGTTTTGAAGCATCATTTTACTCACCATACAACGAACTTTCTCACCCCCACTCAACACATTAGATTTTTTCATAACATCATCCCCACTGAACAACATTTTACCCAAGAAACCACGGATAAATGGCTCATCGGCATCCGTTACATGAGCAGGAACGAATTGTCTTAGCCAATCCATTAAAGTTAATGGTTGTATAAACTCTTCATTATGTTCTACAGGTAAATAAGCTTTGGTAACAGTTGTACCCCATTCAAATGATCCTGAATCAGCTTTTACTAAATCATTGATGATTTGAAAAAAATAAGTAATTGCTAAAGGGTCTTTACTTAAAAAAGCAATTTTATCTGTTTTACTTACAGAAAAAGAAACGTCTTTGAACAAGCTTCTTCCTTCAACAGAATAAGCTAATTTTTCTACATTCAAAATTTGGTTACCAACTTCTCTTAATGGTTGAAAAATAATGCCAGGATATTTTCTGTTGGAAGGTTCAATTTCCTCAATTGTTAATTTTTCTAATGCTTTCTTTCTAGAAGTTGCTTGCTTACTCTTACTCGCATTCGCAGAGAAACGTGCAATGAAATCTAATAAGGCAGCACGTTTTTCTTCATTCTTCTTATTCTTATCACTCATTTGTCTTGCCATCAATTGAGAAGACTCATACCAGAATGAATAGTTACCAGTAAATGTTTTAATCTTAGCTCTATCAACGTCTGAAACATGCGTACACACTGTATCTAAGAAGTGACGGTCGTGACTTACTACCAATACAATGTTCTCATAATCTGCTAAGAAATTCTCTAACCAACCAATGGTTTCAATATCCAATCCGTTGGTAGGCTCATCCAATAATAAAATATCTGGGTTACCAAATAAAGCTTGCGCTAATAATACACGCACTTTTAAATTGGAAGGAATATCTTTCATCAACATTCCATGCATATCTTCTTTAACACCCAAGTCACTTAAAAAACTAGCCCCATTACTTTCTGCTTCATATCCACCCATCTCCCCAAACTCTGCTTCAAGTTCGCCTGCTTTAATTCCATCTTCTTCTGTAAAATCTTCTTTAGCATATAAAGCATCTTTTGCATGCATTACATCCCACATTCTTTTATGACCCATCAAAACAGTATTCAAAACTGTTTCCTCATCAAATTCAAAATGGTTCTGTTTCAAAAAAGACATTCTCTCACCAGGAGTAATTTCAACAGTTCCTTTAGTTGGTTCAATTTCACCACTTAATATTTTCAAGAAAGTAGATTTACCTGCACCATTGGCGCCAATAATTCCATAACAATTGCCCTTGGTGAAGCTTACATTAACTTCATCAAATAAGACTCTTTTACCAAAGGATAAAGTGATGTTTCTAGCACTGATCATAAATAACAATAATTTGAGGACGCAAAGTTAAGCTATTTCAGCTTACCAATTAGATCTTGCACTTGCAGTAATATCTAGGGTATCAAAAGCACCAGCCAAGTACTTATAATGTGCAGTAATGGCAATCATTGCAGCATTGTCGGTACAATATTGAAACTGAGGTAAATAAACCTTGGCTTTCATTTTATCTCCCAATTCTTGAATACCCTTTCTTAGTCCACTATTGGCACTTACACCACCAGCAATACAGATCTCTTTGATACCTGTTTCTTGCATGGCTTTTTTAAGCTTTTTCAAAAGAATTGTTACAATGGTGTATTGAACAGAAGCACATAAATCTGCCTTATTATTTTCAATAAAATCAGGTGCTTGTTTTTGTAAAAAATATAAGACACTTGTTTTTAAACCACTGAAAGAATAATTCAAATCAGGGACACTAGGCTTAGCAAATTCAAAAGCCAAAGGATTACCTTCTTGTGCTAATTTATCCATTAATGGTCCGCCGGGATAAGGAAGGCCAATAATTTTTGCAATTTTATCAAATGCTTCACCTGCAGCATCATCAATGGTTTCACCAATAATTTTTAAATCAGAAGCGCTATTACATTGTACAATTTGTGTGTGCCCTCCGCTTACTGTTAAACATAAGAAAGGAAAAGATGGTGCAGGGTCATCAATTAAATTAGCCAACACATGGGCTTGCATATGATGCACACTTATCAAAGGTTTATTCAAACTTAATGCCAATGATTTTGCAAATTGAGCCCCCACTAATAAAGAACCAATTAAACCTGGAGCTTGCGTAAATGCAATGGCATCTATTTGTGCCAATGCCTCTTGTTTAGTGATTAAAGGAAATGCTTTTTTAATAGCCGCATCTACTACAGGAACAATGTTTTCCATATGTGCCCTACTGGCTAATTCAGGCACCACACCACCATATGTTTCATGAATGGTTTGATTCGCAATAAAATTGGATAAAATTTTTCCATCCACTACAATAGATGCAGCAGTTTCATCACAAGATGATTCAATAGCTAATATAGTAATTGGCTTGTTCAATGGAAGGCAAAGATACTACTTAGTCCTAATTGCTTCCACTGGATTCATTTTAGCAGCAATGGATGCTGGAATGATACCAGAAATAACCCCTAAAACGATACAAATACTGAGTGCTAAAAATACAATACTAGGTGCAATATGTAAAGGGAATGGCAATACAGAACCTAATGCCACAGTGAGTATCCAAACAAGGAATAACCCCACTAAGCCCCCTATGATACATAAGAAAGCACTCTCTAATAAGAACTCATATAAAATAGTGGAACTCTTTGCACCAATGGCTTTTTTCAAACCAATTTGGCTGGTTCTTTCTCTAACCGTAACAAACATAATATTGGCTACTCCAAAAGCCCCTACTATTAATGACAGCCCTGCAATAGCCCAACCCCCACTATTAATAGATTTAAAAACACTATCAATTTGATCTTTGAATTGAGCCACATCATTGCAAGTAAAATTATCTTCTTGAGTAGGACTTAGTTTTCTAACCTGACGCATTACCCCAGTTAATTCTTGTTGCAATAAAGCAGATGGAACACCTGGTTTTGCTTGCACCATGATATAAGGATTTGAATTGTCTGGATTAAATACAGAAGCAAAATAATTATAAGTAACAATTACTGATTTATCATAATCAAATCCCCCAATTAAAGCACTTCCCTGTTTTTCAATAATTCCAATAACCAATAATCTTCTGCCACCATAGGAAATGGTTTTACCCAATGCTTTTTCGGCTTTTCCGAAAAGTTCTTCTGCAACCTTGTATCCAATTACCCCTTGTGGTCCACTCCTTAAAAAATCGGCTTCAGAGAAATACCTACCAAAACCAATATTAAAGCTTTGAACCGCCTTATATTCATTGGTAACGCCGTAAATATTAACCCCTTTTAAGATATTCTCTTCCTGCGTAAAGCTTGATTGTGTAGAGATGAAGAAAGCCATATTAGAAGCCAAATTGCTCTTCTTCTTGATAATGTCCATTTCCTCAATCTTCATACTTGGCCTTTTCATGAATTTCCACCAAGGATATTCAGGGCCACCGCTATAATCCCATTTGTCTATATAAATTGTATTGTTACCAAAACTTGATAAGTCGGTTTTTATTTTTGCCTTTAAACTATCGATGGTAGCTAATACCCCAATAATGCAGAAAATACCAATAGTGATACCAAATAAGGAAAGAAAGGTTCTTAATTTGTTCACTTTTAGCTCCTGTAGGGCCATTTTGAAGCTATTCCAAAGGATAGAAAGCACTTTTATCATAAAGTAAAATTAAGCCAAAGTCCCGAAGGCTGGAGAATTTTATACAAGTGGTCATTAACTTATCTAAATGCACAATTTGTTAAGGTATTCAGTATTGATGCTCAAAAACATAGAACGATTTAAGTGTAGTTAGAAAATCCTTGTTACTTTTGCATCGATTTTAAAAATCTGCAATTATGACCTTTAAACAAATGTTTACTTCCTCCGTGGGAAAAAAATTGATCATGGGCTTCACGGGTATTTTTCTAATTCTTTTTTTGATTGTACATGCTGGATTAAACGCAACCATTTGGGCAAATGATGGTGGATTGATGTTTAATAAAGCTGGCCATTTTATGGGTAGCAATGCGGTACCTCGAATTTTAGAAATTGGATTATTCCTTGGTATCTTTTTACATATCTACCAAGGTTATTTATTAACCCTAGAAAACAGAACAAAAAGATCTGTTGGATATGCAGTGAGTTACACTAAAGGTAGTAAATGGTATAGCAGAAGCATGGCTATTTTGGGAACCTTAATTTTATTATTCTTAATTGCACATATTTATCATTTTTGGACACCTAGTAGATTAGGCGGTATTGGAAATATCAAAGCATTAGGCACTGTAAATCACAATGGTGTTGAATTACACAATTTGTATGCAGAAATGGATGCAGTATTTACTAATCCATACATTGTAATCTTATATGTTTTAGCATGTGGATCTTTGGCTTATCACTTAGCCCATGGATTCCAAAGTGCTTTCAAAACAATAGGCGTGCACAATAGAAGATACCATGCATTAATTTCAAGCATTGGATATGGTTTTGCTATTTTAATTCCATTGATTTTTGCTTTGATGCCTATTAGCTTTTATTTTGATTGGATTAAATAATTCAAATCAACTAACCTTATTATACAAACTGATTGATAAAAGATTGAACTATGTTAAACGCTAAAATACCTGCTGGACAATTAGATGACAAATGGGTAGATTATAAAGGTCATTGTAAATTAGTTAACCCAGCTAATAAAAGAAAGATGGAAGTAATTGTTGTGGGTACTGGCTTAGCCGGTGCATCTGCAGCTGCATCTCTTGGAGAAATGGGTTATAAAGTAAAAGCATTTTGTTTTCAGGATAGTCCACGTCGTGCGCACTCCATTGCAGCACAAGGTGGAATTAATGCTGCTAAAAATTATCAAAACGATGGTGATAGTGTATTTAGATTATTCTATGACACTATTAAAGGTGGTGACTATAGAGCGCGTGAAGCAAACGTTCATCGTTTAGCAGAAGTAAGTACTAATATTATTGACCAATGCGTTGCACAAGGTGTTCCTTTTGCTCGTGAATATGGTGGATTATTAAGTAATAGAAGTTTTGGTGGTACACAAGTACAAAGAACTTTCTATGCTGCTGGTCAAACAGGACAACAATTATTAATTGGAGCATACCAAGCATTAGAGCGTCAGGTAGCATTAGGAAATGTGCAAATGTTTGCGCGTCACGAAATGTTAGATGTAGTAAAGGTAGATGGTGCAGCAAAAGGCATTATTGCTCGTAATTTAGTTACAGGTGAATTAGAAAGACATTTTGGATATGCAGTATTATTATGCACTGGTGGATATGGTAACGTATTCTACTTATCAACCAATGCAATGGGTTCCAATGTAACTGCTGCATGGAAAGCGCATAAGCAAGGAGCCTATTTTGCAAATCCTTGTTTCACTCAAATCCACCCTACTTGTATTCCAGTAAGTGGTGATCATCAATCTAAATTGACTTTGATGTCAGAGTCTTTAAGAAATGATGGTAGAATTTGGGTACCAAAAGCAAAAGGAGATACGCGTAAACCAAACGATATTCCAGAAGAAGAAAGAGATTATTATTTAGAGCGTCGCTACCCTGCTTTCGGTAATTTAGTACCAAGAGACGTAGCGTCAAGAGCTGCAAAAGAAAGATGTGATGCTGGTTATGGTGTAGGTACTTCTAAGCAAGCGGTTTATTTAGATTATGCAGCTGCGATTGAAAGATATGGTAAAACAGAAGTTAGCAAAAAAGGATTAGGCAATGTAAGTCATGATGAAATTATCGCTTTGGGTAAAGAAGTGGTAAAAGAAAAATATGGCAACTTATTTGATATGTATGCTAAGATCACTGGCGAAAATCCATATGAAGTACCGATGAGAATTTATCCTGCTGTTCACTACACAATGGGTGGATTATGGGTAGATTATGAATTACAAACAACTGTTCCTGGTTTATATGCATTAGGTGAAGCAAACTTTAGTGATCATGGTGCCAACCGTTTAGGAGCGAGTGCTTTGATGCAAGGTTTAGCGGATGGATACTTTGTAATTCCTTACACTTTAGGAAACAATTTAGCAGACGAAATTTATAACGCTCCAATTCCTACAACTCATCCAGCATTTGAAGCAGCTGAGAAAGCTGTTGCAGATAGAATAAATACTTTAAAGAATATTAATGGTAAACAATCTGTAGAGAGTTTCCATAAGCGTTTAGGTAAGATTATCTGGGATAAATGCGGAATGGCAAGAAATGCAGAAGGATTGAAACAAGCTATTGCAGAAGTGCAAGCTTTGAAAAAAGAATTCTGGAGTGATGTTAGAATACCTGGAGAGATCAACGAATTCAATCCTGAATTAGATAAAGCAAATCGAGTGGCAGACTTTATTGAATTAGGAGAATTAATGTGTGTTGATGCATTAAATAGAGAAGAAAGTTGTGGTGGTCACTTTAGAGAAGAATACCAAACACCAGATGGTGAAGCATTAAGAGACGACGAGAAATTTATGTATGTAGCTGCATGGGAAGCAAAAGCCGATCATGAGTGGCAATTACATAAAGAAGAGTTGAAGTATGATGTTATCAAACCTTCTCAAAGAAACTACAAATAAAAAGATCCATTTTAATAAACAGATAACTTTTAAGATATGTCACATAAAGAATTGAATTTAAAACTAAAAGTATGGCGCCAAAAGAATGCTAATACATCAGGTGCTTTCAAAACATACGAATTAAATGGCATCTCAGAAGAAATGTCCTTTTTAGAAATGTTGGATGTTTTAAATGAAAAATTAATTACAGAAGGAGGCGAACCAGTTGCTTTTGACCACGATTGTAGAGAAGGTATTTGCGGTATGTGCTCTTTGTATATTGATGGTAAGCCACATGGTCCTTGGCAAGCAAACACAACATGTCAATTACACATGCGTGCCTTCAAAGATGGTGACACTATTACCATTGAGCCATGGAGAGCTAACTCTTTCCCTATTGTAAAAGATTTAACGGTTGATAGAAGCGCATTTGATAGAATCATCCAAGCAGGTGGTTATGTGAGTGTAAATACAGGTAATGCTGTAGACGGAAATAGTTTACCTATTGAAAAAGAAAAAGCAGATGAAGCTTTCGCATCAGCAATGTGTATTGGTTGTGGTGCTTGTGTAGCTGCTTGTAAAAATAGTTCTGCTATGTTGTTCTTGAGTGCTAAAGTATCTCACTTGGCATTATTACCACAAGGGGCGCCAGAGAGAAAATCTCGTGTATTAAACATGGTAGCGCAAATGGACAAAGAAGGATTTGGTTCTTGTACTAATACAGGTGCTTGTGAAGCTGCTTGTCCAAAAGAAATTTCTATTGCAAACATTGCTAGATTGAATAAAGAATACTTAGGTGCAAGCTTAACTTCAGAATAGTTTCTGCTCAATGGCGAACACCTTTTTTCAGTTCAAAAAATTTATCGTGCATCAGGAGCATACTTCAATGAAAGTATGTACTGATGCATGTTTATTTGGTGCATGGGCCATTGAACATGAAATACTACAAAAGTCATCCTCTATTTTAGATATTGGTACTGGAACTGGTTTATTAAGTTTAATGGTAGCACAAAAAAATACCATTGCAAAAATTACAGCAGTTGAAATAGAACCCAATGCAGCAAATGAAGCCAATTCCAATTTTGGATTAAGCCCTTGGAAAGAAAGATTAACAGTAGTGAATATTTCTATACAAGAATACGCTCAAACAATTTCAGATCAATTTGATTGCATTATTTCTAATCCGCCATTTTTTGAAACAGATCTACCCTCTCCAGATAATAATAAAAATTTAGCGGCACATAGTGTAGCATTGCCATGGGAAACATTCGCAGAAGTAGTATCAAAATTGTTAAGCAATGAAGGTTTGTTTTTTGTAATTATCCCTTCCATTCGCGCCTATACCATGCAAAAACATATGGAAGCAAATGGATTACAATTAATAGAAGACACCACCGTATTCAATAAAGAAAAACAATTGCCTTTTAGAAGCTTTCTTCAATTTAAAAAAACAACTCAGAAGCCAACAAGTATAGAAAGAAATAAGCTATTTATAAAAGAATCCAATAACGAATACACTGAAGTATTTAAAGGCTTATTAAAAGAATATTATTTGCAATTCTAAGACACTCTTTTTATTAAAAGAAGTTTTCCCTCTTTAATAAAGGCGAATACGGTCAATTTGGTAATTTTACATCACACACGAAATAGACAATGAATTATTTTGCATTATTTGACCTTCCAATTGGTTTTAAGGTTGACACCAACAAATTAAGGGCTGCTTTTATGGATATCCAGCGAGCATCACACCCTGATAAGTTTGCGCAAAGTAATTCATATGAACAGGATGAGGCATTGGAAAGATCTGCATTAGCCAATAAAGGTTTCTCTCTTTTGAACAATAAAGACCAATTATTGCCCTATGTATTGGAATTAAAGGGAATCATCACCCCAGACGAAAAATTTGCCCTATCCCCTGCTTTCTTAATGGAGATGATGGAATTAAACGAAGCTTGGATGGAAGCCGATGATGAAGCCTCAAAACAAAGCATTTTAAGTCAAATTAAAGCCATACAAGATGAAATCTTGGAACCTATTAAAGACTTTCTGGAAATGGATCAAATCGATACTATTTCCCAAGAAGCAATGCTGCAAATAAAAGAGTATTACTACAAGAAAAAATACCTGGATCGTATTTTGGCAGAATTCCGCTGATAGCGTAATATTGCATCCCGCTGAGCACATAGGTGCAAAATGCCCAGATGGCGGAACTGGTAGACGCGCTAGACTCAAAATCTGGTTATCGCAAGGTAGTGCAGGTTCGATTCCTGTTCTGGGCACAAACCCTGTCACGAAAGTGACGGGGTTTTTTAATGCGAGAGCGTTTCGAGCTCGCTCGAATAAGCTTGAACGTTAAAAAACCCAAGCAGCTGCGGAGCAGTTGCGAAAGGGTTTGGGTACGCCCAAATATTTAGGAAGTCAGCGGTAGCTGACAGTCCTGAAAGGCTTTGGGTAAGCCCGCCATTTAGGAAGTCGGCGAAACGAAGTGAAGCCGACAGTCCTGCAAAAAATAACCCCCAATTTCTTGAGGGTTATTCTATACATTCCAAGATCCAATTATTTCAAATCAAATCTATCTAAGTTCATTACTTTATTCCATGCAGCTACAAAGTCATGTACAAATTTTTCTTTTGCATCATCACAAGCATACACTTCAGCTAAAGCGCGTAATTCAGAATTAGATCCAAAGATTAAATCAACTCTAGTTCCAGTAAATTTAAGTTTACCAGAAGCGCGATCCACTCCTTCAAAAATTCCTTTAGTAGCACTCTCTTTCCATGTTGTACTAAAGTCAATTAAGTTCGTAAAGAAATCATTGCTTAAAGTTTCAGACTTATCTGTGAATACACCATGATGAGAACCATCATAGTTCGTATTCAATACACGCATCCCTCCTACTAAAACAGTTAATTCAGGAGCAGTTAAAGTTAATAACTGAGCCTTATCAATTAACATTTCTTCTGGAGATACCATTGTTCTTGCCTTGATATAATTTCTGAATCCATCAGCGATTGGCTCTAATACTGCAAAAGAAGCAACATCAGTTTCAGCTTCAGAAGCATCTGCTCTACCTGCTGTAAATGGAACTTTAATATCATGTCCTGCATTCTTCGCTGCTTTCTCAATCGCTGCTACACCACCCAATACAATTAGGTCTGCCATAGACACATGTTTTGCACCTGTATTAAATGCTTTTTGAATTGCTTCCAATGCATCTAATACTTTAGTTAATTGTGCTGGATTATTTGCAGCCCAATATTTTTGAGGAGCTAATCTAATTCTTGCACCATTCGCACCACCACGCTTATCAGAGCCACGGAAAGTAGATGCAGATGCCCATGCAGTAGACACTAATTCACTAATTGATAAACCAGCAGCTAAAATTTTTGATTTTAAATCAGCGATATCTTTATCGTCAATAGTTGATTTAGTTGCATTAGAAATTGGATCTTGCCAGATTAACACTTCAGAAGGAACTTCTGGTCCAGTGTAACGAGAACGAGGTCCCATATCACGGTGTGTTAATTTAAACCATGCTCTTGCAAATGCATCCGCAAACTGATCTGGGTTTTCATAAAATCTTTTAGAGATTGGTCCATATGCTGGATCAAATCTTAAAGCCAAGTCGGTAGTCAACATAGTTGGAGCATGTTTCAAAGATGCATCATGTGCATCAGGTACTGTACCAGTACCTGCACCTGCTTTAGGTTTCCATTGATGTGCACCTGCTGGGCTCTTTGTTAATTCCCACTCGTATCCAAATAAGTTCTCGAAATAATTATTACTCCATTGTGTTGGTGTAGTTGTCCAAGCACCTTCTAAACCACTTGTAATAGTATTAACGCCATTACCAGAACCCATGGTATTTTTCCAACCAGTTCCTTGCTCTTCAATACTTGCACCTGCTGGTTCTTTTCCAACATATTTACCAGGGTCACCTGCTCCGTGTGTTTTACCAAATGTATGACCTCCTGCAATTAAGGCAACAGTCTCTTCATCATTCATCGCCATTCTTGCAAATGTTTCACGAATATCTTTTGCAGAAGCAATTGGATCAGGATTACCATTAGGTCCTTCTGGATTCACATAGATTAATCCCATTTGTACTGCCGCTAATGGATTTTCTAAATCTCTATCACCTGTATATCTTTTATCTCCTAACCACTCACGCTCTTTTCCCCAATACACATCTTCTTGTGGTTCCCAAACATCTTCTCTACCCCCAGCAAATCCAAAAGTTTTAAAGCCCATAGATTCTAATGCACAGTTACCTGCTAAAATCATCAAATCGGCCCAAGATAATTTCTTGCCATATTTCTTTTTAATAGGCCATAACAATAATCGCGCTTTATCCAAGTTGGTATTATCAGGCCAGCTATTTAATGGAGCAAATCTTTGCATACCTGCACCTCCACCACCTCTACCATCTGTTGTACGATAAGTACCAGCACTATGCCATGCCATTCTGATAAAGAAAGGTCCATAATGTCCATAATCAGCTGGCCACCAATCTTGAGAACTGGTCATTAAATCATAGATATCTTGCTTTAATGCTTTATAATCAATAGAATTAAACTCTTTTACATAATCAAAAGAGCTATCCATTGGATTAGTCAAACTAGAGTGTTGACGAAGAATGTTTAATCTAAGTTGATTAGGCCACCAATCTTGGTTTCTTGTGCCATTGCCAGCACTACTTTGAGTTGGGGTAGCTGTTGCGCCTGTAAAAGGGCATTTTGCGCCATCTTTAGACATGTTTTCCATATTCAATTAATTGTTTTTGATACGATTATAGGTAAAAATAGAAGATTATTCCCACCATTATTTACATAACAAGGAAAATTATAAATTGTTTGAACTTAGAGGCTTAAAAAGCTAGTTTCCTCCAACAATTTTGGAAGTACTTCTGTATAGATAATTACTATAAATATGCCTTCTTGCAAATCTATCAGGGGTGTCTGAATTCACAAGTTTTACATAGATTGCTTTGGGAACACCATAAAATTCATATTCATTTCCATCTGAGAATACCACTCTTAAGATTTCAGACTTAAATTCAAAATCATCTATACTAGCTTCATTAATAGTAGTAGTATATTCAGTTAATGTAGCTTCATGGGTTTCAGGATGAACACTTACTAAAAAATGATAGGATACAATCAATTTTGTAGACTTCTCCTCTGCCATTTTCTTTGACTCCTCACTGTCCTGAAATTTATCAGGGTGCCACTCCATCATAATCTTTCTGTACACTTTCTTTAGATCACCTAAAGTAGCTTTATCATCCACTCCTAAAATAGCCCTATGTCTTTCAATTCTTTTCATAAATTGGTCAATAAGGCGCGAAGATAGATAAATTAAACTACAGAATACTCATCTTGTAAACCGTTTTACTTTTATACAATTGCCCTGGCTTTAAAATGGTTGTTGGGAAATTATGTTGATTAGGTGAATTGGGGAAATGTTGTGTCTCCAAACAAAGTGCATGATGTTTAAATAATGTAGCGCCTGATTGGTCTTTAAATTTACCATCCAAAAAATTACCAGCATAAAACTGTAATCCAATTTCTGTGGTACTTACTTGCATTTTTCTTCCAGAAGTTTTATCATATAATTCAGCAATGACTGACAGCTCGTTATTTTTTTTAGAAAGTACCCAATTGTGATCATAACCACCTTCTACTTTATTAATTCTATCACCAATTAAGTATGGTCTAGTAAAATCAAATGGCGTGTTCATTACATTTTCAATAACTCCTGTGGGAATTAATCCATTATCTACTGGAGTATATCCTTGTGCAGTTATTTGTAAAGAATGATTTAAAATACTTTGATTAAAATTACCAGTTAAATTAAAATAAGAATGATTGGTTAAATTAACAGGAGTTGATTTATCAGTAGTTGCATTATATTCAATAATTAATTCATCCGAATTGGAGTATCTATAAATTACATCAACATTTAAATTACCTGGATACCCTTCTTCTCCATCTTTACTAATATAATGTAATTGGATACTAGAATCATTTAAGATCATTGGAGTCCAAATAACTTTATCAAAACCAAAAACACCTCCATGTAAATGATTTTCTCCATTGTTAGTAGCCAATTGATAATTTGAATTATTTAATGTAAATCTGCCCTTGGCTATTCTATTACCATACCTACCAATTAAAGCACCAAAATAAGGTGGATCCTGTAAATAATTAGCAAGACTATCTAATCCCACTACCACAGAAGCTTGTTGACCTTTTTTATCTGGTACAGACCAATTCGTTAAAATACCACCGTAATTAGTGATTTTAATAAAATTTCCATTTTTATTAACAATTGTAAAAAGTTTGACTGGATCATTTTTAAACACTCCAAAATTTGTTACGACAATATGTTGTTTTTGATTACTCTTTAATTTATCAGCAAGTACCTTTATGAAATAACCTCCAACAACACTTCTTGCCTGAAATCCAATTTGTTTTGCATTTAAAGTTTCGTGCCAATCACTTAGAGGCACCCTACTAGTTGTATTGACTGCGTAATGATAAACAGGATGAATTAATGATTCAAAATCTTTTTCATTGTTTGCTAAACTAGCAGTCCATAAAATCCAATCAGATTTTGTATATGTTTTTCTGCTATCTAATGGTAAACCAAACTCATTTTGTTTTGTTAAATAATAGGCGATTTCTTTATTATAAACGGATTGAGGAAATAAATGATATCCTAAAATTTTATCCCATATTAAATTATACTTTTGACTCCAGGTATTTTTATCGTTATAGGTTAAAGCATAATGATCACCAGCCTCGGCTAATTTTTGCCACTTTTTAGCATAATCATCTGCCATTGTATTGTACTTTAATGCAATTTCTTTCTTGCCTAGCATATCTGCCATCATTGCATAAGACTTGATACCTACTATTGCTTTTATTGCAAGATTAGCATTTCTGGCTAAATGGCCAGCAAAGTCATCCGTACAAAGTTGATTTGCAGGATCTAAACCTTCTTTCTCTAAAAAATTAACCCAAGTAGTTAAACTCTCCCAATGTTTTAAAGCATATGCACCAGATTGTTCAATAGAACAAATGGCTCCTGTAAGGATGATCATATTGCCAGATTCTTCAACTGGCATTCCTTCCGGATAAGTTTGTCCATTGGCAATTGGATAGGTTCCTAGGTCATGTGCGGCATAGGGCTGTTTATACAATCCACTTTTTTCACTATAATAGAAGATGCCATTCAACATCCCTTTTAATAAATCAGGATTGTAAAGCAAATAAAGTGGAGCAGATGGATAAGTTACATCAACAGTATTGATACTACCATTTGAAAAATTTTCTTTCGACAAAAATAATAGATCTCCATTTTGAGTGCTTTTCACTAAACTATGTGCAGCAACTGATTGCCTATAAGCCATTATGCATAAATCGGCATATTCTTTACCCCCAGCTGAATAAGCTTCTTTCCATATTTTTTTATCCCAAAGATTACATTGTTGAATGACAGAAGGGTACTCTTTTTGAGCTTGCACTAATAACTTTTCCATAGTTATACTTTTTGCAAGTTTCCACCAAGGAAGTAAATTTTCTTTAAAGTATTGGACTTCATATAATTCATCAAATCCAATCATTATTACATGAGACACTTCTTTTTCGTTAATTAATTCCTCATTAAATACAGTAGTCAAATCATAAGCATTACCAGCACCTTCTGATTTTAAAAAGAATTGTTTAGAATCATTTTTTGAAGAAGCCATATAACCATACCCCCAATCTACTCTTAAATTATCACCTGATTTTTTAAGAATAGGTTGTTCAACTGAACCTACTTTTAAAATGTTAAGATTGTCTGATGAATATTGTTTGGTTTCAACTGGTTGATCAGGTGTATTCACTACAAAATGACTAGATGCACTTACTTTAAGTTGTACCCTATGTTGTTTTTTATCATTTGCGCTCGCACTAATAGTAATATATGAAATTGGTCTAGACAGAAGGTCTAAATTATTAATGATTAAAGGCGAAGTAAAAACCAATTTAACATCTACATTTTCACAATTGAATTCATAAATTGTCTGAGTAGCAGTTATTTCAATGCTTTTTTGTAAGGCCAATTTGGCATTATTTTTACCAATTAGCGAATAGGCAATCCCATCTACTTTGATTTCACCATTTAAAGCATTTTCAGCGCCGGTCCAATGTTTGGTGTTTTGATTATTTAAAGTATCAGTAAAAGACCAAATACTAAAATAAGGGTTATGGGTTATCAATGGGTATGCTGGTGCTTTGGAGACCTGAGCATTCAACCATATTGATAAAAATAAGAATATAGAGCTACTAAATAGTTTAGAATATTTCATATAATTTTTTTTTAATAATTAACTTTTATGTCTTTAAAGCTTCTTGGGATCCATACCTGCATAGCATTACTACCTCTATTACACCAAGTATAATAAGGTATGGCTCTAATTTTTTGTATTTCATTTGTTACTGAGGTTCCATTCATATTAATCTGAATGGCAGGTAAATTAGCCACCAAACTAACCACTTTTTCATCTAAAACAGAAAATTCTTCTTTAATAAAATTTAGATTACTTGGGACAATAATATTCCATGCCTTTCCATTATTATCTGCTCCTTCAATACAATATACTAATGGGCCTCTTTGAAAAGCAACCCTATCATTATTATACTTGAGCTCATTTCTTGAAACTACTTTTTGGATATTCATGGGTAATTGATATTCAATTTTATCATTGTCTTTCCAATCATGATTCACCATAACATACCCATCTTCCATTTGATATTGAACAGGCACTCCATTAATAAGCAAGATTGGCTTTGTAATATTTATTTCTGAAAAAGAATATAAACTACCAGGTGCAACGGTACCATTAGCCCATCCAGGTAATCTAAATGCAATGGTTGCATTCATTTTCTTTTTCATACTAAGAGTACATTGAATATTTCCATCCCAAGGATAATTAGTATTCATGGAAAATTTCATGTCACCTTTAGGTAAATTAAAAGTGGTTTGACTCCCAATAAATAAATTCACATAAATCTTATCATTCTTATATCCATATATATAATTACCCAAAGAAGAAATTAATCTAGCAATATTGGCTGGACAACAAGCAGTACCAAACCATTCTCTTCTAGAGTGTTTACCATTGGATGCCAAAGGATTACCATAAAAAAATCTATCTCCACTTAAAGACAAGCCATCTAATGCACCATTGTACAAACTTCTTTCAAGAACATCTATATATTCAGCATTCCCAGTTAAACTATTCATTCTTTGATTCCAAAAAACCATCCCCACTGATGCACAAGTTTCACAATAAGCTTGTTCATTAGGTAAATCATAATCATTTGTGAATCCTTCATTGGTTCCCGCAGAACCTATACCGCCAGTAATGTACATATTTCTAAAAACCACATCCTCCCAAACATTACGCATAGCTTTTAAATAATCTAAGTCGCCAGTATGTGCTGCAACATCAGCCGCGCCAGTATACAAATACATTGCCCTAACTGCATGACCAGTAATTTCTTTCTGTTGTTTTACAGGCAACCCGTCTTGAGCATATAAAGTATCTTTCCAATCGCTCCAAGTATACCCAATAGCTAATTTTTTACCCCTTTCAGATAATAACCAATCTGCTAATTGTAGATATTTTTTGTCCTCTGTAACTCGATATAATTTTACTAAAGCCAATTCTAATTCCTGATGTCCAGTAACCCAGTCTTTTTTTCCTGGTCCAAAAATAGAATCAAAGTAGTTTGCCCATTTTATACAGGCATCTAATAATTTTCTCTTGCCAGTTGCTTCATAATATGCCACTCCAGCCTCTATCATATGTCCTGCATTATAATCCTCATGCATACTCATATCAGTCCAGCGCTTATCCAATCCAGTTAAAGTATAATATGTATTTAAATAACCATCTGGTAATTGAGCTGCTACAATTTTATCAATCCATTCATCTGCCTTTGCTTCTAAAATTGAATTTTTAGTTGTTTTAATTGCATAAGCCATAGCCTCAATAGCTTTAAATACATCCGAATCATCATAGAAAACTCCTTCATGAGCCTCCCCCTTTTTTCTTGCAACTTTTTCGAAGTTTCTAATTCTTCCAGTTTTTTGTTCAGTTTGAAAAATACAAGCGTCTAATGTTTTAGTAGCTACTAATTCCATTTTTGGTTTCCAAAACTGATCATTGATAATAACTTTTGAAAAATTTACTGGTTCTATTTTTACTTTTTGGGCAAAACCGAGAAAGGGAATTGCACTTAAAATGAAAAATTTTAATTGTTTTACTATTTTATTCATAGTTAATTATTTTGATATACATCTAAATCCAACAGTTGAATTTCGTTCAAATCCTTCACTTACCCTTAATAAATATTGTGCGTACGTAAGTTCTCTTGGACCTGCTTGCACATACCACCAACTACCAGAAGGTTTAAAATAACTACCTCCCTTCATTATAATATACTCATAACTTCCTGACTTATATTTGTCTTTAGTTAATTGCCATACAGAACCCACTAAGTCTAATAAGCCATATGGATTAATCCCTTTAGGATAAGAACCAACAGTATCTAATATACCATTACCTAAATTGGCATATAAAGAGTCGATTCCTTTTAATTTAATTACACTTAAAGTATTGGTTATTTCTTCATACTCTCTTGTAACAGGTATTTCTTGTTTCCAAGGCCATTCATTTAAACTTGAAGTCTGAGCAGCATATTGCCATTCTATCTCTGTTGGCAATTCTTTATTATAAAATCTAGCATAAGTACTTGCGTCTTCATAACTAATGTTAACAACCGGTTTGTGTAAATCTGATAATTCAGGCTTACCTCCGACCCAGTGTTTTAAAAAATTAGTAGTATCGGATGGTTTATAATTTGAAGCTTTTATAAAATCCAAGAATTGTTCATTTGTTACTGGACTTTGATCCATCCAATAACTATTCATGTCAATTTGATTGGTATCTAAAAAATAAGGATATGGTATAAAATTATCTCCATGTGTTTGCTTAAATACAAATTTACCTGATGGAATTTGAACCATCCCTTTTTTATTTACGACTATTGGCGCATTTATTATAGGATTAGATCTATTGATGACAGGAGTTCCAGGAATGATGACTAATATGTTTTCATCTAATAATTTATACCTGTCAGAAAATTTTTGAATTACTTGAATAATTATTTTCCCTTCGAATCTTGATTTAATATCTCCAATATCAATTGACTGAGATTGATACTCAAATTTTAATGGGTCTTTTTGAGTATTAGAAGTGTATATCCAAAATTCTGCTTTTGGCAGTGTTTTATTGACTTGTATAGAAATTTTACTTTGAATTTGTTTTGCAGAAAACAGTATGGGCAATTGAGCAATACATCCAACAGCACCTTCATTGTTAGTACCCAAATACTTTGAATGAAATGCAGCAGTTTCAACTTCTAAATTGGCATCCCCTAACTCAAAAATAGGAGTTATTAATTCATGATTATACAAATCAACAAAATGATGTCCTTCTTTGAATTTAGTTTTAAAAAGTGGTCCTTTAAAACCAGAAGGTATAATGCTGTAAATTGTATACACTTCAGATTCTTCTGTTGGCCATTTATTGACCCAAATACTATCTTTAAAAGTAGAAATTAAAAAGCTGGATTGATTGCTATTAAAATTATCAGATAACAGTCTTAAAATTTGAGTGGTTTTACCTAGGGTTTTATATTGTTCATCTACCCATTCTGGTTGTCCAGGTGCCATAATATTTACCTCCGTTCCATAACCATTAAAGAAACTAGTCAAAAATTCTCTTTGAATAGGTTCTTTATATAATTCTGCCACTCTGAAAATTGAAAATCCAGGTTGTATAAATTTATTAAGGTTCAGCATTGGAGGATAATATAAAGCATTATGTACTCTTCCTGATATTATGCCTTGCATATCTTTAGGCACAGCCATTCCTTCACTATACATAATAACTCCTTTTCTAACGCTATCAGCTGCCATTTGCAAAGAATCAGTAGAGCTGCCATAGGTATCTAACACAACTCCATCTGCATTGGTTTGATCAATTAATTTAGCTAGACCTGTATAATGACTTAAATTTCTGGTATCTATGTCCCAAGGATTATAGGAAACAAAAAGATGTTTATTTTGACGAATCAAAAGATTACTGATTGATTTAATACTATCCAATCCGCCAGGTAAATCCTTAAATAAATCGAATTGATTTCTTTGATCCAGCCCCAAAGTTGGCCAAGTTGGCCAAATAGAAATAATGTCATCACCACCATATAATTGATTACCTCTTTGAAGAAAATCTTTAATTGAATACTTTTTCTCTATTGGATCATAGAAAAACTTATCCCATGCCATCATTAAGTGCATAGTGTAGGCATTTCTCATCCACATTAAGTCAGGTCTTTTATATAAACTATCATTGAAATTGTCAACATCGTATAATTTACGATCTCTAAATACCTTTAATAATCCGGACTGCCAGTTACCAACATATGGTTCTAACCAAATGGTGTATTCTATAGTCCCTGCTGGATATAAAATAGTTTCAAATCTTTTTACCTTACCATTTTGTAAGGAGGATTTATTCCTTCTAGAGAAACCATATAATGAAATACTATCTTTTAAAAAAGTGGTATTATAGCCTAATTCCCAAGCATTATCTGGGACAATTATATTTACTGGGTTTCTATCTGGAATAAATAAATGTGTTCTTGAAAGTGAATGATTGCCTTTCCCTGTTATATAAACCTGACTATTTTGTACAGAAAATGGAACTACATTGTGTAAAATAATTGTATCAGAGCTAATATTGTTGAACCTAAGCTTAATCCTAATACCTTCTTTATATCTTGCAATTTGTTGAATTTGAAAATTTATGTAATTTCTATTCAAAGAATCAGGAATAGATATATTCTTTTTAATTAAACTATAACTAACTATATTATTAACTTTGCTAAATACTTTTTTGTTCAATAATAACCCCGAAAAAGACATACTGTCTTTTGAAAAATTAATATTATTTAATTTTTGAGCCTCTAAGGGCAGGCTAAACAGTATTATAATTAAAGTATAAAAAAACTTTAATATTTTGCACCTTCTACTCATTAGGCAATCGCTTTATATAGAAAGTTACAAAAAAAGTCCTACAAAAAAATGTAGGACTTTTTAATCGACTAAAAATTATGCTATTTACTAGTTCTTTTCAATAAAAATATAGCTATACCTATTCTCTAATTGTTGCTTTCTACTTGCCTTCTCGTCACATGGCTCAGCTAAGATTCGCTCACCTACATGTAATGAAATATAAGTATTCAACTTAGCCTTTGTTTGTAAGTTATTGGTTAAGTAAGTAGATCTTCTAGCAGATAATTTTTCATTGTACTCATCTGAACCTTTACAGTCTGCAGCAGATACTACTACTATTCTAGCACCTTTTAATTGTTTGATTCTAGCTTGTAATTTCTTGTAAGCCGCTTTATGGCTTCTCTCTAAAGTAACTTTATCAAAATCATGATGGAATACTACATAATCAGCTGTTAAAGATTTCAATGAATCAATGATATTTTTAAAGCTTACTTTCTCTGCCACTGGAGGTGGAGGCGCTGGCATATTAATAATAAGTGTATTCAATGTTTTACTATAACCCAATGTTGGATTTCCAGTATAACCTTTTGAATTTATTGCAGCATCGGCTTTATTGCCCTTAGGTTCAATTGCCTGAATTTGAAAAAATCTATTGGGTCTAACATACACTGAATAAAAACCGTTCAAATCCGTATTTACTGATTCCAATAATGTATTGGCATTATTGAATAAATTAACTTTTATCACCGGCTTGGTTCCATCACTTA
Source organism: Bacteroidota bacterium (assembly GCA_024640255.1). Taxonomy (GTDB): domain Bacteria; phylum Bacteroidota; class Bacteroidia; order Chitinophagales; family Chitinophagaceae; genus Sediminibacterium. The sequence continues at coordinate 10,003 of JAHEFI010000012.1, read as the reverse complement.
ATTCAACCTTACCTTTTAATAAAACCTTGACTAGTTTATAATCAAAAGAAAGGATATCATCAGATCCATATCTGTTTGAAACAAAATATCCCTTAGATCCTTGTTTTGAATAGGACATATCGTCCATGCTACTATTAACTGGATAGCCTAGATTTTCAATAGAAGTAATTTTACCATTAGAAGTAACTGCTTTATAAATATCTAACCCTCCTAAGCCTGCATGTCCATTTGAACTAAAATATAATTCTCCTTCTGATACAATTGGATACAATTCATTCGCGTTTGAATTAACAATGATACCAGCATTGATTAAACCACCCCATTGACCATTGGCATCTTTCTTTGTATAATAGATATCTGTTCCACCTTGTCCACCCACTTGATCACTAATCAAATACAAAGTATTTCCATCAGCACTAATAGATGGATGTGCATATGAAGCGTCATTATTATTAAAGCTTAATTTAGTCAAATTAGTCCAAGAGCCAGCAATTTTTGAAGCTGACCAAATTTCTAATTGATGTACTTTATTGGTATTAACTAAATTTCTAGTAAAATAAGCGGTTCCACTATCTGCTGTAAAACTAATTGCTCCCACATTGTATTTAGCACTTAAGTCTTTATCAAACAAGATTACCCCTTCATCGTTAAAGGGAATAGATTTGAAATCATATTTTTTAGAGAATGTTGTATTATCATTACTTGTGACTGCTGTTAAATCAGATAAGGCAGCTGTAGGAGTTTTTTCTACCCAATCTGCTCTTTTCACTGAATCCCAACTAGTAATAGCTAAATTATTGGTTGTGTATAATTTGGAAAATGCTGATGCATCCCATCCAAATTCATTTGTTCCTTTAATTTTATTTGCTCTATTAGATTCAAATACAATAGAATTATTATAACGAACAACTGCATTTTCATTAAATGGAGTGTTTACATTTAAATATTGTAAAGTGTAATCCAAAGAATCTATTTTGAATTGTTCAATATTTTCAAAACCCTTGTATCTAGCTTCATTTAGAGTATATACTGATTTCTCTTTTAAGGCATTTGAATAGTTACCCTTATTGGCAAATAATTCTGCTAAATTGGAGCCTACGTTCGCACCCATTGATTTGGCTAATTCAAAATACTTAATGGCACTATCATACTGATTGTTTATTTTATATGAATTTGCCAAAGAAGTCAAAGCAACTATATTTTTAGGGTCTTCTTTTAAACTTGCCTTAAACAATGGAATAGCATAAGCATATCTTAAATTCTTATACTCATTGGAGGCCATTTTAAATAATTTATCATTGTTGGATTGTGCATTTACACTCCAAGCAAAACAAAATAAAATGGAAGTTAATATTACTGTACGCATAATTTAAAAGTATCTAGTAGATTTAATATTTTTAGTTTCCTTGCCAAATTCATACCTAAACATCACTTCATTAGATCCAGTAGTGAATGCTTTTAAAGCAGAAAATGTATAATCATAAGCATAACCAATTCTCAGGTTCTTATTTAATTGTAATTCTGCCATTCCAACAACTGCATCCCCTGTTCTATAAGACACCCCCAATCCAATCATATCTCTTAACCATAAATTGGTATTAAAATCAAATTGAATAGGTGCACCACTAACTACTTTCATTATTGAAGATGGCTTTAACTTCACTTCATCAGAGATGTCAAACACATATCCAGCAGTGACAAACAAATGCTTTGCTGAAACTTTTTGAACACCAGTAGTATTTAAATCTGAAGAATTTAAAATATTAGGAATTGAAATACCTGCATAAAATTTATCAGTATTATAAAATACACCTGCACCTAATGTTGCATCTGTTACAGATTTGTTTTCTTGAAACTTAGCATCATTTTTATCATACACATTTACAACGTCAGTGTAGTTTTTTCTTTGGTTTAACACTCCTAATTGAATACCTCCAGATAAAACTCCTTTATCAGAAATTTTTACTCTTGACGCAGCCATTAGGTTTAAGCCATTTCTTTTAAATACACCAATTTGGTCATTGTATAATTGAACACCTAATCCCAAATTTCCTTTTACATTTGAACCATCTATTGATATAGAATTGGTCTTTGGCGCTCCCTCAATGCCAGACCACTGACTTCTTCCAAAATAATTTAAATTAACCGCACCTCTACTTCCAACATAGGCTGGATTGATAGCGCTCATATTAAACATATATTGAGAATACATGGGTTCTGTCTGTGCATTTAATGAATTCACCGAAATGAATACCACTAATAGCATCATACCAATTTTCAATAATCTATGCATTATATTATTCTTTTTCATTGTCATTTTTTTATCTTACTATAGTTAAGCTTGATGTAAATTTCTTTATAGCACCAGTTGGATCTATAGCATTAACTATATAGAAATAAGTACCATCTGGAACATCTTGTCCCATGAAATTGGTTGTACCAATACCATTCCAATCATTTTTATAATCGGCATTTTGATAAACAATATTTCCCCATCTATTGAATACTTGAACTTCTACCCTAGTTCCATAAGGTCTTACAATAATCCATTTGTCATTTAATCCATCATAATTTGGAGAGAATCCACCTGCAATAATTAAATCTGCTTTTGGTACATTAAATGCTGTAGGCACTCTCTTAGTTGTATCGGAAGGATTCGCTAAAGGATCGTTTGAATTAACAGATACATAACCATATTTGGTTTTACCTCCTAAGATGGCTGTATTCGTTAAACTACCAAAGATATTAGGAGAAGCAACCAATACACTTAGTATCGCTGAATCCATTGAATTGGCAGCTATTTTAGATTTATTGGTTACCAAATCTGTACTGGAGACACCATCATATCCTGAATTTTTTATCAATCCACCGTATACATCTAAAGAAGCTATTGTAAATCCTGAACTGGTATTAAATGTTTGCGTTAAATCATCTTTAATGGAAACACTATCCATTACCGCATTTGTTTTATTAGCTGCTTTTAAAACAAAGGTTAATAAAACAGAACCGTCAGGATTGGTCTTAACAGATCTTACTGTCTTAGTTACTTCCATGACTGTGTAAGGAGCTAAAATAATCACTGTATCCATTGCACAAGTACTAGATAACTGAGTTACTGTATCAACCGATTTAACACACCATATATAAGTACCAGGTACATTAGGAATCACCGGCGGTGTTGTTGCACAAGTTGTTCCAGTTGGATCACACCATTTCAAAGTAGTTCCGGTTGGTGTAACGGTTACTAGAGATTTTATATTTGTTGGATTAGATTTACTTCCAGCAACATAAGTTGCATTGACCACTGTTGGTGTTGGAGGTGGAACTAAATTCACTAAAATATGTAGCGTTGCATTAATACAAGTAGCTCCTGAACAAGCTTTATATATAATATCAACCGGTCCAGTAAATCCAAATGCAGGTGTAAACGAATAAGCTCCATCAGCACTTAAAACAAATTCTCCTTGATCAGCTGTTGGTCCAGTAACCAAACTAGATGTTAATACTACTCCACCATAATCATCGTTTAATAATACATTCCCAGTTGCAGGTACTCTATTTACTGAGGTATTATAATCATCATTGGCAACCAATACACTATTTGGTGTTGCTGTTGAAATAGTATAGTAAACTGTTGCTACTTCACAATTTGCAGGATTTGCATTATCACAAACCGTGTAAATTAAACTATCTAATCCTACAAATCCAGGATTAGGCGTATAGGTAATACTACCATTAGTTGAAAAAGCTTTGATATCTGATTTAGAACCAGAACTAGAATTTGCTTTATTTGCAACAGCTGTACCATTTTTTGGATTCGTATTAATTACAATACTTGTAGGAATCAATAAAGTATTAGCATTACCTGGCTTATCATTTGCCAAAATGGTTGTAACAACAGGTGTATTTAGTTGTGTTACTGAATAATCGTTATTTGCAACTGGAGGATTTGTAGTTATGTTAGGATCCAAAACAGTAATCTGTAATGGACTTATAGGACATCCAGTAGTTTGACTTGCTGCACAAACTGGAACATTAAAAATATATTTCCCAGGCTTACTTGAAGTAAATGTATAAGTACCCGTTGCTGCATTAATAGAAATTATTGCACCTGAAGGATTATTGCCAGATGGAATTGGTGTTCCATAGGTGGTACCTGCAGGAATAATATCATTGGTATTGATACTTCCCGGAACTGGTACATTAATATTAGTTGAATTAAAATCAGGATTAATAGTTGGCGGTGGATTTACCACAATGTGTAAAGTAGCTTTAGCACATACCGCAGGGCTATCACCAGTACATGCATTATAAACTACATCTATAGGTCCATTAAATCCTAAAGCTGGCACAAATGTAAAGGATCCATCTGCATTGAATGTAAGCGTTCCTTGAGCAGCAGTTGGTCCAGTAACCAAAGAGGCTGTTAATGCAGAACCAGCAGTATTCTTATCATTAGAAAGAACATTTCCTGAAACAGATGCTGTTCCAGTTTTATTATTATTCACAAAAGCATAATCATCAATAGCAGAAGTTACAGAACTTGCGCCAGTAGATAATACTTTATAATAAACTAAAGTTGTTTGACAATTTGCAGGAGTTGCATTATCACAAACTTTATATACTAAACTATCATTACCTGAGAAACCAGTAGTAGGAGTATAAGTTATAGTACCATCTGAATTAGCAACAGCAGTTCCATTAACTGTTTGCGTAACAATACTTACACTTGAAGGAACTAAATCTGTTCCAATATTTCCTGATTTATCATTGTTTAAAACAGATGTTGTAACTGCTGTATTTAAACTAGTTGTAGCAATATCTGCATTGGCAACAGGTAAGTTATTTGGAATAGTTGGATCCAATACAGTTATCTGTAATAAAGTAAGTTGACAATTACTTGTTTGACCAGCACCACAAACAGGCACATAGAATTCATATTTACCAGGTTTGGTAGTGGTGAAAGTATAGTTACCCGTAGCTGCATCCATTGTTATAGTTGCACCAGTAGGATTTGTTGTAAATGCCGTTGGTGTTCCGTAATTAGTACCAGTAGTAATTATATCATTTGTTGATACATTACCATTTACTGGAATATTTACTGAAGTTGTATTGTTGTCTGGGTTAGCTTGAGTACAGTCTGTAACTGTAATAGATGCTGTACCACTATTTGCAGCAGTACATGATCCACTTTGAACAACCGCTCTATAATAAGTACTAGTTGATAAATTAGTGGTAGTTAAACTTGATGATGTATTAGATATATCTGTTACAGTTCCACTAAAATCTGCTGTTACTGCACTTTGCCATTTGGTGATATTACCTGTATTGCCACTAAGTGTTAACACAGTTGAATTGGTTCCTGAACAAACAGATGCCGATCCAGCAATTGTTCCGCCAACACTCACTGGGCTAACCGTAATTGTAGCTGTTCCACTATTTGCAGCATCACATGAGCCACTTTTTACAACTGCTCTATAATAAGTTGTTGTAGTTAAATTGGATGCAGATAAACTTGTTGTTGTATTAATAATATCAGTAGCTGATGCAAAATTTGCACTAGTTGAACTCTGCCATTTGGTAATATTTCCAGTATTCCCACTTAGGGTTAAAGTTGTTGAATTTGTTCCTGAACAAACTGTTGCTGATCCAGCTATTGTTCCTCCAACACTCACCGGGCTAACTGTAATTGTAGCGGTTCCGCTATTTGCAGCAGTACAAGAACCACTTTGAACAACTGCTCTATAATAAGTCGTTGTTGTTAAATTAGAGGCAGTTAAACTTGTTGTAGTATTAGTAATATCTATAGATGTTGAAAAATTTACACTAGTCGAACTTTGCCATTTAGAAATACTACCTGTATTGCCACTTAGGGTTAAAGATGTTGAATTTGTTCCTGAACAAACTGCTGCAGATCCAGCAATAGTTCCTCCAACACTTGCTGGGCTAACAGTGCCAGATACTGAAATAGTTTCAGAGATACTTCCAGAAGATATTGAAATAGTGCCAGTTATAGTTCCTGCACTTGCTCCTGTTAATCTCACCCACACTGTTGTATTTGATAAATTACCACTAGAAGTTAGATAAGAAATTGAAGAACTATAAGTTCCACTGGAACTTGAACTAATTTCAAAACCATTCGGCGCTGAAACTAATAAACTTGCTCCCAAGCCATTACCTGAAAAATCAAAACTTTGTGCAGTCGATGGTGTTAATTGACATGATTGAAAACTAGTCAAAGATTGTGTAACAGCAATTCCTGCTTCATTGTCTAATATATTTCCAGTTGCAGATTTACTCCCAATATTCAAAATTAATGTTTCTGTAAGCTCAACTATCTGATCGTCGATTGTATTTACTGTAACAGAGAAAGTTCCTACATTACCTGGAACAGTTATTGTACCATCAAGATTATCGATTACAGCATTTGTAAAAGTATAAGTTGGAGAATAATCAGAACTTTTTGTTGAAGTACCTGAAAAAGAAAATGTATATACTTGTGGATTATTTGCAGTAGTAGGGGTTGTCAATGTAACACCATAAATTAAATCTTGACCTTCAGTTACAGTAGGATTAGTTAAATTAATTGAAAATGGTTGAGGGGTATTTAATAGCTCTGCATTTAACTCATCTAACATATTATTTGCTGCATTATACGTTCTATTACCACCATCTGTCTTATTAGTTGCTCCATCAGTAAAAGTCCATGTTGATGCATAAGTTTTTAAACCTAATGATGTACTTGAACCTGAATTTGTACCACCAATAATTGAATACGTTCCTCCTGAATATGGTATAGATGCATTTTGACCAACATCAAAAATAAATCCGAATACTTGAACATTTCCATTTAAAGTTCCTCGAAAATTTAATGCTCCAGTTAGAGAAATCGTATTGCCATTATTTAAATAAAATTTTAATGTGCCGGCTAAATCATTTCCCTGAGTACCTCCATCACCAAACAATCCATCACCATTTACATCAACCTGTGAAAAACTAACTCTTGAAATATCTAGAGTAGATAAATTTTTTATGAGATTAGATTCATTTGTATTTAGACCTTGTGTTCCTAAATAACCACTTGAAAAAGCCAAACTAACAGTCTGTGCCGATAACTGCTTTAATGAAGCAGAAAGTATTAGGATTAGTACTAAAATGGAGATTCTCTTAATTAAACTCTTGAGATTTTGCATCGAACTAAAAAGATTAGTGAATAATTTCGAATATATACCCCTCCAACATACCTATCAAATTCTACTAGTCATAATAAATATTAACTAGTTAAAACTCACTACGCTTTATTAATCAATTAATTGAGAATATTATAAATTGATAATTCATATATACCAGACACAAAAAAGCCCCTCCATAACGAGGGGCTTTTTTATTATAACTAACTTTTTAAGTTGTTCATTACTTCACTTCTTCGAACTGAGCGTCTTCTACAGTGTCATTTGAAGCACCACCATTTTGACCTGCTTCAGCTCCTGGAGCAGCACCTTCTGCAGCACCCGCTTGTTGTGCTTTGTAGATATCTTCACTTGCAGCAGTCCAAGCTGTGTTCATTGCTTCTAAAGCAGCGTCCACTTTTGCAGTGTCCTGAGACTGATGAGCTTCTTTCAAGCTAGCCAAAGCTGTCTCAATTGGCGCTTTCTTGTCTGCAGGGATCTTATCGCCAAACTCTTTCAATTGCTTCTCCGTTTGGAAAATCATGCTATCTGCTTGGTTCAATTTCTCTACTCTTTCTTTCTCTAATTTATCAGATGCTTCGTTGGCTTTTGCTTCGGCTTTCATTTTTTCAATTTCTTCCTTGCTTAAACCACTACCCGCTTCAATTCTGATTTTTTGTTCTTTACCAGTTCCTTTATCTTTTGCGCTTACGTTTAAGATACCGTTCGCGTCAATATCAAAAGTTACTTCAATTTGAGGTACACCTCTTGGAGCTGGTGGAATACCATCCAAGTTAAACATACCTAAACTTTTATTTTGACTAGCCATTGGACGCTCTCCTTGTAATACATGAATTTGTACACCTGGTTGATTGTCGCTAGCTGTTGAATACACTTCTGTTTTCTTTGTAGGAATAGTTGTGTTAGAAGCAATCATTGTTGTCATTACACCACCCATAGTTTCAATACCTAAGTTTAATGGAGTAACATCTAATAACAATACATCTTTCACATCACCTGTTAATACCGCACCTTGGATACCTGCACCAATTGCAACCACCTCATCTGGGTTTACTGAACGGTTTGGTTTTTTACCAAAGAACTTCTCAACAATTTCTTGCACTTTAGGAATTCTAGAAGAACCACCTACTAAGATTACTTCATCAATTTGAGATGTTGTGTAACCAGCATCTTTTAATGCAGCTTCACAAGGTTTTAAACAACGCTCAAATAATTTATCTGCTAAAGATTCAAATTTAGCTCTTGTTAATTTTAATACTAAGTGCTTTGGAACACCATCTACCGCTGTGATATAAGGCAAGTTGATTTCTGTTTCTGAAGAAGAACTTAATTCTACTTTCGCTTTCTCAGCAGCTTCTTTTAATCTTTGTAAAGCCATTGGATCTTTTCTTAAATCAATCGCTTCTTGATTTTTAAATTCGTCTGCTAAGTAGTCCATGATCACTTTGTCGAAATCATCACCACCTAAATGTGTATCACCATTGGTTGATTTAACTTCAAATACACCATCTCCTAAATCCAAGATAGAAATATCAAAAGTACCACCACCCAAATCGAATACAGCAATTTTTTGCTCTACATTCTTTTTATCTAAACCATAAGCTAATGCAGCTGCTGTAGGTTCGTTCACAATTCTGCGAACATTTAAACCAGCAATCTCACCTGCTTCTTTGGTGGCTTGTCTTTGTGCATCGTTAAAATATGCAGGAACAGTAATAACTGCTTCTGTTACTTCAGCACCTAAATAATCTTCTGCAGTCTTCTTCATTTTTTGAAGAACCATCGCAGAAATTTCTTGAGGTGTATACACACGATCTTCAATTTGAACACGCACGGTGTCGTTATCTCCTTGAACTACTTTATAACTTGCTAAACTTAACTCACTTGTTACCTCGTTAAAACGACGTCCCATAAAACGCTTCACACTAGAAATAGTATTTTGCGGATTAGTGATAGCTTGTCTTTTTGCAGGATCTCCTACTTTGCGCTCACCATTTTTTAAGAAAGCAACTACCGAAGGGGTAGTTCTTCTTCCTTCGTCATTGGCAATTACAACAGGCTCACCACCTTCCATTACCGATACACAACTATTTGTTGTACCTAAGTCTATTCCGATTATTTTTCCCATAATGATTGATTTTCAATGATTAATTACCATCATAGAAGCAATCTTTATGCCATAATGCCAAAGGGCGAAAAGGGGTGAAATATTGTCATAATTGACAGAGAAAGGGCTAAAAACCAGTCCGAAATTGGCAGATTATTCGATTTCTGGACTGCCTTTAAAGGTAAAATTCTTCTGACTGGTATAGCTGAATATCACCACAAAGAAGGTAGTAACAATCTTTGCCGGGGTAGCAAACCAACCAAAATAATCTACAAATAGCTTTAAAAAGATATAGTTCAGTAAAATACAGCCCAAGACCACAAAGAAATACTTGAATAGCTGCTTACTCTTTTTGACTGAAGTTTCCTGGAAAACCACATACCTACTTAAATAAAAACCAATAGGAAAAGTCACACAAAAGCTTATCATAAATGAAGCAATATGGGGGCTAATGGTTAACCAGCCAATATGCTGAGGAGTTTTGTGTAAAATATAGTTATAGGAAACAAAAAATAAGAGAATATCTAAAATAGTATTGGCCCCACCACAAGCGGCATAACGAAAGGTTTTTAAGGGCATAAACTTCTTAAAAACAGGATAGACCCAATCAATTAGATCAAGAATGAGCTTGCTAATAAAATCGTGTAGTTTCAACATGGATGTATCAAAGGTAATCTTAATTAATTACTTTTGCAGTCGGTAACCC
>JAHEFI010000039.1 GCA_024640255.1 Bacteroidota bacterium | reverse complement strand
AGAAAGAATGCACCAAGTGTCTCAGTTAATTACGAGAGATGCTGAACCTACTATTGTTGTTTTAAGTGCATTGAGTGGAACAACCAATAGTTTAGTAGGCATCAGTGATGCTTTGGCTAAACAAGATAAACAAGGGGCTTCTAGCATTATAGAAATTTTAGAAAAACATTATCGTTCTTTTATTTTGGATCTTTTAAAGTCGGATGAGTTAAGAGCGAAAGCCAATGAGATTATTGATGAGCATTTTGAATTTTTAAAAATCACTCAGAGAATTTCTTTAAGTGATGCATTGAATAAAGATATTTTAGCGCAAGGAGAATTAATGAGTACTAAATTATTCTCTTTGTATTTAGAACAAGAAAAAATTGAACATGCTTTAATTCCAGCTTTGGAATTTATGCGTTTGGATGTGAATGAAGAGCCAGACTTATTAGTAATCAGAGAAAAACTGAATACAGTTTTAGCCGCTCATCCAACTAAGAAATTATTTATCACTCAAGGATATATTTGTAGAAATGCAAAAGGAGAGGTTGATAATTTAAAAAGAGGAGGAAGTGATTATACTGCATCATTAGTAGCAGCAGCGGTGAAAGCTTCTGTATGTGAAATATGGACCGATATTGATGGTATGCACAATAACGATCCTCGTGTGGTAGAAAAGACTGTAGCTATCGAGCAATTAAGTTTTGATGAAGCTGCAGAGTTGGCATATTTCGGCGCAAAGATTTTACATCCAACATGTATTTGGCCTGCACAACAAGAAAATATTCCAGTAAAATTATTGAATACCATGCAGCCCTCTGCCGCAGGTACAGTGATTAAAAAAGAAGCAGGTACTGTAGGGGTGAAAGCTGTTGCTGCAAAAGACGGAATTATTGCGGTGAAGATTAAAAGTAGTAGAATGTTATTGGCTTACGGTTTCTTGAGAAAAATATTTGAAGTATTTGAAAAATACAAGACACCTATAGACATGATCACTACTTCTGAAGTAGCTGTATCTGTAACTATTGATAGTGATATTCATTTAGCAGAAATTATAGCTGAATTAAATAATATTGCTTCTGTTGAAATTGAGAAAAATCAAACCATTGTTTCTATTGTAGGAAACGAAATTGCTCAAACAGATGCTGTTTTAAAGAAATTATTCGACGCTATCAATGAAGTGCCGGTAACCATGGTAAGTTATGGTGGAAGTCCTCATAATATTAGTTTGTTATTACCTAGCGATTATAAAACAAAGACCTTGCAATTAATTAATAAGGGATTGTTTAATTTATAGTTTAGCAGAAACTGTAATAAAGAAATTTCTTCCATCGGCTGGTAATGCACCTGGGCCAGGATAACCACCTGCTCTTCTTGTGAAGTAATTTGCATTCAATAAATTATTGATACCTGATTTAATGTTCCAGTTTTTGGTAATCTTATAAGAGGTACTTATATCTGTCAGGGTATATCCCGGAATCAATCCTGTATTGCCATTTAAACTGGGTATTATGGTATTATTGGCATCGCTAAATGTTTCATCTACTTTACTTAATTGAGCTGTAAGTTGAAAAGATTGAATACTTATAGTGATACCTGCTCTTACTATATTGGCTGGAGCGTTTTCTACTTTTTTTCCTTTAGTACTAGCGTCAGCATGATTGTTGCTATACCTAGCATTGGTATAAGAATAGGATGCAAATACTATACAATCTGTTTTGGAGCTTTTGGTAAATGCACGAATTGGATTAAACTCAATATAGCTTTCCAAGCCCTTACTATTGCTTGAGCCAACATTGGTGATGAGGCGGTAGTTTTTCCCTGAAGGAATAATGGTGCCTATACGATTATTATAGTTTAAGTAAAATAGACTTACATCAAATTGAAAAAAAGATTTGATTTTTCCTCTGTAACCCAAATCTGTATTAAATCCTTTGGCATCTTCTAAATTAGGATCCACAATATCTGTGGTAGGAGGGGCCTGTAAATTTGCAAACTGAATGGGTCTGTAGGCTTGAGATATATTAGCATAAATCTCTGTGTTTTTGCTAATATGGTATTCGGTTCCTATACCTGCTAAAACAAACCTTCTACTTCTACTAATGTTTTGTAATAATATGGAAGTTGCATTTGTATTAAGTCCATTTCTTCCAGAAGCAGCACCCTCTAGCCATTCGTATCTTATGCCAGGAATCATATACCATTGATTAGTTACTCTAAAAATATTTTCAACAAATATTGCAGCATTATTGGAGACAAATGAAATATCTCTTGGAAAGATTCCTTCAATGGCAATATCGTAATTAACTGCAGTAGATCCTTTGCCATCCGCTAATCGATGAGTGGTTCCAGTATACAATCTTATGCCAGCTGAAATAGAATTTTGCAAATTACCCAATGCATAATCAGTAATCAATCTACTCTCTAATCCATAGTTTCTGTATTTGTCTAAATTCACTAAACGAGGATTATATTGAAGTGTATTTGGATTGATACTGTCTTTGATATTGATTGCTTGTAAATACCCCACACTATTTCTGTCTCCAATAGTAGCGTACAATTTGGTATTCCAGATAGTATGTTGCTTGATTCTATAGTTTGCTATGATGGCGGGGGTGGTCCAAGTGATATCCATCCAGTTTCTTTGCCTTAAACTTTGCCGTGGATTTTGTAATATTTGTTGATCGGTTAAACCTCCTGGTTGTTGACTTCTGATATGTGATTGAAGAACTTCAAATGTTAGATCTAATTTTTTATTAACATGATAAGTAATGGTTCCAAAACCAGCTTTGGTATAAAACTGACTATTTTTTCTCCAACCATCTCCGGCTCTTTGATCAAAAAAAGTATAAAAATTCATTTTTTCTTTTTTTCCACCGATAGCGGTAAAACTATTTCTTAAATTATTAGAACCTACAGTTTGATCAGTTTGAATTTCAAAAGCTTTATTAATTTCTGATCCATTCCTAATAATATAATTCACCATTCCTCCAAACTGTGGTCCATATTGTAATGCACTCTGCCCTCTAATAATTTCCATTCTTTGAACAGATTGTAATGGGGGATTATAATAAGCTTCTGGATAACCAAAAGGATCCGCAGCAATATCGTAACCATTTTGTCTTACATTAAATTCCCAACTTCTATTGGGGCTCAAACCTCTAGTAGCAATACCAATTTGAATACCGCTAGGATCACTTTCCCAAATATGAATACCAGGTACTTTAGCCAATACTTGACGCATGGTATTATTAACCACGTTGCCTTGTACATTTTCTAAAACAATTAATGCGTTCTTTTTACCAGCATAAATATTAGTGCCAACTATTTCTGGCATTTGCTGATAATCCGATTTACTGTTTCTGCCAACAATAGTTACATCGGGTAATCTTTTCCACTGAAGAGTATCTTCTTTTTTGTTTTGCGCAATTAAATCACCAGCCATTCCCGACACAAAAAATATAAGTATAAATATCTTTTTCATTCATTTATCTTGAGCCGCAAAACTACTAGCTCAATAAATGGGGAATTGTTGAAAAGGGGAAAAGCGATTTATGGTATTGGGAAAAATTAAGTTGAATATTATTAGTACAATTTTCTATAATATGAATAAAAGAAGATCAGATTTAGCATCTGATCTTTTTTTATCTAAGATTGAAAAAAAACAAATAGAGGTTTATATAAGACTTTTATATTTTATAAAAAGTCTTATATAAACAACAAAGCATCTCCATAAGAGAAGAAGCGATATTTATCTTTAATTGCTTTTTTGTATGCTTCCATGGCTAATTCATAACCAGCAAATGCACAAGTCATAATTAATAAACTTGTTTTTGGTAAATGGAAATTGGTTACCAAACTATCTGCAATATTAAATTGATAAGGAGGGTGGATAAAATGATTTGTCCATCCTTCTGCAGGCTTTA
>JAHEFI010000005.1 GCA_024640255.1 Bacteroidota bacterium | reverse complement strand
TCCCTCGTGATTATAAAAAAGTGCTATTATCAAAACAAAAAGCTGCAGCAGTAAAATAAATTAATTTATTATTCAATATTGAATTGATCGTTATGGGTAAACCAACAGGATTTAAAGAATATACAAGAGAACTTCCTTCTAAGTTGCCGGTAGAAGAAAGAAAGAAAAACTACAATGAGTTTGTAGCTTTATTGCCAGAACAAAAATTAAACGAGCAATCTGCTCGTTGTATGAATTGTGGTGTTCCTTTCTGTCATAGCGGTTGCCCTTTAGGAAATATTATTCCAGAATTTAATGACGCTGTTTACAAGAAAGAGTGGAAAGAAGCATATGAGATTTTAATTTCTACCAATAATTTTCCAGAATTCACTGGTCGTATTTGTCCAGCACCCTGCGAAAGCGCTTGCGTATTAGGCATTAACCAACCAGCAGTAACCATTGAAGAAATTGAAAAACATATTATTGAGATTGCTTTTGAAAAAGGATTTGTAAAACCTAGAAAGCCAAATACCAGAACAGGTAAAAAAGTTGCTGTGATTGGTTCAGGTCCTTCTGGATTAGCAGCAGCAGCTCAATTAAATTATGCAGGACATGAAGTCACTGTATTTGAAAGAGATCCAAAGCCAGGTGGATTATTAAGATTTGGTATTCCAGATTTTAAATTAGAAAAAACAGTTGTTGAAAGAAGAATTGAAATTTTAGAACAAGAAGGTATTGAGTTCAAATGCAATGCCAATGTTGGCGTTAATATAAGAGTGAATGATATTGTAAGAGAGTACGACGCCATTGTACTTGCTGGAGGATCAACCATTCCAAGAGATTTACCAGTACCAGGAAGAGAATTGAACGGAGTGCATTTTGCCATGGAGTTTTTAAAACAACAAAACAAAAGAGTAAGCCAATTACCAATAGACGAAAAAGAAATTACAACTAAGGGTAAAAATGTAGTAGTGATTGGTGGTGGTGACACTGGAAGCGACTGCGTAGGTACTTCTAATAGACAAGGAGCAAAATCAGTAACTCAATTTGAATTATTACCTAAACCTCCAGCTGCAAGAGCTGCATACATGCCTTGGCCTACCTACCCTATGTTATTAAAAACAACTACCTCTCATGAAGAAGGAGTAGAAAGAATTTGGGAAGTAGCTACCAAAGCATTTATTGGTGATGAAAAAGGCAATTTAAAAGCTTTACAAATAGTAGACTTAGAATGGAGCAGTGCAGCAGATGGTAGACCAGCGTCTTTTAAAGAAAAAGAAGGTAGCATAAGAGAGATTCCATGTGAAGCAGCTTTCTTAGCAATGGGCTTCTTACATCCACAACAAAATGGATTATTAGAAGAACTAGGCGTTGAACTGGACGAAAGAGGAAATGTAAAAGCGACTGAAGCGGCTTTTCAAACCTCTGTTCCAAAAGTTTTCACTGCTGGTGATATGAGAAGAGGACAATCCTTAGTGGTTTGGGCTATTAGTGAAGGAAGAGAATGTGCTAGAAAAGTAGATATCTACTTAACAGGAAGTTCATTATTAGAGTCAAAAGATGCTAGTTTATTGATTCAACAGGCTTAAAATTCGATTTTTTAGATATCAATTGAAATAAGTTATTCACATGCCGATTCATCCGAATCGGCATTTTTTATGCATAATCTTTTAAAAATCAATTATTTATTTACAATTTGACCTAAATAAATGATATATTATAATATTTTATATGTTTATTTAATTTGAAATATTACATAGTTTTTTATGTATTTTTGAAAAATAAATAAAACATATTTTATTTTTTAATATTAAACAAGTCAATATGAAGAATCAAGTTGTACAAAAACTAACCCCCTTTATCCTACTAGTAGTAGTAGCAGTATTAGCCCTATTCGTACCTCAGCTTCCAAATTTCCAAGGAGACGCTAATACTTATAGCGCGGCAGACATTGCATGGATCTTAGTAGCAACTGCTTTAGTTTTTATTATGACTCCAGGATTGGCTTTCTTCTATGGTGGTATGGTTCATAGAAAGAATATTATCTCCACTATGATCAAGAGTATTGTATCTGCAGGTATCGTTACTGTTATCTGGATCACTTATGGTTATAGCTTAAGCTTTGGTGAATCAATTAATGGTTTAATTGGTAACCCAATGACACATTTGTTCTTTAAAGGTGTTGCAAGCGGTGCTCCTGCATTACAAGGTGGCGCAGCATTAACCATTCCTTTATTATTATTCGCAATGTTCCAATTGATGTTCGCTATTATCACTCCAGGTTTAGTGGTAGGTGCTGTAGCTGAGCGTATCAAATTCACTTCTTATATCTTATTCATTGTATTATTTATCACTTTTATCTATGCACCATTAGCGCATTGGTCTTGGCATCCTTCTGGTTTCTTATTTAAAATGGGTGCTTTGGACTTCGCTGGTGGAACAGTAGTTCATATTAGTGCAGGTTGTGCCGCATTAGCTGGTGCGATTGTATTAAAACAAAGAAGAGCAAAAATTGAACATCAAGAAATCCCTCCTGCAAATATTCCTTATGTGTTAATTGGTACAGGTTTATTATGGTTTGGATGGTTTGGTTTTAACGCAGGATCTGCTTTAGGTGCAAATTCATTAGCTATTAATGCTTTTGCAACAACTAACACAGCAGCAGCAGCAGCAGGTTTAGCATGGATGTTCTTTGATGTAATGAAAGGTAAAAAGCCTTCTGTATTAGGATTCTGTATTGGTGCTGTTGTAGGTTTAGTGGCAATCACACCTGCAGCTGGTTTTGTTGGAATACCTCAAAGTATCTTTATTGGTATTGTTGGTGCAGTTATTTCAAATGTATTAAGTCATGTATTTAAATTATCAAGAGTAGATGATACATTAGATGTATTCCCTTGCCATGGTATTGGTGGTATTGTGGGTATGTTATTAACTGGTGTATTTGCTTCAAAAGCAGTTAACCCAGCTGGAGCTGATGGTTTATTCTATGGTAATCCAGCATTTTTCTTTACACAATTAAAAGCAATGTTGATTGTTGTAGTATATAGCTTTACTGTATCATTTATCATCTTCAAATTAATCGCTTTCTTATTACCATTACGTGTATCTGAAGAAGAAGAAGAATTAGGTTTAGATGCTACACAACACGATGAAAAATATGGTAGAAACCCTTTAAAAGCATAATTAGCTTCCCTCAATAATAGTTATCGTTTTTAGCAAGTAATCAGGCCTCCCTAATCCAAAAATTAGGGAGGTTTTTTTGTATATTAGTGCCTGATGAAAAAGCTTAGAAACAGTTTATCTTACCCTATCCGTATACTGCAATTCTTGTATTGTATTTATGCCTTATTGGTATTTGCAATGCTTACCATTGTTTCAGTGATCATTATGCTTTTCTTATTACCTTTTGGAAAGAACAAATTAAGTAAGAGAGTATATACCATTTGTAGATATTGGGCTAAGGCCTTTCTTATTTTAATTGGGGTTAGACATACAGAAATTTTTGAAGACTCACACGACTTTAAAAAGCCACATATTTTTGTAGCCAATCATAACTCTTATATGGACATTCCTCCAATTGTCCAGTTAAAACATCAGCCTATTAAGCCACTGGGGAAATTTGAGTCATCTAAG
Source organism: Bacteroidota bacterium (assembly GCA_024640255.1). GTDB lineage: Bacteria > Bacteroidota > Bacteroidia > Chitinophagales > Chitinophagaceae > Sediminibacterium. Next base: position 80,265 of record JAHEFI010000005.1, on the reverse strand, counting down.
ATTCCCATTTTTGGATGGATTTATCGTGCAGCTGTGATTATGGTAGATAGAAGTAGCCCAGATAAAAGAGCAAAAAGCCTTAGAAACCTAAAAGCAGCATTGCACAAAAAAGTATCCATCTTTATTTTCCCAGAAGGTACTTTTAGCATGACCGAAGAGCAACCTTTGAAAAACTTTTACAATGGGGCTTTTAAACTAGCAATTGAAATGCAAGTACCTATTCAGCCCATTTTATTAGTAGATGCAGTAGATAGAATGCACTTTTCAAGTGTATTTACTTTAACCCCCGGCAAGAACAGAGTGATTTACTTACCCACTGTACCAGTAGATACCTATACAATGGAGGATGTGGAGTTATTAAAAAACAAAGTGTATCAAATGATGGATGAAGGATTGAGAAGATACAGAACTTATCCAAAACAGAACTAAAGCATGTTTGCAGAAATTATTATACCACTCGCTTTACCAAAGAATTATACCTGGTCCATTCCTGAAGCATTACAGGAAGAAATTATGGTAGGCATGCGTGTGGAAGTAATATTAGGTGCTAATAAAAGATATGCAGGCATTGTCAAAAAACTCATTCATCAAAAAGAAATAGGTTTTAAAACCAAAGCGATTCTAGGTATTTTAGACGAAGCCCCTATTGTATTCCCAGAACAATTGGCTTTATGGGAATGGATGGCCAAATATTATTTATGCACTGAGGGCGAAGTCATGCAGGCTGCCATTCCAAGTCATTTAAAAATTTCTAGTGAAAGTGTTTTTGTTTTAAATGAATCATATACTCCAGATGTACATCAATTATCTGATGCAGAATACATTATTAGCGAAGCATTAGAAATTAAAAAAGTATTAAACTTATTAGAAATTCAAAAATTATTGGATAGAAAGTCGGTTTATCCAGTAATGAATAAATTAATTCAAAAAGGTATTTGTCTGGTTCAAGAGAATATGGTAGACAAATACACCATCAAAGAAGAAACCATCATTCAACTAGATCCTAGATACAAAAACGAATCAACTCTAGAAGCTTTATTAAATGATTGGACAAGAGCACCCAAGCAACTGGAATTATTACTTGCTTATTTGCACCTACTTAAAACAGAAGGAACCGTTTTACAAAAAGACCTTCTTCAAAAAGCCAATGCTAGCCATGCACAATTAAAAGCATTGATAGAAAAGGGAATTTTAATTACAGAAAAAAGAAAAGTAGATAGAATCAATAGCCAAATAATTGAAACAGATGAAATCATACAATTAAGTGATGCGCAAAAAATTAGTTTGACTAGTTTAAAAGAGCAAATGCAATTACATGGTGTATGTCTATTACATGGGATTACGGGTAGTGGAAAAACACAGTTATATGTTTCAGTGATTAATGACTTAATCGCTTCTGGAAAGCAGGCTTTATATATGCTTCCAGAAATTGCCCTGACTGCTCAAATGATTAGAAGACTTAAATTGTATTTTGGCAATAGCATTGCGATATACCATTCTAAGTTCAATCCTAATGAGCGTGTAGAAATATGGAACAAAGTAAAATCTGGAGAAATCAAGATTGTATTGGGCGCTAGATCTGCTTTGTTCTTACCCTATAAAGAGCTATCCCTAATAGTTATTGATGAAGAACATGATGCCTCTTATAAACAACAAGATCCAGCACCAAGATACCAAGCAAGAGATACCGCTATTTATTATGCCAATCAAATTGGCGCCAAAGTAATATTAGGATCAGCAACACCAAGTATCGAAACCTATTATAATGCACAGCAAAAAAAATATGGTTACATTTATTTAAGCGAAAGATATAGTAAAGGAAGCCTTCCTATAATAGAAATAATTGACACTAAGAAACAAATTGACAATACCACCGTTTTAACACCTAGTTTGCTAAAGGCGATTCAAGAAACTGTGGCCAATTACAAACAGGTTATTTTATTTCAAAATAGAAGAGGCTATGCCCCTTATATGATTTGCCAGACCTGTGGCTGGATTCCTCATTGTCATCATTGTGATGTAACCTTAACCTATCATAAGGCTAAAAACCTTTTATCTTGTCATTATTGCGGAGCAAGCTATCCCATTGTTACTACCTGTGAAGCTTGTGGCAAACAAGATTTTAAACAAAAGAATTTCGGAACTGAACAAATCGAAGAGAAATTAAGTAAGGCACTTCCGCATGTTCATATTGCTAGAATGGACCTTGATAATATAAAAGGCAAAAACGAACATGATCAACTAATTCAGCAATTTGAAAAAAGACAAATAGATGTATTAGTGGGTACGCAGATGGTAGTAAAAGGACTTGACTTTGAACATGTCGATTTAGTAGGTATTGTTGATGCAGATAGCTTACTCAACTTTAATCAATACAGGGTTAATGAAAGAGCCTTTCAAATGATGGAGCAAGTGAGTGGCAGAGCTGGCAGGAAAAACGACCAAGGCAAAGTACTTATACAAGTAAGCCAAGTGCAACATCCAGTGATTAAAATGGTACAAGAGCACGACTATTTTAAGTTTTATGAATTTGAAATTTTAAATAGAAAACATTTTGCCTATCCTCCTTTTAGCAGAATAGTGAGTATTTTATTTAAACATAAAGACAATACTACTGCCGAAGAAGCTTGTAATCATTTTTTACTGTCTTTAGATCCTGCTATACAAAAAACCGTACTAGGCCCAGCGCAACCCGTAATTAATAGAATTAGAAATAAATATATTTGGGAACTTTGCATTAAAATATCTCCTAAGGCTGATCAACTAAATTTGGCTAAAAGGCAATTACTACATTATTTGCAATTAATTCAAGTTCACCCAAGATACAAATCAGTTCAAATTATTTTGGACATAGACCCTAATTAATCCATGCTCATTCAAGAAAATATAGAATTATCTAAATACAATAGCTTTGGTTGCAAAGCTACAGCCAGCTATTTCTGTACTGTAAAAAGAAAAGATGAAATTGATGAAGCAATAAGCTGGTGTACTCATCAAAATAAGCCATATTTATTGCTAGGTGGTGGAAGTAATATACTTTTTACCAAAGACTTTAAAGGCTTGATCATTAAAATGGAGATAAAGGGAATTAAACTACTTAAAGAAACACCATCTGAAGTGTTGATAAGCGTTGGCGCTGGAGAAAACTGGCATTTACTAGTGAAATACTGTGTTCAAAAAGGTTGGGGAGGTATTGAAAATCTCAGTTTAATTCCTGGAACGGTTGGCGCGGCACCTATTCAAAATATTGGTGCTTATGGCGTTGAAGCAAAAGACAGTATTCAAGCAATAACAGCCTTTGATACTCATACAAACAAATGGGTTGTTTTACAAAATAAAGATTGTCATTTTGACTACAGAAATAGTTTGTTTAAACAAGAGAAAAATAGATATATCATTACAGAGGTTCAATTTTCATTGCAAAAACAACCTACTCTTCATACAGACTACGGAGCAATAAGAGAAGTATTGCATAATAAACAAATTAAACAAGCAAGTATTGAAGATATTTCTAATGCTATTATTGAAATTAGAACAGCAAAGCTGCCTGACCCATTAGTATTAGGAAATGCTGGCAGTTTCTTTAAAAACCCCACAGTATCTATAGAACAATATAATCAATTGAAGCAATCCCACACTGACTTGATTGCATTTCCTATTTCTGATACCCAATATAAACTAGCAGCAGGCTGGCTTATTGAACAAGCAGGCTGGAAAGGCAAAAAGAAAGGACCAGTAGGTTGTTATGAAAAACAAGCTTTAGTCATAGTCAATTATGCGCAGGCATCAGGTAAAGAAATTTTTGATTTCTCTGAAGAAATTATACAATCCGTTCAATCCCAATTTGGCATCCAACTAGAAAGAGAAGTAAATATAGTTTAGTACTGTACCGCTATCTCCACTCTTCTATTCAATGCTCTTCCTTTACTTAACTTATTGTCAGCAATTGGCATGGAAAACGCAAACCCCTTAGCAGTTAAACGCTTTGGATCTACCCCTTTCTTTACTAAATAGCTCATCACTACTTTTGCTCTTGAAAGAGATAATCGATCATTTATTTTAAGTGAGCCAATATTATCAGTATGACCATTAATCACTAATGTAATTGTTGGGTTATCCTTTAATAATTGTACCAGGGTATTTAAAGGATTGGTTTGACGCTTAGATAATTGATTACTTCCTGTTGCGAATTTCAATTGTGCAGTTGCAGCATTCACTAAAGGTTGTAAATCCGCACATCCTTTATTGGCACTAATTCCTGCAATGGTAGGACATTTATCTTCTTCATCATTAACACCATCCTTGTCTGAATCTGGTATAGGACAACCTTCATATCTACCTAAACCTTTTGCTGTAGGACACTTATCTTGCTCATCATTAATGCCATCTCTATCTGTATCTGGTATAGGGCAACCATTATATTTAGCCATTCCCTCAGTAGAAGGACATTGATCCTGCTCATCGTTAATTCCATCATTATCCGTATCAGGAATAGGACAACCTCTGTATTTAGCTATACCTTTTTGATTTGGACATGCGTCATCCCCATCCGCAACACCGTCATCATCTCCATCAACCTTAATCGGCGCAGGCGGTAATTCGATGGCTTTTTTATCTCTTCCTTTAATTGGTAAAGTATAACTTATACTATGACTATAATGCATCTTTGTTAAGGAAGAAGCTTCTGCTCTATAAGTACTCATGATATTCACAAAAGAACCATATTTCGCTTTGATTTGAAGACCCGCACCTACTGGAGCATAAGCAGTATAGTAAGAAAAATGATCAGCTCCTACACCAATACCAGCAGTAACAAAAGGAACAAGCTTCTTATCGTCGGTTGCTAATTTATAATTCACATTCAAATCTAATGCAGCATAGGTTTGATTAGATTTAGCAGCAGGTACTTTTAATGAAGTATAATAAGGATATTTAATAGAGGCGAAATCTACATTCGCCATAAAATCAATTCTTGGACTAATCCCTTTAAAGTATTGCAAACCTATTGCAGGCACACCCGTACTTAAACCTTCTGTTTGATTGGTTTTCTTAAAATCAAGATAAGAAACTCTAAATCCAATAGAAGCTTTCTTTGTAGTGGAGTCCTGCGCAAATAACGAAATTGTCATTACTGCAGCTACCAATAACATGAATACTTTTTTCATAAGGTATATTTTTAATTAACGGGATTTGTTTGACTATATCCAATGGCTTCTAATCTTACTTTTACAATGCCAGAGGATTTTGTTTTTAATTGATGCGCTCCTACTCCACTTAAATCAATTACTCTTCCTTTTCTTAACATGCTTGGGTGCATTCTATCATTGATTCTAACCAAGATAGTTGAACCATTTCGCATATTCGTCACTCTAACAAGTGTATTTAACTTAAATAAATTACAAGCAGCAGTGTATTTTTTATTTCTATATCGTTCACCAGTAGAAGTTAGTGTTCCATCTAAATTTCTACTATAAAAACTGGCAATTCCAGTAATTCTATTAGGCTCTATAGTAATTCTGTTAGTATCAATTTTTCTTTTATACTTTTTGATATTAACAGAATCCAAATAATTAATAGTGGTTAATGTATTAGAATAAATGTTTTGCGCCATTGTCAACAAAGGCGTACAACAAAATAATAATATGACTAGTTTTTGTTTCAAAACATTAATTAATATCAATTACTTCCACAACACTGTCCAAATTTAAAGGACCATAGATATGAGGAAATAATTCGTCTAAATCAATCGCTAATTCAAACAATACGGGTCTTTGCACTTTAGCTTTCTCTATTTTTAATTTAACCAAACCTGTTTGACCCTTATAGAATCTGTCTAATACTCCAGGCACCTGTCTTTCTATAGAGCAATGTATAAAACCTTCCTGATCGTAGCCAGCAGGCTTGTATTCGTTGTTTTTTTGTGCAGCTTCCCATTCTTTTCTGGAAGTCACATGATATATAAATTCGCTTTCCATCTTTTTCTATTTTTATTTTAAAATTCTAGGAATTTTCTGCTCTCGCATCATTAAATCAGTTAACACAATTGCTGTTACTGCTTCCAATACCACTGGTACTCTTAAAGCAATACATAAATCATGTCTTCCCTTTACTGAAAATGTTTCTTGTTCATTGGTTTCCCAATTCCAAGTTATTTGTTCTTTTGGTGTGGAAGAAGTTGGTTTTACCGCTATTCTAAACACTAGATCGTTTCCATTGGTATAACCACCCACTACACCACCAGCATGATTTGTTTTGGTTTTACCAGAAGCATCAATGATAGCATCATTATGATCTACGCCAAACATATTCGCAGCAGCAAAGCCGGTACCAAATTCAATCCCACGTATAGCAGGAATTGCAAATACAGCATGACTAATTAAAGACTCTACTGAATCAAAAAAATGTTCTCCCAATCCAATAGGCAAACCTTTAACTGTACACTCAACTATTCCACCAACACTATCTTTTTGATCAATTGCTTTTTGAATTCCTTTTTCTACATCTGCCTCTCCAGCAATGCTTACTATATGTGCTTCAACAGAAATATCTTTCAATAATTTTTTAGCAATGACTCCTGCACCCACTAGGGCTGCAGTTAATCTTCCACTGAAATGACCTCCACCTCTATAATCTTCAAATCCTCCAAATTTATGATGTGCAGTAAAATCGGAGTGACCAGGTCTTGGCACAGCTCTTTGCTTTTCATAATCACCACTTCTGGTATTATTATTTTCAAAGATCATGGTTAAAGGTGCCCCAGTAGTTGTATCATTAAATATACCTGATTTGAAAATAGGCATATCGTCTTCCTGTCTTGGTGTAGTTCCTTTCTGCTTACCTCCTTTTCTTCTCTCCATGTCTACTACAAAATCTTCTACTTTTAAGGGTAATCCTGCAGGACATCCATCTACTACCACACCCACGCATGCGCCATGTGATTCACCAAAAATTTGTAGTTTAAATAAGGTTCCAAATTGATTCATAATAAAATGTTACTTACAAGTTAAGTAATTTATTGAATATCGACTTTTGCACCCAAATGCTGTAGGTGATTAAAAAAGTCGGTATAAGATTTGTTAATTGCTTCAGCTTCAGTGATTTCGATGGGCCCAGTTGCTCTTAAAGCCGCTACTCCACATGCCATTGCAATACGGTGATCATGTTGTGAAAAAACAGTATTCGCTTTAATTTGGTCTACCCCTTCTATCTTCATAATGTCTCCTTCCAATAAAATAGTCACACCCAATTTAGCAAACTCAGTTTGTAAGGTTAATCCTCTATCACTTTCTTTATGCGATAATCTATCTACTCCTTTTATAACCGACACTCCTTTACAAATAGAAGCCAAAGCCACCAGAGGAGGAAATAAATCTGGACAATCTGTAGCATCAAATTCAAAAGCTTGCAAGCCATTCAAACCAGCACCAATTGTTATGGTATCTTGTTCAATTTGGATAGATGCATTCGCTGAACTTAATGCTTGCATCACTGCTTTATCTGCTTGGGTAGAATCCATTTGTAAACCTTTCACTGTAATAGGACCCGCAATAGCGCCTGCTACTAATAAAAAAGCTGCTCCACTCCAATCACCTTCAACAGTATATTCAATGGTGTCTTTTACTGAAGATCGGTCTTTGAAAGAAAATTCTTCGTGATTTATATGATTTACCTCCCAACCAAAATGTTTTAAAACAGCTAAGGTTAAATCTATATAAGGTTTGCTTTTTAATTGATTTACTTTAATTGTTTGATTAGCTGCTCCAGCTGCAGCAAAAGCCATTAATAAACCAGTTAAGAACTGTGAACTTAATGAACCATCAACCGTAATATCAGCAGTTTTTAAAGGGCCTTGAATAGAGATAGGTAAATATCCATTATTTGATTTAATCTGAACACCAAGTTTTGGTAAAATTTCATCAAAAAAATGCATCGGTCTTTTTACCAAACTACCTTTACCCTCAATCAATATTTGCTGTTGACTTAATGAGGCAATTGGGGTAAACATTCTTATACCCAACCCACTTTCCCCACAATTCATAGATGAACCAATAGGCATTACCCCTTTAGAACTTATATGAATATGATCAGCATGTTTAGTCACTATAGCCCCTAAATTTTGAATCACTTCTAAAGCAGCTAGATCATCATTTGAATGACCAGGATTAAATATGTTTGTTTGTCCTTGATGCAGTAATGCAGCAGCACAAGCTCTTTGCATACTACTTTTACTAGCAGGAGCTACTTGTGAACCACTTAGTTTTGCCGGATATACAATTGCACGCATTTTACGAATATAACTTTATCAGTTTCTCTAATGATTTCATAGGAATCGTTTCACAAACCGCCTTCCCTATTTTTTGTAAAACAACATATTGCATTCCTGCTGTTGCTTTTTTCTTGTCTTTTTGCATTATCTGCATAGCTTCTTGAATATCAAAATGCATTGCAGTAGGCAATCCGTATTTTTTTAATGTCTCTACTAGCACATTCGTTTCTACGAAACCTGTTAAAACTTGAGAAATTTTTGCAGCATACACCATTCCAATACTAATTGCATGTCCATGTAAAAGCACATGTTGATTTTCAATAGCATGTCCAATGGTATGTCCAAAATTGAGCAATTTACGATCTGCTTTTTCAAACTCATCTTTTTGAACCACTTTTACTTTTATCTGCACATTTCTCTCAATTAAACTAGCAAGGGCTTTCTTGTTCTTTTGATAATAAGCTAAATTATTGACAGAAAGTTCTTTCATCATTTTTGCATCTTTAATAGCTGCATGTTTGATAATTTCTGCAAATCCGTTTTCCCATTGATGTTGTGGTAAAGATTTCAAAAAGTCCAAATCGTATACTAAAAACTGTGGTTGTCTTATTAGTCCAACCATATTCTTATACAATCCAACATCAATTCCATTTTTACCTCCAATAGAAGCATCTACCATGGCTAAAATAGTAGTGGGTACAAAACCTACTGCTACGCCACGCATATAAACACCTGCAACATAGCCTACCATATCTGTCACTACTCCACCACCTACTCCAATTAACACAGACTGTCTAGTAGCACCAAAATTCAATAAGGCTTCAATAATAAAATCTACAGTGGATTGTTGTTTATGCTCTTCGCCTGAGGGAATCACAATGGTTTTTTTGCCTTTGAATTTCTTTTGATGTAAAGCATATACATTCTCATCAGTTATATAAATAGCTTGAGTCTTGTCAACCATTTTATCAATAGCTGCAAAACTGCCATCTAAAACAAATGACACCGTAGCATTAGAAAATTTAACCTTCCAATTTTTCATACTAGCTATTCATTACTTTATTCTGTTGATTGATACTCTCCATATGTACAGCATCCATATACTTCGTAATAAATTCGTCACTTAAGCCTAATTTATTTCCTTTTGAAACTGCACGATCTAGGATTTCATTCCAACGACCTGTTTGTAAAATAGTGATGTTATTGTTCTTTTTATACTCTCCAATTTTTTGAGCCACTTTCATACGAGTAGCAAGCACTTGTAACAATTCGTCATCTAATTGATTAATTTGTTGACGTAGTTTTTCTAATGCACTATGGAAGTCTTCATTTTGAACATCTTCTTTTCTCCAACGAATGCTTTCCAACATTTGCTTTAATACTTCTGGCGTAATTTGTTGCTTAGCATCACTCCAAGCATTATCTGGATCTACATGAGATTCAATAATTAAACCATCGAAATCTAAATCGATTGCTTGTTGAGCAACCGCTTGTAAAATATCACGACGTCCACAAATATGCGAAGGATCATTAATCATTGGCACATTAGGGAAACGACGCTTCATTTCTATAGCCAAATGCCACATGGGAGCATTTCTAAAATCAGTATTACCATAAGAACTAAAACCTCTATGTATTAAACCTAAATCTTCAATACCCGCTTTGGCAATTCTTTCCATACCACCCACCCATAATTCTAAATCAGGGTTTAACGGATTTTTGATTAACACTGGTACCTTAACACCTCTTAATGCATCTGCAATTTCTTGCACACTAAATGGATTCACTGTTGTACGAGCACCCACCCATAAAACATCTACATCAAAATGCAAAGCATCTTCTACTTGTTTTGCAGTAGCTACTTCCACAGCCACTGGAATGCCTGTTTCTTTTTTTGCTTGTTGTAACCAAGGCAAACCCTTAGTTCCAATACCTTCAAAGCTTCCAGGTCTGGTTCTTGGTTTCCAGATACCTGCACGCATAATATCTACTTTACCTGTAGCTGCTAATCCTCTAGCAGTTGCCATTACTTGTTCTTCTGTTTCGGCACTACAAGGACCAGAAATAATTAATGGTGCTTTTTTGAATAATGCGCTTACTTTTTGTTGTTGTTCAGTTAAGGTTGCCATGTTAAACCGATTTTAGTATTTGAGATTTTATTATTAATTTGATTATTTTATTACCCTTCGTTTTTGTTAAAGCCTCTTGGACCGCCACTATCTGCATCGTTCATACGAATACGACGACCTTTATAGTTTTTGCCATCCAATGCTTGAATCATTTTCTTTGCAGAACCAGATTCGATTTCTACCCAGCTATTCATATCTCTCATATCAATTTTACCAAGAACGTCTTTTTTCAATTCGCTCATGTCTAAAATATACTGTAAGAAACTTGCTTTATAAAAACCATCTTTTGTACCCAAATTCACAAATAAACGAGTAGAACCAGCAGCAGCTCTATTAGCAGAACGGCCACGACCATCTCCTCTTTCTGCGCCTCTGTCATTGTTTCTTGAACCTCTATCTGCATATTCATTTCTTCCTCTTTCACGACCACGATTATCTCCTCTATCATTATTTCTTGCACCTCTATCAGCAGTTCTTACATTCAAGTCTTGCGCATTCTCATAATAACTTAAGAAACGATTAAATTCCAAAGCAGCGAATCTTGTTAAAATTTCTTCTTTGCTCATATCAGCAAATTTCTCTGCCAACATAGGAACATAAGTTTCATAATCGCCGTGACTTACATCTGTAGACATTAATTTATCCATTAAATGGAAGAATTGTTTTCTACAAACATCTTTACCACTTGGAATATCTAACTTATGCATTGTACACTTGTTGATATTTTCAATTTGGCGAAGTCTATAAGATTCTCTTGCATGTACAATAGAAATACAGTTACCATGACTACCTGCTCTACCAGTACGACCACTTCTATGAGTATATACTTCTACATCATCTGGTAATTCATAGTTAATTACATGGGTAATTCCTTTTACATCAATACCACGAGCAGCTACATCTGTTGCGATCAACAATTGTAAAGATTTATCTCTAAACTCTCCCATTACTTTATCACGCTGTGCTTGTGTTAAATCTCCGTGTAATGCATCAATATCATACCCTTCTCTAGTTAAACGTTGCGTAATTTCTTGCGCATCTGCTTTAGTACGAGTAAAAATGATACCATAAATTCCAGGATTAAAATCAATGATTCTTTTTAAAGTCTCATATCTATGTTGAGCAGAAGTTAAATAATATTGATGGTCAATACTTTTATTTGAAGTATTCACTTTACCAATAGTTACTTCAACTGGCTCTTTCATGTAACGCTTACTTACCTTTCTGATTTCAGGTGGCATAGTTGCACTAAATAACCAGATACTTTCTCTGTTAGGTGTATTCTTTAAAATAAATTCAATGTCGTCCTGGAAACCCATGTTCAACATTTCATCTGCCTCGTCTAATACTACATATTCAATTTGCTCTAAATTGATAGCTTTTCTTTCGATCAAATCAATTAATCTGCCTGGAGTAGCTACTACAATTTGAACACCTCTTTTCAAATCTCTGATTTGCATTCCAATAGATGTTCCTCCATAAACTGCTAATACTTGTAATCCAGAAACATGCTTTTTAAACAAATTGATTTCGTTCACAATTTGCATACACAATTCTCTGGTTGGACAAACCACCAAAGCTTGGGGATATTTATCTGCAGTATTAATTAATTGTATTAATGGTAAACCAAAAGCAGCAGTCTTACCTGTACCTGTTTGTGCCAATCCAATAAAATCTTTTGTACCGCTAATCAAAACTGGAATAGAACGCTCTTGAATTTCTGTTGCGTGTGTATAGCCTAATTCTGTTACCGATTTTACCAATTGATCATTTACACCTAATTCAGCAAAAGTCTTTTTTGTTTTTACTGCTTCGATTAAATCATTCTTTACTTCCATCTCTTCTATTTTCTTCATGTTAATTTTTCTTAATTTCTTAAATAAGAATTTGAATTATTTCAAAATTCTTTTAATACCATTGGCATTTTCAATCAATTCAGACAAGTATTCAAAGTTTTCTTTTTCTAGACATGCTTTGAATTTTCTTAATTGACTAATATGCTCATTCAATACGTCTAATACATTCTCTTTATTTTGCATAAAGATGGGAACCCACATCGCAGCATTGGACTTTGCCAAACGCACCGTGCTCTCAAATCCACCACTTGCTAATTCAAAAATGGCATCAGACTCTTTTTCTTTTTCTAAAACCGTATTGGCTAAAGCGAAAGAAGTAATATGCGATATATGACTTACATAAGCTACATGTATATCATGTTTTATCGCATCCATGTTTACAATATGCATGCCTAGCGCTTTATATAAAGCTTCTACTTTTTGCAATGCATCTGCATCCACTTTATCTGCATTACAGATAACGGTTGCTTTTTCTAAAAAAGCATCCTGTTGTGCTGCACTCGGACCACTAAATTCAGTACCCCACATAGGGTGGGTTGGCACAAACCTTCCATTCTTTGAATGGCTGTTGGCGATTTGCACAATACTTTCTTTTGTAGATCCTACATCAAACACAACTTGTTGGTCAACTAAGTCTAAAATAGTAGGCAATAATTTTTCAGCAATATTTACAGGAGTAGCAATAGCAATGATATCCGAAGATTTCACCGCTTCTTCAAGGGTCATAATCTCATCTACCAATCCTAAGGCCAAAGCTTCTGCTTGGTGTTGGGTATTATTATCCACTCCAATCACATTGGACACAAAGCCTTTTCGCTTTAATGTTAATGCTAAAGAGCCACCCATCAATCCAATTCCAATTACTGCTAAACGCATGCTTTTACTCTTTTAATTGCTTCATTAAATTTTTCCATTGAGCCGCATAAACTCACACGGATGTAATTATTACCAGCGGTACCAAAAATGCCACCCGGTGTAATAAAGACATTCGCATCATATAACACTTTATCACTTAATGCGTACCCGTCTTTATATTTGGCTGGTATTTTAGCCCATACAAACATCCCTACTTGTGTTTTTGAATAAGCACAATCCAAAAGATCAAGCAATTCAAAAACTTTTTCACGACGTTCTGTATAAATTTTATTTACTGAATCGTACCAAGATTTATCTAAGCTTAATGCTTTTGCAGCAGCTAATTGAACTGGCAAAAACATTCCACTATCCATATTAGATTTAAATCTTAATATTTCGTTGACCCTGTCTTCCCCTGCAATCAACATCCCCACTCTCCAACCAGCCATGTTTTGACTTTTACTTAAAGAGTTTAATTCTATCACCACTTCCTTAGCACCTTCAATGGATAATAAACTTTCTGGATGATCGTTTAAAATGAACGCATAAGGATTGTCATGACAAATTAAAATATGATGCTTCTTACCAAACGCTACTAATTTTTCAAATAACGATTTGTTAGGTTGCTGACCTGTGGGCATCTGTGGATAATTCACCCACATTAATTTCACTTTTGATAAATCTGATTTTTCTAGATTGTCAAAATCCGGTGCCCAATTGTTCTCTGCAGTAAGCTCGTAATATAGCGGAGTGCCCCCTGCTAATTTCACTGCACTTGTATAAGTAGGATATCCAGGATTGGGAATCAACACCTGATCTCCTTGATTAAGGTAAGTCATACAGATATGCATGATACCTTCTTTACTTCCTAACAACGGAAGTACCTCTTTTGCTGGGTCGATATTATCTACCTCATAATATTTTTTATACCACTCAGCAATGGCTTCTCTTAATACCGGTGAGCCATTATAGGATTGATAAGCATGCACATTGTCTTTTGCAGCTTCTTCTTGTAATGTTTTAATAACGTCTGGATGCGGAGGCAAATCAGGGCTTCCTATACCCAAATTAATAATTTGCTTGCCTGCTTTATTCAATTCAGCTATCTCGCGCAATTTGGTGGCAAAATAATATTCACCAATGCCTTCTAATCTATTTGATAAAGTCCAATTCATATTTATCCCTTTACAACTTTTCCTTTTTTATACATTCCAAAAACTTTAAAACTATTGGTAGCCTCTTTAACTTCTCCAATCACTTTTTCAATTTGTTTTAAAGTGTCAAATTCTAAATCTGCGTAAAACCCATATTTGAAAGTACTACCTGGGATAGGCATACTTTGTAATTTGCTTAGGTTCACTCCTCTGCTAGCAATCTTTGCTAATATCTTAGATAGAATTCCCTTAGAGTGATCTGTTTGAAAATAGATGGATGCTTTATTAGCTCCCACTATCACCGTTGACTTACTCTTTGGTACCATAATTAAAAAACGAGTGATATTGTTTTTTAAAGTATGGATGTCAGGCGCAATTACTTCTAAATTATATAACTGAGCGGCGAACTTACTTGCAATGGCTGCAATATGTTTGCTCTTATGTTGATGAACCATTTTAGCACTTAATGCAGTATCTTCTGATTCAACTAATTTATAATCGTGTTGCTCTAAAAAATCTAAACATTGTAAAATAGCCATTGGATGGCTATGCACTTCTTTAATATCTTTTAATTGAACACCAGGATTCACCAATAAGTTTTGACTAATGGATAAGTACACTTCACCAATTACTTGCAAGTTGGATTTTTGCAATAAGTTATAGTTAGGTAGAATACTGCCAGCGATAGAATTTTCAATTGCCATCACTGCACCATCAGATTGTTTAGGATCTGAACCAATCTTGATCACCTCTCTAAACGTATCACAAGTAATCACTTCTACGGTCTTTCCAAAGAACTGCCTTGCCGCCACTTGATGGAAGCTTCCCTCGTATCCTTGTATGGTTACTTTTTTATTCATATAAAAAAAATCCCGGCTCTAAGGCCGGGATTGTATATTTAGTTATTTCGTTTATGCTTTTACAAATACTACCCGGCTACTTTGATTAAAGTAGAAATAAAAGAAAAAGTAAAACCAGTTGCTATTTGCTTTCATCGTGACACGAAGATAGTCTAAAATGGCCTAAAATAGGCGAAAACAGCAAAGTTTTTTACATTTTACTAACAATTATTCGTAAATAAAAAAGCCCCACAGTAGAAACTGCGGGACTCTAACGATTGCTTGCCATATGAAAACCGGTAAATAACTATTGGCGGGCAAACTGTGATAAGTTTCCTTATCAACCAATAGTCTAATTATTTGACTACTTCTTAGCAGCAGAATCAACAGCAGTTGAATCAGCAGCAACAGCAGTAGAATCAACAGCAACAGCAGCTGTATCAACAGTTGCAGCAGCAGTATCAGTTGTAGCTTCAGTAGAAGCGCCACCACAAGCAGCTAATGCAGCGATAGCGAAAATTGCGAATACTTTTTTCATTAGAAAGTGTTTTAATTGATTAATTTATACAATTAATACAAAAACAAGAAGAAGGTAACCTTGGTTTTCTAAAAAAATCTAAAAAAATAAATAAATAGCGATTTTGGGTTACTTTTGGGCCTCTTAAGTATTAATCTCTTGAAAGCTGAAATCAATGAACAAGCCCTTTTAAAAGGGTTAGCCCAAAATGACTCCAAAGCGGTGGAAGCCCTTTATAAAAGTCATTTTACCATGATTCAGCACTTCGTGCTCAACAATAATGGAAGTTTTGATGACGCAAGAGATCTTTTTCAGGAAGCTATGATCACTTTATATGAGAAAGTCCAATCGGATAGTTTCGTACTAAGTTGCCAAATCAAAACCTACCTCTTTTCAATTTGTAAAAACTTGTGGCTCAAGCGTTTACAACAAATGGGTAAATATAGTGCCCCTTTGAGTACCGAGGAAGAGAGTATTGCAGTAGAGGCAGATCTGGAAGAGTTTCAAAAAAAAGATGCTGCTTTCTCCATTATGAATAGGGCTTTAAATAGTTTGGGAGAGCCTTGTAAAAGCCTTTTAGAAGGTTACTATTTAAACAAAAAAGGGATGCAAGAGTTAGCGGATGATTTTGGCTACACGAATGCAGACAATGCGAAGAACCAAAAATATAAATGTTTAATGCGCTTAAAGAAATTATTCTTTTCGCAATACAATATAGGAGACTAAACAATGGATGATATTCAATTATTAGAAGCTATAGAAAGATACCTGGCAGGCGAAATGTCTACTCAGGAGATGGCTCAATTTGAATCCATCCGAAAGAAAACGCCCGAGATTGACCAAATGGTGGTAGAGCATGAAATGTTCTTAGTTCAAATGGATCAATTTGCTAAGCGCAAAAATTTTGCTCAATTATCCAAGCAAACATTTGATCAATTAAATGCAGCTGGCGAATGGGATATTATAGATGAAAGCACTACCAAAGGAAAAGTAATTGTACTTTGGAATAAATACAAAAAAGTTACTGCAATTGCAGCTTCTGTTGGAGGATTTATTGCATTGTTTACTTCTTCCATGATTATGTACTTCTCTCCTAGCTTAAATGGTTCTCAAGTATTACAATTAAGTAAGGCGATTGAAGTGATTAAAAAAGACCAGAAAGTACAAGGTCACTTATTAAATGAAGTAAAAACCAAATTACCAGAAAATGCCAAATTAATAAGTGGCGGTTCTGGTTTTTTAATTGATACAAAAGGATTTGTTATTACTAATGCTCACGTATTAAAAGGAAACAGTGCCATAGTAGTAAATAGTGATGGTGAAGAATTGAAAGCAGATATAATATACGCTGACCAAGCATTGGACTTAGCTGTCTTACAAATTAATGACGAAGAGTTTAAGCAACCTAAGCAATTACCATTTACTATTCGTAAAAAAATGACTGATCTAGGAGAGGAAATTTTTACTTTAGGTTATCCAAGATCTGATAATGATATTGTTTACGGTAAAGGATATTTAAGTGCACAGTCTGGTTTTGAAGGAGATAGCAATGCTTACCAAATTCAAATTAGTGCTAACCCAGGTTATTCTGGAGCACCTGTATTTAACGATAATGCTGAATTAATTGGTATTATCAGTACACGTCAAAAACAAGCTGAAGGTGTGGCTTTCGCTATTAAATCAAAAAAGATTTACGAATTAGTGAACACCATTAAAGAAAACGAATCTACCAAAGACGTGAAAATTAAATTAGCTAAGGCAAGTTCTAAACTAGGAAAAGATAGAAAAAGCCATATTAGCAATTTCAAAGATTATATCTACTCGATTAAATCTTACAACTAGTATAACTAGTTTTTACCAAAGTTTTGATGGATACACATTTGATGCAACCAATGCATCAATACTTGCTTTTACACCAGGCGCATCTTCTTTATAAGTTACCCCAAACCATTTAGCATTGGTAGGAATTACTTTTACATTACCCATTTTTAATTCGCTATATCTACCCGCTACAAATGGAATATAGAATTCTGATTTTAATTCCTGACCTTGTTTTGCTAAAAACAATTTGAACTCAGTGCCACATAAATCAATAAAGCCGGGAGCAAAACACATAAAGTTCATGCTCACTCTAGTATCTTCTTGCAAAGGAGTTTCTATTCCATTCTCTTCAAATACAATTTGACCTGCTGCAGTTCTATAAATTTTAGTACGCTCATTTATAGCGGTTAAATTATTGTTTGCATCCACACTACACACCCCTCTACTTACTGTTCCATTTTCACTTAAGGTATTAGACAATTCATAACCTAGTATACAATATTCTTTTTCAGAACAACTATTGGTTAAAAAATGATAGGCTTCTTTAAATGCCTCAGCTCCATAATAATCATCTGCATTAATTACTGCAAATGGTTCGTTTACTACACCCTTAGTACACAACAATGCATGCGCAGTACCCCAAGGCTTGGTTCTATCTGCTGCTACTACAAAACCCTCTGTATACTTATCTAAAGATTGATATACATAATCAGTTGCAATTTTGCCAGCTAATTTAGGCTCAAAACTTGCTTTAAAAGCTTCGCTAAAATCTTCTCTGATAATAAATACTACCTTACCAAATCCAGCTCTGATAGCATCGTATATTGAATAATCCATAATGGTCTCCCCATTTGGACCAAAACCTTCTGTTTGCTTTTGACTACCGTACCTGCTTGCCATTCCTGCCGCTAAAATCACTAATGTAGGTGCACTCATCTCGCTATTTTTTTAATTAATTGTACATTTACCCAGCAGGTAAATATTGTCTGCAAAAATAGCTGATTTTCATTAATTATAAAAAGTTTGCATACAAAAGCCACCATATCTAATTTAAACTATTATAAGTCCTTAGGACATTTTGTAGATATGCTTAGACTTGATCTGGTTCACCCAATTGTAAGTGGCAAT
Organism: Bacteroidota bacterium; assembly: GCA_024640255.1. Lineage (GTDB taxonomy): Bacteria > Bacteroidota > Bacteroidia > Chitinophagales > Chitinophagaceae > Sediminibacterium. Next base: position 61,700 of record JAHEFI010000005.1, on the reverse strand, counting down.
AAATGGTATAAACTTAAAGCGTATTTACAAGAAGCCAAAGAACATAATGCTGAAACTATTGCAAGTTTTGGAGGACCCTATTCAAACCATATTGTTGCCCTGGCTTATGCAGGACAATATCTAGGATTCAAAACCATTGGATATATAAGAACCAACGAAAACGAACCCATCACACCTAGCATGCAAGAAGCTTTAAGTTATGGAATGGAATTGGTTTTCACAGGCAGAACTCATTTTCAAGAAAAGAAAAATGAGCTATTAAAAAATCAAGATAGATCATCTATTTATTTTATTAATGAGGGCGGATATGGTAAACAAGGTTCTAAGGGCTTTGCAAGCATCCAAGAAGAAATAGATCTTGGTACTTATGATTATATTATAGCAGCCGTTGGAACAGGCACCATGTTAGCTGGATTAATAAGCATTAGTAAAGACCATCAAGAAATTATTGGCATCCCAGTTTTAAAAAATGAAGAAAGTATTTATAACGAAATCAATGCAATTCTTCCTGACCCTTCCAAGCCTTATACTTTACTACATCAATTTCATCAAGGAGGTTATGCCAAAACAACCCCAACGCAAATTGATCGCATGAATGAATTTTGGAAAAATACCGGAATACCTACTGATATTGTATATACTGGAAAATTAGTCACAGCTTTTGAGCACCTACTCAAAGAAAATTATTTTAAAAATGATGCTAAGATATTATTAGTTCATTCAGGAGGACTACAAGGCAATAGATCTGTTAAACCCGGAGTATTATTATTTTAGCCTACCAACTCGCAATTAAAAATATTTGCGAAATGTTTTTTGATTGTATCTTTCACTTCTTGATAATCCACTTTTTTACCTAACTCTTTTTCCAAAGAAGTGACTGTTTTGCCTTGTATTCCACAAGGAACTATATATTCAAAATGAGATAAATCTGTATTCACATTTAAGGCAAACCCATGCATGGTAATCCATCGGCTACATTTAATACCCATTGCACAAATTTTTCTAGCCATAAAAGGATTTTCAGGTTCTAACCAAACACCGGTTTCGCCAGCACTTCTTTCTCCTTTTAATCCATATTCTGCAATGGTATCAATAATAACTTGTTCCAAGCTTCTTAAATACCATCCTAAATCGGTCTTAAACTTATCTAAATCCATTATGGGATAGCCTACTATTTGTTGCAAACCATGATAAGTAATATCTCCCCCTCTATTAATATGAAAGAATTCAATTCCTAGTTTTTCTAATTGTTCTTCAGAAACCAATACATGCTCTCTTTTTCCGTTTTTACCTAATGTAAAAACCGGAGGATGTTCCACCATTAAGAACCTGTGTTGGGTAGCAGTTTCCAATACATTTTCTCCTTTCTCCCTTGCTTCTGACTTGATTTGAGTATTTTTTGCCAACAATATTTCCTGATAATCCCAAGTGGGTTGATAGGATTTTACCCCTAAATCTTCGAAATACACTTTTTGTTGCATGAAGCAAAGTTACAAACTAAGCAGCAATATCCTACTTTTGCAAGATGTCAACCGAACCAGAATTATTACAAGAAGAAAATAACGAAGAAGTATACGAACGATTAACCTTTATGGTAGATAAAGGGCAAGAACCCATGCGTATAGACAAATGGGTACAAATGCGTATCGAAGGTATGACGCGTAATAAGTTGCAAAATGGAATTGATGCAGGTTTCTTAACTGTGAATGGCAAAGTGGTGAAGAGCAACTATAAAACCAGACCAGGGGATGAAGTGGTGTATATGAGTTATATCAATCCTGACTATACCGAATTAAAACCGGAGGCCATGGATTTAAACATCATTTATGAAGATGATGCAGTGATGGTGATTAATAAGCCAGCCAATATGGTAGTTCACCCTGGTATTGGAAATTATACAGGCACATTATTAAATGGTGTTGCTCATCACTTATTATCTCAAAATCCCGATTTAAACGAAGAACTACTTCCAAGATTTGGATTAGTTCATAGAATAGATAAAAATACCACTGGTTTAATTGTATTAGCTAAAACACCAGAAGCAGCAAGTCATCTAGCCAAACAATTTTTCAATCATACAGTAGAAAGAAAATACATGGCCTTGGTTTGGGGAGATGTACAAGAAGACGAAGGTACCATTGAAGCACATATTGCTCGACATAAAACCAATAGAAAACAATTTGATGCTTACCCAGAAGGAGAAACAGGAAAACACGCTATTACCCATTATAAAGTAGTAGAGCGTTTTAATTACACTACCCTTGTGTCTTGTGTTCTAGAAACGGGAAGAACGCATCAGATACGAGTACACATGAAATATATTGGACACACATTATTCAACGATTGGGAATATGGTGGAGATAGAATTTTAAAAGGAACTATTTATACCAAATACAAACAGTTTGTAGACAATTGTTTTGAAGCCTGTCCAAGATGTGCACTACACGCAGCCACATTAGGCTTTGAACATCCCACAACAGGAAAGCATATGAGCTTTGATAGTCCATTACCATCAGATATGGAAGCAGTTATTACAAAATGGCGCAACTACAAATCGGCCGCCCATAAATTAGAAGAATAGACTTGGTCAGTATTTAATTAAAGAATAATTAATAAAAAATCGAGCCCACCGTTTATGGGTGGGCTCGAAAAAATCATTAGAGTAGCTTAAAAAATTAACCCTTACTTTTTTATAGGGTTAATTTTTAGCGCCCGCGGCAGCTGCGGCCATTGGTGATAAGCCAAATGATTGACCTCTTCCCATTGATCTTGCCTTAAACAAGCTAAACTTAGAAGGCTCAGCTACATTCGGCCAGCTATTATTTGACTCGTCAATATCAGCTGTCTCACGCATTGGATCTAATTTAATAGATACCGCCTTCTTATTAGTCAAGAATACCTTGGTTAATTTGTTTTCATTCTTTCTCCAGATTTGAGCTGGATACTTTGTTACTTCTTTTGTTCCATCTTCAAAAGTGAATTCAACAATGATTGGCATTACTAAACCGCCTTTGTTCAAGAAACTAATTTCATATAAATGCACATTAGCATATTTTGCTTTCTCTGCATCTGTTAATGTTTCAGGTGCACCAAAACTCATTGAAGGTTGTTTAGTTACTGAATCATAAGGAACAATTGCTCTATCATATTTCCAATAAAAATCTCTTAAAGTTGTATCAGCATCTGTTAAGAATACAATTGACTTGTCATTTCTGTTTCTGATTTTAGAGATGTCTTCAAAATTATTTAAGATAGGTTTATCCAAACTTCTACCTGCCATAGTTCTTCCAGCAGGAGCAACAGCATTTGGATCATAAATAGCATGCTTTACTGTATCAATAGCAATATCCACAGGATCTATGCTATAGAACCAACCTCTCCAGAACCAATCCAAGTCTTCTGCACTTGCATCTTCCATTGTTCTAAATAAATCTGCAGGTGTTGGATGTTTGAATGCCCATCTTCTAGCATATTCTTTGAAAGAATAATCAAATAATTCACGACCCATAATGGTTTCACGTAAAATATTTAATGCAGTACCTGGTTTTGCATAAGCATTAGGTCCAAACTGAATAATATTTTCACTATTGGTCATAATTGGCTCTAATTGATCCTTAGGCAATTTCATGTAATCTGCAATTGTCCAAGCTGGCCCACGACGTGTAGGGAATTTATTATCGTATAATTCTTCTGTTAAGTATTCAACGAAAGTATTAATGCCTTCATCCATCCAAGACCATTGACGCTCATCAGAGTTAACAATCATTGGGAAGAAATTATGACCTACTTCGTGAATGATTACTCCTAACATACCATTCTTAGTGGCTTCTGTATAGCTACCGTCTTTTTCTGTACGACCATAGTTAAAACAGATCATTGGATATTCCATACCATTTGCAGCTTCAATAGATTGTGCTACAGGATAAGGATAAGGAATAGAAAACTTAGAATAAGACTTAATTGTATGAGCTACTACTTTGGAAGAAAACTTACGGTATAAACCATATGCTTCTTTACCATAAGCACTCATGCTCATTACTTTCTTACCTTCTACATCTGTTGCTAAAGCATCCCAGATAAATTTACGGCTACTTCCAAATGCGAAGTCACGCACATTCTCTGCTTTGAATAGCCAAGTCTTTGTAGTGGTTGCTTTATTTTTTTCAGCAGCTTTTGCTTCTTCTAAAGTAACTACTTCAACAGGCTCTTTGAAAGAAGTTAATGCTTTATTCCATCTTGCTAATTGTGCAGCAGATAATACTGCAGGATAGTTTTGACACTCACCAGTTGCCATTACCACATGATCACCTGGAACAGTGATAGCAACATTGAAATTACCAAAAGTCAATGCAAACTCTCCTCTACCAGTAAACTGGTGATGTTGCCATCCTTGGAAATCAGAATACACTGCTAATCTTGGATACCATTGTGTCATGGTAAATAAATAGTTGCCATCTTCTGGGAAGAATTCAAAACCACCTCTACCCGCTACAGTCATTCTATCTGTAATCTTATAATTCCAATCAATTTTGAAAACAAATTTTTGACCAGGCTTTAAAGCTGTTGGAACTTCAATACGCATCATAGTTTTGTTCACAGTATATTTTAAGTTCTTACCTAAAGCATCTGTTACTTTTAAGATATTATCTCCTAAACCATTGTCAGTTTTTTCTTCTGCCATTTTATCAATAGCAGCAGGAGACATACCTCTTCCTAATGTGCTACCGTCTGGATAACCTGCATTTTTTACAGTGCTATGCTCATTTTCATCTAACTGTAGCCAGATATAAGATAACACATCTGGTGAGTTGTTAAAATAAGTAACTGTTTCTGCACCATGCAACATTAAATTCTTTTCATCTAAAGTTGCTTTGATATCATAGTCTGCTCTTTGTTGCCAATATTTTGGACCCGGAGCACCACTAGCAGTTCGGTATTCATTTGGAGTAGGTAAAATAGTACCTAACTGCTCAAATTTGTTACCGTGATTCGAAGTAGGATTGTTACGAATATCTTGTGCATTAGATGCAGCCAAGATCATAACAGAAAAACCAAGCGTTAAAAGCTTTTTCATTGATGATTATTTTCAATTAAAAAAAAGATACAAGTCTCTCCCAAACCATATTTGCCGCCAGTAAAAAAACGATTCCAGAAATGACCTGGATAACCTTCTTTCTATCTAGTTTCAAAAGGGATACGAATATAAATGAAATTATTAAAATTACACTAACGATGAGTAGTTGGCCCAGCTCCAATCCTATATTAAAAGAAAGTAAGGGAACCAATATAGACTCTTCTTTTCCCAGTAAACTTCTCAAATAATTGCTAAAACCCAAACCATGAATTAGGCCAAAAAACAGGGCAAAAAAGTAAATAATGGGGTATTTTGACTTAAAATCGAAGCTTTTTACCCCAAAATTGGCAAAAGCCGTAATTAATATAGTTACTGGAATGAGCAGTTCAATAAGGTTCACGGGCATATTCACCCATTGTACTACACTTAAAGCCAAAGTGATAGAATGCCCTAAAGTAAAAGCCGTCACCAGAATAAGCAGTTGTTTCCAGTCCGACCAGATATACCTAGCCGTTAAAGCCAAAATAAACAATATATGATCTGATCCTCTCAGATCGATAATATGTTTAAAGCCTAAATGCAAGTACATCTGAAAATCGTTCATTAAATCTAATTTTGTGGTGTTAAATTAAACAAGACCTTTGTAATCATCAAATAATTTACATGAGCTGGATTTCTTTCAAACCATTAATCACTTGGATGATTGCCTTATTTCATCCTTTCTTTATTTCTGTAGTAGATATTCAACACAATAATAAAGAAGCTGCATTGGAAATTAGTGTGCGTACTTTCACAGATGATTTAGAAAAAATGATCAATAAAGAATACCATGTTCAAATTGATTTAAACGATCCAAAACAAAAAACAAAAGCAGACGCATTGGTGAAACAATATATTCAACAAAAAATTGCCTTAAATACCAATGGAGTAAAACTGAATATGGATTATGTGGGTTTTGAAATACAATCTGAAAGTACTTGGTCTTATTTTGAAGTAAAAAATATCAAACAGCTAAAACAATTAAATGTGTATTGCGAATTGCTATTTGGAATTGACCCTCAGCAAATCAATATTTTCCATGTTACTTCAGGCGGAAATAGAAAGAGTTACGAATTAGCAGCGCCTAAAAACAGCACCCAATTTATTTTTTAAGTTCGATGATTTCGAATGGAATGGTTTCCTGATCTCTTGTAGCTGGATTTAAGAACGGAAGACTCAGCATGGTTACATGAAATCTTCTAGACGCAAATTTTTGTTGACTATGTGGAAACTGCGCCTTAATAATAGAGTCATTTTTAAAATCAGTTACTACCCAATTACCTTCTTTTAATTGCAGACTATCTTCTTGTATAGTAAATACATGTTGTCCATAAAAATGAAGCGCATAACTATTCGGTATTTTATGTAGTACTATCTTTTCTTTATCCAAATGCTCTTTGTTGATTTGCTTTACCAACTGATTGCCTAGTTGGAAGGGCAATAAATTAGGATAGAATTGCAAATTCATAGTTAAGTTAACCCCTATCCACAAAATAATTGCACTATAAAACCATTTTTGACCAAGGCTATATTTAGTGAATTGTATTTTTAGTAATATTAGCATCACAATACATACAAGAACTATTAATATAGTTGGAGCAATTCCAAAAGGAATAAATAATATAGCTGCTACCACTACAATGAATAGTATAAATAAGAACCCATGAAATCTGTAAAATGATTTCAAGCCAAGGCCAATACTATTATTATTCCATAATGCTTTTTCCCATTGTGCTGCAGTTAATATAGCAGCTAAAGGGAATACCACAAAAATATAATGAGGTAATTGAGCCTGACTTCTAGAAAGCACCAAATAGGTTAATACAAAACCAAAGAAACTAATACGCTCTGTACTTGGACTAAAAATGCCTTCTTTAAAAATAGTTACCATCTTTGCCATTAATGCCCACAAGAACACAAAAATCCAAGGCAAGAAACTCCAAAACATATTCTCTAACAAGAAAGTGAAATAGCCCATTTCTTTAAAAGCATTCTCTCCTGTATATCTGCCAAAACTCTGTGTCCAATAATAAAACTCAACCCCAGATTGAATAGGACGGTGATTAATAATCTTTCCAGGATGTAAATCAAATTGTTGATACAAGCCCCAGGTCATGGGGAATAATAATATTGCGATGAGGAGTATTCCTAATAAATAGATTGGTTTAAAAAAATAAGACCACTCTTTTTTACAAAACCATTCAGGCACAAAACAAAGAATGGGTACCACTAAAGCTATGGGACCCTTGGTCATCATTCCACCAGCAATGGCTATAACTGCTATAAAAAAATATTTGTTTTGTTTTTCTACTGTCCAATAAGCTATTGCACAAATAGCTGCCATTACCCAACCTACTAACATGGTATCAGTTCTTACATCATGAGCAATCAAGAAAAAAGCTTGACTTGATGCCAATATTAGTGTAGCTAATCTTGCAGTAGTAATATTGTAATATAATTTGGCAAACTGAAATGTTGCAAATAATGAAATGCCTAAAAACAATAAAGAAGGAATACGATAAGCCCAATCATAAATACCAAATACTTTCATAGATAAAGTGGATAACCAAAATAACATAGGTGGCTTGTCTAAATAATCTATATTTAAATCAAATAATTGTAAATAAGACTGCTTCTCTAACATCTCTCTACTAATAGATGCATATTGAGCAGCATCTACATCCATTAATGGTATAGCATAAGCGCCAATACAGTACACTAATAAAATAGCAGTTAAACTTATGATAAAGCTATTCTTATGCATGCTGAAACTTTTTAAAAATGTTCCCGTTTAATTTACCTACCAATAGCCCAATTATTGCGCCAGCCAAAACATCTACTGGATAATGCACACCAACATATACTTGCGCATATGCAATCATGGCTGCCCACACAAAGAACAACCAAGTATATTTTTTAAACAAAGGCTTTAAGCTAATAAATAAAAACATCGCTAAACCAAAATGATTGGCAGCATGGGAAGAAGTAAAACTAAAGCCCCCAGAACAATGATCTAATAACAATCTAACCTTTTCATTCATCAATGGGTCTGCACAGGGTCTTAATCTATGGAATAGTGGCTTAAAAATACTGCTACTAATCTGGTCGGTAAGGGTAAGATTTATTACTGCAAAAAGCAACCATTTCCAAGTGGCTTTGCCCCATTTAATGAATAAATACACCAATAAAACAGCATAAAAGGGATACCAATTACTAGCATTTCTACACCAAGGCAATATTCCATCCAAAAAAGAATTGGTCCATGTGCCATTGATTAAGCTAAATAAAACCTGATCTTTTGATAAAAGAGAGGACCAAATGCTATTTGTCATGGCATAAAGATACAAGAAGTGCAAAAATTTAAAGTAAATTTGTCTCTCAATTCGAACATAATATGGCATTAATTAAAAGCATTTCTGGATTTAGAGGTACCATCGGTGGGAAGCCTAATGAAAACCTTACTCCATTGGATATGGTGAAATTTGCTTCTGCTTATGGCAGTTGGTTAAACGCTAAATCTGCAGGAAAGAAGAAAGTAGTGGTAGGAAGAGATGGCAGAATGAGTGGAAATATGGTGGAAGCCATGGTGGAACAAAGTTTATTGGCTTTAGGTATAGATGTAATTCATTTGGGATTAAGCACCACTCCTACTGTTGAAATGGCAGTAGTATTTGAAAAAGCAGATGGAGGAATTATTTTAACTGCTAGCCACAATCCAAAAGAATGGAATGCTTTAAAATTATTAAATGAAAAAGGTGAGTTTGTAAGTGCAGAAGAAGGAAAGACCATTTTAACCATCGCAGCCAATGAAGATTTTAATTACGCTTCAATTGATGCATTGGGTTCTTTAATTGCAGATAATAATAGTTTAGAAAAACACATTGAAGCTATTTTAAATTATCCATTGGTGAATAAAAAAGCCATTGAAGCTGCCAATTTTTCTATTGTATTAGACGCCATTAATAGCTCAGGTGCTTTCACTGTTCCAGCCTTATTACATGCTTTAGGCGTAAAAAATATAACTGTCTTGAATGAAGCAATGACGGGTGATTTTGCACATAATCCTGAACCATTAAAAGAACACCTTACTGAACTTTGTACAACAGTCACTAAGAATAAAGCGACATTAGGTATTGCAGTAGATCCAGATGTGGACCGTTTATGTTTCGTAAGTGAGGACGGAGAATTATTTGGAGAAGAATATACTTTAGTAGCTGTAGCTGATTATATCTTACAACATAAAAAGGGGGCAACTGTTAGTAATCTTTCTTCCACAAGAGCCCTGAGAGATATTACTGAAAAAAATGGTTGTTCCTACTTCGCAAGTGCTGTGGGTGAATTGAATGTGGTGAATATGATGAAGCAGGAAAAAGCGGTGATTGGTGGAGAAGGAAATGGAGGCATCATTGTTCCAGACCTTCACTTTGGTAGAGATGCTTTAATTGGAATAGCCTTATTCTTAAGCCATTTAGCTATTACACAAAAAACCGCTTCTGCTTTAAGAGCCAGCTACCCAGCTTATTTTATGAGCAAAAAGAAAATGGATCTAAATGCATCATTGTCTTTAGACACTATTTTTAGTACTTTAGAATCAAAATTCACTGCTTACCCAATTAATAAAGTAGATGGATTTAAAATTGACTTTGAAGACGAATGGGTACACTTAAGAACAAGTAATACAGAACCTATTATGCGAATTTATACTGAAGCAAGATCTCAAAAAGCTGCAGATGAATTAGCAGACCATATTATTTCAATTATACATTCAATAAAGTAGAAGGATGGAAAGAATATATTTCGACAATGCTGCCACTACTCCATTAGATCCAGCGGTTCTAGAAGCCATGATGCCTTATTTGACAGAAAAATTTGGTAATCCTTCTTCTATTTATAGCTATGGAAGAGAAACCAGAATGGCAGTGGAGCAAGCTAGAAAATCGGTTGCTAAAAATTTAGGTGCTAAACCTTCTGAGATTTTCTTTACAAGTGGTGGTACAGAAAGTAGTAATACCATTTTGAATGCTGCAATTTTGGATTTAGGTTGTCAACATATCATTAGTTCTCCTATAGAACATCATGCTACCTTGCATACTGTAGAGCATTTAGCAAAAGTTCATGGCATTAAGTTGTCTTGGGTAAAGATTCTACCCAATGGCCATATCGATATGGAAGATTTGGCTCAATTATTAAATACACACACTGAGAAGACTATTGTTTCCATTATGCATGCCAACAATGAAATTGGCAATATGATTGATATTCATGAGGTAGGTGCTTTATGTAAAAAGAACAATGCCTATTTTCATAGCGATACCGTTCAAACAGTAGGTCATTTCCCTTTTAATTTAAAAGAAACTCCTGTAGATTTTATCACAGGTGCTGGACATAAATTTCACGGACCAAAAGGAGTAGGTATTTTGTATATCAATGAAAATATTAAAATAAATCCTTTGGTACATGGAGGGGCTCAGGAAAGAAATATGCGTGCAGGTACTGAAAACTTATATGGTATTGTTGGTTTTGCTAAAGCCTTAGAGATGGCTAGCGAATCTTATGAAAAAGATAGCGCTTATATGCAATCTTTAAAACAATACATGCACGATCAGTTAGTACAAAAAATACCAGGAGTAAGTTTTAATGGAGATCCATTTGGTAAGAGCTTGTACACTTTATTAAGTACTAATTTCCCTAAAACGGACAAGACAGATATGTTGTTATTTAATTTAGATATACATCATGTATGTGCTAGTGGAGGAAGCGCTTGTTCTAGTGGGGCACAACAAGGTTCTCATGTAATTCAGGCATTAAATAAAGAAGGAGAAATCGCTACTGTGCGTTTCTCCTTCTGTAAAAATAATACCCGTCAAGAAATTGATCAGGTAGTAGATATATTAACTACTTTACTTTAATTTCTGCATCTAATTTAGCAATCGCTGATTCTAATTGATAACAAGTTAGAATGTCTTGAACAAAAGACATTTGCTTATTACTTAATGCAGTAGGTTTACCTTGATAAGCAGCGTCTGCATTTTGCATAAACTGATCTTCACTCATTGACTCTCCCAAAGATCTATAATAAGACAATTGTTGTTTCAAGTCTTTCATTACTGAAGTACTTACTTTCTTAGCCAAAGCTTTATCATCCGCTGCATAACATGCTTGTAAGAATACATAGCTAAAGTAATTGTGTTGATTACCTCTATTAGAAGTCATACCGTAAGGGAAGTTCTTCTCATTGGTTACAGCATCAATTTTCTTTAACAATTGTCTTGCGCTATCTTTCTTGCCTTCTACCGCTAATGCTAATGCGATTTCAGCCATAGAATATCTGATTGAATTTAAATGTCTTCTATTCTCTTCATCAAAATACACATTTGGATTTTGTGCATTTCCAAAGCTAAACTTGTTCATCATATTCTTAAAGGCAGCATCTGTATCAATTGGTGAATTAGCTACTGGTACTAATTGATAAGTCATACCTGTTTGACGAGCATATTTATCCAAGCCCAAATCTTTTAAATCTTGTTGTGATGTAAAACAAATTGGACGCTTAAACTGGCTGGTAGCGATGATAGCAAAAATAGCCATCTCATTTTTCACCAAGTATTGTCTATTTGGATTGAAATCAATTTTCAATTCATTTACAATAGAATCTGTTGGCTTAGCCAAGCCTGCTGCTAAAGCATTTGCCTTATTCACAGGAACACTGAACTTATGTGTAGGGAAAATATTTACTGAACTACCATCCTGTGTAGCCATTTGATATTTCCCTGCTGGGTCTGCTACCACATATCTTAATACAGAATCTAAATTATAATATTGATTTTCTGTATAACCTGGAACTGGATAATAATAAGCTGCATTCAATTTATTACCTGCCACTTGTTCGTCAGTGAATATTACATCAAACTTATCACTTTGATTTACTTTATATCTCAACTCTTTCATATACCAATCTGAACCCAATAAACTATTTACCACTACTCTTACATCTGGTCTGATACCTTCTACTTCTTGAGCATACCATAATGGATAAGTATCATTATCTCCGAAAGAGAATAAAATAGCATTTGGAGGACAGCTCTCTAAATAATTTCTAGCTAAATCTCTTGGCAAAGTTTTTTGACCCCTATCATGGTCATCCCATTCTTGTTGTGCCATTAATGTAGGCACTGCCAAGAAACAAATAACAGTGGCAGCGATTGTAGCCATTTTAGGGGTAATCGCTTTGGATAACCACTCGGCAATTTGCAATACGCCCAATCCAATCCAAATAGCAAATGCATAGAATGATCCTACATAAGCATAATCACGCTCACGAGGTTGTAAACTTACTTGGTTTAAATAAAGCACAATAGCAATACCCGTAAAGAAGAACAATAAACCTGTTACTACAAAGTCTTTCTTTGCGTGTTGGTATTGGAAAATAAATCCTACAATTCCCAATAAGAAAGGCAACATGTATAAATTGTTATTGGCATTGTTATTTTTACCAATAGAATCTGGCAATTTAGATTGATCTCCAAAGATGGCATTGTCTACAAAAGAAATACCTGTTTTGAAATTACCATCTCTGACATTTCCAAAGCCTTGTAAATCGTTTTGTTTACCAGCAAAATTCCATAAGAAATAACGCAGGTACATAAATCCAAATTGATAATTTGTAAAGTACTTGATATTATCTCTTAAAGTAGGCGCTTCGCCATCTACTACTCCAGCAAAAGCCTTATAGCTATCCATTTGACCTCTATCATTTTCAGAATCCCACATTCTTGGAAACAAATGCGCAGAAGGAGCAGATGCCCAATCACGCTTATAGTTTTTTCCTGCTACTTCGTAAGTGTCTTTTGCTTTTACATATTGATCACTTCCTTCAATATTATCTACTTTATCTACATAATCAGGACCGTATAAAATAGGCCAGTCACCATATTGCTCTCTTCCTAAATAACCCATTAAAGTAACTGGATTATCTACATTATACATATCTACAGAAGTATCTGCATTAGAACGAATCATCGTAGTGATATAGCTTGTATATCCTAGGAAGAAAAACACCATGGACCAGATACCTAATTTTAAAAAATAGTATCCTTTTTTGTTAGCATAACGAATTCCAAAGGCAATCAATACTGCAACCAATACAAAGAAGGTAATAAAACCACTGAAGAAAGGCAATCCAAAACTATTTACAAAAGTCACGTCAAATGCACCTGCCCACTTAATAGTATATTGAATTAAGAATACTTGAATAAACCCGGTAATAACTACTCCAATAAAGAAAGCAATTAATCCACCTTTCCAGCTTGCTTTGTAATTTCTAAAATAATATACCATTACAATCGCAGGAATAGTTAAGATATTTAATAAGTGAACTCCAATGGAGATACCCATCATGTAAAATATAAAAATGATCCACTTATCAGCACCTGGCTGATCTGCTTTGTGTTCCCATTTTAAAATAGCCCAAAAAACCAATGCAGTAAAGAAAGAACTCAATGCATATACTTCACCTTCCACTGCAGAATACCAAAATGAATCACTAAAAGTATAAGCTAGTGCACCAACAATACCTGCACCCATTACCAAAATAATTTGGTTTTGAGTTAAGTCTGCGCCACTTGCTTTTTCCACCATTCTTTTGGCAAAATGTGTAATGGTCCAAAATAAAAATAAAATAGTAAAGCCACTTGCTAAGGCACTCATGGTATTTACCGCCTTCGCTGCAGTTAATGGATTATCACCAAAAAGAATAATGAAAATTCTTCCCATTAACACAAACATAGGTGCTCCAGGAGGATGCGGAATTTGTAATTTATAAGCACTGCTGATAAACTCACCACAATCCCAGAAACTACCAGTAGCTTCTGAAGTCATAATGTAAACAGTACAAGCAATTAGGGTTACGATCCACCCTGTCCAATTATTTACTTTTTTAAAGTCCATTTTACCTTTTTTAGTAGTTGCAAACTTAACCCAAATGAGGCAAAATGGGAAATTAATAGGCGCTTTATGATTATTTTAAGATTTCCGGTTTCCCCCTATGTTTTTTATCTTTGCGGTCCATGAGTAAACCACGTTCTGTTGCCTTTCATACTTTAGGCTGTAAACTTAATTTTTCGGAGACTTCCACCCTTTCCAGACAAATGGAACAGGAAGGCTTTGAGAAGAAGGCTTTTACAGAGGAGGCAGACGTGTATGTCATTAATACCTGTTCCGTTACGGAAAATGCCGATAAAGAATGTAGACAACTGGTTCGTCGAATTCAAAAATTAGCCCCAGAAAGTTTTGTAGTCATAACTGGTTGTTATGCTCAATTAAAACCTAAAGAGATTGCAGAAATCCCTGGAGTGGATTTGGTATTGGGTGCAGCAGAGAAATTTAATTTAATAGAACATATTTCCACCCTTTCAAAAGGAGACCCTACTAAAATTTGTAGTTGTGATATTGAAACTGTTTCAGGATTTAATAGTTCTTTTTCTGTAAATGATAGAACCAGAACATTTTTGAAAGTACAGGATGGTTGCGATTATAGTTGTTCATTTTGTACCATCCCAATGGCAAGAGGAAAAAGCAGAAGCGATAGTATTGAAAATGTGGTGAAGCAAGCAAAAGATTTAGCAGCACATGGAGTGCAAGAAATAGTTTTAACAGGTATTAACTTAGGAGATTTTGGTAAAGGTTTTGATGGTGGCAAAAAAAGAGAAGAAAACTTTTTTGATTTAATTAAAGCTTTAGATACAGAAACGACCATTACTAGATACCGTATTTCTTCTATTGAACCGAATTTATTAACAGATGAAATGATTGCATGGGTAGCAGAAAGCAAACGCTTTATGCCTCATTTTCATATCCCCTTACAAAGTGGATCAGACCCTGTTTTAAAATTGATGCAAAGAAGATATAACACACAATTATATAAAGACAAGATTAGCTTAATTAAGCAATTGATTCCTCATGCATGTATTGGAGTGGATGTGATTGTGGGTTCTCCGGGAGAAACAGAAGCTTATTTCAAAGAAAGCATGGACTTTATTCATGCATTAGATATTGCCTATTTACATGTATTCACTTATTCTGAAAGAGCAGCCACCAAGGCTTTGGGAATAAAACCAATTGTACCTATTGCTATAAGACAAGAAAGAAATAAAATTTTGCGTAACCTCTCTTATCAGAAAGAACAATATTTTAAAGCACAGCATATAGGGTCTACCAGAAAAGTGTTGTTTGAATCCATCAAACAAAAAGACCCAACTCAGTTAGCCATGCTAGAAGGATACACTGATAATTATATCAGAATTACCACTCCTTATAGAGCCGAATGGAGTAATCAAATAGTGGATTGGACAATTGCTTAGATAACGGAGATTTCTTCAACTTTGAATTCTACAATCATCATCATATTGATGCTTTCAAGTCTAACAAACACATTCTTCTTGCCTGATTTTATAACCTCTCCTTTTTGACCCATAAATAGACCATTATTGATGGCTACCCTGGTTTGAGGAGGAATATTGGTCATATCAACCACTTGAATGCTTTGATAAGATTCGCCTAAGTATTTTTTAATGGTTTCAATTTCCTTGTCTCTAATGATGGCCGGCTTTTTTTCAAAGTATAAAAAGTTTACCACCCCATTGACAGATAAAATTTGATTTCTATCTTCTTTTGCGGCTTTTACAAAAACATAAGATCTAAATAGAGGCTCTTCGATAATCTTCTTTCTGTCAGACCATTGTCTTTCTTTTTTCTGCACTGGACACCAGCTTTCGTATCCTCTTTGTAATAAAAGACTATCTACCTTTTTCTCCCACTTTGACTTTGTATAAATTACATGCCAAAGTTTTTCATTCTCCTGTACTGCCATTGTTGCGTTTTTAAAGTTATCCCTTCTTTACAACACTACTATTGATGGTCAATTTACCCAATAAAGAATTTGATTGAGCTAATTGAATGTCTTTAGCAACCTGTTTCAACCAAGCTTGGTATCTATCCTGCTTAGCCTTATCGGGATTGTTATAAAACTTTTCGTGATCAGCTTTAAGGGGGGAAACCTGCATAGGTTCTTTTAGCTTTAAAATATTTTCGTTTTCTTGTACAATGTCTTGCACTTGTTTTTTGAAGTACTTAAACTTCTCCATATTCAAATAGGATGGACGCTCTATTTGTCCAGCAATCCACTGTGCATTTTTCTTAAACTTTGCAATGGATGTATCAGCAGATAATTTTTTATTTTCTGCACTAGCAATAGTATAAATAGAAGGACTTTTTGTCCAAACCTGATACTTCGCTTTTTCCATTTCATCCCAAGCTAAAGCACTAGGATTATCCTTTTCTCTATACTTGAAGAATTCGTATTCATCAGGCAAAATAATATCTGGAGCCACCCCTCTTCTTTGTGTAGAACTACCATTAATTCTATAAAATTTCTGGATAGTTAATTTCACAGCACCATACTCTGTTTGAATACCTAAAGAATCCAAAGGTTTACCAAATGAAACATTTCTTTGAACAGTTCCTTTACCATAAGAAGAACTACTTCCTACAATAATACCTCTTTTATAATCTTGTATAGCTGCAGCAAAAATTTCACTAGCAGAAGCACTAAACTCATTCACCATTACCACCAATGGACCATCATATAAAGTACCTGGAGTCTCATCATATAAAACCTGAGATTTACCACCTTTATCTCTAATTTGTACCACTGGCCCTTTTTCTATAAATAAACCTACCATTTGTACCACTTCATATAGAGATCCTCCTCCATTGTATCTAATATCAATAGTGATTCCTTTTACATTTTCTGCTTTAAGTTTTTCTATTTCTTTAGCAACATCTTCAGAACATCTATGTCCATCTTCTCTTTCAAAATCGGCATAAAAATCAGGCAAGTAGATATAGCCATATTTATCATTACCCTTCGTAATCACCGCACTTCTTGCATAGCCTTCATCTAATACTACTTTTTCTCTTATCAATGAGACTACTTTGATAGTACCATCTGGCTTTCTAACAGTTAGTCTTACTTCGGTACCTAAATTTCCTCTAATTAATTTTACCGCTTCTGTTGTTTCATATCCTTCAATATCCACGGGCTCTTCCGCTCCTTGAGCAATTTTAATAATTACATCATTCGCTACTAATTGACCCGATTTCCATGCCGGACCACCAGGAGTAATGTTTACCAATTTAACCCCATTATCATCCTGTCCCAATAATGCACCAATGCCATAAAAAACACCACTCATTTGCTCAGTGAAAGATCTTTTTTCAACTGGTGCAAAATAATCTGTGTGTGGATCCATTAAGCCAGTAATTGTATTTAAAAATGTTTCAAATCTTTTTTCTTTACCAAAGGTTCTTTCTAAAGATTCAAACTTTTTTACTTGAATTTTTTTAATGGCATTTCTAGATTCTACTTCTATTAAAGAATCTGATTTTACTATATATTTTTCCTTGCCTTTATTTTTTTCTCTTTCTTCTACTGCATTAACATATCTATCCAATACTTTATAAGTTAATAGCTTTCTCCATCGAGCATCTCTTTCTGCTTTATTGGCAGCATAAGGAATCGCATCAGCATCAAAATAAATAGAATCGTTGGTGTTAAAATCAAATGGCTTGTCTATCAACTGTAGAAACAAATCTTTGGCTTCTTTTATTCTTCTATCATATACTAAATCCACTGCGTCAGTGAAGCTTAAAGGACTTCCGTGAATTTCGTCATCTATTCTTCTCTCATAAATTCTTAAACTATCTATATCAGATTGTAGAAACAAAGTCTTATCTGGATCTAATGCTTTAAAATATCCATCAAATACTTCTTTAGAAAAAACGTCATCAATTTTTCTTGGACTATAATGTTCTGTTTCTAATAATTGTCCTATAGTGGAAACCAATTTTCTATGTCTTAAAGAAGCAGGTTCCTGTTGATCAGTTACAATATTAAAAGCGAAAAATAAACCCCCAAATACTATAATCGTGGCTAAAAATGTCCACTTATTTTGTTTTACATATGTCATAATTGCTCGCATGAAGAAATTCAAAAATAGCGCAAAATGCCTTTGAAAGCTGCTAATCTTGGATAATATGGATCTTTTTACCATAATTTTATAAAAACATGGCCAACTAATTTTATAGATTACTGATTTAATGTATTTTTGCGACCCAAAATGGAGGGTATAGCTCAGTAGGTTAGAGCGACAGTTTGTGGCACTGTAGGTCGTGGGTTCGAGACCCATTACTCTCCCCCAAAAAACCTATCACTTAATTGGGATAGGTTTTTTCTTTAAAACGAGTCTATGATGCATTTGATCATTTTGTTGGTATTATTTGCTGGCTTAGCCTGGTTTATTAGCTGGGGCATGATAGCCATACTATTTTATCCTAAAAAACCTATTCTAGGATGGCAGTCCCCTTTAATGGGTTGGTTAAAAGCATTTGACCTAAATACGCTTATTAAGGAAGAACAATTAAGAGGTCAATTAGATCAATTAATGCCTACCCTAGATCATAAATTAGATGATTTTTTCCGTAACCGTTTGGCTGAAAAACTACCCATGATTTCCATGTTTATTGGAGATAAAACTATTCAACAACTAAAGGATGTATTTATGGAAGAATTGAGGAATATGTTTCCTGAATTAATCCAATCCTTTGCCAGAAATATGCAAAAAGATCTCATACATCAATTGGAAGAACAATCCATTGAAAAAATGAAAATTTCTGCCTTTAAAGCAACCGCTCCACTAAGAAAATTAGCCCTTGTTATTGGGTTGGTTTGGGGAATGGTCGCTTATTTGATTTTGAACCTTTTTTAAACTTCCATGTTACTTCTTATTGCTGTTTAATTGCCGCTCATACTATACAGCTTCCTTTGTTACAAAAGAAGCTTGATATTTGCCCCCTGATTAAACTAGTTAAACCAATACTAGTCAAACTATTGAATAAAAAAATTATGAAAAATATACTATTGATTTTAAGCTGTTTAATTGTATTGCAATTTAACAGTATTGCCCAAATACCTGGAGGAGCAAGACCAGGTGGCGGAAATATGAATATGGGTCATTTTTACGGTAAAGTAGTGGATGCCAATAAAAAAGGAATTGATGGCATTACCATACAATTAAAAAACAACAAATTTGACCCGGCTACAAAGAAAACAACTGAAGTAGTGGTGGGAACAATGATTAGTGCAGCTAATGGAGACTTTAGCTTTGATAATTTACCTATTATGGGTGCGAGTTTTAAATTGATCTTTACTGGCATTGGTTATAAGAAATTGGAAAAGCCAGTAAGTTTTAATATTAAAATGAACGGTGGTCAAAACATGCAAGAAATGTTAGCCATGGTGGACAAAGATTTAGGCAACATTAAATTAGAAGAGAACCCTAATGAATTAGCAAGTGTAACAGTAACCTCTACTGCTAAACCACAATTCGAAATGGGAATTGATAGAAAAGTATTTAACGTTGATAAGAACTTAACAAGTACAGGTCAAACAGCTGTGGAAGTAATGAAGAATATTCCCAACTTGAATGTAGATATTGATGGCAATGTTACTTTAAGAAATGCTGCTCCTACTTTATTAATTGATAATAGACCTACTACCTTAACAATGGATCAGATTCCTGCAGACATTATTGATAGAGTAGAAATTATCACCAACCCCTCTTCTAAATACGATGCTACTGGCGGTAATGCCGGCATCTTAAATATCGTATTAAAAAAGAATAGAAAGAATGGATATAACGGAGGCATAAGAACAGGTCTTGACATGAGAGGCAAGTTTAATGGCGGGGGTGATATCAACTTAAGAGATAATAAAATTAATTTCTCTGCCAATGCGAATATCAATCAGAGAAAATCTATTGGTACTTCTGAAAATACTAGAGATATTCTTGGCGCTTTAAATCCAACTAGCGTTAAGACCATCAATAACAGCACTAGTAATGGTAGTTTTAATTTCTTTAGAACAGGACTGGATTATTTACCTGATAATAGAAATACCTTTTCTTTATACGGTAATATTGTTAAAGGCGCATTTAATAACGGAGGTACTCAAGAGATTGACTCATTGATTTCTGGAAATAAAAGATCTTACTCTTTGGATAATAATTCTCATTTTGAATTTTTAAACAAAGGTGGTCAATTAAGTTATAAGCATTTGTTTGCCGAAAAAGGGCACGAGATTAGCGCCGACTTAAACTACAATGAATCTGAATCTAATAACTGGTCAACAATTAATTCTACTATCTTAAACCAAAAAAGTGTGGGTGTGGGTAATAATAAAAACTATACGTACAACTTGGATTATGTAAGAGAGTTTAAAAACGAAATGAAATTCGAGACTGGTGTAAGATATAATTACAGAAGCGAATACAATAAAAGAGACCAATTTAGAAATGATGTTTTATTGAACAGCATTAGTAACCCTTATAACTATGACGAAAAGGTATATGCTGCTTATAGTAATTTAGGTTTCAAAAAAGATAAGTTTAGCTATCAATTGGGCTTAAGAGCAGAAAGTAGAGAATACAATGGCGCAATCTTAAATGGCAGTGGAACAGATTCTTTAAAATTCAAGAATAGCTACCCTATTAGCTTATTCCCAAGTGCATTTATCAATTACAAAAAGAATGATAAAGAAGATTTTCAATTAAACTATTCAAAAAGAATTAGTCCACCGAACTTCTTCCAATTATTACCTTTTCCAGATTATAGTGATCCTCAAAATATTCAAATTGGTAATCCTGGCTTAAAGCCGCAGTTCACTCATTCATTTGAAGTTGCTTATAACAATGCTTATAAGAAAGGATCTAACTTTTTGGCAACTATCTATTACAAATACAGCACAGATTTGATTACTAACTATGTATATAGAGATATCAACCGTGCGAGTCCAAATGGAGATAGTGCTTATTTTAGCTCTTCAATCAATGCCAATACTGCTAAAGTATATGGTTTAGAATTAAGCAATAAAACTTCAGTAACAAAATGGTGGGATTTAAACTTAAGTTTTAACTTATTTAAATCTGCTATTGAAGCAACCATCCCTGGTCAAAATGTAAACAATGATTTAACAAGCTGGTTTAGTAAAATGAATAACACTTTCAAATTAACTAAAACATTGAGTTTCCAATTTAGTGGACAATACCAAGCTAAAACTATTTTACCTCCGGGTGGAAGTAGCAGCAGAGGTGGTGGATTTGGTGGACCTGGAGGCGGATTTGGTGGACCTCAATCAACTGCTCAGGGTTACAACTTACCTGTATACGATTTTGATATGGCAATTAGAAAAGAATGGGCATTAAAAGGCGGTAATACAGCTAGTTTATCATTTAGTGTAAATGATGTATTCAAAACCAGAGTGAATAAAACCTTTTCACAAAGTGTTTACTTTATTCAAAATCAAACAAGGGTAAGAGACCAACAATTATTTAGAGTGAACTTCTCTTATCGTTTTGGTAAATTTGATATGAACTTATTAAGAAGAAAAAATAATAAGGTAGAAGAAGGCGGAGGCGGAATGGATCAAATTCCTCAGTAATTATTTCTGAGTCTTACCTTCTAACATCGGAACAAAAGAGAATTCATCAAAGGATTCTCTTTTTTCTTTCCCATCCTTTTTCTTAGTTAAACGCAACATTCTTTGAGTAGTATTGGATTCGTCTACCGGTATCACCATTTTACCGCCTACTTTTAATTGTTCCCATAATTTAGGTGGTATGGAAGGGGCAGCAGCAGTTATCAATATCTTGTCAAAAGGCGCCAATGTAGGCAAACCCTCAAATCCATCACCGAAGTGAAAATAAATATCAGGATATTTTTCTTTGAAAATGTATTTAGCCGTTTGTTCAAATAATTGTTTTTGTCTTTCAATAGTATATACTTTAGCCCCCATCTGCGCTAAAACAGTGGTTTGATACATACTACCAGTGCCTATTTCCAATACCTTATCGCCTGACTTAATTTGCAATAATTGTGTTTGATAAGCAACCGTATAAGGTTGTGAAATGGTTTGATCTGCCGCAATGGGAAAAGCTCTGTCTTCATAAGCAATTCTATCAAAAGCAGAGTCTAAAAAGAAATGTCTTTGAATAGATCCAATGGCATCCAACACCGCGGTATCGGTGATGCCTTTTTCTTTTAGCAAATTAACTAATTGATTTCTTAAGCCCTTATGCAAATAAGCATCTTCTAGTTTACGCATGCGATTAGTTTAGCTGCATACTTTTAATGATCCCTTGAATTTTCCCTTCCAACACTGCATACTTGGCATCAAAATTTGTTTTATTCGCTAATTCAGTATTAACGCTAAAATAAAATTTGATTTTAGGTTCTGTACCACTTGGTCTTGCAGAAATTTTACTTCCGTCTTCTGTAATAAATTGCAATACATTACTCTTGGGCAATTGAATAGTCCATGTTTCTCCTGTAATTAAATTAGTTCCTTTTTGTAATTCATAATCTAATAAAGAAACTACTTTAGATCCATTGATAGCTGCAGGTGGATTTTTTCTGTATCCTTCCATCATATCAGCAATTTCTTGTTGTCCATTCATCCCCTTCTTAGTAAGACTAATTAAGTTCTCATAATAAAAACCATATTGAACATACAATTCAATCATTTTATCAAATAAGGTTCTGCCTTTACTCTTCTCATAAGCTGCCATTTCACAAAGCAATGCTACTGCACTTACCGCATCCTTATCTCTAATTTGATCGCCAATCATTAATCCGAAGCTTTCCTCGCCACCAATAATATAATTTTCTTTGCCTTCTTTTTCCTTGATCAATTCAGCGATCCATTTAAACCCGGTTAATACATTATAACAGCTTACCTGATTTTGTTTGGCCACTTGATTAATCATCTCAGTAGTTACAATGGTAGTAATCACCATATCATTAGGCTTTGCGATACCTTTTGCTTTTCTAGCTTCCATCATATAGGCAAAAGCTAAAACAGCTGTTTGATTACCATTCATTAAAACCCACTCTCCTTTATGATTCTTTACACCAATACCTACTCTATCTGCATCTGGATCGGTACCTAATAAAATGTCCGCATCCAATGCTTTGGCTTTTGCTAAGCCAATAGACATGGTTTCACTTTCTTCTGGATTTGGATAACCCACTGTTGGGAAATTTCCATCTGGGGTTGATTGTTCTTCTACTACAGTAACATTAGTAAAACCAAATTCACTTAAGACTCTTGGCACTAAAGTAATACCTGTTCCATGTATAGGTGTATAAACAATTTTCAAATCTTTTTGAGCAGCAATAACTTCTGGATAAACGCTCAATGATTTAACCATATTAATATAAGCATCATCCATTGAAGTGCCCATTAAACGAATATTTGCATTTCCGCCATTCCATTTAACATCATCCACAGATTGAATAGCTTCTACTTCTTTGATCACATTCTTATCGTGAGGGGGAACCAATTGTCCTCCGTCATTCCAATAAGCTTTATAGCCATTGTATTCTTTAGGATTATGTGAAGCAGTACAAACCACCCCTGCTTTGCATCCTAAATGTCTAATAGCAAAACTTAATTCTGGTGTTGGTCTTAAGGTTTCAAAAATATGTGCTATAATTCCATTGGCTGCAAATACCTGTGCAGTTGTTTCTGCAAAAAATCTTGAGTTATTTCTGCTATCATGGCCAATGGCAACGCTGATAGATTCATTTGGATAAGTCTTCAATAAATAATTGGCAAAACCCTGGGTAGCCATTCCAATAGTATATTTATTTATTCTATTGGTACCAACGCCCATAATGCCTCTTAATCCACCGGTCCCGAATTCTAAATTTCTATAGAAAGATTCTTCCAATTCAGTAGGGTTTGAATTTTGTAATTCTTTGATGGCATTTTTAGTAGCCTCATCGTAATTTCCATTTAACCAAGTGGCAATCTTCTGTGTAGTTTCTGGACTCATATCCTATGATTTATAGACATTTAATGGTAATAGCGGCAAATTAAATAATTCCTAGTAAACTTGTGTATTATTTGAGGGTATTTTAGATTTATTACTTCCCAAAATGGGTTAAATTTGCCATTGTTGTTCAATACATTTAAAAACAGCTTATGGCATGGATTGCTGAGATCATTTTTGGTATAGTTACAGTAGGGTCCTTCTTTTTATTTGGAAAGAATTTATGGGCTATTAGAAAAAACATTTTATTGGGTAAGCCAGTGGATTTATCTGGTGATACAACCGAAAGATGGAAGCAAGTTGCTTTACTTGCTTTTGGTCAAAAAAAAATGTTTAAGAACCCACTAGTAGCCATCCTTCATTTATTTGTTTATGTTGGATTCATTATTATCAATATTGAACTTCTAGAAATTATAGTGGATGGATTAACGGGATCACATAGAGCCTTTGCGCCTCTTTTAGGTGAATATTATGATTTACTCATTAACAGTTTTGAAGTATTAGCTGGCTTAGTTTTATTTGCTGTCATTATATTTTTTATTAGAAGAAATTTTTTGACCATTAAAAGACTCATCAGCAAAGATTTAAATGGATGGCCAAGATCAGATGCCAATATTATTTTGATTATTGAAGTGGTATTAATGAGTTTATTCTTAACGATGAATGCAGCTGATCCTGAAACTCATTTTATTTTATCCTCGTATATTAAACCATGGTTCAATGGATTGAACGAAAATCAATTAGCAACAATTGAGCATACAGCATGGTGGATACATATTGTAGGTATTTATGCTTTTATGAACTATTTACCTTACTCAAAACATTTACATATTATACTAGCTTTCCCCAATGCATATTATGCTTCTCTGGAACCAAAAGGAAAAATGCACAATATGGAATCGGTACAAAATGAAGTATTGTATGCTATGCAACCTGAATTAGCTCCCGCAGGAGCTGAAGCACCAGACAGGTTTGGAGCAAAAGATGTAATGGATCTGAGTTGGAAAAATTTAATGGATGCCTATAGTTGTACAGAATGTGGTAGATGTTCTGCAGCATGTCCTGCCAATCTAACTGGAAAACTATTAAGTCCAAGAAGCATCATGATGAAAACCCGTGATAGATTAGAAGAAGTTGGAAAACAAATTCAAAAAGAGGGTACTTGGAAAGAAGATGGCAAATCATTATTACACGATTATATATCCGTAGAAGAATTAAGAGCATGTACAACTTGTAATGCATGTGTGGAAGAGTGTCCTGTGAGTATCTCTCCTTTGGATATCATTATTGAATTAAGAAGATCATTGGTAATGGAAGAAAGCAATGCCCCAGCAGAATGGAATGGCATGTTTAGTAATATTGAAAATAATTTTGCTCCATGGAAATTCTCTCCAGATGATAGAGATGCATGGACACAACAAGCATAATTGAATTGTATGAAAGTAGCAACAATGGCAGAATTTCTAGCTGCTGGTAAAGAACCAGAAGTTTTGTTTTGGGTAGGATGTGCTGGCAGCTTTGACCAAAGAGCTCAAAAAATTACCAAGGCATTTGCCACTATATTAGATAAAGCAGGTGTTGAGTATGCCATTTTAGGTAAAGAAGAAGCATGCACAGGTGATCCTGCAAGAAGAGCTGGAAACGAATTTATGTTTCAAATGATGGCCTATCAGAATATTCAAGTAATGAACGCTTATAATATTAAGAAGATAGTGACTACTTGCCCTCATTGTTTCAATGTTTTAAAAAATGAATACCCTGCATTAGGAGGCAATTACGATGTAATTCATCATACTACTTTCTTACAAGAATTAATTGAGCAAGGGAAAATCAAATTCACAGATAGCAATGAATGGAAAGGCAAATCTATTGCATATCATGATAGTTGTTATTTAGGAAGAGCTAATGATATATATGAAGCACCTAGAAAAGTATTAGAAAGTTTAGACATGGAACTTCGCGAAATGAAGCGTTGTAAATCTAAAGGTCTTTGTTGTGGAGCAGGTGGTGCTCAAATGTTCAAAGAAGAAGAAAAAGGAGATAAAAGAATTAATACCGAAAGAGCAGATGAAGCTATTGCAACAAATGCATCTATGGTTGCAAGTGCTTGCCCTTTTTGTAATACCATGATGACAGATGGTATTAAAAATAGAAATGAAGAAGTAAAAATGGACGTGCTAGATATTGCTGAAATTGTAGCTCAAGCTATTCAATAAGCAATTAAAAATGGCAGACTTTAATTTAAGAAAATGATTGTTGATCTTACAACCATATTGCCCGAAGACTTTCACCCTCAATCTAAATTATGGGTGTATCAATCTAACAGAACTTTTACCATGGGAGAGCTTTTTGCAATAGAACCCGTATTGGAAGCTTTTGTAGACAATTGGAAAAGCCATGGCACAGATGTGAAAGGCTTTGCTACTGCACTATACGGTCAGTTTATTGTAATGATGGCAGATGAAGCTGTTACTACTGTTAGCGGATGTAGCACAGATAGTTCAGTTAGAGTAATCAAGGAAATTGAGAAAATGACTGGGGTACAAATGTTTAATAGAGAGTTACTAGCTTTTTGGGTAAAAGACAAGGTTCAAACTATTCCTTTAGCACAGGTTGGATATGCTTTAGAAAACGGCATGCTATCTCCTACTACATTATATTTTAATAATTTGGTGAATAATAAAGCTGATATGGAAGCCAATTGGATGCAACCCATTAAAGACAGTTGGTTAGGAAGAAAATATTTAAAATAGTTCTATGAAAACAGTTTACGCTATCCCTAATTGCAATACCGTTAAAAAAGCTTTGGATTGGTTAAAGGCTAATAAAGTAGCTGTTGATTTTCATGATTATAAAAAGAAAGGAATAAGTGCGAGTCAATTAACCAACTGGAGTAAACAGGTGGGTTGGGAAACTTTAATCAATAAAAAAGGGGCTACTTGGAGACAATTACCCAAAGAAATACAAGAAAGCATCACCACTCAAAAAGCCGCAATAGCATTAATGATGGAAAAGACCTCTATTATTAAAAGGCCTTTAATTGAAGAAGATGGAAAAATACTTGCACTCGGCTTCGATGAAGCTGAATACAAAAAAGCCCTGAAATAATCAGGGCTTTTTTACTTATATCCATTATGGTTATTTAATTTTTTCAGATAAGATTCTATTTAAATCTTCTCCTCTTAAATCTTTCCCAATCACAACCCCATTAGGATCCAATAAGAAATTCGCAGGAATACTTTGAATACCAAACTGAACAGCAACAGCATTGTTCCAATATTTTAAATCACTT
Organism: Bacteroidota bacterium; assembly: GCA_024640255.1. Taxonomy (GTDB): domain Bacteria; phylum Bacteroidota; class Bacteroidia; order Chitinophagales; family Chitinophagaceae; genus Sediminibacterium. Next base: position 34,351 of record JAHEFI010000005.1, on the reverse strand, counting down.
ACATGTGTCCAGGTTAAACCATCTTTCTTAATAGCTTCTAACCATCTTGCTTTATCTTGATCTAATGAAACACCCAATACTGTAAAGTTTTTGTTTTTGAAAGCATTGTAAGTCTTCACTACATTCGGATTTTCTGCTCTACATGGTCCACACCAGCTAGCCCAGAAATCTACTAATACATATTTTCCTCTAAAAGAAGATAAGCTCACAGACTTTCCATTCACATCATTTTGTTTGAATTCTGGAAGTACTGTACCCATATTGCCCACACCAGCGGTAGCAATTGTTTTAGAAATATAGTCAGCAAAAGGACCCGTTTTAGCAGCACCACTTAATAAATCATAGTAGCTACTTAAATTTTCTTTTACAGAAGGAACAAAATTAGTTACCTGTAATAAGAATAATGTAGATACTGGAGATTGATTATTAGTTTTAATTAATTCAGTTAAAGAATTAGCAATACCTCTTTCTCTAATACTAACTTGTTTTAATGCAGAATCTTTTGATGCACCTGTTGCAGTAGCACCTGCATTTTTAGCCCCAAATAAACCTTCAATTTGAGGAGTTAATACTTTCATGTATTGTAAATATAAATCCTGTGTAACAGAACCTTGATAGATCATATTTTTAGCATCTTTTAAATCTCCTGAAATACTCAATTGATCATTGCCAACAAACATGGGAATTTGCGCTTGCATACCGGCAAAAGAAACCACAAATATTCCTGGAGAAGCAACTGTTGCTTTTAATTGAAAAGCACCTCCAACCACTTTAGCAGAATCCACCACCTTATTGGCCATACCATCAATTAAACTTGCAGTAGTATTGTCTGGTACATTTTTAAGAGCGGCTGTAATATGTAAACCTTGTGCCATTATGGTTTGAAAACTTGCAATGGCTAAGAAACCTAATAGAATTTTTTTCATTGTGTTTTTATTGAATAGTCAAATATAAGCATTTATGCTTTATGCCTTTTCTGCAATTCTTTGGTTATATCGGTTAAAGTAAACCCTTTAGCTTGTAATAAGATTAAGTAGTGAAATAATAAATCAGCAGCTTCTCCAATAAATAGCTCATCATTTTGATCTTTAGCTTCAATAACAGTCTCCACCGCTTCTTCTCCTACTTTCTGAGCTATCTTATTAATGCCTTTTTGAAATAAAGAGGCAACATAAGAACTTTCAGGCGCCGCATTTTTTCTATTGGCGATTACTGTTTCTAATTCTTGTAAGAAATCTACAGAAGATTTTTTATTCTCTTCACCCCAACAAGTATCAGTACCAGTATGACATACCGGCCCATTTGGATTAGCTTGTATCAATAAAGTATCTTGATCACAATCTAATTGCATATTGACAAGGTTTAAAAAATGTCCACTTTCCTCTCCCTTTGTCCATAATCTATTTTTAGTGCGACTAAAGAAAGTTACTTTTTGTTGTGACATAGTTGCATCAACTGCTTCCTGATTCATAAAGCCCAACATCAAAACCTTTCCAGTTTGTTGATCTTGAACAATGGCCGGTACTAAACCGTCCGCGTATTTTGAAAAATTGATATTCATCTTTTATTTATTTAAATTATTTAAAATCTAACAGGAATCTGATGATGGTGTAAATAGCTTTTTAAATCTGGGATAGCAATTTCCTTATAATGAAAAATGCTAGCGGCTAATGCAGCATCAGCCTTGCCCTTGGTGAAGACATCCAAAAAATGTTGTTCATTACCCCCGCCACCAGAAGCAATGATAGGCACAGGCAAAGTTTCAGATAGTTTAGCAGTGATATCTAAAGCAAACCCTTGTTTAGTACCATCATGATTCATACTAGTTAATAAAATTTCTCCAGCACCTAAGTCCACTGCTTCCTTTGCCCAGTCTTCTACTAATTTATCTGTTTTAACCCTGCCTCCATTTAAATACACATACCAGTTTCCATTTGCTTCACATTTTGCATCAATAGCCAATACCACACATTGACTTCCAAAATTTTTCGCAAAGCTTTTAATAATGGATGGATTATTAAAAGCTGACGTATTGATGGAAATTTTATCAGCACCATTTTGCAAAAGAATAGAAACATCTTCTTCCGTTTTGATGCCTCCACCTACTGTGAAGGGAATATTAATTTTATGAGCAACCTTATTCACTAATTCACTCAATGTTTTTCTTCTTTCCACAGTGGCTGTTATATCTAAGAATACTAATTCATCTGCTCCTTGCTGTGCATACAAAGCAGCTAGTTCTACTGGGTCTCCAGCATCTCTGATTTGCTCAAAATTGACACCTTTTACGGTTCTGCCATCTTTGATATCCAAACAAGGTATAATTCTCTTAGTTAACATATAATTAAAATCTTGCGAGTTCTTCTAAAGTAATTCTGTTTTCATAAATAGCTTTTCCTACTATTGCGCCTGCACAACCAATAGTTCGAAGTGCATGCAAATCTTCTATATTACTCACACCCCCACTTGCTATTAATTGCAGCGATGGGAATTTTTCTATAATTCTTTTATACAAATCTATTGACGGACCAGCTAATTTTCCGTCCTTTTGAATATCGGTACAAAAAATTTGAGCAATCCCTTTATTCATATAGGATTGAATAAATTCATATACATCAATATTGGTTTTTTCAATCCATCCACCAATAGCAATTTTTTCTTCAAAAACATCTGCTCCCAACATAAAAGCATTAGCACCAAAACGCTCTATCCATTCTTCAAAAACCACCCTGTTTTTTACTGCCAAGCTTCCAATGGTTGCATATTTTGCGCCCGTATCAAAAACGGTTATTAAAGTGGTTTCTTTTTTAATTCCCCCTCCAAAATCTATGCTTAATTGTGTTTGATTCGCAATTTTCTCCAAGACTTTCCAATTCACTACTTCGCCAGCTTTAGCTCCATCTAAATCCACTAAATGTAAACGCATTAATCCAATACCTTCAAAAGCCTTAGCAACTTCTAATGGATCTTCATTATATATTTTCTTTTGTGCGTAATCTCCTTCAGTCAATCTTACACATTTACCATCAATTAAATCTATAGCGGGTATGATCTGCATGGTTAAATAGATAAAAAGTTTTGTATAATTTGTTCCCCAGCTTTAGCAGATTTCTCTGGATGAAACTGCACCCCATAAAAATTATCTTTTTGTAATGCCGAGCTATAATCCAATATATAATTGGTTTGGGCAATAGTGTGCTTCCCTATAGATGCATAGTAGCCATGTACAAAATAAGCATAACTATTTTCATCCAATCCTTTAAACAAATTAGATTGTAAATGTGTAATGGTATTCCATCCCATTTGAGGCACTTTAATAGAAATATTGTCTGGTTTAAATTGTTTCACCTGCTCATTGAATATGCCCAAACATTCGGTATTGTTTTCTTCTGAATAGGCACACATTAATTGCATTCCCAAACAAATACCTAATACAGGCTGCTTTAATGAAACAATTAATTGGTCTAATTGCCTTTCTTTTAAATACTGCATAGCAGTACTAGCTTCTCCAACACCTGGAAAAATAACTTTATCTGCGGCCTTAATTTTTTTAGGATCATCAGTCACTTGGGCAGTCACACCAATTCTCTCCAGTGCATATAAAACGGACTGAATATTACCTGCATTGTATTGAATAATAACTGTATCCATGTTTATTGTAAAATAGAGGATAAAAATGTTTTGGTAATGGCATTAATATCTTTACCAGAGGACAATGCTTTAATATAAGCAGACCCAATAATGGCACCATTAGCATATTCATTCACTGCATTAAAACTTTCTTTGTCTTTGATACCAAAACCTACCAAGAACGGATTTTTTAAACCAAAGCCTTTTAATTTTTTCAAATACAATGCTACTTTAGAAAAATCTTTATCTTTTCCCGTTGTCGCAGATGAACTAACTGCATATAAAAAACCAGTACTTAAATTATCTAATTTTCTCAAGCGCTCTTCAGAGGTTTCAGGAGTCACCAAGAAGATAAAATCTAAACTATTTTCATTAATTGTATTGCCGTAGATGGTATCAAATTCAAATAAAGGCAGGTCTGGTAAAATTAAACCATCCACACCAACTTCTTTTGCAGCTTTACAAAAACGCTCAAAACCATATTGTAAAATAGGATTCATATAACCCATTAGAATTACGGGAATATGAATAGACTTTCTCATATTGGCTAATTGTTCAAACAATACTTCAATAGTCATCCCATTTTCCAAAGCAACCAAACTACTTGATTGTATAATTTCACCATCCGCTAAAGGATCACTATATGGCATGCCTACTTCAATAATATCTGCTCCATTGGCTTGTAAAGACTCCATCACTTCCAAAGTGCTATTCAACTGAGGAAATCCAGCTGTACAATACACATTAAGTACTTTCTCCGTTTTTTGATTAAATAAATTGGACAATTTTGACATATAAATAATTTACATTTTAATATTAGACATATAAGTAGCTAAATCTTTATCGCCTCTTCCACTCAAACAAACCACTACTACATCTGTTGGTTTAAAATTCATTTTAGGTAATACTGCAAATGCATGCGCCGTCTCTAATGCTGGGATAATTCCTTCTATTTTAGATAAATGAGAAGCCCATTCTAATGCTTCCTCATCTGTTGCACTAGTGAAAGTACCTCTTCCGCTTTTAAATAAGTATGCGTGTAAAGGACCAATACCTGGATAATCTAAACCTGCACTAATACTATGAGGTTCTACAACTTGTCCATCCTTGGTTTGCATTAAAATACTTTTACTGCCATGTAAAATACCTGTGGTTCCTAATTGAGTAGTGGCAGCACTCATGCCTGAATAAACACCATGCCCAGCTGCTTCTACTGCAACTAAATCTACAGTGGGTTCATTTAAGAAATGATAAAAAGCCCCCGCAGCATTACTTCCCCCTCCCACACAAGCCACCACATGCGTAGGTAATTCAGAACCTGTTTTTTCTTTTAATTGTTTTCTAATTTCATCACTGATAACACTTTGGAATTTAGCCACCATATCTGGATAAGGATGAGGACCTACGACGCTACCAATAATATAATGTGTAGTATCTGGCTCATTGATCCAAGCTCTAATAGCTTCATTGGTAGCATCTTTTAAAGTTTTACTTCCACTGGTTGCTGGCACCACTTTAGCACCTAATAATTTCATTCTAGCTACATTGGGTGCTTGACGTTCAATATCTTTCTCTCCCATGTATACCACGCATTCCATACCTTTTAATGCACATACTGTTGCAGTTGCTACCCCATGTTGACCAGCACCTGTTTCTGCAATAATTTTTGTCTTGCCCAATCGCTGAGCCAATAAGATTTGACCTATGGTATTATTTATTTTATGAGCACCAGTATGACACAAATCCTCTCTTTTCAAATAAACGGTTGTGCCAATTTCTTTACTTAATCTTTCTGCATAAAATAAAGGCGTGGGTCTACCTACATAATCTTTTAATAAGGCATGAAATTCTATTTGAAAATCAGGATCACTCATAATTTCCAAATATTTCTTTTTCAATTCTTCTACATTGCCATACAACATTTCTGGAATGTACGCACCACCAAATTCACCATAATACCCTTCTAGGTTGGGTTGTTGATAATCAGCTGTTTTGTCAAATAATTGCATGTATAAATGTTTTAATTTTTTCTAAATCTTTTATTCCCGGACTTGTTTCAAATTGACTATTTAAATCAACTGCCCATAATTGCTTACCTGCTTTGGTAGTTTGCATCACTTCCAAACCTTTTATATCATTGGGACCAATACCTCCACTTAAAAAATAAGGTTTAGCCATTATTTGATTTTTGATAATCTCCCAATTAAAATGCTGCCCTGTCCCACCATATAATGCACTATCAGTATCAAATAAAAAATAATCAGCCACTTGATCAAATCCATCCATGATAGGAACTAATGCGCCCACTCTAAATACTTTTACTACAGGTACTTGCTTTTTTACCATCTCACAATATGCAAAATCCTCATCACCATGTAATTGAACCATATCTAATCCAGCTTCCTTTACGATATTCAATAAATTATCCAAAGGCTCATTCACAAATACACCCACTTTTTTCGCTTCCTTAGTTTTAAAATTTTGAAGGTCTATTAAACTCAACTTATTTAAAACATAACGCTTAGAAGAGGGGTAAAAAATAAACCCAATATAGTGCACTCCCATCGCATCCAATGCTTGGGCTTGTTCTACATTAGTTATACCGCACACTTTAACTTTCATCTGTTAATTATTTAATCAATTGAGTGAATGCTTCAAAAGCGGCTGCTGGATCGGCTTGTTTCATAAAATATTCTCCCATTAAAAAACCATCAAAACCTTCTTTTTTTAATAACCTAAAAGTTTCTACATCATAAATACCACTTTCTGCGATACTTAATTTATCCTTAGGCAATTGATTTTTTAATTGAAGACTATGTTCAATATTTACTTCAAAAGATTTTAAGCTTCGATTATTTATACCTACTAAATCTACCTCCTCACAAATATGACCTAATTCTGTCGCGTCATGTAGTTCTAATAACACTTCTAATCCCAAAGACTTAGCCATTACAGCCAATTGCATGGTTTTCTCTGCCGTTAAACAAGCAGCAATTAATAATATTACAGAAGCACCGTAAGCTTTAGCCTCAATTAATTGAAATTCATCTACTATAAATTCTTTTCTTAAAACAGGTATCGTTCTAGTAACTGCAATACTTAAATCGGTTAAACTTCCACCAAAAAAGGTTTGATCTGTTAATACCGATATACCTGAAGCGCCAAATTGTTCATATGCTTTAGTAACTTCTTCTACTCCAGCTATGGCATTAATGATTCCCTTGCTTGGAGATTGTCTTTTGAATTCTGCAATAATACCTGTCTTTCCTACTTGTTGAATAGAAGCTTTCAAAGAACTTGTTTTTGCAGAGAATAAAGGCATTGCTTCTAGTTCAGCAATGCTCATTTCTTTTTTTCTTGCAGCCACTTCCACCAGCTTATGTTCAATAATTGTATTTAAGATATTGTTACTCATTGTAATTGAATTAATGTATCTAAAGCATTTTTAGCCGCGCCAGATTGCAAACTCTTTCTAGCTGCTTCTAATGCATCTTGGTATTGAGGATATTTACCTGTTACCATCAATGCCATCGCAGCATTTGCTAAGACTACTGCATTCTGCGCTTCTGTTCCCTTACCCTCTAAAATATTTTTAAATATAGCAGCCGCCGCATCCACTGTATCACCTCCATGAAGAGCGACCTGACTTACTTTTAAATTAGCCAATTCTATCGGCGATTTGATAAACTCTCCTTTATTGGTCACCACTTTAGTATCTGCAGTTAAAGAAATTTCATCATAACCATCCATGCTATGTATTAAAGTAAAATCTTTGTTTAAACTCTGTAATACATAATTATATATTCTAGCCATCTCTAAATTATACACCCCAATTAATTGATATTTTGGTTGTGCAGGATTTACAATAGGGCCTAGCATATTGAAAAAAGTTCTTACCCCTATATTTCTTCTCATGGGTCCAACTGCTTTTAATGCCGGGTGAAATAAAGGTGCATGTAAAAAACAAATGCCCGCTTCTTTTACCTCATTGGCTAATACCGCTTCTTCATTTTTAAATTGGTAGCCCATTTTTTCCATTACATTAGAAGCTCCACTCACACTGGAAGCGCCATAGTTGCCATGCTTAATTACTTTTTGTCCAGTACCCGCTACAATAAAACAAGCTAAAGTAGAAATATTGAAAGTATCTTTTCCATCACCTCCAGTTCCCACAATATCAATTGCATCATCAGCCCCTAAATTTACTTTAACAGCTAATGAAAGTAAGGCATCTCTAAAGCCCATTAATTCCTGGATAGTAATGCTGCGCATTAAGAACACCGTAACAAAAGAAGTTACTTCATGTTCTGAATACTTTCCTTCAGAAATTTGAATCAATACATCCCTCGCTTCTTCTCTGCTAAGGGTCTTGTGTTCAAATAAATATTGTAATAATTTTTTCATTGTTTCTCCTATTAATTTTTCAACCAATTCGAAATTATTTTCACTCCTTCTGGTGTTAAAACACTTTCTGGATGATATTGTACCCCTTTTACATCATAACTACTATGCTCTAAGGACATGATATACCCATCTTCATCTTTTGAAGTAATGATCAACTCTTTTGGTAAGTCTGCTTCATTCACTACCCAGCTATGGTATCTACCCACTTTAAATGTATTAGGCAAACCTTCAAACAAAGTAGATGGATTGGTTAATTGAACATCTGTTGCAATACCATGATATACCTTACTTAAATTACTCAAACTACCTCCAAAAGATTCTGCAATTGCTTGTTGACCCAAGCAAACACCAAAAATAGATTTAGTGGCAGCGTATTCTTTAATCAAGGGTAATAATAAACCAGACTCAGATGGGATACCCGGGCCAGGAGATAGCAAAATTTTATCATAGGATTTTACTTTCTCTAATGCAATCTCATCGTTTCTATACACTTCAACAGATGCAGTTGTCAACTCTTTAATTATTTGCACCAAATTGTAGGTAAAGGAATCATAATTATCAAAAACTAATATTTTCATTACAAATTATTCTCTGGTTGATTAATGTATATTTTCTGCAAGAACCATTGCATTTTTTAAAGCATTCAATTTATTATTGACTTCTTGTAATTCGCTTTCTGGAACACTTGCCGCCACAACACCTGCTCCAGCTTGATAGGTTAAGGTATTTTCTCTACTCAAGAAAGTACGAATCATAATAGCTTGATTACATGTGCCATTAAAGCCTACAAAACCAATACATCCTCCATAATAAGATCGTTTAGTAGGCTCGATAGCATCAATCAATTGCATGGCTTTAAATTTGGGCGCACCACTTAAGGTACCCGCTGGAAAAGTTTTTGCAATTAAATGAAATGGATTGGCCCCCTCTGCAACCTTACCTTCTACCTCACTTACCAAATGAATCACATGACTATAATAATGAACTTGTCTATATTCTTTAACTCTTACTTCTGTACACACTCTACTCAAATCGTTTCTTGCTAAATCCACCAACATGACATGTTCTGCATTTTCTTTTGGATCATCCAATAATTTTTGTGTCATTGCTGCATCCACTGTTTCATCTCCAGATCTCTTAAATGTTCCTGCAATCGGATGTACTACCGCCTTACCATTATTAATGATAATTTGCGCTTCAGGTGAGGATCCCATTAATTTATAATCTCCGTAGTCAAAGAAAAATAAATAGGGAGAAGGATTGATATTTCTTAAAGATCTGTAGACATTAAATTCATCTCCTTGAAAGGATTGTTGAAATCTTCTACTTAATACAATTTGGAATACATCTCCTCTCATACAATGTTGTATGCCTTTCTTTACCGCTTCTCTATATTGATCATCTGTTTGATTAGAACTTTCCTTGCCTACTAAAGAAAAAGGATATTGTGGAACATCTTTACTTTTGATATAACCAATTAATGCTGCTAATTCTGATTCAACACCTTCCAATTTATTCTCACAGATATATAATTCGTCTTTAAAATGATTAAAGGCAATTACATATTGATACAATCTATAACGCATCAATGGAATGATAGGTGCTCCTTCTTTAAATTCAATTGTATCAAAAAAAGGAATAGCATCATAAGCAGTATAACCATATAAGCCTTGAGCAAATTTGGCTTCTTTGGTTTCACTAGTCATTGCATATTCTTGCATATAGGCCCACAATCTATCTGGAGCTGCTTGCACTTCTTGTATAGTTTCTCTAATGGGTTCTTGATTGGGATATTTATATTCAATCTCATTCATGGAGGAGATTTCAATTCCTCCAATAGCATTTACAGCAATAAATGAATAACTATTTTCTGAAGCATGCGAATCGGTGCTTTCTAATAAAACAGTATCCCTGAATCTATCTCTTAATCTCAAATAAATTCCTACTGGCGTATAAGTATCTGCCAGTAATTTGGTCACTTCAGTATGAATATTCATTTTTTTCATGCGCTTTCAATTTCATCTAAAAAATAAACCCCGACATAGCTGTCGGGGTTTATGTATATTTTGACAATAATGGCTATGTCATTACAATACCCCAACGGAGTTTGTATGCCACCACCAAAAATTGTTTATTGTTTTCATTGCAGAGCAAATTTACTGATTTTAGACTTTAGATGCCAAAAAATTTATAAAAAATAGCCTAAATAGGCCATTTTTCTGCTAAATCTTAAACATTACAAGACCCCTTTGGTGCTTGGCAGCGCATCGCTATAAGGATTTCGCTTCACAGCCATTTTGATGGCTTTAGCAAATGCCTTAAAAATAGCCTCAATTTTATGGTGTTCGTTATCCCCTTGACAACTAATATTTACATTGGCTTTGGCTGCATCACTAAAAGATTTAAAGAAATGGAAGAACATTTCTGTAGGCATTTCTCCAATTTTTTCTCTTTTAAAACTAGCATCCCAAACCAACCAATTTCTACCGCCAAAATCAATTAATACTTTAGCTTCTGCTTCATCCATCGGTAAAGCAAAGCCATATCTCTCCATCCCTCTTTTATCTATCAACCCTTTAGCAAATGCTTCCCCTAAAGCAATACCTACATCTTCAATAGTATGGTGTTCGTCAATATGTAAATCACCATCACAATGAATATTCAAATCCATACCTCCATGTCTGGCAATCTGATCTAACATATGATCAAAAAATCCAAGACCAGTATGAATTTGCGCATTTCCATTGCCATCCAAATTCAATTCAATTCGAATTTTAGTTTCTTTGGTATTTCTTTCATGTACCAATTTTCTCAAACCTAATTTCAAGAAGCTATAAATAGTATTCCAATTATCTGTCTCTAAAGCAATAAAAGGTCTTAGTTCTTTTTCTTGTTCAGGACTTAGTTCGTGTAAAGGAGATTTTAAATAAATAGCTTTACAACCAATATTTTTTGCTAAAGCAATATCAGACCATCTATCTCCTATCACATAAGAATTAGCAATATCGTATGCGTCATTGTTCAATAATGCTGTTAACATGCCGGTGCCAGGTTTTCTGGTAGGCAAATTGTCTTTTGCAAAACTCTTATCAATAAATATTTCATCAAATACAAAGCCCTCCGCTTCCAATGTTCTTAACATCAAGGATTGATAGGGTTCAAAATCTGTCAATGGATACGCTTCTGTTCCCAATCCATCCTGATTAGTCACCATTACTTTATAATACCCAAAATCTTCAGCAATTTTTTTCAAATTAGAAATGGCCCCTTTAATAAAATTGGTTTTGTCAATGCTGTCAATTTGAAAATCAGTAGCAGGTTCTTCCAAGATTACACCATCTCTATCTATAAAAAGTATTGGTCTCATTATTTCTTTTTTACTTTTTGCACTTGTGCTAGCGTTACTACAGATGCTTTATTTGACCAACTATTTCTAATATAGGTTAGCACATCTGCAATAGCAGCATCTTTCAAATCTGGATTAGCAGTCATTGCATTACTATAATAATAACCATCTAGTGATACTCTTTCATTGTATCCATTACGAATTATTTTCACCAATCTAGCTATATCATTCCCGACAACATTACTAGAACCATCCAAAGGAGCATTCATATTTGGAACACCTCCTCCATCTGCTTGATGACAAACCAAACACCTTGTCTCATAAATTTTTTTGCCATTAGCCATATTTTGGGCAAACAAATTAGAGCCAGAAAAAATCAACAATAATAAAAAGAAGATTTTACAAATGTTTTTCATGGTTATTTATTGAAACTAATTTTAAAAATAGCTCCTTTGTTGTCATCACAAACATATAAAGAACCATCAGGACCTTCTGCTAAACCACAAGGTCTTGCTTTAGCTAATCTTGGATTGGTTACAATATCTGTACCCGCAAATCCATTAGCAAAAATTTCCCAATCACCAGATGGCTTACCATTTTTGAAAGGCACAAATGCTACGAAATAGCCTTCTTGAGGTAATGGAGCTCTATTCCATGAGCCATGGAATGCAATAAATGCACCTTGTTGATATTTTTCTGGGAACTGATTTCCTTTGTAAAACAATAAAGACATGGGAGCCATATGTGCTGGGAAAGCTACTATTGGACTTAATGCATTAGGCGCTCCTTCTTTTTTACCATCACCACCATACTCAGGAGATAATATTTTTTTCTTTTGATAAGGATCATAGTAAACATAAGGCCATCCACAATCATCCCCTTCCTTCACCTCATACATGGTTTCAGCAGGTAATTCTGCATTTTGGTTATCACTAAAATATTGAGGATAGAAAGAATTTAATTGATCTCTTCCGTGCTGTGTAACAAATAAACTATTGGTTTTTGTATTCCAATCCAAGCCAATTACATTTCTTAATCCAGTAGCATATCTTTTACCATCTCCATATACTTGGTTTTCTTTTTGTCCATCAAATTTCCAAATACCTCCTGCAGAATCTAAAATAGGACAAGGCGTCATACCTTTTGAACCTGGCATTCTATCTTTTTCTTGACAAGCGTTTGAATAAGCACCAATATTCACATAGATATTACCTTGTGGATCCAAAGTAATTGATTTCGAAGAATGTTGTCTTCTATCTAATAAATCTTTTACAATCACTTTTGGAGATGTTAGATTGATTACTTCGTCTTGATCATTTAATTGATACAAAAATATTCCCTGATCAGAACTTGCATATAAATTTTTACCTCTAACATAAATTCCAGTTCCACCATACTCACCCCAACCACTGATTTTTTCTGCGATACCATCTTTATTAGTGTCTTCTAATCTAATAATTGCTTTACCCTCTTTGTTAGGAGCATTCAATTTTGCAAAAACAACACCAGATGGTGTAATGGTAATATGTCTTGAACTTCCAATATTATTAGCAAATAAGGTAGCAGAAAAACCAGCTGGTAATCTTAAGCCAGCATTGTCTTGTGCTTTTGCCGTACATGCCATCATCAAGATGGATAATAGGAATAGATTTTGTATTTTTTTCATTTTCAAAGTTTATATAGCAAGTTAACAAATAATTAGGCTAATTGTTGATCCATCCACTCAATCATAGCATCTACTAGTGCAGTATTTTCTTGTTCGGTTCCTACGGTGATTCTCAAAGTATCTGCACAATTGGGCAAACTTGAACGGTCTCTTACCACAATGCCTTTGGTTAATAAGAACTGATACAATTTGGTTGCATTAGGAATTTTAACCAATAGAAAATTAGTGTCTGAAGGATACACTGCCTCTACTAAAGGCATTTCTTCAAAGACCCCAGCTAAAGCAATTCTTAATTGAACCAATTCTTGAATCATATCATTCACTTGTCCAACTTCCTCTAATGCTTTTAAAGTAAGTTCTTGTGCAGGTAAGTTAATATTATAAGGTGCTTTTACTTTATTTAAATACCCTACAATAGCTTCACTCGCAAAAGCCATACCTAATCTTAAACCAGCTAAACCCCAGGCTTTACTTAAAGTTTGCAAGACCACTAAATTTGGATAATCAATTAAGGATTGACAAAATGATTTTTGCTTAGAGAAATTAATATATGCTTCATCCACCACCACCAAGCCATCAAAATGATTTAACACCGTTTCAATATCTATTCGATCTAATGAATTGCCGGTTGGATTATTAGGAGAACAAATCCAAATGATTTTAGTGTTGGCATCTACTAATTGTTCAATATGCGCAATATTTAATTGAAAATCGGGCAATAATGGCGCCGATTTAATTTCGATATTATTGATATTAGCATTTACCTCGTACATTGGATAAGTAGGAGGACAAATGATAATATTGTCTTTACCAGGTTCACAAAAAGCAGTGAACAATAAAGCAATAATCTCATCACTTCCATTGCCTAGAAAAATTTGACTTGCAGGAACCTGCTTAATGAATGCCAATTTCTCTTTAATCTCTTTTTGATAAGGATCAGGATATCTATTATACCATTTAGTTAATGGCGAACCCAATGCATTTTCATTGGCATCTAACAATACATTCGCCTCTCCACTATATTCATCCTTTGCAGAAGAATAAGGTTTTAGTTTTGCGATATTGGGTCTAACTACTTTTAAAATATCAAAAGCCATATCCATGTTTATTTATTATTATTGATGGAGTCTACTCTTATTTGAACAGCATTTGCATGCGCTTCTAAACTTTCTGCTTTAGCCATCTCCATCACTGTTTGTGCAATATTGGTTAAACCTCTTTCCGTTAATTGCTGAAAAGTGATTTTCTTCACAAAACTATCTACACTCACACCACTATAAGCTTTTGCATAACCATTGGTTGGTAAAGTATGATTGGTTCCGCTAGCATAATCACCCACCGATTCTGGTGAATAATTTCCAATAAATACCGAACCCGCATTCCACACTTTTTCAGCTATTTGTTCTGCATTTTCTATAGATAAAATTAAATGTTCTGGAGCATATTCATTGATTAATTCTAACGCCAATTCTGTATCATTCATAACAATAGCTTTTGAATGAGCCAATGCTTTTTCGGCAAAATCTTTTCTAGGTAATAGCTTTAATTGTTCTTCGATGGCTTTATCAACTTTTTCTACAATACTTGCCTTACTTGCAATTAATAATACCTGACTATCTGCACCATGTTCTGCTTGTGATAATAAATCTGCTGCAACAAATGCAGGATTGGCTGATTCATCTGCCCATACACAAACCTCACTAGGGCCTGCTGGCATATCAATAGCCGTTCCGTATTGTTGTACCAATTGTTTAGCAGCTGTGACATATTGATTCCCAGGACCAAATATTTTATACACTTTTGGAACAGTTTCCGTACCAAATGCCATAGCAGCAATGGCTTGAACACCACCAATACTATACATATTTTTAATACCTATTAACTGAGCAGCATAAGCAATAGCAGGATGTATACTACCATCTTTGTTAGGCGGAGTGCATAAAACAATCTCTTTGCATCCAGCCAGTTTTGCTGGAATACCCAACATTAAAACAGTTGAAAATAATGGAGCAGTTCCGCCAGGAATATATATACCTACTTTCTCAATACCCACCGATTTTCTCCAACACCAAACACCAGGCATGGTTTCTATCTTCTCTACTTTTTGAAATTGAGACTGATGAAATTTTTCAATATTCACAAAAGCCACATCAATCGCTTTCTTCACACTACTATTTAAGGTAGCAGCAATTTGATTGATTTGCCCCATATTAATTGTAAAAGAAGACAATTCAACTTGATCAAAAGAAAGCGTATGGGATTTTACAGCTTCATCTCCTTTTTCTCTAACTGTATCAAGTACTTCCTGCACTTTGGGCAATAAGCTATTTGCATCAAATGAAGGCCTTTGCAACAAAGAAGGCCATTCTTTTTTTATGGGATTTTCTACAATTCTCATTTTATAAAATCATTTTTTCAATTGGGATAACCAATATACCTTCTGCGCCAGCAGCTTTTAATTGCTCAATGATTTCCCAAAAATCACTTTCTGCAATCACACTATGTACACTACTCCAACCAGGTGAAGCCAATGGCAAAACAGTTGGGCTTTTCATGCCAGGTAATAATGATATAATTTTTGATAATTGATCATTAGGCGCATTCAATAAAACATATTTATTTTTCTTTGCCTTCTTAACAGATTCAATTCTAAATAAAAGACTTTCTAAAATTAAATTGGCTTCTGCATTTAGATCTTTTCTTTTAATTAAAACAGCTTGAGATTGTAAAATAGTTTCTGTCTCTTTCAACCCATTCATAAATAAGGTTGAACCACTACTTACCAAATCACATACCACATCCGCTAGACCAATACCAGGTGCAATCTCCACACTTCCACTAATCTCATGTATCTCTGCTTTTACATTATTCTTATTTAAATAATCTTGTACAATCACTGGATAACTAGTGGCAATTTTCTTTCCTTCCAAAAATTTCGGACCAGTATATTGCTCTTCTTTTCTTACAGCAAAACTTAATCTGCATTTGCCAAAACCTAAGGCATAAGCAACATCCACTTTTTTGTTTTTCTCAAACACTACATTCTCTCCTACAAAACCAATATCCGCAACTCCATCTTCCACATATTGAGGAATATCATCATCTCTTAAAAAGAATAACTCAATAGGGAAATTAGTTGCTTCCGCTTTCAATTTATTCACCCCCGCTCCAATATCAATACCGCACTCTTTTAAAAGTCGCATAGAATCTTCATGCAATCTTCCAGATTTTTGAATTGCTAATTTTAGTTTCATGTTGCTCTAGTTATAAATTAAAAGGGCTTACTTGTTAGTAAGCCCTTTGGTTAAATATAGTATATACATACCTACACCCCAGCTTACCCCTTGGATAGCAAATGATGATGATGGATATGTTTGTTTAAATTCATGGCGCAAATTTACACTGCTTTTGTAAAATAAGCAACAAAAAACAAGGTTTTTGCTTAAATTGTCCATCAATAATCGAAAAACAACCTTTAAATCCCCAACTTATATGCGATTGCTGCCTTTTTCATTAGCTATTGGAATTTTGTCATTAAGCTTCTGTGCTCAGAAAGAAGCCCCTGCTCCAATACCACCAGTAGTTAGTAACCCTACCACTCCAACAACGCCCACTACACCAACCACCCCTACTGATACTACTAAGAAATTAGTATGGTCTGACGAGTTTGGAACTGATGGTGCACCAGATCCTTCTAAATGGGCATATGATATTGGCACTGGCTCTAATGGATGGGGAAACAATGAAGCAGAATACTACACAAGCGATTTAACCAATGCAAGAATTGAAAATGGCAAATTAGTCATTGAAGCTAGAAAAGAAAATAAAGGCGGCAAATTTTATACCTCTGCAAGATTGTTAACTCAAGGAAAAGCTACTTGGACTTATGGCAGAATAGAAGTAAGAGCTAAAATCCCAAAAGGTGTAGGAACCTGGCCTGCTATTTGGATGTTGGGTGACAATATTAAAACTGTGGGTTGGCCAGCTTGTGGTGAAATTGATATTATGGAACATGTGGGTAAAGATTTGGATAAAATGTTTTGGTCTGCCCATTCTAAAAAATTAAACTGGACCTTAGGTACTCAACAGACATATTCTACATCGATCAGTGGAATCACCAATGACTTTCATGTATTCAAATTAGATTGGACCAAAGAGAGTCTAAAATATTATGTGGATGATGTTTTGTATTATACAGCCAACAATGACGGACGCGGAACGGATTACTACCCATTTGTAGAACCTCAATTTTTATTATTAAACCTTGCAATAGGTGGTAATTTAGCTGGCAACACAATTGACGATACTATTTTCCCTGTAAGAATGGAAGTAGATTATGTTAGAGTATACCAATAATAAAATTATGCAAGCATTTTATAAAAGAATACTATCTAGCTGTGCCATATTGATTACGCTAAATAGTTTTGCTCAAGACGCGAATTTATTAGTTGGCACTTACACACAAAAAGGAAGCAAAGGTATTTATGTATATCATTTTGATACAACTACAGGTAAAGCCATTGAATTAAGTCATACCAATAATATATCTAACCCTTCTTTTTTGAGTATTTCAAAAGATCATCAAACTGTTTATGCAGTAAATGAAGATGTAGAAGGTGGTGTAAGTAGTTTTAGTTTTAAAAACAATAGTTTAAAATTATTACAACAAATCCCTACCAAAGGTGCTCATCCTTGTTATATCACCATTAGTCCCGATCAGAAAAATGTATTTGTGGCTAATTATACAGGCGGAAATATTGCACAATTTTACCGTTTTGCAGACGGTAGATTGTCTACTGTTAGGCAATTAATTCAACATGAGGGGTCTGGCTTAAATAAAGAAAGACAAGATAAGGCTCATGTACATGGAGCATTTTTTAATCCTGAGGGGAACTATTTATTTACTCCCGATTTAGGAATGGATCAAATTACTGCTTATCCTTATAAAGCAAGTGCCAACCCGGTATTACAAGTAGACAATGCAATTGTATTAAGTTCAAACCCTGGTGCAGGACCAAGACATATTAGTTTTTCAAAAAATGGCAAACTACTTTATGCGATTGAAGAATTAACAGGTACTGTGACAGTTTTTAAATTTGAAAAAGGCAAAGTCAATAAATTACAAACTATAGCAACACATCCTGATGATTTCGAAGGACAACCAGGTAGTGCGGATATTCATCTTTCACCTGATGGAAAATATTTGTATGTATCTAATCGTGGTTCAGAAAATAATATTGCCAAATTAGAAGTACTAGAGAACGGCTTATTAAATACCAAGAACATTCATTATTTTTCTACTAAAGGTTCCAAGCCAAGAAATTTTACCATTAGCAATGATGGGAAATGGTTAATGGTAGCCAATCAAGATACAGATAATATTGTGGTGTTTAAAATTGATCCTACCACAGGAGATTTAAAAGATACAGGAAATCAAATAAAAGTTTCTATGCCGGTTTGTTTGGTACTTTTTTAAAAAGTATCAAACCAAACTGCTTTATCAGATGCGCCTTCAGGATTCATATAATTAATAAATAATTCCTGCCCTTTTTGTATATCCTTAATAGTAGTGATGGTGATTGTTTGGTTTTCAAAATCCATTTGATAAGCACAATTTGGATCCGACACATGGTTGTATATAGATACATATCCCAATGCAACAGCAGCGCCTTTATGATCTTCCCCCCATTCAAATATATAATCGTACAATAAGGTCTTCTCCAAATGTTCCCTTTCGGCTGCATTCAATTCAATAACAGGAGCAATCTCAATAACCGTGCCTTTTGAAATATTTTCCGTGGTAAATACACCCCTACCTCTATTGGAAGATGAAGCAATCGTTAAGAATGGAAGAATCATGACATAAATATAGGGCATCCTTGGGATTTTTATTAACTTGCAGCCATGTCTGAAGTAGTAGAAATAGAAAAAGAAGAAATAAACTTATCAGAAGTATTCTTGGAGATTTTATCCAAGAATGATGCTCGTCTATTGAAGGAATTCTTGGACGAACAAAATATTAGTGATGTGGTAGAACTGGTGAACGAATTCCCAGAACAAGAAGCCAATATCATTGATCATATGACCGTGCATAGAGCGGTAAGCGTTTTCAAAATCTTAGACATCAATCAGCAAAAGGATATCATTAAGGAATTGCCTGCTCGTAAAACAGCTAAAATTTTAAATGAACTTCCTCCAGATGATAGAACCGACTTTTTAGAAGAATTACCTAAGGCTGCCATTAGAGATTTAATCAAACTATTAGACCCTGAAGAAAGAAAAATCACCTTGTCTTTATTAGGTTATCCAGAGGATAGCGTGGGTCGTCTAATGACACCCGATTATGTATATGTATACCCGCATTATACCGTTGCGCAGGTGCTAGAGAATATCAGAAAGTATGGCAAAAATTCAGAGACCATTGACGTGATTTATATTATAGATGATCATGGACATTTAGTAGATGATATTAGAATCAGAGATTTATTATTAGCCAAGCCGGAAGATATTATTGGAGAAATTATTGATGGAAGATATGTTGCTTTGAATGTGTATGATGATCAGGAACAAGCGAGTCAGGTTTTCAAAATGAATAACCGCACTGCGATTCCTGTTGTGGATGATAATGATATTTTATTAGGTATTGTAACCATTGATGATATCTTATGGGTAACCAATGAAGAGTTCTCTGAGGATATGCAAAAAATGGGAGGTACCGAAGCCTTGAATGAACCTTATTTGGATATTTCTATTTTTAATTTATTCAAGAAGCGTATTACTTGGTTAGTAGTTTTATTTTTTGGAGAAATGCTTACTGCAACTGCAATGGGCTATTTTGAAGGAGAATTATCTAAGGTATTGGTATTGGCCACTTTCATTCCATTGATTTTATCAAGCGGTGGTAATACCGGATCACAAGCATCTACTTTAATTATTCAAGCCATGTCTGTGGGCGAAATTACTATTGAAGATTGGTGGAGAATTTTAAGAAGAGAGATTATTAGTGGCTTACTATTAGGAACAGTTTTAGGAATTATTGGATTTTTTAGAGTATCCATTTGGCATATGATTGCTCCTGGATTTTATGGTCAACATTGGATGTTAATTGCTACTACTATTGGATTCACTCTAGTGGGTGTAGTTATTTGGGGAACCATCACTGGATCTATGTTACCAATCTTATTAAAAAGATTAGGAGCTGACCCTGCTGTTTCTTCTGCCCCTTTTGTAGCTACTTTGGTAGATGTAACCGCTATCTTAATTTATTTCGGATTAGCATTCTACTTTTTACAAGGCACTTTACTTTAATTGACTAAAAAGATTTTCTTTTAGTTTTTCCTTCCAATCTTTTTGCAGAATACTTAAGACTATTGAATCTCTTCTTCCTCCTCCTGGCTTAGGTAAATGACTTCTTAATACCCCTTCCTCGGTACAGCCAATTTTTTTCATGGCTGCAATACTTCTTTTGTTATTGTTATCTGCTCTAAATTCTACCCTTTCTAGTCCAATTTGATCAAAAGCAAATTGAAGTAATAAATATTTACAATGCAAATTTAATCCAGAACCCCAAACAGATTTTTTATACCAAGTATATCCTAATTGTGTGCTTTGAAATTTTAATTGAATATCATAAAACCGAGTACAGCCTACCCACTCTTTGGTTAATTTATCAAAAACCACAAATGCATAACTATTCCCCTCCTTTCTAGCATTTATAGCCTGTTGAAAATAGTCTTTTAAGTCTTCTGTTTTTTGAATAGCCATCAAAGAATATTGCCAAATTTCAGGGTAAGATTCAGGTAAATCAATAAAGTATTCCCAATCAGCCTCCTTAACGGGTCTTAGTAAAACGCGTTCATTTTCAAAAATATATTCCTGTTCTGGATCAAAAGATGTCAAACCTAACATGCATTAAATTATTAATGTTTATTTTTGCTTAAATTATAGATTAATACCCAAATTATCAAAATATGTGTGGAATTGTAGGTTATATAGGTCATAGAGAAGCGTATCCAATTGTATTAAAAGGATTGAAGCGTTTAGAATATCGTGGATATGATAGTACTGGGGTTGCAATTATCCAGGATGGCGACCTTCAAATACATAAGAAGAAAGGGAAGGTGGCAGAATTGGAAGAGGCGGTGGTGGGTAAAAACTTGCATTCCCATATTTGTATTGGACATACCCGATGGGCAACTCATGGAGAACCATCTGATAGAAATGCACATCCCCATTTATCTAATAATGGACAATTGGCCATGTTGCATAATGGTATTATTGAGAACTATGCACAAATCAAAACCGAATTAACCAATAAGGGGTATACTTTTAAAAGTGATACCGATACAGAAGTCTTATTGAATTTTATTCAAGACATTCATGAAAACAATAAAGGAAGTTTAGAAGAAGCTTTAAGAATTGCTTTAAAAAGAATTGTGGGTGCTTATTGTATTTTATTAATTGACCAAGCAGATCCAGAAACTATTATCGCTGCAAGAAAAGGAAGTCCATTGGTAATTGGTATTGGAAAAGACGAACATTTTTTAGCAAGTGATGCCTCTCCTATTATTGAGTATACCAAAGAAGTGGTATATGTAAATGATTACGAGATTGCGATTGTTAAAAAGGACGAATTAATATTAAAGAATTTAGGAAACGAAAAACAAACTCCTTTTATTCAAAAATTAGATATGGAATTAGCTGCTATTGAAAAAGGCGGTTATGACCACTTTATGTTGAAAGAAGTATTCGAACAACCTTCAACCATTTTTGATTGTCTAAGAGGTAGATTATTACAAGACCAACAACAGATTGTAATGGCTGGCGTGGACAATCATTTAGAAGCTTTAACCAAGGCTTCAAGAATTATGATTGTAGCATGTGGTACTAGTTGGCATGCTGGTTTGGTAGCAGAGTATATGATTGAAGAATTATGCCGTATTCCTGTAGAAGTAGAATATGCTTCTGAATTTAGATATAGAAATCCAGTAATTCATCCAGGCGATGTAATTATTGCCATTTCTCAAAGTGGAGAAACTGCAGATACATTAGTAGCATTAGAGAGTGCTAAAGAAAAAGGTGCATTTATATTTGGCGTGGTGAATGCTGTGGGTAGTAGTATCTCTAGATTATCTCATGCAGGTGCATACACACATGCTGGACCAGAAATTGGCGTAGCAAGTACAAAAGCATTTACAGGACAGTTAGCCGTTTTAACAATGATGGCATTAAAGATGGCAAAAGCAAAAGGAAGTATTTCTGAAGAGCGATATATACATTTATTGAATGAATTAGCTTCTGTACCTGAAAAAGTAAAAGAAATTTTAGCAGATACTTCAGTGATTGAAAAAATTGCACAAAAGTATAAGGGTGCTTCTGACTTTTTATATTTAGGTAGAGGATATAATTTCCCAATCGCTTTAGAAGGCGCATTAAAATTAAAAGAGATTACTTATATCCATGCTGAAGGATACCCTGCTGCTGAAATGAAACATGGACCCATCGCTTTAGTAGACGAAACATTACCTGTGGTATTTGTAGCAACTAAAGATATGTACTATGAAAAAGTAGTTTCCAATATTCAAGAGATTAAAGCAAGAAAAGGTCAAGTAATTGCCGTTGCTACAATGGGTGATACTGTTTTACCTACTATGTCTGAAAATATCATGTATGTTCCTGAAATAGACGAAGTAATTGCACCCCTTTTAAGTGTGATTCCTTTACAATTATTGAGCTACTATGTGGGTGTGGCAAAAGGCATTGATGTAGACAAGCCAAGAAACTTAGCAAAATCGGTTACCGTGGAATAGCTTACCTTGCGGTCTATTATGAGTACAAATTTTAAAGACCTAGGTTTGATTGAGCCAATCTTAATGGCATTATTCGAAGAAGGCTATACCAATCCAACCCCCATTCAAGAACAATCTATTCCCATAGTATTAGAGGGAAAAGACTTACTAGGATGTGCACAAACTGGAACAGGAAAAACAGCAGCTTTTACCCTACCTATTATACAATTACTGTCAGCTAAACCAATAGAGAAAAGAAAAAGAATCAAGAGCTTAATTGTAACCCCAACGCGTGAATTAGCGATTCAAATAGCCGAGAGTTTTAACGCCTACGGAAGACATACCCAATTAAATTGCACGGTAATTTTTGGTGGTGTTGGACAAGGACCACAGGTAACTGCTTTAAAAAGCGGAGTAGATGTAGTAATTGCAACCCCAGGTAGATTATTGGATTTGATGAATCAAGGATACATTAGTTTAAGAGAAGTGGAAATTTTTGTTTTAGATGAGGCAGACAGAATGTTGGACATGGGTTTCGTGAATGATGTAAGAAAATTATTAGCTGTACTTCCTAAAAAAAGACAGTCATTATTTTTCTCTGCAACCATGCCCCCTGAAATTGTGCAATTAGCTAATAGTATCTTGCACCATCCAGAAAAAGTAACTGTAACACCAGTATCCTCTACGGTAGAAATTATTGATCAAGCTGTTTACTTTGTAGATAAAGTAAATAAAAATGCATTACTTGTAGAAGTATTAAAGAACCCTGCTATCAAAACAGCATTGGTATTTGCAAGAACCAAACATGGGGCTGATAAAGTAGTGCAATTATTAACCAAGAATAATATAATTGCTGAAGCGATACATGGCAATAAATCACAAAATGCAAGACAAAGAGCATTAAGTAATTTTAAAGAACAAAGTACTCGAGTATTAGTAGCGACAGATATCGCTGCAAGAGGTATTGATGTGGATGAGTTGGCACATGTGATCAATTTTGATATGCCTAATATTCCTGAAACCTATGTTCACCGAATTGGAAGAACAGGTCGCGCAGGTGCTGAGGGAACAGCCCTGTCATTTTGCGATTTTGAAGAAAAAGCCTACTTAACTGATATTGAGAAATTAATTGGAAAGAAAATTCCTATTATAGAAGAACACCCTTATCCTATGCAACAATTTCATGCAAATAAAAGCTCTAAAGATGCGGGATGGGGTAAACCTAAAAACACCAGAGGTCGAGCTGCTCAGCACGCTGGCGGATTTGGTGCAAAAGGGGGACAAAAAAGAAGATATAGCAATTCGAAATCAGGTAGGTAATCCTATCTTTGTTTGAATTAAATAGCTATCTATGCGTACTGTATTAGTTCCATTATTTATATTGATGGTTTTTGGGGTATCTGCACAGGATACCACTATTAACAAAACCGATATTCAATCAACTGCTAAACTTTTTGATCTTCGTTTTACTACAAAAGAGATAGACACCCTATACTCTGATGTCATAGATAATTTAGCCAACTACAAAGCAATGCATCAATTGTCTTTGCCCAATAGTATTCCATTAAGTATGTGGCAAACACCTGTATTGCCTGGAATGAAATTCAACCATCAACAGGAGAAAATTAATTGGGAACTTGATAATACCATTAGTCTTCCAAAAAATAAAAACGAATTAGCATTTTACAGCATTGAACAATTAGCTTCTTTGATTAAGAATAAGAAAATTAGCTCTTTAGAATTAACGAAGTTCTTTATAGAGCGTATTAAAAAATATGGAGATACTTTACAATGCGTAATAAGTTTGCAAGAAGATATCGCTTACCAACAAGCTAAAAAAGCTGATGAAGAAATGGCTAAAGGGCAATACAAGGGTTTACTACATGGTATCCCTTATGGATTAAAAGATTTATTTGCGGTAAAAGGAACCAAAACTACCTGGGGTGCCGCACCTTATCAAAATCAAGTCATTGAAGAAGATGCTTATGTATATACTAGATTAAAAGAAGCTGGTGCAGTATTGGTTGCTAAATTTACTTTAGGGGCATTAGCAATGGGTGATTATTGGTACGGCGGAAGAACAAAGAATCCTTGGAATTTACAATATGGTTCATCTGGTTCATCAGCAGGTTCTGCTTCTGCAACAGTGGCAGGATTAGTGCCATTTGCTATTGGAACAGAAACCTGGGGAAGTATTGTTTCACCTTCTACTACCTGCGGCGCTACTGGACTTAGACCTACTTTTGGAAGTATTAGTAGATCAGGTGCCATGGCATTAAGTTATAGCTTGGATAAAGTAGGACCAATTTGTAGATCAGCATCTGATGCAGCGATTGTATTTAACTATATTCATGGAACAGATGGCAAAGACGGAAGTGCAGTGAATATGCCTTTCAATTATTCAGCTAAAAGAGATGTCAAGAAATTAAAAATTGCTTACGCTAAAAATTATTTCGATAAAATCAAAGATACCGGAAGCAATGATTTAAAAGTTTTAGAGGTATTCAAGAAAATGGGTGTTGATTTAATTCCAGTAGATTTCCCAGATAGTGGAGTATACCAATTTAATATCATGGATGTGGTGATTGGTGCAGAATGTGCAGCTCAATTTGACGAAATGACTAGAAATAATATTGACGACGCACTTACCAGACAAACAAAGTATGATTGGCCAAATCAATTTAGAACTTCAAGATTTGTTCCAGCTGTAGAATATATTAATGCACAAAGACATAGATATGTATTAATGAAAAAAGTAAATGAAGTGGTTAATCAATATGATGCTATCATTTGCCCTTCTAGAGGAGATGGCAATCAATCAGCCATTACTAACTTAACTGGACACCCAGTAGTATGTGTGCCAGATGGTTTTAATAAAAAATCAAATACACCCACTGGAATTAGTTTTGTAGGGAAATTATATGATGAAGCAACCATTTTATTAGTGGCTAAAAAATACCAAGAACAAACCAATTGGGATGAAATGCATCCTGCATTGTTTAAATAAAGTAAGACATGAACAATATTAAAAAATTACCTATTCAGCAATTGGGCTATGGTTTTATACCAGAGCCACCAAAAGGTAAAAATGAATACTATTTAAGAGACAAACAAAATAGAAGCGGAATTCAATACAGAAGCTTAACTGCTTTAGAGATTGAAATTTTAGTTAGAAATGGTAATACTAGTGACGATTGGACCAAGATACTAGTGTCTTCTAAGTTTAATCCAGAACTGGTGAAAAACTGTGCCTTCTTTGGTTTAATCAGAATTGGTGAATTAGAAAACCACTGCTTATGCTTTAGTGATTTGATTGTTCCAGTAGGTATTTACAACTCTACTATTATTAGTTGTGACTTTGGCAACAATGTTGCCGTGCATAATGTGAACTACTTGTCTCATTATATATTAGGTAATGAAGTAATTATTACTAATGTAAATGAAATCGTAGCTACCAATCATTCCAAATTTGGAAATGGTATTTTAAAGAAAGGAGAATCTTCTGATGTTAGAATTTGGATGGAGCTATGTAATGAGAATACCGGCAGAAAAGTATTGCCTTTTAATGGCATGACAGCAGGTGATGCTTATTTATGGACCAGAAACAGACAGGACGATATTTTACAAAAGAAATTTATTGAACTAACGGATAAGCGTTATGATAATAAATTAGGTTATTATGGAAAAATCGGAGATCGAACAGTGATTAAAAACTGTAAAATCATTAAAGATGTTTGGATTGGACCAGATGCTTATTTAAAAGGTGCCAATAAAATAAAGAATGTTACCATTAATTCAGATCCTAAAGCCAAAACACAAATTGGTGAAGGTTGTGAATTGGTGAATGGTATTATAGGTTATGGATGCAGGGTATTCTATGGTATCAAAGCAGTAAGATTTGTATTGTCTGATTATTCTCAGTTAAAATATGGAGCAAGATTAATTAACTCTTACCTAGGAACCAATGCCACTATCTCTTGTTGCGAAGTATTAAACTCTTTGATATTTCCAGCTCACGAACAGCATCATAATAATTCATTCTTATGCGCTGCCTTGGTAATGGGACAATCTAATATTGCAGCAGGAGCAACTCTTGGATCTAATCACAATAGTAGAGGCGCAGATGGAGAAGTGATTATGGGAAGAGGCTTCTGGCCAGGTTTATGTGTAAGTATTAAGCATAATTCTATTTTCGCAAGTTTTGCCTTATTGAATAAAGGAGACTATGCTTATGAATTAAATATACCACTGCCCTTTTCATTAATTAGTAACGATCCTAAAAATGATGAGTTATTAATTATGCCAGGCTACTGGTTCTTATATAATTTTTATGCGCTTGCGAGAAATGCTTGGAAATATATTGACAGAGATAAAAGAATTGACAAGACGCCCATACTTGAGTACAACTATTTAGCACCAGACTCTGTTAATGAATTGATCAAGTCATTAGATATTTTAGCGAGTGCAGTAGCAAAAGCAGCCATAGCAAAAGATAAAAAATTACAGCAAAGTACAGACAAGGCTATTATAGAATTAGGTAAAAAATTATTGCATACTAAAACAAAGAAGGAAATTGATGCTTTAGAAATATTTGCAGAAGGATTTGAGAATAGTAAGCGTAAAACTAGAATGGTTAAAGTATATGACGCTTACCATATGTTTGAAAAAATGATACTTGTGTATGGCATGGATGCACTAGTAAATGAATTAAGTGGGAAGAAACATAAATCTATTATTGCCGCCGTGAACAACCTTAAATCTGGCGCAAAAGATATGCAATGGACCAATGTGGGTGGACAATTAATGCCAACCAAAACTGTTCAAAATTTATTGAATCAGATTAAGAGTGATGGTATTAGTTCTTGGGACGAAGTACATGAATTTTATCAAACAGCTTCTTCTAAATATCCTCAACAAAAAATAGCACATGCATTGGCTGCTTTGGAATTCATTACAGGTAAAAAACTAGACAGTTTAAAAACAACTACGCTGGTTGATTTATTGGATAAATATTTAGCCATTAAAACTTCCATTACAGATAGTATTTTATATACCAGATCTAAGGATTATAAAAATCCATTTAGAAAAATGGTGTATGAAAACGAAGAAGAAATGAACAAAGTAATTGGCAGTATAGACAACAATAGTTTTATACTGGAACAACAAGCAATGCTGAATAATTTATCTGCAACTATTTCCGAATTGAAAAAGCAATTAAAAGCCAAATAAGTTTAAGCTTATCCCTAATTGCCATTGTCTAGTTTTCCAATGTTGCTGGTCTTGTAAGGCATTGATGTCTTGCATTCCAGCAACATACCTTCCATAAGCTGCAATGCCTGAAAACTGAATTTTAGCCCCTCCAACAAAAGCAAATTCTCCCGACTTAAAAGCCATATTTGCTAATTCCTTCCCATCCTTGGACTGATTCATTAAAACACTGTATTGAGGACCTAACTCTATTATAAACTTATTACTAGGCTTAAACTGAGCTAAAACTGGAAAAGACAAATAATTTAAATGATAGGTTTCGGGTTGTAGATTATTATTCCCTATTACATCCATTAAACTAGGATCTGCCTCTAATTTAGTTTGAGATAAAATTACTTCAGGTGTTAGACTTATAAAATTAGTTAACCTAATACTTGCTTGTGCACCAATATGAAAAGATGCTTGAGTTCTATCAGCTGCAACATTATCTACTTTACTAAAATTTTGACCAAACTTTATACCAAGGTTAATATGTTCTTGCGCAAAACTTAAGTTTGCAATAAATAAACCAATTAAAAAGAAACAGTTTTTCATAATGGGGGTATTAATAATACTAATAACGAAAAAATAAATAAATTGTTACTAGGCAAGTTCAATTAAAGTGATCTCAGGCATTATACCTACTCTGCCAGGATATCCCAAAAATCCAAATCCTCTATTCACATATAATTGTTGATCTGCTTGCTTGTACACCCCAGCCCATTGTTTATATACCCATTGAACTGGACTCCATTTGAAATAAGGGTTTTCCAAACCAAACTGCATACCATGTGTGTGGCCAGACAACATTAAATCTACTTGTGGATAGGTTTTTTGTACTTGCGCTTCCCAATGACTAGGATCATGACTTAATAAAATAATAGTTTCATTTGGATCTACCCCTTGCATGGCAATATCCATTCTGCCATATTTTGGAAATCTTGCTTTTGCTCCCCAATTCTCAATACCTACTAATCTAATACTTTCATTATCTTTTTGAATAGATACATTTTCGTTCATTAATAATCTCCAACCCAATTGAGCATGCACATTCGCTAAGTCTCTTAAGTTTTGTTGCTTGGCTTCTACAGAATCCCACTGTACATAATCTCCATAATCATGATTGCCTAAAGTACTATATACTCCATGTGGTGCATTAATTTGACTAAACACGTCCATCCAATCATGCATTTCAGTGGCGCGATCATTCACCAAGTCTCCAGTAAATAATACCAAATCTGCTTTTTGTTCATTAATTAGATGTATTCCTTTTAATACCGCTTCTTTTTCTTTTAAACTCCCACTATGAATATCGCTGATATGTATAATTTTAAATCCTTTAAATGCCAATGGCAAATTTTTGATCTTAATTTTTTGGTGTACTAGTTTATAATTGTATTTATTTCCAAATCCATAGAGTAAAGAAAAAAACAAACTAGAAGAAAGGCCAACCCCCAACCAACTTAAAAAAGTAGATCTCGGAATGCCTTTGTCTGAATTTAAAAACTGTGCTCCAGCCGCTGAACTTATCTGACCCACCGTCCAAAAAGTACCCCTTCTTACATCGTCCAATAAAAAGAACAATACCATGGTTATTTGGGTAAGAACCCAACCTATGCTAACCGAAAAGATATACTGTCTAAAATAGGGATTGCTAATAAAGGGGAAAAGCATAAAACTGGTCACACTTACAACACAAAGTGCCCAATAAGCCACAAAAATAATGGACTTTACTTGGCTAGAAGCTCCCTGACTTAGGGTCTTTAAAACATGAAAAATGTAAAAATCAATGAGTATCAATATGGATACAAAGACTAATATAAAAATGGGGCTTCTCATAGTTGGAATTAAGAGCTCAAAATTAGCCCTAAAAGGCCTAGAATGGGTTAATTTAATCCCAAAATGTTACCATTTATACCTTATTTTTGGCAGAAATTAAGGATTCCAGTTTTATGGCAAGAATTATAGGTATAGCAAATCAAAAAGGGGGCGTTGGAAAAACCACTTCTGCAATTAATATCGCGGCAAGTTTGGCTGTTTTAGAATATAGAACCTTATTGATTGATGCTGACCCTCAAGCAAATAGTACTACAGGTGTTGGTTTTGATTTACATAATATCACTACTAGTTTATACGATGGGATGATTAATCAAACCCCTTTAACAGATATTATCTTAAAAACAGAGATTCCTCATTTGGATGTAATTCCTTCACATATTGATTTAGTAGGTGCAGAAATTGAATTAGTGAATCTTCCTAATAGAGAAAATGTTTTAAAAACACTTTTAGCACCCATTCAAGATCAATATGATTTTATTATCATTGATTGTTTACCTTCTTTGGGTTTAATTACGGTAAACGCTTTGGTAGCTTCTAATAGTGTAATTGTTCCTGTGCAATGCGAATTTTTTGCATTAGAAGGTTTAGGTAAATTATTGAATACAGTGAAAATTGTACAAAGCAGATTAAATCCTGATTTACAAATAGAAGGTATTTTAATGACCATGTACGATGGTAGATTGAGATTAAGTAACCAAGTAGTGAGTGAAGTAAGAAAACATTTTGATGATATGGTCTTCTCTACTATCATCCACAGAAATACAAGATTAAGTGAAGCGCCAAGTGTGGGTAAGCCAGTCATTCTATACGATGCAGATAGTAAGGGAACAGTGAACTATTTAAATCTAGCTAAAGAAATTTTACAAAAAAATGGCATGACCAATATGAGTAATGCCGAGCGCATAATTGACTAAATATGAGCAAGAGTACACCTAATAAAGACTTAATTGGAAAAGGACTTCGTTCCTTATTACAAAATATGGATGCAGAGTATAAAAACCCTGCAGGTAGAGTGCAACCTGCTGCTATTGAAAAAGCAGTAGCTACAAATAGAGTGGCTTTGGCAAATATTATTGTCAATCCAAAAAACCCAAGAAAAGATTTTGATCAAAAGGCTTTACAAGAATTAGCTAATTCTATCAAATTACATGATATCATCCAACCCTTAACAGTTTCTGCTTTAAGTGATGGTAAATACCAATTGATTGCAGGTGAAAGAAGATATCGTGCTGCAAAATTAGCCGGCTTAGTTGATGTGCCAGCTTATATCAGACAAGTAAATGATAAAGAATTATTAGAGCTTGCTTTACTAGAGAATTTACAAAGAGTTGATTTAAACGAAATAGAGATTGCTTTGAGTTATCAACGCATGATGGATGAATTAAACTACACACAAGAACAGGTTGCTGAAAGAATGGGCAAGGATAGATCTACGATTGCCAATTATATTCGTTTATTGGAATTACCTCCAAGTATTCAAGCAGCAGTGAGAAGTGGTCAGTTAAGTGTTAGCTTAGCAAAATTATTAATTGGAAGAGAGGTAGACAAGCAATTATTTATTTTCAAAGAAATAATGGATAAGGGCTTAACTGTAAGACAAGCAGAAGCTTTATTAAAACAAGTTATTCCAAACAAATCTGCTGTTGCCAAATCAAACCCAAATCAATTATCTCCAGTGTATAAAAAGCTAGAAGATAAATTATGTGATCATTTCTCTTCTAAAGTGCATTTACAACATCAGAAAAACGGAAGCGGAAAGATTACAGTGGAGTATGCAGACTTGAATGGCTTAAATAAGATTTTAGAAGCAATGCAATTAAGCATCAGCTAAGATGAAAGTTTTCTTTTCTATACTTTTACTATGTCTACTTCATAGCTCCAGTTTTGGACAGGACAATTCTATTGCCACAGATTCCACACAGCTTATAACAGTAAAGCGTCATATTCCTAAAATAGCCACACAGCGTTCTGCCATCCTACCAGGTTGGGGGCAGGCCTATAATAAACAATATTGGAAAATTCCTTTGGTGTATGGCGTATTAGCTATTCCTGCTGCAACATACCAATACAATGCTGACTTGTATTCCAAAGCCAAATTTGCATATGAGGCAAGATTCAAAGAAGCGAATGGAGACAAATCTGATGTATCAAAAATTGATCCTACTTTAAAAAATTTAGGATTAGCTAGTTTGCAGAGTTATCGAAATATATTTAGAAAAGATAGAGACTATTCCATTATGTGGTTTATACTTGGATGGGGCTTAAATGTCTTAGACGCCACCGTTTCAGGACATTTAAAAGAATTTGATATCAATAATGATTTGAGTTTAAAGATTCAACCAAGCTATCAGCCACAATTTAGACAAGCTGGATTGTCTCTTCAATTACACTTTAAGAACAATAGTACTAAATAAATAAATCCTACTTATGAAAATAGCATTAATTGGATATGGTAAAATGGGTAAAGCAATTGAGGAAATAGCTTTGCAAAAAGGACATGAAATAGTATTAAAGATAGATGTAAGTAATGCTGAGGAATTTAACGCAGAAAATATCAAAAAAGCAGATGTTGCAATTGAATTTACTGGGCCCCATAGTGCCTTAGAGAATATTAAAAAATGTATCGCTTTTGGTATACCAGTTGTATCAGGTTCTACAGGATGGTTAGAGCATTGGACTGAGATTGAAAAAGCATGCAAAGATCAAAATGGTTGTTTAATTTATTCAAGTAATTATAGTATTGGAGTGAATTTGTTTTTTGAATTAAATAAATATTTGGCCAAATTAATGGACCCATATGCTGACTATGATGTAAGTATGACCGAAATACATCATACCGAAAAGAAAGATGCACCCAGTGGTACGGCCATTTCTTTAGCGGAACAAATTTTAGCGAATATTGGCAGAAAAGATAATTGGATCAATGACCAGGCTGCTGCTCCCAATCAATTGCATATTCATTCTGAAAGAATTGATCCAGCCCCTGGTACACACCAAATAAAGTATAGTTCAGCCATTGATGATATTGAAATAATACACACTGCTCATACACGTAAAGGTTTTGCAAGTGGCGCAGTGTTGGCAGCAGAATTTGCCAATAAAAAAAGTGGTATCTTTACCATGAAAGACGTACTAGGATTATAAGCCCCATTTATGTTATCTAAAAAAACGCAATACGCATTACAAGCACTAAGCTATATGGCCGAACAAGATTCGGATGCGCCTATTTTAATTGCGGATATTGCTGCTCATAAAAATATTCCTTTGAAGTTTTTAGAGAATATTTTACTAGAATTAAAAAAAGCAGGTTTTTTAGAAAGTAAAAAAGGGAAACATGGTGGCTACTTTTTTGCCATCGAGCCTCATAAAATAAAATTATCGGGCATTTTCAGAACTATCGAAGGTCCCATTGCATTACTCCCTTGTGTAAGTTTAAATTTTTACGAAAAGTGTAGTGATTGTAACGAGAAAAAATGTGGCATCAATAAGGTAATGGCAGAAGTGAGAGATAACACTCTATCTGTTTTGGACAAAAAAACCGTGGCAGACCTAGCATACAAAAAACAAAAATAGTCCCCCCCTATTTAAATAAAATTTACAATGAGAAAACTACTTCTTGTTTTATTGGTATTCCTAAGCTTGAATGCAACAGCACAAAAATTAATTGGAGGAGATCATATACTTAAAACAAATCTTTCTTCAGACGCTTTAAAGAATTACAATTTAACATTTGAAAAAATATTCTTCCTTTTGTTTCATTGTCTGCAAGTTATAGAACCATGCCCAAGTCTCCATTGCCATTAAAAGGACTGGCTAAGAAATTTAT
This sequence comes from Bacteroidota bacterium, assembly GCA_024640255.1. GTDB lineage: Bacteria > Bacteroidota > Bacteroidia > Chitinophagales > Chitinophagaceae > Sediminibacterium. The sequence goes on along the minus strand of JAHEFI010000005.1, from coordinate 605 downwards.
AAAAAGCGATGCTATTGATTTTGATCAGTTTCAAGTGGGTAATACTGCACTTACTTTTGAAGGCAGGTTTTATTTAGGTATTCAAAAAATGTCTGGTTTTTACATTGCACCTTATACAAGGTTTGCCAATTTTGATTTATCGATCCCTGTTAATTATTCTTATAATTCCATTTCAACGACTACACTTAAACCGGTGGTTGAAAATAAAACAGCAAGTTTAGAGGGAACCATTCGATCTCAAAGCATGGGTATTTATGTGGGAATGCAATTTCAATTAGCTACTAAAATTGTTTTAGATTTTTGGATGATTGGAGGACATTATGGTAGTTCAAATGGTAAACTAGAATTCACGCCTTTGCCAGGTGCACAATTTCCAACAGAGGCACAAAATGCATTGCAAAAAACTTTAAACGATATTAGAGCTAATCCATTTAAAATAAAGGCTACCGTAACCTCCTCTGGTGCAGTAGCTGACATGGAAGGACCTTGGGCCGGTATCAGAGGTGGAGGCCTAACACTAGGTTTAAGATTTTAGGCTTATTTGCGTACCTTTGAATCCGAAAAACCAATAGCATGATTCCTTCTTATTTACAAGATCATTTTAA
>JAHEFI010000046.1 GCA_024640255.1 Bacteroidota bacterium | reverse complement strand
ATTAGGCATTGTATGAAAACAGGCTTTAAACCCTTTGTTTACCACTTTAAAACAACCCCTGGCATACCTGCTACTACTCAAAATCACTTATTATTAGTAGACGCTACAGAGATTTATATAGCAAATAATATTGAAAAACAAATATTTAAAAATATTTTATCCGATTGGAGTAAGTTTAATTTAAATAAAACAACTAAATTTGATGCAGGTATGGCTTCGGGTTGGGCTTTGGTAGGTTCTTATACAGAACGTGTTACAGCAATACTGAACAAGCCAGCACCTAAAGCAAAGGTTTATGATATAAGTGATTTTTATTAATATTTTATATAGAATACAATGTTAGGATTGCAAAACCCACAGTTCCCAAGCCACTTAGAAAAAAATAAGGATAAGGAATGGATACAAAAATACATAAAGGCGTGCTATGACGACTTTACCAATATTAACACCAACTCATTTTATGCTGGCAGAGATAGGTATGCTAACATAAACAAGTATATGATAGGTAAGCAAGACACTATGCCTAACATAAAATCTTTGGGTGGGAAGACTGCGAACCAAGATAAGAGCAATCTTAGAATACCTAAGAATGTATTGGCAATATCTTCTAAGTATGCCAGAATGATGGTATCCACATTGTCTAAAGCAGAATGGTCTGTCGATATTCAAGCAATAGACCCAACTTCCATAGAAGAAACTACCGAGTATTATGCTGATGCTAAAGCTAGGATGATACTAAAGAAAGAGTTTGAAGAACTTGGACTAAACCCAAAAGAGTTCTTTGAAACGACAGGTAAAGAGTTTGAGGATGAAGAGGACTTAGACTTGTACATGGAGTATAGTTATAAGCACCGAATGGCAATAGAAGCAGAACAAGCGATAAGAATTGTTTTAAACAACTGCGATTATGGCTCATCTGTAAGGCAAATGAATATTAAGCAACTGGTTTATTATGGCTTTGCTGGCGTAAAAGATTACTTTGACCAGAATGGAGACGTAAAGACCAGATTTGTAGATGTAAATAACTTTATAGTTTCTAGGTGTATGTATTCCGACTTTAGGGATGCTATGTATATGGGAGAGGTATTGGATGTATCAATAGCCGATTTAAAAGAAATGGATATTGACAAAGAAATAACTGAGGAACAATACCAAACACTAGCAAAAAAACTGGGTGCAAAATCTTCTCATTATGGCTCTGTTGACCACGTAAATCCTGTTGATTATGAAATGTATAGGGTTAAGTTAGCAGACATTGAGGCTTATTCTACCAAAGAAATAGTGATAGAAAAAGGACTGAACAAGATTGGAAACCTTGCTGTAAGCACTAAGTCTGAAACATCAAAGAAGCTAAAAGATAACGAATACGAGACCAAGGACTACAAAGTGGTTTATGAAGGAAAATGGGTTGTAGGTACAGACATATATTTTGGATGTAAACTACAGACTAATATGAAACGTCCTAAGCAAAACCTTAGCGATGTTAAAATGTCGTATCAAGCCATTTGTCCATTGTTGGAAAATATGGAGACTAAGGGTCTTGGAGAAGATATGATTCCTATTCAAAATATGATTCAGTTGATATGGACAAAATACGAGAATGCCATTATAAAAGCTAAGACAAAGGGTGTAGCGATTGAAATGACTTCTCTGGAAAATATTCCACTAGGCAAAGGTGGAGAATCACTTACTCCGCCACAGATGCTTCAATTCTTTCAAGATACAGGAAATTTAGTGTATCGTAAAATAGGAGAGGATGGAAAAGAAAGTTCATTTAAGCCTATTCAAGAGTTAGAGAATGGAATAGGAGACGAAGCTATGCGATGGTTCAGGGAATTGCAAAGTCAAATATCTCTTTTACAACAAATCACAGGCTATAACGATTTAACTGACGGTTCTACACCAGAGGCTAGAACGCTTAATGGTGTAGCCAAACAAGCAGCAGAGAGTACAAATAACTCTATTGACTTTATGAAGCAAGGTGAGCGTAAAATATACGAAGCACTTTTGTTTTCTCTTATAATAAGGATTCAAGACGCTGCTAAACAAGGAAAACTTGAAGGCTATATTAATGCTCTAGGCAAAAGCTCTATCGAGTTCTTTAAGTTATCTCCAGAAGTATCAGCAAGAGAACTCGGATTAACGGTTAGTGACGCACCAGACGCTTATCAAAAAGAGTCGTTGCAAAGAAAAATAGATATAGCCATACAGTCTGGACAAATAACGCTTGCAGATGCTATCTTCATAGAAAATATTCCAATAGTAAAGCACGCAGAGGCAATACTATCTATTAGGATTAAAAAGAATGAAGATAGGAAACAAAAAATAAACCTTGAAAACATAGCAGCACAATCTAAACAACAGCAAGATTCAGCAGCCATGTCTTCTCAATTGAGACAACAAGAAGTTCAGCTAGAAACACAAGCAAAAATGTCACTAATTGATGCTGAAAAGCAAAAAGAATTGGAATTGATATATGCAAAAGGTCAGATTGAGTTACAGTTAAAGCAAATGGAAGTGTCTGGAAGAGTTGAGGGTAACAGATTGCAGTCCGACGCTAAGATATACTCGTCAGATAGGCAATCTAAGACTAAAGAATTAGAAGTTGCAACAACATTGCAAAACTCGAATTTGCAAAAAGCTGCCGACATGGAGCATGAAAAAGAAATGAATGATGTAAAAGAAGATAAAAAAGAAAAAGAAAAAGAATAATTTCCTAGTGTTTTTTGTTTATGTAGAAAAAAATGCTATAACTTTGTAAAAAATAACAACATGGATATACAAAAAATAGAATTATCGCCAGAAGAATCACAAATGTTTGGCTCGGCAATGGGTCTTGAAACGGAAGTGGCAAAAACAGAGGAGGCTTCAGTAGATGAGACTTCGCAAGAAGTTATAAACACAGAAGAAACCTCTACAGAGCAGGAGGTTATTGAAGTAGAGCAAGAGGTTGTTAATGAAGAAACTACAACCAATGAGGTTATTGAAGAAGAGCCACAATTGATTATTCAAGACGAAGAGCCAATTGTAGAAGAGAAAAAAATAGAGGAAGCACCAACGAAAGTAAAAGCTAAAATCTACAAAGACTCTTTTCAAGCAGCGTTAAATAAGTATTATAATAGCACAGAAAATCCTGATGTAGAGGCTTTTGCTAGGGCTTACAATTCAAATTACGATAACTTGTCTCCGATTGAGATAATTAGACAAGAAATCGCAAGTGACCCCTTAAACAAAGGCTTGAAACCGCATCTTATTGAAAGGCTACTTAATGATAGATTATCTAAGTTTGAGTATGATTCTGATGATGAAGACGAGAAAGAATACAAAGACCATTTACTAAGGCGAGAAGCAGAAACGGTAAAAAGTCGAATGATTCAATCTGGAAAAGAGTTTGTCGCTCAGTTTCAATCAGACGACTTAGAAATTGAATTGGATGCACCATTAGCTCAAAAAGAAGCAGAGCCAACCGAAGAAGAGTTAAAAGCACAGCGAGACGCATTAGTTGCCCAATATTCGCCAGAGGTTAGCAAGTTCGTGAGAAATGGAGTAATTCAAATCAAAGACAAGGATGGAGTAATAAATATCCCTGCGGTATCAAATGAAGACTACGTAGAAGCCTTTATAAACCCAGTAGGATTTTTACAATCTATCGCCTTAAATCCTGACGGAACTCCGAATATGGGTAGATGGATTCAATTTGTTACTGCTGCCAAAAACTTAACTACCTATAATAGCACCATGATTAAGCATGGAATTGCATTAGGTCAAGATAAGATGGCGAGCAAGATAAAAAATGAAGCACCGTTAGTCCAAGCTAGACCAACAGATGCCGATGTTGAATTTAAAACCATACAGGAAGACCCATTGGGATTTGCAAACGCTATGGCTAATATTAAGCCGTGGCAAAACAAATAATTTTAAATTTTAAATTAAGAAAACAATGGCAAACGGAATAATTCATGCAGACATTTCTGCATACGCAACCCTTAGTTCAACTTTTGAAACTAGGAATTTATTGAAAAAATACCTACAAGTTGTAGATGA
>JAHEFI010000016.1 GCA_024640255.1 Bacteroidota bacterium | reverse complement strand
CATGTTCAAGAAGGAAAATTATACTACAAAGGTAAATTAGTAGCTGAAAAAGCTCCTTTAAAAGCATAGTTAAACCAATAGAATGAATATTGGAATAGATATGATGGGTGGTGATTTTGCACCATTAGAAGCTGTAAAAGGCGTACAACATTACTTATCTACTTCTCAAAATCATTTGTTCTGCATAGGTGATGAAACCCAGTTGAATGAACTATTTCAACAACACGGGATTTCTTCACCTTTTTTGCATTTAGTACATGCATCAGAAGTTATTGGATACCATGAACATCCTACTAAAGCATTAAAAGAAAAACCAAATTCCTCTATCTCAATTGGTTTTGGTATGCTAGCAGCTGGTAAAATTGATGCCTTCTTAAGTGCTGGAAATACAGGTGCTATGTTAGTAGGTGCCATGTTCAGTATAAAGCCTATCAAAGGCGTTTTAAGACCTACTATTGCTACCCTACTTCCTAAATTAAGTGGCAAGACTGGTTTGTTAGTGGATGTAGGTTTAAATGCAGATTGTAAGCCAGAACAATTAAATCAATTTGGCATTTTGGGAAATTTATATGCAAAGCATATTTTAAATATTGAAAACCCTACTGTTGGTTTATTAAATGTAGGAGAAGAAGAAGGAAAAGGAAATATACTAGCGCAAGCAACCTATCCTTTATTAAAAGAAAATTCCGCTATTCAATTTATTGGTAATGTAGAAGGCAGAGATGCATTCAACGATAAGGCTGATGTAATTGTTTGTGATGGCTTTACTGGAAATATAATTTTAAAAACTGCAGAAGCGATGTATGAAGCTGCAGCGCATCAAGGATTAGCAAATGATTCTTTCTTTGGAAGATTTCATTTTGAAAACTATGGTGGAACACCCGTTTTGGGCGTTAATAAACCAGTAATTATTGGCCATGGCATTAGCAATGCAAAAGCATTTAGCAACATGATTGCCCTTGCCCAAAAGATGATTGAAACTAAATTCTGCGAAATCATTACGACTAACTTCGAAAATCTGTAAATCCCCTACTATTTTGGGGATTTTTCTTGTCCATAGGCTAACATATGTTTGGGGCAGAAATACTATATTTGTTACTCAATTTATAAACTATGAGCAAGTACAGATCTGGTGTTTTATTTGGTAAAGAATTAGAGGCATTATACAATGATGCAAAAGCAAATAACTTTGCGATCCCAGCAGTAAATACTACTGGTACAGATACAATTAATGCTGCTATCGAAACAGCTGCAAAAGTAAAATCTCCAATTATTATTCAATTCTCAAATGGTGGTGCTCAGTTCATCGCTGGTAAGGGAATGCCAAATGATAATTTACAAGCAAATATTCAAGGTGCTATTGCTGGTGCATTACATGTTCACCAAGTAGCAAAATATTATGATGTGCCTGTTGTTTTACATACAGACCACGCTGCAAAAAAATGGTTGCCATGGATCAGCGCATTAATCGATGAAAGTGAAAAATACCATAAGTTACATGGACAACCTTTGTTCTCTTCTCATATGTTAGACTTATCAGAAGAACCAATCGAAGAGAATATTCAAACATCTGTTGAATTCTTTAAGAGAATGGCTCCATTAGGCATGGGTATTGAAATTGAATTAGGCGTGACAGGTGGTGAAGAAGATGGCGTAGATAATAGTGGTGTTGAAAACGATAAATTATATACACAACCAGAGCATGTTGCATATGCTTATACTGAATTAGGCAAAGTAGGTAACTTATTTACTGTAGCTGCAGCATTTGGTAATGTGCATGGTGTTTATAGCCCAGGTAATGTAGAATTGAAACCTGAAATTTTACACAATAGCCAATTACATATTGAAAAGACTTTAGGAACAGCTCCAAAACCAGTTTACTTTGTATTCCATGGTGGATCTGGTTCTCCTCAAAATCAAATTAGAGAAGCAATTGGATATGGTGCTATCAAAATGAATTTGGACACAGATTTACAATGGGCATTCTGGGAAGGTATCTTAGGATATTACAAAAAGAATGAAGCATACTTACAAAGTCAATTAGGTAACCCAGAAGGTGCTGATAAACCAAACAAGAAATATTATGATCCAAGAGTTTGGTTAAGAAAAGGTGAAGAGTCTTTCATTAAGAGATTAGAACAATCTTTTGAAGACTTAAACTGTATTAACAGAAACGCTTAACTATGAAGAATAGAGAAGAAGATATTGAACTGAATTTGACGGGAGACGAAGCTAATCAATCTGATGCCGCTGATAAATCTAGATGGTTTAAGCGAATTAGAAAAGGGATTAACACTTCTACTGCAGATAAAAAAGAAACTCCAGAAGGTCTTTGGAGTAAATGTCCTTCTTGTAATCATATCTGTACTAGTGCTGAATTAAAAGAGCAATTATACATTTGTTCAAATTGTAATTTTCATCATAGAATTGGAAGTACTGAATACTTTGATATTTTATTTGATGACCAAGAATTTGAAGTATTGTTTGATAATATTAAAAGTAAGGATGCATTAAACTTTACCGATTTAAAAAATTATCAAAAAAGATTAGATGAAATTCACTCCAAAACTGATTTAAAAGATTCCATGCGCGTGGCTACTGGAAAAGTAAACGGAGAAGGATTAGTAGTGGCATGTATGGATTTTGAATTTATTGGAGGTTCCCTAGGTAGTGTAATGGGAGAAAAATTTTCAAGAGCAGTTGATTATTGTATTCAACATAAACTTCCCTACTTGGTGATAAGTAAAAGTGGTGGAGCAAGAATGATGGAAAGTGCTTATAGCTTAATGCAATTAGCCAAAACAAGTGGTAAGCTATCTCAATTAAGTGATGCTAAGCTTCCTTTCATTTCTATGTTAACCGATCCAACATTTGGAGGTATCTCAGCAAGCTTTGGTATGTTAGGGGATATTAATATTGCAGAACCAGGTGCCTTAATTGGTTTTGCAGGCCCAAGGGTTATCAAAGAAACCATTAAGAAAGACTTGCCTCCAGGCTTCCAACGCTCTGAATTCCTTTTAGAACATGGATTCTTAGACTTTATAGTTGATAGAAAAGAATTGAAAAATAAATTATCTGAAGTGTGTTTCTTGTTTAGAAACTAATCCCAAGGAACTAAATCAATTTTAAATAGTACTTTTGTATCCCGGTCCTTTATTGGAATCGGGATATTTTTTTATGTCCAAAGCAAAAGCAGTTAAAGCCAAAGAGTTAAATAATAGGCAAGCCTTTTTTAACTATGCCATCGAAGATAAATACGTGGCTGGCATGGTATTGCTTGGAACGGAAGTAAAATCAATTAGAGAAGGTAAAGTTAGCTTTAACGATTCCTTCTGCTTTTTTGATAGAGGCGAACTTTGGGTTAGAAGTTTATATATTAACGCATACTCACATGGTTCTGCCAATAATCATATTGAAGTACATGATCGAAAATTACTTTTACAAAAAAGAGAACTAAAAAAATTAGAAACCAAAGTAAAAGAAAAAGGTTTCACTATTGTGCCTCTAAGAATATTCTTCAACGAAAAACATTTAGCCAAATTAGAAATTGGCGTTGGTAGAGGTAAGAAAGAGTTTGACAAAAGAGAAACTATTAAGAACAGAGATATCGATAAAGATATCAAACGCTACTTAGCCAAATAAACCCTATTGGTATTTCCCAGTATCCTCCTTTTTATAATCCAGCTGCTCTTTTAATGAAACCGGATCAGGTCTATTTGTAGTTGCATAGGCCACTCCCATTAGCACTATAAAAATGCCCAATGCAAAAGCTAGTTCTTGTGGCACCCACCAATATCCCCATGCTTGATTAATTTTAGCATGTTCAGGCTGATTTAATTCATACCTAATTTCAACACGCTCTCCTATCTTAGACTTGAATTCTTCTTGTGGTAATCTCAACAAATATCGCTTACCCTCTTCAGTAAAACTAGCTACTAACTTATCCCCTCTTTGCTCAATTAAGGCTGGCGTGATTTCACTATCAAAATAATCAGGGGTTCTACTAAAAGGCAAGTAGACAAAGAATAAGCTTAGGAATAATATAATGGAAGACTTTATCATCTTTAAAACAAATGAGTCCCTCTAGGAGACTCATTTTTGAATATTTATTACAGGGTCTCCGAAGGGACTCTGCGGGTTTTAATTACTTAAACTTCTAAAGTCTACAGGAACTAGCTTACTTACACCTGGCTCTTGCATCGTCACACCATAGATCACATCCACTGCACTCATGGTTTGCTTATTGTGCGTTACAATAATAAACTGAGAGTTATCAGAGAACTTTTGAATCATCTGTGTAAACTTGCCTACATTGGCATCATCCAATGGCGCATCCACCTCATCCAAAATACAGAATGGTGCAGGCTTAATTAAGTAAATAGCAAACAACATAGCGGTTGCAGTTAAAGTTCTCTCACCACCACTCAACTGAGTGATAGATGAAGGTCGCTTACCTTTAGGCTTAGCCACAATCTCTACAGCTGTTTCTGCTAAATTATCTGGATCAACTAAAATCAAGTCACAAGAATCTTCTTCAGTAAACAATGCCTTGAATACTTTTTGGAAGTTTTCTCTTGCTGTATTGTATGTTTCTAAGAAGGCTTGATTAGCTGTTGCTTCCACTTCTTGTATGGTTAGCATCAAACTTTCTTTCGCACTTACTAAGTCATTCTTTTGCTCTAAGATAAAGTCATAACGCTTCTTCATCTCTGTATACGCTTCAATAGCAGTTGGGTTTACTTCACCCATATTCTCCAAACGCTTCTTCATTCTCTCTACACTTGCTTGTAATTCTTCCAAGCTTTCTTCTGTTTGTCTGCCTTTATCTAAAACTTCTTCTAACTCTACTTTAAATTCAACACTTAAACGCTCTTTCATCCCCGCTAAAGACAATTTCAAGTTGTTTAATTTATCCTTGATCTCATTGATCAATTGATCCATCAACTCCTTAGACTTCACCTGATGTCTTAAGGCACTCTCTTTTTCTTGTAATTGCGTTCTTAGAGTATAGTATGCCTGATCTGCTTCGTTTAATTTTAATTCCTCCGCTTCTTTATTTCTTAATAATTCAACTAAATCTGCCTCCACAGCTGCTAATTGATCTCTACTTTCTACAATGGCAGTGGACGCTTCTGTTAATTGAGTGGTATTAGATTGAATTTGAGTATGCAAATCAGCCAATTGGTTTTCTTTGAAAACTACTTCTTGTTGTAAAGCTTCAATTTTACTTTGTTGCTTAGTTAACTGCAAATTCATTTCATTGAATTCACCAGAAGCCAAATGGTATGCTTGCTCAGCAGCTTGGTAAGCTAATTCAATATCACCTAATTGAGCCTGTGTTTCTTGTAAGCTAATATTTAAAGCTTCAAAAGCCAATCTAGTATCCGCAATGGCATCATGCTCTTCTTGCATCTTCACTACAAATTCAGCTAATTTAGCAGCTGCAGTAGATTGAGCTGATTGTAAGTTCTCTAATCTGTTCTTGTTAGCGAATACTTCATTAATTAAAGTATTAACAGATTGTTCTGTAGCACGAATTTCGTTTTCTTTTAATAATTCATTGAACTCTAATACTGAATCATGCTTCACTTGTATTTGAGCTTTTAAATCATTTACTACTTTTTCTTGCGCTTCAATATCTTCTAATAATTTTTCCAAGTTCTTTGCACGACCAATCTTCTTCCCTTCAAATAATCCAACACTACCACCCGTTAAAGTGTATTTACCTTTCACATATTTTCCTGTCTTCTCTAATACAATGCCTGAGTGATTAGCCTCTAGTGCAGCTTCATTTTCTGCAATAAATACATTCCCTAATAAATGATTCGCCAAAGAAGCATATTTAGGATCAATTTCTACTACTGATAAAGCAGCAATGGTATTAGCAGGAGCCGCATTGGCTTGGGCACCTGTTAATTGATCCAATAAGAAGAAATTAGCTTTTCCTTTTTTATGTTCATCCAATAGATGTATAGCTTGTAAACCTTCTTTTAAATCGTTTACTACATAGTAATTTAAATAAGGTTCTAATACGTTCTCAACCGCTGTACGGTAAGACTCCTGTACATAGATGATGTCTGATAAAATAGGTGCATTATGATTCCAGCCTGTATTATTATGTAAGAATTTAACACTCTCTGGATAACCTTCCATAGAGTCAACTAAACTCTTTAATAAATCGTATTCGTTTTTTTTAGCATCTAAAATTCTAGATTGCTCAGCCAATGAAGATCTTAAAACTTCTAAAGCAGATTGTGTTTCGAAAATGCTTGCTTTCGCTTTTTCATGTTGCTCTTGCAAAGAAACCAAATGCGCTTTCTTTTCTGCTAAATCATTTTCTTTTTGTGCTAATTGAGAAGTAATATCTTCAATTTGAGTGGCACGATGTGCTTGCTCTTCTTCAATCTGAACCTGTGATCTTTGAATATTTTGAATTGAAGTATCTGCAACAGCAACTTTTTTCTCCGCATCAAACTGATTTCTCTGAATTTGATTATACTGTTGACGTAAATTATCCAATACTGCTCTTTGATCATCAAACTGAGCTCTTTTGTTAGATAATTCAATCTGTGAAGCTTCTACTCTATTTTTAAAATCGTTATAGATTTTTTCTTCTTCAACTACCTGCAACTTAGTATATTCAATAGAATCACCAATAGTCTTTACTTGACCTTCTGCTCTTTCTAAGAATTCTTGTAGGCCTTTTTCTTTATCATTTAAATAATCTAAACGTTGTGCAGCTAAATTCTTGTCATTCTCTTTGGTTCTTAATTTTTGAACCAAGTCATTGAACTCTTGTTGTTGACTTTGTAAACCTCTTTCTTTTTCGATAAAACTTACACGCTCTTGTTCTAAAGCTGCTTCTTCTAAAGCTATCTGTGCTTCTAATTGAATCTTTTTATCGCTTTCCGTTTCTTGTTGTTCAGTTAATTCTTTATAAGTTAAATTAAAACCTTCTAATGAAGCAATCGCTAATTCAATAGCAGTCTCCTTATAATCTTTCTTTATCTCAAAATACTTTTCAGCTTTCTTAGCCTGATTTTCTAAAGTCTTTAACTGATTATTAATTTCAAATAATAAGTCTTCAATTCTAGATAAATCTTGCTCTGTTGCGTCTAATTTATTTTTTGCTTCCTTCTTTCTTGTTTTGTAAATAGTAATACCCGCAGCTTGTTCTAACATTTTACGACGACTATTATCCTTATCCTTGATAATATCATCCACCATACCTAATTCAATAATGGCATAACTATCTGTACTAACTCCAGTATCTAAAAATAAATTGTGAATGTCTTTTAATCTACATGCAACATCATTTAATCTGTATTCACTCTCTCCATTTTTATAATAACGACGAGTCACCGTAATGGTGCTAAACTCGGTTGGTAATAAATTTTTTGTATTCTCGAAAGTCAAACTAACTTCCGCCATACTACTGGAATTTCTTGTTTTACTTCCATTGAATACCAATGAATCTAAATTCTCAGATCTTAAGGCTGAAATTTTAGATTCTCCAATTACCCATCTAATGCTATCGATGATATTACTTTTTCCGCATCCGTTTGGTCCAATAATGCCTGTTATCCCCTCGTCAAAACTTACGATGGTTTTGTCAGCAAAACTCTTGAACCCTTTGATTTCTAATGACTTTAGTCTCACTTTCTTTGAACTTTTATATGTCTGCGAACATAAGAAAAAAGATGTAAGATGTCAAGTAAAAAAAGGGCAATTTATGCCCAAAATGAAGAATTTATTAAGCCTTTTCTACCAGTTTTCCCCCTTCTGTGGTTAAAGTACGGGAAGGGAACTTGTTTACTACCATAAAATCGTGGGTAGCCATCAAAATAGCTGTTCCGTCTTCCTTGGCTATTTGCATCAATAATTGCATGATTTCGTCGCTGGTTTCAGGGTCTAAACTACCTGTAGGTTCGTCTGCTAGGATCAATTTAGGGGCATTTAACAAGGCACGAGCTATATCCACTCTTTGTTGCTCCCCTCCACTCATTTCATAAGTCATTTTAAAGCCTTTATTCTGCAAACCTACTTTATTCAATACATCGTCTATTTTTTGCTCCATCAACTTTTCGTCCTGCCATCCAGTAGCCTTTAGTACAAACTTTAAATTCTCGTGCACATTTCTATCCGTCAATAATTGAAAATCTTGGAATACTACCCCCAAATTTCTTCTTAGAAAAGGCAAAGTTTTCCAAGTCATGTCTTTTAAATTAAATCCAACCACATTCCCATTACCCTCAGTTAAAGTCAACTCTCCGTATAATGTTTTTAATAAACTACTTTTTCCTGCACCTGTTCTTCCTACCAAATAAACAAACTCTCCCTTCTCCACTTTCAAATTAACATCTTGTAAAATAAGACTACCGCTTTGGTAAATATTTACATTGTCTAATTGGACTACTAACTCGCTCATGGGTTGGTTTGTTTTATATAAAATTAATAGCTAAATGTTTCTGTTCCAAAACTTCCTTTCAATACCAATTCTTTGGTATTTGCTGCTTCCACTCTTCCTATAATTTGGGCTTCAATACCTAAAGAAGCAGCTATATCAATTAATGCAGCAGCATCCGATTCGTTGGTGAAAATTTCTAAACGATGTCCCATATTAAATACCTGATACATTTCTCTTGCATTTGCACCAGAGTTTTCTTGTATCAATTTAAATATAGGAGGCACTTCTAAGAAATTGTCTTTTACGATACGCATGGGGCCTGGCAAGTATTTCATACACTTGGTTTGACCCCCACCACTACAATGAATCATTCCTTTAACAGCATCAAAATGATTGCTCAAAATAGCTTTTACTAATGGAGCATATGTTCTTGTTGGACTTAATAAAAGTTTCCCTACTTGAATAGACCCAAATCCAGGTATTTCAATACTATCTGTCACTTTATTTTTTCCAATATACACTACCTCATTAGCCAAACTTGGTTCAAAAGTTTCAGGATATTTGGTAGCATATTCCTTGCTTAATACATCGTGTCTAGCACTGGTTAAACCATTGCTTCCCAAACCACTATTGTAGGCTGTTTCATATTTTGCTTGACCATAACTTGAGAAACCAACTATCACTTGACCAGGGGCAATTAAATTGTTGGTAATTAATTTAGATTTGGGCCATCTTGCTGTCATGGTTCCATTCACTGCAATGGTTCTCACTACGTCACCCACATCTGCCGTTTCGCCTCCTAAAAAAGAAATTTGAACACCAAATTCTTTCAAGGTTTCAAAAAAAGATTGTGTGCCATTAATCACTTCACTGATCACTTCACCGTTGATGATTAATTTATTTCTGTCAATGGTACTGGAGAATAAAATTTGATCATAAATACCAACACATAATAAATCATCCAAATTCATGGCAATCGCATCCTGCGCTATACCCTTCCAAACAGAAGCGTCTCCTGTTTCTTTCCAGTAGATATAAGCTAAGATACTTTTGGTACCTGCCCCATCCGCATGCATTATATTAATGTAATTATTATCGCCTCCTAAATAATCCGCATATAATTTACAAAAAGCATTTGGGTACAAGCCTTGATCTAAATGTTGGATAGCTGCGTGTACTTCTTCTTTTTGTGCGGATACACCGCGTTGGGCATACAATGACATGGATCTAAATTGATTTGTGGCACAAAGGTACAATTGTTTTACATTTGTGCCATATTTAGCAATAGAAGATGAAGGTTCACTACGATTTACAAAATTTACCCCCTTTTAAGCATGCAGTAATTACTACTGGGGCTTTTGATGGCGTTCACAAAGGTCATCAGCAGATTATTCAAAAAATGAGGTCTATTGCGCAGTCTATCCATGGAGAGACGGTGATTGTAAGCTTTCATCCACACCCTCGTAAAGTAATTTCTTCTGTACCAGGGGAAATCAAGCAACTAACCCATATTAGCGAGCGTATTAGCTTATTGGAAAAAGCAGGCATTGACCATCTAGTAGTAGTTCCTTTTGACCACCGATTTTCCAATATGACCGCGGAGGAATATGTGAAAGATTTTATTGTAGCACATTTTAAACCCGCTCATATTATTGTGGGATATGACCACCGATTTGGAAATGGCAGAAAAGGAGATTTTAAATTACTAGAAACTTTAGGTAAAGATTACCAATTTACCGTGGACGAAATAAATGAGCAATTAGTAGATGGAGAAATTGTGAGTTCTACTTTAATTAGAAATTGTATTACTGAAAAAAATATTGAACAAGCCAATCTTTTATTAGGCTATCCATATGCTTTTGAAGGCTATGTGGTAAGAGGAAATCAATTAGGAAGAACAATAGGATTCCCTACGGCCAACTTACATATCAATGATGAAGAAAAACTAATTCCATCTAATGGAGTGTACGCCGTTAAAGTAAAAGGCGCTTGTACAGATGGAAGTTTATTAAATGGCATGATGAATATTGGCGTAAGACCTACCGTTGATGGTCATAAAAAAGTGATTGAAGTAAATATTTTCAACTTCGATAAAGATATTTACGATCAAACCATTACCGTACAAGTATTTGAATTTATCAGAGGGGAACAGAAATTTGATGGATTAGACGCATTGAAAAATCAATTGGCGCAAGATAAAATTCAGACTGCAACTATTTTGCAGAAGTATCCATAATTTTTATCACCAACTCTTTTAATAAATCAGCATCCGAGTTGGAAGCATCATTAATACCCAATACCCTTAAATTGTATTCGTGTATTAGCAATAAAATATGCTCTACTTTGCCATAACTATAATGTCTTGTAGCAGCCATATAATTTTTAACCAAAAATGGTGCGATGCCTGCCTCACTGGCAATTCTTCTTTCATCATTAGTGCCTAAACCATATATGGAGTATAGTTTACTAAAGAAAGCGTATAAAGTGGGCAAGATTAATTGAATGGGTGCGGCTTTATGATTTGATTCAAAATACTGAATCATTTTAATGGCTTTAGAAAAATTCTTTTGGGCAACAGCATCTTGAAATTCAAAGGCATTGTATTCTTTGCTGATACCAATATATTTCTCTATATCATCTTCTGTAATTGATTTTCTATCTCCAATATTAATAATAAGCTTATCTAATTCATTATTAATTCTAC
The DNA here is from genome assembly GCA_024640255.1 of Bacteroidota bacterium. Taxonomy (GTDB): domain Bacteria; phylum Bacteroidota; class Bacteroidia; order Chitinophagales; family Chitinophagaceae; genus Sediminibacterium. The sequence continues at coordinate 8,467 of JAHEFI010000016.1, read as the reverse complement.
TCAAATCATTGCCAATATGATCTACTATAATTTGTACTGCTTTGGGGCTAATCTGATAACCCCTATCCTTTATAAAACCCATTACCCATTCTGGCAATTTGTTATCGTACATTTTTTTTGTAGCAACATGAACAGCTTTGGTTTTTAAAGCTTTTGCTAAGGCAGATCGACCATCTACATTTTTATCTTTATGCGCCACAATAAGAATGGTAGAACTTAAAGGATTTTCAATATAGGGTAATAACTTTTCTATTTGCCCCATATGTTGCGCCTCTTTGACAATCACCACTTGTCTTTCTGCAAAAACTGGATAACGCTTACAAGCGTTAATGATCTCTGCCCAGTCAGCATCCTTTCCATAAAAAATAGTTAAATTAAATGCCTGCTCGGCCTCAGGAAGCAATTGTTTCTCAGCATATTCTACTACCTGATCAATATAAAAAGGCTCTTCCCCTTCTAGCCAGTATACAGCGTCGTATACATTCTTCTTCCAATTGGCTATAATTTTAGTAGTAGGCATATGCCAAAGATACAAGATTTAAGCGTTTTTACTTATCTTTGAAACCTATTCAAACATAAAATATGAGCAACGAATCTTCAAACAACAACGGAAAAATCATCATCGGTATTTTATTAGTAGCCTTAGTAGGTTCTTGGATTTACTTTAGCACTTCAAAGACTGAAATTGTAAACAACTACACTACTCAATTAAATACAGCTGATAGCACTAAAAATGCAATAAATGCAGAATTTATCGCAGCATCTGCTAAAGTAGATTCTTTAACTGCACAAAATAGTCAGTTACAAGGTGATCTTTTAGAGAAGTCTCAAAACTTACAAAAATTAAAATCGGATATCGGTGCATTGTTAACTAAAAAGAATGCAACAGAAAAGGAATTAGAAGAAGCAAAATCTTTAATTGCCAATTTGAATTCTAAAGTAGCTGAATTATTTACTGATTTAAGTAAGGCACAAGAAGAAAACAAACAATTAAATGTTAAGAACCAAGATTTAACGAATCAAAACACTACGCTTTCTAGTAACTTAAATTCTACTACAAAAGAGAAAGAAAGATTACAAGACATAGGTTCTACTTTACACGCTTCTTCATTTACTATTCAAGCTTTGAGAATCAAAGATGACGGTACAGAGAAAGCAACTAAATCTGCAAAGAGAGCGAACACTATTCGTATTGCTTTCCAAATTGATAAAAACAGAATCACTCCTAGTGGTCCTCAAGATTTATATATCTGTATTACTGCTCCAGATGGCAAAGCCTTTGGTGATGGTGGTACCATTACTACAAGAGAAGATGGTAATAAAGTATTCTCTAATAAAATAGCTGTACAATATGAGCAAAACGCAGTATTGCCAGTAAGTTATGATGTAAAGAATGCTGCTAAATTCATCGAAGGTGAATACAAAATTGAAGTGTACAATAATGGCTTCAAAATTGGGGAAGGCAAAACAAGTTTGAAAAAAGGTGGATTATTTTAATCTCCTCTTAAGATACTTATAAAAAAGGCCCCAGTGATGGGGCCTTTTTTATTTTAATATACTAACTCATTATTGTCCTGAACAATATTTCCAGACAAATTCATTACTGGAATATTATTATAGGATAATGCATAAAACCAAAGCTGAATAGCAGCTGGAGATATACTTTCAACAAAGAAATTCACCTTTGTTAAATAAGGAATTAATTTGGCTGTTAATTCTTGATTTGGCTCTTCATTATTAGCCCACTGATTTAATAAGCTTTTAAACAGAGCAAGTTCCTGGTCCATTAAATGATCAAAAGCATGCAATTGGATGAACTCGGAAACCGCGTCATGCAATAAAGCCTTGTGATTTGTTTTCATGATGATAGGGTTGAATGATTACGCAAAGTTCAATACTTAATATGAACTTAATGTTAACAATAGTCATATTACCCTATTTGTGCAAAACTTCAATAAAAATGTGCTTTTACAACGATTGCGAACTATTTTAACACGATTGCAGATAGTGCGGGAAGCTCCAAAATCAATTTGAACCATTCCTTTTTATCATCCTGTGGTTCTTTTCTGACAATCTTATTGTATAAATCACCCACTCCCCAAAAAGCTTTATCGTCACTATTAAATATTTCTTTCCATGGCTTATCACCATAAACATGTATTGGATAATCATGTCTTGGTACTGGGGTCATATTGAATACCACCAAAATTTCTTCTTTTGGGTCTTTGGATTTTCTCTTAAAAGCTATAACGCCTTCCTGTCTTTTATTAGTCTCCACCCATTCAAACCCAGCAGTATCATATTGCAATTCAAATAATGCAGGATGTGATTGATATAATTTATTCAATTGCTGCACACAATGTTTCATACCCCCATGACTTACATGTTGTAATAAATCCCATTGCAATTCAGATTGATAATCCCATTCTTGGGTAGCTCCAAATTCATTACCCATAAATAATAATTTTGCTCCTGGATGCGTAAACATATAAGTATACATCAATCTTAGGTTTGCAAATTTTTGCCATTCATCTCCAGGCATTTTATATAACATGGGGCTTTTACCATGCACCACTTCATCATGACTTAATGGTAACATAAAATGTTCGTCATAATAATACATCATGGAAAAAGTAAACTTATCCTGACTTCCTGAACGATACAACGGATCCAATTTAAAATAATCCAAAGTATCGTGCATCCATCCCATCATCCATTTCATCCCAAAACCTAAGCCATCCATAAAAGTGGGTTGACTAATACCTGGCCAATCCGTTGCTTCTTCTGCAATAGTTTGAATGGCTGGAAAATCTCTATATAAGGTTTCATTTAAATCTTTGATAAAAGCAATGGCTTCTAAATTTCCATTTCCTCCAAATTCATTGGGCTCCCACTCACCTGCTTTTCTACTATAATCCAATTTCAACATAGAACTAACCGCATCTACTCTTAATCCATCAATATGAAACTGATCACACCAAAATCTTGCACTACTAATTAAAAATGATTTTACTTCCCCTCTTTTATAATTGAAAATATAAGAATTCCAATCTGGATGATAGCCTTTTCTCATATCCGCATATTCATAGGTATTGGCTCCGTCAAACATAAACAAGCCATGACTATCATAAGGGAAATGAGAAGGCACCCAATCTATAATCACCCCAATTTCTGCAGCATGAAAAGCCTCTACCAATGCTGCAAATTCCTGTGGATTCCCAAATCTTGAAGTAGGCGCAAAAAAACCAATGCCTTGATAACCCCAACTTCCATCAAAAGGGTGTTCCATTACAGGCATGAATTCTACATGCGTAAAACCCATTTCTTTTACATAGGGCACCAATAAATCAATCAACTGCTTATAACTATTATAAGAATCTTCATTGTTTTTATCAGGACGCATCCAGCTAGCCAAATGCACTTCATACACCGAATAGGGTTGATCGGTTCTATTCTTAATTTTTCTTTGCTCTAACCATTTGTCATCTTTCCATGTATAGTTTGTATCCCAAGTAATAGACGCAGTTAATGGTCTTAATTCCCAGTAATGTGCAAAAGGATCTCCTTTATCTAATAAAGCGCCTTTATATCCATGGATATGGTATTTATATACTTCGCCTTGTAATACATTGGGAATAAAACCTTCCCATATACCAGAACTATCTAATCTTACTTTTAAAGGATGACTTGTTTTATTCCAATCATTGAAATTGCCTGTTACAAATACTGCGGTAGCGTTAGGCGCCCATACACTAAAATAAGTTCCTTGAGTATCTAATACTTCTAATTGTTTATTTCCAAAAAGCTTGTACAAACTATAATGCGTACCATTTTGAAAATTACGAATATCCTCTTCTGTAAATAAAGAATAATTCCACACTGGTTGTGCGGCATCTACAAAATGAATATCCTCGTATTTTGACATATTATTTAGTTAATTCAATGATCTGCATACTCATTGCAGGTAGTTCAAACTTAGTGTTTATTTGTTTATTCGTGATAATATCTTTCCCGCCTTTAAACCCTTGGGTTCTTTCAATAAAATCGTTCATATCAACTGATCTTGTTTGCTTATCTGTATTCATCACACACATAACTGTAGAACCTGCATCATATCTAAAATAAACATACAACCCATTATTAGGTATGTATTGCATCATTTTACCTGTTTGTAAAGCTGTTGATTGTTTTCTATAATTGCCTAACAACCTAGTATAGGATTGAATAGATTTCTCTTCAGCAGTTAATCCTTCGCCAGTAAATGCATTTTTATTGTCACCCTCCCATCCTCCTGGAAAATCCAATCTTACCCATCCATCTGGATTTGCAATACCCTTCATCATCACTTCCGTTCCATAATACAACTGAGGAATACCTCTACAGGTAAATAACCAAGCCAAAGCCACTTTTAATTTGGGAACACTCTCTCCTAAAGAAGAAAGTATTCTGGTCATATCATGGTTATCTAAGAAAAGTACATTTCTAGTAGCATCCTTGTACAAAAAATCGTTGCTTAAAGTAGTGTACAATTTAGTGACCCCATCTGTCCAACCAAAATTCTCATTCAATGCTGGAAGAATTCCATAAAACAAGGTTTGAAAATCTTGACCTCCATATAAATTACTCTTAAATGGAACATTCATATTGTTCTCTACAAAATAGGCTTGTGCAGCTACTCCATGTACCCATGATTCACCAAAACTTGTAATAGCAGGAAAGTCATTTACCAATGCTTGATTTAATTGATTCATAAATGACAAGTCATTGTATTTGTAGGTATCAATTCTAAAGCCATCCACACCAAAAGTTTCCACAGACCAAATAGCATTCTGGGTCAAAAACTTTGCCATAAAAGGATTGGATTGATTTAAGTCTGGCATTTCAGTCGTAAACCAGCCATCGGTCATTTTTACCTGCTCGGTTTTGGAAGCATAAGGATCAAAAAGCACTTGCTCTTTATGACTTGGCTCGGTAAACTTAGGCCATTGATGCACCCAAGTATTATCTGGTGCATCTTGAACTAAGAAATGAAATCTACCTGAATGATTGTATACAATATCTTGTATCAACTTCATGCCCCTTTGATGTAATGCATCACTTAATTGTAAATAAGCTGCTTCTCCACCAAATCTTTTTTCAATAACATATTGATTGGTTGCAGCATAACCATGCTCTGTTCTATTAGGCATATCATTCTCCAAAACTGGAGTCATCCACAAACTTGTCACTCCTAATCCTTGTAAATAATCCAAATGATTCAATACTCCTTGTAAATCTCCTCCATGTCTTAAGAAAATGGAATCTCTATTCAAGGATTGATCTTTCAATCCAGCTACTCTATCATTACTTTTATCTCCATTGCTAAATCTATCAGGCATTAAGAAGTAAATAAAATCTTTTGAATTTACTCCCTGTGCAAATTGAGTTCCATTACCTGCTCTTCTAGATTTTAATGCCCAATTAAATAAGGTGGTTTGACTACCCTCTTTTATTGCTAATTGAACGTGTCCAGGTTTTGCGGTTTTTAAAATTTCTATATCTACTGCTAAATAATTGGGATTCGCAAAATGGTGCGTTTTTAATAAAGTCACCCCTGGGTAATTTACCTGAACCTGAGCATTTGTTTTAAATGAACTAGGTTTTCTTAATAAGATTTGTACCTTATTGTATTTCATTTGTACAAACCAATTGGTTGGATAGGCTTCAATGGTTTGAGCAGCTAATGAAAACTGGCATACTACTGCCAACAATGCAAGCATTAAGCATTGCTTTACGCTATAATTAAATTTCATCTATGATTTTTTTTCTTCTTTAATAATAATTGCACAAATAATACTGGCAGTTAATAAAAGGAAGCCTCCAATTTGCACAGCCATTAATCGATCATTATGCAAAAAGTTTGACATGATTTTTCCAAAAAATATGGAAGCGATAATCTCAGGTAAAACAATAAAGAAATTGAATATACCCATATAGATACCCATTTTTTGTTCTGGAATAAAACCAGCCAACATGGAGTAAGGCATGGATAATATGGAAGCCCAAGCAATTCCTACTAGTCCCATACTGATATATAAATAATTAGGAGTTTGGATATAATACACTGAGATTAATCCAATCGCACCAATGAATAAACACATGGCATGCGTATATTTCTTTCCCAATTTACTTACCCAAAAAGGCAAAGTGAAAGAAAAACCAAATGTTACCAAATTTAAAATTGCGGATGTTGTATTGGCATGTTCTAAGCCCATGGTAAATAGATCGCTACTTGTTGCTGGATCTCCATGAAATAATTGAGAAGCTACACCAGTACTGTAATAAAACCACATTAAGAACAAACCAGGCCAGGTAATAAAATTAACCAATGCCAATCTTTTCATTTGTACTGGCATATTTTTAATTGAGTCTACTATTTCTTTGACTATGCCTTCTTTTTGTTCAGACTCATTGGTAGAAATATTTTCAGAAGGCGGATACTCTTTGCTCTTTACAATAGTATACATCACTGCAATAAAGAAAACCGCAGCGCCAATATAAAAGGATAATAAAATGTTTTGAGGAATAGTGCCATTTAATTTTTCTCTGGATACTCCAAACCAATTCACCAACACCTGAGGTAAATAACCTGCTATAAAAGAAGCTAATCCTATAAACATACTTTGCATAGCAAAACCAAAAGATCTTTGTTGCTCGTTTAAATTATCTGCAACAAATGCTCTAAAAGGTTCCATGGTTACATTAATACTTGAATCCAATATCCATAATACTCCAGCAGCCATCCATACGGAAGAAGAATTGGGCATCACAAATAGTAATGCAGAACTTAAAATAGCCCCTACCAAAAAGAATGGTCTTCTTCTTCCCAATTTAGGATGCCATGTTCTATCACTTAAATATCCAATAATGGGTTGTACTAATAAACCTGTCATGGGTGCTGCTAGCCATAAACCAGGAATCTGCTCTGGAGAAGCTCCTAGAAATTCATAGATAGCACTCATATTTCCCATTTGCAAACTCCAGCCAAATTGGATTCCAAAAAAACCAAAACACATATTCCAAATTTGCCAAAAACTCAATTTGGATTTTTCACCTAAATACGCTGTACTTTTCATTTATACTTTTTTTTCAATACTAAATAACAAAACCATTTGGAATTACTGCACCTTTTTTAATAACTACAATATTGTCTTTGATGGTATACAATGGATGATCTGTTTTTTCTAAATGTGCCCCTCCTTTAATCACCACATCATTTCCTATAGAACAGTTTTTATCCACAATGGCATCTTCGATAATACATCTTTCTCCAATTCCTAAGATAGGTTTTCCTGCATGCGTTTTTTCATTGATTTGATCAATTGTCTCGTAATAATCACAACCCATGATATACACATTTTTAACCACCGTATCTTTTCCTATTCTAGATCGTATACCAATAACCGATTGTGAAATAGACGCCGCATGAATAATAGATCCCTCTGCAATGATAGCCCTATCAATCATAGTGCCGCTAATTTTTGCTGGTGGCAACATACGAGGACGGGTATAAATTGTTTGAGCACTATCAAATAAATTAAATGGAGGAATGGCTTCTGTTAAAGCGATATTGGCTTCAAAGAAAGAATAAATATTTCCAATATCAGTCCAGTAGCCGTCGTACTGATAACTTAACACTTTATAATGTGCAATAGAGTCTGGAATAATTTCTTTTCCAAAATCGGTTGCTTTGGCATGTACTTCATTTAATAACTTATATAAGATTTCTTTGTTAAAAACATAGATGCCCATTGATGCTAAATAATGTCTTCCTTGATCTTGCATTGCAGTGCCAGTATCACTCACCCAATCAGGCAATAATTCTTTTTTAGGTTTCTCTATAAAAGAGGTGATTACATTTTCTTCGTTAGATTTTAAAATACCAAATTCTGGCGCTTCTCTTTCTCCAACTGGAATAGTAGCGATGGTTAATGCTGCTCCACTTTTTTTATGCGCATCAATCATTTTACTAAAATCCATTTGGTATAACTGATCCCCACTTAATATCAATACATATTCAAAATCCATTTTATCCAAATGTCTCAAAGATTGTCTTACCGCATCTGCAGTACCTTGAAACCATCCGGGATTATCTGGAGTTTGTTCCGCAGCTAAAATATCTACAAAGCCTGAACTAAATGCACTAAAATGATACGTGTTTTTAATATGTTGATTTAAAGAAGCAGAATTAAATTGTGTTAACACAAAAATTCTATTCAAATTGCTATTAATACAATTGCTTATAGGAATATCTACTAAACGATATTTGCCTGCAATTGGTACAGCTGGTTTTGATCTACTAGCAGTTAAAGGAGATAACCTTGATCCTGCACCACCACCTAATATTACTGAAACTGTTTCTTTAGCATAGATAGCCATAAAGTCGGGGATTTATATTATAAGGATTGATATACATTTTTATAAGATG
>JAHEFI010000043.1 GCA_024640255.1 Bacteroidota bacterium | reverse complement strand
TGTTTTTTCAAACTGCCGGGAACCAGGAAACGCCCTTTAGCGTCGATAGTTGATTGATATTCTCCGTGAAAGCCTGTCATTGTTAATAATTAGTGTGATTTTTACCACTTGTTCACACAAAATAACACTTTTTACCACTTTTAAAGCGCAAATAGGCCTTTCTAGTTTTCCACAAGAAATAAACCGGCCTGAAAATCAATAGTATAGGGCATTTGAAAGAAAAAAGCCCTGTTTTAGGCTAAACAGCCTGTTAATTGCTGTGGATAAACCCCATTTTTAGGTTTATAAAGGGTGAAATAGCTTGAAAATGAGCTCTTTGACTACATTTGCAGCATGTTTATCAAGCCAAGTATTGAGATTAACGCCTTTGATTATCCTTTACCAGAGGAAAAAATAGCTTTTACACCTGCTCCCAATAGAGCAGATAGTAAATTATTGGTATGGGATCAGGCTATTAAAGCCAGTTCACAGTATAAAAACTTAGCTGATTATCTTCCCAACAACACGCAATTGTTTTTTAATAATAGTAAAGTAATTGCTGCAAGAATATTTTTTGAAAAAACAAATAGCAATGGGACTAGTAGTATAGAAATATTTTGCTTAGAACCAACGCAAGCATTTACACCAGTAATAAAAGCAATGCAAGCTACAACACATGTTGAATGGTATTGTTTAATTGGTGGTGCAAAAAAATGGAAAGATGGATTGTTGTCAAAAGATATTTTGATTGATCAAAAAACAATTGTTTTTACTGCAGAAAAAATTGCACAAGAGAATGGACAATATTTAATTCGTTTTTCTTGGGATGATGAAATTATTAGTTTCTCTGAATTACTTACGCATATTGGTAATATTCCTTTGCCCCCTTATATTGAAAGGGCTGCAACCAATGAAGATAAGGACCGATATCAAACCACTTATGCAAAAGAAGAAGGATCTGTAGCAGCACCAACAGCTGGTTTACATTTTAGCAAAGAAGTGTTTGATACTTTAGCAGTAAAAAATATTGAAAGTAATTTTGTAACACTGCATGTTGGAGCGGGAACTTTTATGCCTGTTAAAGTAGCAACCATTGATGAGCATATTATGCATGCTGAATTTATTGATGTAGATAAAGACACCATCCAGCATCTACTTAATTTATACAATGCACCAACAAAAGAAAAGATTGTAGCAGTGGGTACTACTTCTCTTAGAACATTAGAATCTTTATACTGGTTAGGTGTGCAACAATACTATGCTCAACAAAAAGACAATACTGTAAGCAATTCAATGCTAAGTCTTTCTCAATGGGAAGCCTATGAATTAGAGGCAAGTGAAATTAGCCCTACCATGGCCTTAACTGCTTTATTACAATATTTAGAAAAGCAAGCCTCTTCTCATTTATTTGCCAAAACACAATTAATGGTAACGCCTGGGTACCGTTTTAAAATTTGCAATGGCTTAATTACTAATTTTCATCAGCCTAAATCTACTTTACTGTTAATTATTGCTGCTATTACTGGAGAAGAATGGAAAACCATTTATGAATATGCATTAGCAAATCAATTTAGATTTTTAAGCTATGGAGATGGCTCTCTATTATGGATTAAAAATAATTAAGAAGCTACTGGAAGAACTAAAGTAATGGTAGTGCCTTTATCAATGGCAGAATCTACAGAAATGGTACCCTTATGTATATCCATTACCCATTTTACATAACTCATACCTAATCCAAATCCTTTTACATTATGTATATTACCTGAGTGTGCTCGGTAGAATTTCTCGAAGATATGTTTACTAGTATCACTATCCATACCTATCCCCTTATCTTTAAACGCAATTTGTATTTTATTACCAACCGTTGTGGTCTTAATGGTAATATCAATAGTGTCTTTTGAATACTTAATGGAATTGTCTATTAAATTAGAGAATACATGTAATAAATATTCCTCGTCTGCTTGAATAATAGAAGGATCTGCTTCTAAAATAGTTTCTACATTGGAAGGCTTGGCTTCTAATTGTAATTTGAAACTATCTAATACACCAAAGATTAAATCATGTACATCTACTGTTTGTGTATTTAGTTCGTATTCTTTCTTCTCTAATTGTGCAGCTTGTAGAATCACTTCCACATGCTTGTTCATACGCACATTTTCTTCTTTAATAATATTACTAAAATAAGACACCGAACTAGGATCACTCTGCACTTTATTTGTTTTAAGCGCATCTACTGCTAAAGAGATAGTAGCCAAAGGCGTTTTTAATTCATGCGTCATATTATTAATAAAATCACGCTTAATCTCATTTAGTTTACGCTGTACCAATAAAGACCTTAAAGTGATAAAGAAAGCAGTGAATACAATTAATATAAAGAGCACTGCCCCTACAATAACCCATTTTAAGGTTTTTAATAAATAAAATCTAACATTAGGTACAATAATAATAATGGTTTCAAAGGGACCCACAGGCTCTATTACATCTTGTGGCATAACAGTTACCCTGGATTGTAAACTATTGATATCATCTGTGTAAGCATCTTCAAACTTTTTACTCATCAACTCAATCTTTCCCTTCTTGTCTGAAACCGCAAACTCATAACTCAAATCTTGCAAACCATTTTTCTCTAAAGCACTGGAGATTTTAGTTTGCAAATCACTGTAGCTAAATACATCGGCTACATTGGACTCATCAAAATTATGTAAATGGTATTCTTCGTTTAAACTTAAACCTCTCTTTGGTAAACGCAATGACAATCCACTGGTCATTTTTTTACTAATATCATTAGACACAATCAATGCAGATTGATTGATCTTATCACTGAGCTGATTCTTTTGTAAAATAAATAAACCTTGTAACCAAGTAATTTGAATAAACAGAATACCCAAAATAGAAAGGGCGATTAATGTAAATATTACAGGAAAGGTTTTTCTCATGGGCTACAAATTACAAAAAAAATCCTTCCCGTTGTATCGGGAAGGATTCCTATAAATGATAATATTTTGTTATTATAATACGCCTTCTACTAAAACAGTGGTCTTATTGTTAGACACTTCTACAAAACCACCTTTAATAGAATAAGTTTCAGAAGGGCTAGACTTATGTAACACTTTTACTTGTCCCACACTCAATGCACTAACTAAAGGAGCGTGCTTATCTAATACTTCAAACAAGCCTCCGATACCAGGCAATTGAACACCTTGCACTTCGCCACTAAACAACTTCTTCTCTGGTGATAATATTTCTAATAACATGATTTCTTCTTTATTAATTAAGCCATCATTTTCTTTCCTTTCTCAATAGCATCTTCTAAAGTACCCACTAAGTTAAATGCAGCTTCTGGATAAGCATCTACTTCGCCATCCATAATTGCATTGAAACCTCTGATAGTATCTTCGATAGATACGAATACACCTTTCAAACCAGTGAACTGCTCCGCTACGTGGAAAGGTTGAGATAAGAATCTTTGTACACGACGAGCACGAGATACTACTAATTTATCATCGTCACTTAATTCATCCATACCTAAGATCGCAATGATATCTTGTAATTCTTTGTATCGTTGTAAAATCATTTTAACTCTTTGAGCACAATCATAATGTGCATCACCTACAATTGCAGGAGTTAAAATTCTTGAAGTAGAATCTAATGGATCCACCGCTGGGTAAATACCTAAATCGGCAATCTTACGAGACAATACAGTTGTTGCATCCAAGTGAGCAAATGTTGTTGCAGGAGCTGGATCCGTTAAGTCATCCGCAGGTACGTATACCGCTTGTACTGAAGTAATAGAACCATTCTTAGTTGAAGTAATACGCTCTTGCATCAATCCCATCTCAGTTGCCAATGTTGGTTGGTAACCTACCGCAGATGGCATACGACCTAATAAAGCCGATACCTCAGAACCTGCTTGTGTAAAACGGAAGATATTATCTACGAAGAATAAGATATCCTTTCCTTTTCCTGTACCATCTCCATCACGGAAATATTCAGCGATTGTCAAACCACTCAAGGCAACTCTAGCACGAGCTCCTGGAGGTTCGTTCATTTGACCGAAAACGAAAGTAGCTTTTGATTCTTTTAATTCTTCTAAGTTTACTTTACTTAAATCCCATCCACCTTCTTCCATGCTATGTTTGAAAGCATCACCATATTTCATGATACCTGCTTCAATCATCTCACGTAA
>JAHEFI010000037.1 GCA_024640255.1 Bacteroidota bacterium | reverse complement strand
GCACAAGTCATAATTAATAAACTTGTTTTTGGTAAATGGAAATTGGTTACCAAACTATCTGCAATATTAAATTGATAAGGAGGGTGGATAAAATGATTTGTCCATCCTTCTGCAGGCTTTAATAATCTTTGTGCAGTTACGCTGCTTTCCATAGCACGCATAGCTGTTGTACCAATTGAACAAATACGACGGTTATTTTCTTTAGCGGTATTAATAATTCTACAAGCTTCTTCGTCTATCTTAAAATATTCAGCATCCATTTTATGTTTGCTCAAATCTTCAACTTCAATAGGTCTGAAAGTACTTAAACCAGTATGTAAGGTTACTTCAGCAAAACGAATACCTAAGATTTCAGATTTCTTAATTAATTCTCTACTAAAGTGTAAACCAGCAGTTGGAGCTGCAACTGCACCTTCGTGCTTAGCATACACTGTTTGGTATCTATCCTTATCTTCTTCGTCTGGCTTACGCTTAATGTATTTTGGTAAAGGTGTTTCTCCTAAAAACTCTAACATTTTCTTAAATCCTTCATCATCACCTTCCCATAAAAAACGAATGGTTCTACCACGGCTGGTAGTATTATCAATTACTTCAGCTACTAATTCTTCGTTTTCTCCGAAATATAATTTGTTACCTACACGAATCTTTCTTGCGGGATCAACAATTACATCCCAAAGGCGATTTGGCTTGTTTAATTCTCTTAATAAGAATACTTCAATTTTAGCACCAGTCTTTTCTTTACGACCATACATTCTAGCAGGGAAAACCTTAGTGTTGTTTACTACAAATACATCCTTATCATCATAGTAATCTAATAAATCAGAGAAATGACGGTTTTCCATATGACCGTTTTTACGGTTCACCACCATCAATCTGCTGTCTTCTCTTTTCTTGGTTGGGTACTGTGCGATCAAGTTTAAAGGTAGATCGTACCTAAATTGTGAAAGTTTCATTGTGTCTATTTTAAAATGATAGCCACATTAAGTAAACTACGGCCTTACGGGGCAGTACACTTCATGTTACGGCATGAAAATTATGGACGCAAATGTACAACATTAGCACTAATTTTGTCCCACTAAATAACTCGCAAAAAATTGGCTATTTGTTGGAAACTAACTAGCTTTGCAAACAATTGTTAGTTTTAGTGAGTATTGGTATAAAACCTAATAAATTATGTTGAGAGCTAAATGGTGGAAGCTTTTGTCCTTTGTACTATTGTTATATACATGTACCTATGGATTTTTAGTAGAAGTACCCAAACTAGACGACCGCATGCAGCAGTCTATTCGTAATTTTTTCTTCCATGTACCTATGTGGTTTGGCATGATGATTTTATTTTTTGTTTCACTTTGGTATGCCATTAAATATTTAAGACAAGGAAATGTAATTAATGATATTTATTCCACTGCATTTGCAAGTATTGGATTGGTATTTGGTACCCTAGGAATAATTACTGGTGCAGTTTGGGCAAACTATCAATGGGGAAGTCCTTGGGTAGGTGATCCAAAACAAAATGGCGCTGCTATTGCATTACTTATCTACTTCGCTTACTTTGTTTTAAGAGGATCATTGGTTGAACAAGAAAAAAGAGCAAGATTATCAGCAGTATACAATGTATTTGCATTCTTTATGTTATTCCCTACATTATGGATTTTACCAAGATTATCAGAATCATTACATCCAGGTGGACAGGGTAGTGAAGGTAATCCAGGTATTAATGGTAAAGACATGACGGCAAGTATGCGTACCGTATTTTATCCAGCAGTAATTGGTTGGACATTGTTGGGTGTATGGATTAGTACATTGCAAATACGCTATCAAATGATTAAGTATAAAAAAGAAGGACTCTTATAAATTAATTTAAATAAATAATATGTTTCAATTATTACAAGCAACAAATAACAATGGGTTTATGGTTCAAAATGGGAAAATCTTTTTAGTGATGACCATTGTATCTATTATCTTAATTGGTTTATTTATTTATGTAGCCAGTATTGATAAGAAAATATCTAATCTAGAGAAATAATTTAAAACAATTTTTATGTCTACAAATAATGAGTATAGCTTTTTTCAAAGCGTAGAGAAGAGTTTTGACAAGGCATCTAAGTTTACAAAGTGGGAGAAAGGTATTTTGGAACAAATTAAAGCGTGTAATAGTATTTATAGCATGCGTTTCCCTGTGAAGATGGATGATGGTAGAATTGAAGTGATTGAAGCGTATAGAATTCAGCACTCGCAACATAAATCACCATGTAAAGGTGGTATACGTTTTAGTATGGCGGTGAACCAAGACGAGGTTATGGCCTTGGCTGCATTGATGACTTATAAATGTGCTATTGTGAACGTACCTTTTGGTGGAGCGAAAGGGGGTATTAAAATTAGCCCAAGATCATTGAGTGCCTATGAATTAGAAAAGATCACTAGAAGATATACTGCAGAATTAGTAAAGAAAAATTTTATTGGTCCTGGTATTGATGTGCCTGCTCCAGATTACGGAACAGGTGAAAGAGAAATGGCATGGATTGTAGATACTTACCAATCATTAAAGCCAGGAGAAATTGATGCTGCGGGTTGTGTAACTGGTAAACCTATTTCTTTAGGAGGTGTTAGAGGAAGAAAAGAAGCTACTGGTTTAGGCGTATTCTTTGGCGTTAGAGAAGTGTGTTTAATGCCAGATGTAATGAAGAAGCAGGGATTGGAAGTGGGCATTGAAAATAAGAATGTAATTGTACAAGGTTTAGGAAATGTAGGATACTATTCTGCAAAATTCTTCAGAGAGCATGGCGCAAAAGTAATTGCCATTGCAGAATATGAAGGAGCTATTTATTCTAAAGATGGATTGAACGAAGAAGAAGTATTCCAACATAGAAAAGCTACCGGAAGTATTTTGAATTTCCCAGGTGCAACGAATATTGAAAAGAGCAGTGATGCATTAGAATTAGAATGTGACATTTTAATTCCTGCAGCATTAGAAAATGTTATTGATGCAAACAATGCACCTAAGATAAAAGCAAAAATTATTGGAGAAGCTGCGAATGGTCCATTAACTCCAGAGGCGGATGAAATTTTTGCAAAGAAAGGGGTATTGGTTATTCCTGATATGTATTTGAACGCAGGTGGTGTAACCGTTTCTTATTTTGAGTGGTTAAAGAACTTGAGCCATGTTAGATATGGTAGATTAGAAAAGAGATTTACGGAGAATGCGAACATCAATATCTTAAATCAAATTGAAGAATTAACTGGAAAGAAAGTAACAGAGTCTGAAAAGAATATCATTGCACATGGTCCAGATGAAATTGATTTGGTACATAGTGGTTTGGAAGAAACCATGATTACTGCAACCAGAGAGATTATGCAAATTTGGAAAGACAATCCATCTATTCCAGATATGAGAACTGCTGCTTATGTATGTGCAATTGATAAAGTGGGTACTTCTTATGCTGAGTTAGGTATCTTCCCTTAATCGATACAAACTATTTAATATAATCGGGGAGACTTTGCAGGTAATGCAGTTTCCCCGTTTCTATTTTAGCCCCATAGGTTGTGTGACCATTGGTCATCACTAAGTAATTAGCTTCCATTACTTGTTGGTATTGTAATATTTGCTCCAAGGTTTTTTCCGTTAGAGAAACATTGGCTTCTTTACATTCAATTAAGATCCAGGGTGCTTCATTCTTGTATACAACAATATCAAAACGTTTCTTTAATTCACCTAATTGAATAGTCTTTTCTATCGCAATTAATGAAGCAGGGTATTGCTTTACTTGAATAAGATATTGAATAAAATTTTGTCTGACCCATTCTTCAGGGGTAAGTACAACCCATGTTTTCCTTAAAGGGTCAAAGATGCAGTCTTTTCCTGCTTCTTTTTGGATTTTAAAGGGGTATTCTGGGTAGTTTATAGATATCATTAACAAGTCCGTTAAAAATCGTAATTTTACAAAATTATTCTTTTCAAAGATAAGCACTCGATTATGAAAACGAAACAAGAAATAGTAGACAACTGGTTACCTAGATATACTGGGGCTAGCTTGGAACAATTTGGTAAATATATTTTATTGACCAATTTTAGTAACTATGTTAACATGTTTGCCGAGCAAAATAAGGTAGAAGTGATAGGAAAGGATAGGCCGATGCAATGTGCAACAGCAGATGGCATTACTATTATCAATTTTGGAATGGGTAGCCCTGGTGCTGCGACTATAATGGATTTATTGACTGCTATACAACCAGAAGCAGTATTGTTCTTAGGTAAATGTGGTGGATTGAAAAAAAGAAATACTATTGGGGATTTAATTTTACCTATTGCAGCAATAAGAGGAGAGGGTACTTCTAATGATTACTTCCCAGCAGAAGTTCCAGCATTGCCCGCCTTCGCATTACAAAAAGCTATTTCAACAACCATCAGAGATAATAATGTAGATTATTGGACAGGAACTGTATACACAACCAATAGAAGAGTTTGGGAGCATGATGATCAGTTCAAAGAGTATCTAACAAAAATAAGAGCCTACGCAATTGATATGGAAACGGCTACTATTTTTACAGTAGGTTTTTATAATAAGATACCAACAGGCGCATTGCTTTTAGTAAGTGATTCTCCAATGATTCCTGAGGGAGTGAAAACAGAAGCAAGTGATACAAAAGTAACAGCAGAATTTGTTGCAAGACATTTACATATAGGTGTGGACTCTTTAAAGCAATTAATCAATAACGGACAAACAGTTCGTCATCTGCAGTTTTAATCCTTCCACAAGAAAGGGAAGAGGATGTAGGCCAATGCGATAATCATAAGATCAAATCCGCATAGTAGGCCAATCATTTGTGGTAATCCATTTTGTACAATATCAGAAAAAGCAATATTCGCTATTTTCATCAACAACATTAATTGAGGAATGATTAATGGAAAACCTAGTATGGCCATAATGGCCGAGGGTTGAGAAGCTTTAGCTGCAATGGCTGCTAGAAAACTAAAAACCAAACTCAAGCTAATTCCTCCTAAACAAGCTATTCCAAAAAATAACCATCCATGTGTTAAGGGATTGCCTAATAAAATAGTGAATAGCAATAAGCTTAAACCACTCATTAATATCATGAGCAAGCTATTATAAATAAGCTTCGAAAAAATAAATTGAATAGGGCTTGCTATGGTATAAAAATACAACATGCGGCCACGGCCTTCTTGAATAAAGCTTCTTGCTACTGCATTAATGCATATGAATAAAAGGATTACCCAGAAAAGACCATTCCAAACCTTGTCTTCAGGTTGTCCCATACTTAAGTAAATCACAAATGTGGTAGAAGCAATGTATAATAAAACACCAAAAAATGTATACTGCTGCCTAAACTCAATTAAGATATCTTTTTTGAGTAGGGTGTATATATTATTTAATGATTTATTCATGCAAGATTATTTAGCAGCACAAATTCTGCATCTTGGTTCGTAATTGTTTTTTTCTCCTAAAACCACTGTACCTTCTTCAGTGCTAGTTCTGTAAGATACATTGGCTAAATGACCACATTGAACGCAGATTGCGTGTAGTTTGGTAATAAAATCTGCAATGGCTAGTAGCTGTGGCATTGGACCAAATGGTTTGCCTAAATAATCCATATCTAATCCAGCAACAATCACTCTTTTGCCCTTGCTTACTAATGCTTCACAAACTCTGATAACTTCTTCGTCAAAAAACTGTGCTTCATCTATACCTACTACATCGGCATGCTCCGCCAACATCAATATATTAACAGCTTTGTCAACTGGGGTAGAAGAGATGGTGTTGGCATCGTGACTGACTACTTTGTTTTTATCATATCTAGTATCTGTGGCAGGCTTGTACACTTCCACTTTCATATTGGCAATCTGTGCTCTTTTTAATCTTCTAATTAATTCTTCGGTTTTACCGCTGAACATGCTTCCGCACACTACTTCGATCCAACCTCTTTTCTCACTTGATAAATGCTGTTCAATAAACATAACAATATTTGGATAAATTTATACGTTAACTTTAATAGTCTTCAACCCCTCAAAAGTAAACATTAGAATGGAAAGAGTAAAAGCTTTGGCCGACAAATTCAATCAACAATTAGCACAAAATGCAGATTCTGCTAGTTTAAGACAAACTGCCATTCAAATATTGTCAGAATTAGAAGCTATGCCCCTGGTTGAGCAACTTCCCAATAATGTTTCAGTGATTATGCCTTCTGTGGATTATGCTGTTACAGAACCTGTTAAGGTTATAGAACCTATTAAAGTTGAAGAGCCTATTATTGCTAAAGAGCAATTATTGGTTTCTAAACCTAAGGAAGTATTTGTGGAAGAGAAAAAAGAAGTGGCTGAAAAAATTGCTTTAGAACCTATCAAAGATTTAAGAGGGGCCATTGGAATTAATGATAAGTTTCAGTTTATGGAAGAACTTTTCAATAAGGATGAATCATTATTTGAATCGAGTATTAAAACAATCAATGCTTATAAAAACTTTGCAGAGGCACAGTTTTGGATCAAACAAAATCTAAGAAATAAGTATAACTGGGATGAAGAAGCAAAAGCAGTTATCGCTTTTGATCAATTGGTTAAAAGACGCTTTTCTTGAATAATTGATAAGGTTGCGTTGGTAGCACCAGCATTATTTTTTACATAAATAGCTGCTTTACTGCCCATTTCTTTGAGTAAGGCTTCATTAGATAATAATGATTCTAATGTTACTTTTAATTCATTTGTATTTTGGATTTGCTTACCGCCACCAGCATTTCTTAAACCTATTGCTTCTCTGTATTTTTCATCATTAGGCCCCCAAATTACTGGTACACCAAAAGCTGCTGGCTCTAATACATTATGTATGCCATCTTTTGTAAAACCTCCACCAGTGTAGCTTATTGTAGCATATTGATATAGGTTTCTTAGTATACCAATTCTATCAACAATAATAATGCTTGGAGTATTTTGTGGAGAAGCTTCTTTTGCAATTGTATTTTCCCATTTGCTTAATGTTATGGCTTTTGGATGAATTTTTAATGCTGCATCAATAGCTTTTTCGTCCACATGATGTGGTACAATAATCCAATTACATTTTACTGTATCTAATACATTCGATAATAATGAATGATCACTATCCCAAGTACTACCTGCAATAATTGTTGGGTCATTGGATAAATTCTTCATCCAATCAAAACCTTGTTTGTTTTGAGCCGTGCTTAATACTCTGTCAAATCTTGTATCACCTGTTATAAAAATTTGATTGCTTGGGTAGATGTCTTCAATCAAATCTTTAGAACTAGAATCTTGTACCAAGATATAATTAAATAATTGCAAGATTTTTTTATATAAACCGCCATACCATTTAAAGAAAATTTGATCTGCTCTAAAAATTGCTGCCACTAAAATAGTTGGGATGGATTTTTCTTTAGCTACTTTTAAATAGTAATACCAAAATTCATATTTGATAAATACAATTAAACTAGGTTGAATAGTTTCAATAAATTGTTCAGCTGCATTAGGTCCATCTAAAGGAAGATATGTAACCACATCCACAGAAGGGTCATTCTTTCTATGCAAATAACCAGAAGGAGAGAAGAAGGTTAACCAAATTTTATAAGAAGGGTATTTTGCTCTAATGGCCTCGATAATGGGGAGGCCTTGTTCAAACTCACCATATGAAGCAGCATGTATCCAAACAATGGGTTGATTTATCTTGGTCTTGGCTTCTTGAACCTCTTTCCAAACCTGCTTTTGTCCAATACACCAATCATTGGCCTTTTGGTTAAAAATGGCCAATATGCTAGCTATTTTAGGGAATAAAAACAGGAATAGTTTGTACAATACCATACGGGGCAATTTAGGGTTTTTATTGTAATTTTGACCAAATTTTAATGGATGCGAAAAATTCAAATGGTAGATACTAAAACACAGTATCTGGCTATCAAAGAAGAGGTGGATGCTGCGATACATGAAGTATTGGATTCGGCTGCATATATTAACGGAAAAGCGGTAAAAGATTTCGCACAACATTTAGCAACTTATTTGGATGTTCAGCATGTGATTCCATGTGCTAATGGTACAGATGCTTTACAAATTGCCATGATGGCTTTAGGGCTTCAACCAGGGGATGAAGTAATTACTCCCTCTTTCACTTATATCGCTACCACAGAGGTAGTGGCTTTATTAAATTTGAAACCAGTTTTTGTAGATGTAGATCCTGTAACTTATTGCATGGATATAGAGAGTTTGAAAAAAGCCATAACACCAAAAACCAAGGCAATTGTTCCAGTACATTTATATGGACAAGCCGCACCAATGGAAGAAATTCTAGCCATAGCGAAGCAGCATAATATTTATGTGATTGAAGACAATGCACAAGCTATTGGTTGTGATTATACTTTCTCTGATGGTACGAAAAAGAAAACAGGAACCATGGGTCATATTGGGGCCACTTCTTTTTATCCTAGTAAAAACTTAGGTGCATTTGGAGATGGGGGAGCGTTGTTTACAAATGATGCTGCATTAGCAACTAAAATGAGTATGATTGCCAATCATGGTCAATCAGAAAGATATTACCACGATGTAGTGGGTTGTAATTCTCGTTTGGATTCTATTCAAGCTGCCATTTTAAATATCAAGTTGAAACATTTGAATAAGTACAATGCTGCAAGACAATCAGTGGCTTCATACTATACAAATGCTTTTGCTTCTATTGATCAAATAATTACACCAGCAACTGCATCTTATACAACACATGTGTTCCATCAATATACCATGCAGTTGAAAAATGTAGATAGAGAAAAATTCATTGCTCATTTGAGCGCTAAAGAGATTCCCTGTATGATTTATTATCCAGTACCAGGGCATTTACAAAAAATGTTTGGTGCAGTGGATGCAAGTGTCTGGAATTTACCAGTAACTGATAGTTTAACACCTTGTGTTTGTTCATTACCCATTCATACAGAAATGGATGAAGAGCAATTAGCTTATATTGTAGAGGGTGTGCAAACATTTTTTAAAGCCTAATCATTTAAATTAATCATAAATGAAAATAGCAGTAGTAGGAACAGGTTATGTAGGATTGGTAACAGGAACTTGTTTTGCTGAGACGGGTAATAAAGTGACTTGTGTAGATATTGATCAATCTAAAGTAGAAAAACTAAGCGGCGGTGAAATCACTATCTACGAACCAGGCTTAGAAAAGATCTTCTTAAGAAATATCAAAGAGAGCAGATTAAAATTCACCACTCAATTAGAAGAAGCTGTTGAAGATGCAGAGATTATCTTTTTAGCATTACCAACTCCTCCGGGTGCTGATGGTAGTGCTGATTTAAAATATGTATTGGGTGTTGCGGATCATTTAGGTAAGATCTTAAAAGGGTATAAGGTAATAGTCAACAAGAGCACTGTTCCAGTGGGAACTGCAGATAAAGTAAAAGCTGCAATACAAAATAATTATAAGGGTGAGTTTGATGTAGTAAGTAACCCAGAGTTTTTAAGAGAGGGTGTTGCGGTGGATGATTTCATGAAACCAGACCGTGTAGTGGTGGGTACAAGATCTGATAGAGCTAAGAAATTAATGAGTGATTTATATGCGCCATTTGTAAGACAGGGTAATCCAGTGATCTTTATGGATGAGCGAAGTTCTGAGTTAACGAAGTATGCAGCCAATTCATTCTTAGCGACGAAGATCTCTTTTATGAACGAGATTGCTCAGTTATGTGAGCGAATGGGTGCGGATGTGGACATGGTTAGAAGAGGCATTGGATCAGATGATAGAATCGGTAAGCGTTTTTTATTCCCAGGAATTGGATACGGTGGATCATGTTTTCCAAAAGATGTACAAGCATTGGTACAATCCGCAAGCGAAGTGAATTATGATTTCGAGATCTTAAAAGCGGTAGAGAAAGTAAATGCGAATCAAAAATTACATTTAGTAGAGAAGATTAAAGCTTATTATAACAATAATCTTCAAGGCAAACATTTTGCATTATGGGGATTGGCTTTTAAGCCTAATACGGATGATATTAGAGAAGCTCCAGCATTAGCGATCATTGCAGCATTAACTATGGCAGGTGCTACAGTTACTGCATATGATCCAGAAGCGATGCCGAATGTAAAAGCACAAATAGGAGATCAAATACAATATGCAAGTAGTCAGTACCAAGCATTAGAAAAATCAGATGCTTTGATTATTGCTACAGAGTGGAGTGAGTTTAGAACCCCAGATTTTGAGATGATGGCACAAAAGACAAAGAACAAGATCATCTTTGATGGCAGAAACTTGTTTGATGTGCACAAGATGAAAGAACTAGGGTATCATTACGAGAGCATTGGAAGAAAAGATGCGTAAACAAACAACATGAGTCAAAAAAGAATATTAATTACAGGAGCAGCCGGATTTTTGGGATCGCATTTATGTGATCGCTTTATCAATGAGGGCTATTATGTAATGGCGATGGATAATTTGATCACAGGAGACTTAATGAATATCGAGCACCTAAGATCCAATGAAAACTTTGAGTTTATCCATCACGATGTAACCAAGTATATTGATATCGAAGGCTCAGTAGATTATATTTTACATTTTGCATCACCTGCAAGCCCTATAGATTATTTAAAGATTCCAATTCAAACACTCAAAGTAGGTGCATTAGGAACACATAATTGTTTGGGCTTAGCCAAAGCAAAGGGTGCAAGAATACTGGTAGCAAGTACCAGTGAAGTGTACGGAGATCCATTAGTGCATCCACAAACAGAAGAGTATTGGGGCAATGTAAACCCAGTGGGTCCAAGAGGAGTGTATGATGAAGCAAAAAGATATATGGAGAGCATCACCATGGCTTACCATACTTTTCATAATGTAGAAACCAGAATCATCAGAATCTTTAATACCTATGGCCCAAGAATGCGCCTGAATGATGGAAGGGCACTTCCTGCATTTATTGGTCAGGCGTTAAGAGGTGAAGACTTAACAGTATTTGGAGATGGCTCTCAAACAAGAAGCTTCTGTTATGTAGATGATTTAGTGGAAGGTATTTACAGATTATTACTAAGTGATTATAGTCAACCAGTGAATATTGGTAATCCTAACGAGATTAGTTTAAAAGAATTTGCAGAAGAGGTCTTAAAATTAACGGGCTCTAATGTAAAGATTGTATACAAGGATTTACCAGTAGACGATCCAAAGCAAAGACAACCTGATATCACAAAAGCAAAAACCATTTTAGGATGGGAGCCAAAAGTGAATCGCGCAGAAGGTTTACAAAAAACCTATGCGTACTTTAAAGCATTGCCACCAAGCGAGTGGACTAAACTTCCTAAAGAATTTACTTCAAAATAATAGACATGTCCATTCAAAAAATTTTAGTGACGGGTGCTAATGGACAATTAGGTTGGGAATTATCTCAACTAGCTTCGACTTATCCTAACTATGAATTAGTGATGGTAGATAGATCGGTGTTAGATTTATCTGAACCAGAAAAAATTAATACAGTATTAGATACTATTGCTCCAGATGCTATCATTAATCCTGCAGCATATACTGCAGTGGATAAAGCAGAAACGGAAAAAGAATTGGCTTATACAATTAATGCCAAGTCTGTAGAAGTGATGGCAGCTTATGCAGCGGCTAAACAAATTCCTTTTATAAGTTATTCAACAGATTATGTTTTTACGGGAGATGCAACAAGTCCTTATACAACAGATACGGCTATTGCTCCATTAAATTTTTATGGTTCAACCAAAGCGGATGGTGAGTCTTTAGCATTTGCTGCAAATCCTAATACTATTATTATAAGAACATCTTGGGTATTTAGTAGTCATGGAAATAATTTCGTGAAAACCATGATGCGATTTATGAAAGAAAGAGATTCTTTAAATATTGTAGCAGATCAAAAAGGTAGACCCACTTATGCAAAAGATTTGGCCATTGCTACCATGAAAATGATCGAAGCGATTGATGCTGGAAAAACCATCAAAGGTGTTTATCATTTTGCGAATCAAGGTGAGACTACTTGGTTTGATTTTGCTAAAAAAATACAATCAGTAGCTGGTTTAACCTGTGAGGTGAATCCAATTAAAACAATTGATTTTCCTACTCCAGCTAAAAGACCTGCTTATTCAGTATTAGATACTTCTAGAATAGAAAAAGAGTTGGGCATACAAATCCCCAATTGGGAAACTGCATTGCAAGCTTGTTATGATCAAATTATGAAAGCTTCATGAAAAAACAAGCTTTGATCAAACAATTAGTAGAGTCCACCTATGTAATGATTCAGCCTTCTCCCATTCATGGTATAGGAGTTTTTGCTATTAGAGATATTCCAAAAGGAACACAGGATATATTTTCACAAGGTTTTGGAGACTGGATTGAAGTAAGCAGAGAAGAGGTAGAAACGTTACCAGCACATAGCAGAGCTTTAATAGAGAATCATTGTTTATTTGACGAGAAAAATTATTTCATTCCAGAATACGGTTTTAAAATGGTGGACTTAGTGATTTATTTAAATCATTCAGATGAGCCCAATGTTATTTCAATTAATGATGGAGAAAGATTTGAAGCCATTAGAGATATTGCTGTTGGGGAGGAATTATTGGTAGATTATGGAACGATAGTGGAGGGGGAGGAGTAGTTTTTTATTTGAATAAGATTACCTAAATTAGAATATGCTTTTATATTTAACATTAGCCGGTTTCTTGATTACATTATTGGTTCTAATTAATCTTAGAAATTCCAATAAGGCTAATATTTATTTGTTATTCTTTTTACTAATCAATAATATATATGCGCTTTCGCATTATGCAACAGTGTATTCGCATAGTAAGTATTTCATTGCGATAATGCTTATTCATTTTACTCCCTTTTATCTTTTACTAGGACCCTTTTTTTATTTTTATGTAAGAAGTTTATTTATAGATGATCATCGATTATCAAAAAAAGACTATTTACACTTTTTACCAGCACTGATTATTCTTATAAATATATTCCCTTATATATTTAAGGGGGTAGATTATAAATTAGCATATGCTTCTAAAGTAATTGAGAATACTGCCAATTTTGTCAATTTTGATTACTTGTTTATACCAGCTGTTATCAATTTTATTTTTAGGCCTATTCATGCATTAATATATGTTGCCATTTCTATTGCATTGATTTTTAAGAATAGATTCAATCTTAAAAGTAATAATATGCAACAAAGCCTTATTTATAAGTGGTTGCTTTTATTAATAAGTATATCTGTTGTATTGTATTTGAGTTTTTTGGTGTTCACTATTATAAGTTATGTCACATTAGATTATAATCTTGCAGTTAATCAAGCATCCTACATTTTATACTTAACTATAGGAGGCCTTATAGTGCTAAACTTCTCATTATTGTTTTTCCCTAATATATTATATGGGTTGCCACAATTGGATTATGCTTTAAAGAAACAAAAGAAAATCATTAATAAAGAAAAGGAAGAGGATAAGAGGGAAAGCAAGAGTTTTGAAATTTCAGATGAAAAGCTGTTATTATTAAAATTAAAACTAGACAATTATCTAGTATCAAGACCATACCTAAAATCTAATTTTAATTTAACCATGATGTCAACAGATACAGATATTCCTGTACATCACCTTTCCTATTACTTTAACGAACAAATGAATATTAATTTCAATACATGGAAAAACGACTTAAAAGTGAACTATGTGATTGAATTAATCAAGAAAGGATCATATGAGAATTTAACTTTAGATGCTTTATCCAAACAAGCTGGCTTTGGATCAAGAAGTAGTTTTATCAATGCATTTAAGCAAAAAACAGGATTGACCCCATCTGAGTACCTACAAGTCGTAGATTAATCTAACATAATCCTTAACTCCAACTTTCCGCCTAATCCAATTTCTACTAGTTTTTCTAAACTAGAAATACGGGGTGGATTGGCCTCGCTGCGCTCGGCCTTCCTTTAAGAGGGAAAATCCCAACAAAAAATGAAGAAGCCTAAACTAGTTCTGCTAGTTTTATGTGCTCAGTCGCCAATTGCTTCGCAATCGTCAATGTATCTCCAATACAAAAATCAAGCAAGCTTGTTTTTGCCTTGTCGATTCATTGAGCTCGTTGCACTCGCGGCGCCTTCGCACATAAAAAAAACCGCAACTTGCGTTGCGGCTTCTTCTTTCTTTGGTTGCCCGACCTGGATTCGAACCAAGACAAACTGCACCAAAAACAGTCGTACTACCATTATACTATCGGGCAATCCCTATGCCATTCTTTGAATGGAGTGCAAAAATAGGGTGCGAAGTAAAATTTTCCAAATATTTATGCTTTATTGCCTTGATTATTATGATTTTGCCCTAACTTTTACCTAGTTTTTATTTTAAAAATTAAACATGATAAATATGGGTAACAAATTAATGCTTTTAACGGCCTTTATTGGCTGTCTATTTTTGATGGCTTTTAGAGCACCTAAGAAGAAAAAAGTACTCTTTTTTGGAGATTCTATTACTCAAATGGGGGTTCAAAAAGGTGGTTATATTGATGTTTTAAACAATCAAATCAAAGCAGAAGGCAAACAAGATCAAATTGAATTAGTGGGCGCAGGTATTGGTGGAAATAAAATTTATGATTTGTTTTTAAGAATGGATAAAGACGTGATTGCGCAACAACCAGATGTAGTATTTATCTGGGTTGGTGTGAATGATGTTTGGCATAAAGCTAGTTTCGGTACAGGAACAGATTATGACAAGTTTGGTATTTTCTATGACGCTGTTGTGAAGAAAATTCAAGCAGCTGGTGCTAAAGTAGTAGTAGTAACTCCAGCAGCGATAGGAGAGAAAAATGATTTCTCTAATGCACAAGATGGAGATTTAAATCAATACAGCACATGGATTAGAAAGTATGCAGCTGAAAATCATTTAGGTTTGGTGGATTTAAGAAAATCTTTTCATGAGTATAGCGTAGCGAATAATCCAGAAAACAAAGAGAGTGGTATTCTAACTTATGATAGAGTGCACTTAAATGAAAAAGGTAATGCGCATGTGGCTGCAGAGATGTGGAAGGCGATTCAATAAGCTCTTTTAGATATTAATTAAAAAGGCCTCAGTTCACTGAGGCCTTTTTTTATGCTACAATAGCTAAATAATAATTTTTCTTTCCTTTTTGGAAGAGGATATATTTTCCTTGTAATAATTGTGTGCTGGTTACTGTAGTAAATTCAGTGGTAATTTTTTCTTTGTTTATTCCTATACCACCTGCTTGCCACATTTTTCTAGCTTCGCCCTTGCTTGGGAAAATTGCTGCGTCTGCTAATAACTCTACAATATCGTAACCTGCTGCAATCTTTGCAGCGTCTATGTTTACAGTAGGTACACCATCCATTACTTGCAATAATTGTGTTTCATTCAAAGATTGCAACACTTCGGTAGTAGCATTGCCAAATAAAATTTCAGTGGCTTGTATAGCGAATGTTAAATCTGCTTCACTATGCACCATCTTGGTTAATTCTGCAGCCAATGCTTTTTGTAAAATTCTTAATTGAGGAGCAGCTGCATGTTCTGTAATCAATCCTTCAATCACAGAAGGCGCTAATAAAGTAAATATCTTAATCCACTTATTGGCATCTTCATCACTTGCGTTTAACCAGAACTGGTAAAATTGGTAAGGAGATGTTTTTGTTGGATCTAACCAAACATTTCCTTTTTCTGTTTTACCAAACTTGCCACCATCTGCTTTAGTAATTAATGGACAAGTAAAAGCAAATGCTTCTCCACCTGTTTTTCTTCTAATAATTTCTGTACCTGTAGTAATATTTCCCCACTGATCACTTCCACCCATTTGTACCTTACAGTTTTTGTTTTGGTATAACCAGTAGAAATCGTATCCTTGAACCAATTGATAAGTAAATTCTGTAAAGCTCATTCCATTATCACCTTCTAATCTTTTCTTTACACTATCCTTTGACATCATGTAGTTCACGGTAATATGTTTACCTACATCTCTAATGAAGTTCAAGAAACTAAAATCTTTAAACCAATCGTAGTTGTTTACGATTTCAGCGGCATTGGATTTGTTGGCATCAAAATCTAAGAAATGAGATAATTGTTTTTTTACTCCTGCTAAATTGAATGCCAAAGTTTCTTCACTCAATAAATTTCTTTCTTCACTTTTCCCACTAGGATCACCCACCATACCTGTGGCGCCTCCTACTAGGGCATAGGGTTTATGGCCTGCTCTTTGTAAATGCATCAATAATAAAATAGGCACCAAGCTACCAATATGCAAACTATCAGATGTAGGATCAAATCCGATATAACCAGAAACCTGTTCTTTTTCAAACAATTCCTCGGTACCTGGCATAATATCTTGAATCATACCTCTCCATCTTAATTCTTGGATCAATGTCATAGTTGCATACTTTCGACAAAAATAACTAACAAAAAGCAATATTTTTGCATCATGAACCCCTCAACACAAACATTTGGTGATGGAACCAGAATATTTCAATTTTTAGTGGACACTATTTTGATATTTATTTTGGCCTATTTCTTATATCAATGGTATAATTTTTATGTCTATTACTGGCGTTTTTATCCCATTCGTTTTGGGGCATTTTTCTTTATGACTATGTGGGTATATGTATTTTTGTTTGAGTTGATCTTTTTAAGAACCCCTGCAAAATGGATTGCTGGCACCAAAGTAGTTTCAGAAAAGGGTGGTAGACCCAATATTGGTCAATTCTTTATTAGAGCATGTATTAGAACAACTATAATTTCTTTTTTTGGATTAGCATGGAATGGCAAACCTCTTCATGATACTTTGTCCAAAACCAAGCTAGTGGCTTCTGAAACACCACTGGTTTAAATCATTCCTTAATTCGCAAGCTATACGCATTTAGTGCAAGTACATTTGTAAAAATTTTATAATGGCCAAGATAGGTATCAATATTGCAACAGGTAGTTTACAACAAGCAGAGATGATTGTGGGAATTGATTTGGGTACTACCAATAGTTTAGTGGCTATTATTCATCCAGAAACCAAACAACCCACTGCATTAAAAGAATTTGATGGATCTAGCGTAGTGCCTAGTATCATTCACTTTGATGCATTTGGCAATACCACAGTTGGAGCGGCAGCAAAATCTTTTTTAGAAACAGATCCTTCTAATACCATTTTTAGTGCGAAGCGTTTAATGGGTAAATCTTATAAAGATGTAAAAGAACACCAAGATTTTTTTGCCTATAAAATAATTGATGACAATACAGAGAGTTTGGTGAAAGTGCAAATTGGAAATCAGTTTTATTCACCCATTGAATTAAGCTCTTTTATTTTAGCTGAATTAAAAAAGAGAGCAGAACATATTTTAAAAACACCTGTTACCAAAGCAGTGATTACAGTGCCCGCTTATTTTAACGATGCGCAAAGACAGGCTACACGTGATGCTGGTAAATTAGCGGGTTTAGATGTATTAAGAATTATCAACGAGCCTACTGCTGCTAGTCTGGCATATGGTTTAGGAATGAATCCTACAGAAGAAAAAACTATTGCAGTGTATGATTTAGGGGGAGGTACTTTTGATATTTCTATCTTAAAAATTTCTAATGGAATTTTTGAAGTATTAAGTACTAATGGAGATACTTATTTAGGAGGAGATGATTTAGACAGAGCCATTATTGAATATTGGTTAAAGTCTTGGAAAGTAGATAATTTAAATAATCACAAACAATTACAACAAGAATTAAGATTAGCTGCTGAGCAAGCTAAAATTACTTTATCTAATGCAGATATTTTTGAAAATGAATTTGCAGGAGAAAAAATTAGCATTACTAAAGAAGTGTTTGAAAGTTTAATACAACCTATTGTAAAAAGAACAATGGATTGTTGCAGCAACGCTATGCGTGATGCGGGTTTGCAAGTAAGCGATATTAATACAGTATTAATGGTTGGAGGAAGTACTCGTGTGCCATTGGTGAAACAAATGGTAGCTGATTTCTTTCAACAAGCAGTGAATGATTCTGTAAATCCTGATGAAGTGGTGGCATTGGGTGCTGCTGTGCAAGCAGATATTTTAGCAGGTAATAATCATTCCATGTTATTATTAGATATCACTCCATTAAGTTTAGGTATTGAAACCATGGGTGGATTGATGGATGTTTTATTGCCAAGAAATGCAAAAATCCCCACCAAAGCTGGAAGACAGTACACTACACAAAAAGATGGTCAAACAGGCATGGTGATTTCGGTATATCAAGGTGAAAGAGATTTAGTAAAAGACAACAGAAAGCTTGGAGAGTTTACTTTAACAGGTATTCCTAATATGCCTGCTGGTCTTCCCAAAGTGGATGTGAGTTTTTTAATTAATGCAGATGGTATTTTACAAGTGAGTGCGAAAGAATTAAGAAGTGGGGTAAGTCAAACCATTGATATCAAACCTCAATATGGTTTAACCGATGAAGAAGTAGAACAAAGATTATTAGATAGCATTACCCATGCAAAAGATGATATAGCAAGCAGGGCATTGGTGGAAGCCAGAACCGAAGCAGAGCAGATTTTATCTGTTACAGAGAAGTTCTTAACCAAGAATGCGACTATTTTAACCAAGGAAGAGATTACTGCGAGTGCAACAGCCATGCAAGCCCTTCAATTGGCTATCACTATGGAAGACAAGAACTTAATTCAGGCAAAAACCGAGGAATTAAATGAAGTTACCCGTCCATTTGCAGAAAGAGCCATGGATGAAGCCATCTCTGGGGCCCTTAAGGGGAAGGGAATTATGGATTAAATAGCCGAAAATTTGGTAGTTTAATCATATGTCTTATCTTTGCCATCCAAATAAAAAACGCCTGAGGAGGTATATATTATGTTAATTATTGATTCAAAAGACTGCGAAAACATTGACAAGGCTCTTAAGAAGTACAAGAAGAAGTTTGAAAAAAGTAAAACTTTATTGAAGTTACGTGAGCGTCAAGCATTTACGAAACCATCTGTTAAAAGACGTTTCCAAGTGTTAAAAGCGATCTACAAGCAACAAATTTTCAGCGGAAAAATCGAGGGATAGTACCTATCTCATCCGCCCAATCATATTAAGACTCAACTTCGGTTGGGTCTTTTTTTATTTCCGTATCTTTAATAAGCAATGTCTACCAATACACGCTATACCGATGTGAATGCTTTTTTAGCTTACCTGCAATTTGAGAAGCGATACTCATTGCACACCATCACTGCGTATTCCAATGACTTAGTGCAGTTTTTTGATTTTATTGAAACGCAATATGATAAAGTTGCTTTAGAACAAATAACCGGCTCGATGGTAAGAACTTGGCTAGCAGGTATGAAAGAGACCGAAATGACTGGCAAATCTTTGAACAGAAAAATCTCTTCTTTAAAGTCTTTCTTTAAATATCAAATTAGACAAGAGCGTTTGGTAAAAAGTCCAATGGAAACGGTGATTAGTCCAAAAATAACGAAGCGCCTTCCCGCATTTATTGCAGAACAAGATATGGAGCAACTCTTAGCGCATCTCGCTTTTGCAGAAGGGTGGAAGGGATACACTGAAAAAATGGTGATCCAATTATTTTACGCCACTGGTATGCGTTTGAGTGAATTAATTCTTTGTAAAGAATCACAATTAGATTTAAGTAAATCTGTTATTAAAGTATTGGGTAAGGGTAATAAAGAAAGAATCATTCCTATCAGTAAAAATCTTTCTCAAGAGTTAGCCAACTATATTCAAGAAAAACCTGAAGCTGCAAATGGCAATCCACATGTTTTTGTAACTGAAAAAGGTAAAAGTTTACAACCCAGAGCGGTATATAGTTTTGTAAAATTTTATTTATCTCAAGTAACTACTTTACAAAAGAAAAGTCCACACGTGTTGCGTCATAGTTTTGCGACGCATTTAATGAATAATGGAGCCGATTTAAACGCTGTAAAAGAATTACTAGGTCACGCAAGCCTTGCAGCCACCCAGGTATATACGCATAATACCATTGAGAAGTTGAAAGAGGTATTTGCCAAAGCGCACCCCAAAGCTTGATATTCATCAGTGCTAATCCTAAAGTTTTCTTAAAAAGTTTTTTACTACTTGGTTTGTTCAAATTTGTCGTAACTTAATAGGGCAGAAGGCTAAGGCCCTCTGATCAGTTCTTTTTTTTAATCATTTAAAAAAAATTGTATGAACATTATTATTCAAACCGTGCATTTTGATGCAGACGAAAAATTAGTAGAATTGGTGAACAAGAAAGTAGAGAGATTAGCTCATTTTCATGACCGAATAACGAAAGTAGAAGTATACCTGAAATTAGATAATTTAGTACACGCCATAAAAGATAAAGTAGTAGAAATTAAAGTACATATTCCTAGAAAAGATTGTTTTGTGAAAGCCACTTCAAAAACCTTTGAAGAATCTTTTGAACATGCATTTGATTCAATCGTAAATCAAATTAAAAAAACAAAAGAGAGGCTTGCTGCGTAGGTCCATTTTTAGCATTTAAGTTTGGTAAAAGGTTCCCTAGATTAGTCCTAGGGAGCCTTTTTTTATGCTTTTCCTTAAGTTTTTAAGAAAATACCTAAAAAAGGGTATAAAAATTCTTCCTAAAATTTTGATAAATAAAGATTTCCATTACCTTTGCCATCCCAAAAAATGGGTACTGTTCTTTTATTGGATCATAATAAGCCGGAATAGCTCAGTTGGTAGAGCAGCTGATTTGTAATCAGCAGGTCGCGGGTTCGAGTCCC
>JAHEFI010000035.1 GCA_024640255.1 Bacteroidota bacterium | reverse complement strand
ACACCACCTAAACTTTCTTTTTCGATGATTGCTACTTTTAAACCTAATTGAGAAGCACGAATAGCTGCTGGATATCCTCCAGGACCACTACCCAATACGATTACGTCATATGCCATAACAGTGTATTTTAGTATTAATTTATTGAGTTATTATAGGGTGCAAAAGTACCCAAAAATGGGCAAAAAGTAAAACTATTCAAAGAAAACCCTCACCATCTGGAAAAACCACTTATTATCGTTAGGACGCTGCTTACCCATTTGGTTTTCATCGTATTTGCTCAAGCCAAATAATCCGGCCATATTACCCCCTCTTACGGCTATTTCCAAGTAGCCTGCAGAGTTAAACCAAGCCATTTTATCGGCTACTGGCACTTCTCCATAATTCCCACTCAACACTTCAATGGTTTCATTACGAGTAAAGACAATCTTGAAAGACCTGCCCTTGGCTTGTAATTCAAATTCTTCTTTTCGAATATTCACCACTACATTCTCAAACTGATCAATGAAAAGAATCTGCCCTTCCATCCAATTAGGCCCTGTGGTTGGTTGCATAGGATAAATTTCATGAATGGCATCAAATGGATCCCCTGCATCTGCTAAATTCCCAGAGGCAAAAAAGTATGCAATAGATTCTACAATTCTATCAGTAATTTGAATAAAAGTCTTGGCATTTTTACAATCAATTTTTACAATTTCTTTGGGCTTTAGACCTAAGATCATGGTTAAAAAACCATTGTCTGGCGTGATAAAGAAATGTCCATTATAATGTGCAAACAAGACATGATCCTGTGGTTGTTGGAAAAAATTAACCATCACCAAATGCACAGTCCCTTTTGGATAAAACTTAGCAGCATTATTAAAAATATAAGCCCCTTGTTGGTAATTCTTCGAAGAAGCATAATGGGTGATATCTGCAATAGTACAATTAGGAATCGTCGACAAAATCTGCCCTTTTAAAGCGCCAATGATAAAATCTTCTTGGCCTATATCAGATGTTAAAGTAATGATGGGCATATCTAAATAGTAACGAAAAAATAGACTTTATATTTTGCCAATCAAGCTATTTAATCAAGCGACCATTTTTAAAGAAAAAACCATGTGTTAATTTGTCGGCTAAACCTGGAAAATATTTATTCATAAAAACAGCTCTCTTTCCTGTGAAAGTCAATACCAGCGTCCTTTTTCTTTGTTCGATAGATCGAATAATATGACTTGCACATTCTTCAGAACTCATCATTGCTCCCTCATCCATAGGAGATTCGCCTTGTGCTTTTGCATCCTTATCTAAAGCAGCATTTCTGATATTCGAACTAGTGAAACCCGGACATACCCACATAACATGCGTCCCTGATCCATATAATTCCGTTTTTAAAGCTTCCAGCCAACCATTTAAAGCATATTTAGAAGCAGAATAGCCACTTCTACCAGGCAATCCTCTATATCCAGCAATACTAGAAACCCCCACAATCACCCCATTATGTTCTTTAATGGAAGGAAGTGCTGCCATAGTGGTATAAACAGTGCCCCAAAAATTAATGTCCATTACCTGTTTCAAAGTCTCCACTTTAACTTCACTCACCAAGGCTCTCATAGAAATACCTGCATTATTTATTAACACATCAATGCCGCCTAATTGTTGAATTGCTGCATGAACAAAAGCTTCACAATCTTCTTTTTTACTCACATCTGCAGTAAAAACCATTAAATGTTCACTATTACATTCTTTTTGAAGATCCGTTAATTTTTGTTGATTACGACCACAAGTCGCAACACGCGCACCGAGTGCCAAAAACTGCATCACCAAAGCTTTTCCAATGCCATCTGAACCACCTGTAATTACTATATTTTTACCTTGAAAATGCGCCATAATAAAGGGTTTGTACAAATGTACTTGATATTTGAAGATGAACTACTTAGGTATGATTTTTATAGTGGAAAATAAAGTTGTTCAATTATTTGGATAGTTTTCAATTATGCTTATTTTTGCACTCCTCAAAAGGGAAACGGTCAGATTCCGTAGCTCAGTTGGTAGAGCAATACACTTTTAATGTATGGGCCCTGGGTTCGAGTCCCAGCGGGATCACAAAGCTCCGACAAATGTCGGAGCTTTTTTTATGCGAAGACGCGAAAGAAAGCCACGAAGTGGTGAATTTAAAGAATTGGCTGCGTGAATAGCTTGCTATTTAAAGCAGACAAGAATTTAAATTGAACGAGCGAAGCGAGTGCTTTCTTGAGTAATCAAGGATAAAAAAAGCAACCAGAACACGAAGTGTTTTGGTTAGGGGCTTTGCGCTAGCTCAATGCGGTGGGAAGTCGGCGGAACGAAGTGAAGCAGACAATCCCATTATTTTACAGGAATATGGTAACTTTCATGAATAGCTTTTTGTATCTCATCTACCTTGATTAACATTTTGTCATAGAAGAATGACAGAACAAACTTCTTAGTATCATAATTCAAATTCAACAACCTATTATTATACTCAAGAAGTGTATTTTTGTCATAAGTCATTAAATCGGCATCATCTTTTATTGTTCGATTTTTAGGGTCTACATAATTAGTTCCGTCAAATATTTTGTATGTCATATTCTTTACCTCTGTCCTATATCCTATCATAGTAATATTTTCATACACTTCGAATTGATTAATCAATTGCCAATACTCTGAAATTAGCGTTGCAACATGCTTATCTTCAATTAACCTCATCCCACCTGATTTTAATTGAGAAGAAGTTCTTTCAATAAAAGTGGCAGGCCTACTCCCAGATATTTTTAAACTTGCTCGATATAATTTTAAAATATTTTCTCTGCTCCAATCCTTTTTTGATAAAATAGCAATAGCAGTATCCTGAAATTGAACTTGAGCCTCAGTATACTTTTTAGCTATATTTATATCCTCTTTATCTTTTGACAAATCTTCCATTAGACTCTCCATATATTCAACTTCTCTATGGCGCTCAACAAAATGCTCTCTTTGATTTTCAGCAAAAAATCCTAAAGTTACAGCTACAAAAAGCATTACGAATTCTGTCAAATATTCTTTCCACTTTTTAGGATGATGAGAATGATGATGTACTTCCATAGATTATATATTATTTAAAAAATATTACATGAATATAAGCAAAACTCAGATTTCATTCGATACAGGACTAGACCTATTGCTGCCTCATGTAATTATTACTAGAAGTTGATTTCTCAACCGGCTTATAAATAGCCCCCGTTGCAAAATCAATTAAAATACCTAATCCCCCGAAGAATAATGCATCTGCCACTAAAGCACCTACTTTAATTTGTCTTGCTTGCTCACCTGGAAGTGGTTTTCTTCTTTGACTATCAGTTACCTGTCCCCCAACAATTGTTGCGCATGAAGACATCTCTAGCAACAATACAATTGTGCAGAGTAAAAGCATTATTTTTTTCATTTTCATAATTTAAATTTAAAACATTTTCATTAGAACCCAATCGCCATCTCTTCAATCTCTTTACTCACATCCTTATAAGCACTCCAAACAGATTTACACCATTGATAAATCATCTCATCTCTTTGCTTACCGGGAAGTGAATTTAATACGTCTTCAATATGAGTCTCTCCCCTATATTCAGGCAAGCTTATAGGCTTAAAATTTTTAGACTGATAAGATAAAGTAACATGTGCATTTTGAACTTGCTTACCGGTATAATTTTTCTCTACCAGAAGATATAAGCCAATCAAAGCAAAATAAATAGCAATTAATTTAGTACTTGCATCAGCAGTTTGAGCAGTATAAGCATCCACTACATGTTGATGAATAAACTCCTCTCCTTTATGCGAAAGTGAATAAAAACTTAATTCATGAAATAGTTTTTCATCTTTCATAACATTTAGCCGTTTATAATGTATTGATCATCTCCACTTCTTCCTCTTCCACCAATTCAATACTTGGGTTTTGAACGGTTTTACCTTTATTGAACATATAAATCAAAGTGGCAGTTAAAGAACAAAAGGCCATCACACCAGTCATTGGAACAACAGTTTGATTGTGCAACACACTCACCATTGCAGACATAAATGCGCCCAAGCTCATTTGAATAAAACCCATTAAAGCAGATGCATTCCCTGCATTATGACCAAAAGGTGCCATGGACAGGGCGGAAGCATTTGGGAAAATAAAACCCTGGCAACATAAAAATAAAAATATCAGTATTATAGTAGAATACACATTGGCTATTCCAATAATAGCAGTACCTAACAAAATAACAGCCACAGTACTTTGAAATAATAAAGCCGCTTTAATAATTTGATCTGATGAATAATTTTTTAATAAAACACTATTTAATTGACTAGAACCAATTAAACCTGAAGCCACAAATGCAAAGACCCAACCATAATGTTGTTGAGACACTTTAAAGAATTCAATAAATACAAAAGGAGATCCACTGATAAATGCATATAAACCTGCTGATGCCACCGAGCCTGAAAAAGTATACAATAAAAATTGCGGGTGTTGTAGGATACTCCCAAAGCTGGATAAAATAGCTGAAGGTTTTAAAGAATAACTTGTATCAGGGCCTTTACTATCTGGAAGTAAAAAATAGATTCCAGCAATGATCATGCCTATGACAATAATCAACATCCCAAAAATATACCTCCACCCTAAATAAGTTGTGATAAATCCACCAAGGGTGGGTGCAATGATGGGAGAAACTGCTATCACTAACATTAATGTAGAAAATACTTTGGCATTGTCTTTTACATCAAATAAATCACGCACCATTGCTCTAGAAGCTACCATCCCAACACATCCTCCCAATGCTTGAAGAAATCTAAATAAAATCAACATTTCTACAGAAACTGAAGTAGCACATGCAAATGCTGCAACTGCATATAAACTTAACCCAAAATACAAAGGAATTTTACGACCAAATCTTTCCAATAAAGGACCATATACTAATTGCCCAATTGATATACCAATAAAAAAGGAGGATAAAGAAAGGGTTACTCTTTCAATACTACTATTTAGTCCTTTGGCAATAGATGGAAAGGCAGGTAAGTACATGTCTATGGAAAGAGGTCCTATAGCCGACATCAATCCTAAGATTAAAATAAGATAAAATTTAGATTGCTTTTGTGATGAGTTCATCTAGCAAAGGTAGTTATTTCAAACTTCTAAACGCTTTATTGAAATTATACATCATAGTTACATTCCAATCTAAGTTTTTACTACCCACAATATTGGTCCTTATTTCTTTGTTGTATAAATACATGAAAGCAAATGGTGATTTCTTATTGGATAAAATAATATTACCCGTTAAATAAAAACCATCTTGCTGATCTACTTGTAAATAATACACCTGTGGATTAAAACTTAAAGCATAATCTCCGCCAATATTCATATTACTAAAGGCTGTATTAAAATTTACAAAATGAGTAGAAATTGGCCCGTCGGTTTGTAAACCATTACCATGTAAATAATAGGCGCCAATTGAAAAATGATTATTAAAACTATAGGAAGGTGCTAATTCAGTGGCAATAAATCTTCTTGCCTGTGTAATAGTCCAAGATTTATTCACTTCAGTGACCGTTTTTAGCGCCAAATTAAATGCAGGATGTGCCCCAACTCTAAAATGAAATTTTTTACCATCCACCATTTTATATCTAAACCACAACATGGCACCACCCTTTCTTCCATCAAAAGTTAATCTAACATCTGGGTCCAAACTAAATCTGCCCCCTTTTGAAAAAGATGCAGTAAAGTTAAAAGCCGGTTGCTTTAAAGAGAAGGTAGGTATGATAGAAATACCATTATTGGTAACACCAATATTCCCTGCTAAAATCAATGGTTTATTGGTAGAATCTTGAGCGTTAGAATTAGTATTAATGAATAAACTCAAAACTAAAATGAAGGACAAACATTTTTTCATTGTGTGAAATTAACGCATTGAAGGAAATTTTTAACAATCTGCCCGATTTTTTTTATTTTTACGCAAATTATCCACAATGAAAAAAGAAGTAGGACAAGTGCTATTTGTATGTATTATATACCTTACAACACTTGGTTTAATCTTATTAGGAGCTAGTTAATTAAATAGCTCAAATAAAAAGGCCTCTAATAATCAATCTATTAGAGGCCTTTTTATTATTATGATAATTTATTTAAAGTCAAATATCAACGGCAATAAAAATACAACTAGGGCAGTCCAAATAAAATAAATCGGTAAATATTGACCTGCGGTTTCTTCTACCTCTGCAATAGTTGCGGATGACTTATTTAATAAAAATAATTTACGGGTCAATAATAATAAGTGTATAAAAATTACAATATCTGCTCCAATAACCGCTATTCTATTAGCAGACAACCCAAACTCGATCAATCTAGATATAATAGCGTATAAAGCTACCCCATTGATTAGAATGGTGAGTGCAGATAAAATAAGTAAAGTATATAATTGAAATACCTGCTTTTCTTTTTTGGTCATTTCAGACAATGAAAAAATGATCAAAGCCATTACTCCAATTAACAAACCATTAAAAACAAATAAAAACTCCCTGTCTTTAGAAGGGTTCTTTCCTGTAACAATTATTCCAAATAGAAACAAAAACAACATCAATGTGACCATTGGTGTAAAAAGCTTAGCAATGATAGGTGAAATCTTATTGACTATTTGTGGATTATTGGTCACAACATAGCTAGCTATAATTGGAATGGAAGGTAAACCCCAAACCAAAATATAATTTTGCACAATATAGACAGTATCAATACCAATTAACTTAAACAACCCCATGGTCATGGCCATAAATAAGAAGCCAGATAATAATATTATAACAGACATTACTAATAGGTCTGCAGTAAATCTTAAATAATTAATTCCTTTTTTAAAACCACTGATTGAACTACCCATATAAGTAAAACCTAAAAGAACCCATATCATAATAGGTAAATGAAAGTAACTTAATTGAATAGCATTGCTAGAAGGGTCATTAGGAAGTTTATTAATATATATAGCTGAAAAAATGAAAACAATAACTGGAAAAATCAATTTACTAAACGATTGATCGTTCTTCCAATTGAAATAAATAATTAATAAAGGACAAAAAATAAAACTTACATTTCTTTGATAAAAGAGATCTTCTCTTATGCCTTGAAATTGAGGAATTTTAGCAATAAAGCCTGCAATGATTACAGCTATTCCAATCCATAATAATTCGTTTTTATTACCCCATTTTAACTCCTCTGAATTTGTATTATTCATAAAGATTAAATTTAATTTTTACCATCTAAAATTACCGGAGTCTTTCCTCCACCCATGATAATCACTTTAGCATTGGGAGAAGTAATTAAGCCTTTCATAACTTGAATTTGTTCGTACTGTAATTGCTTGTCTCCTAAGCCTTGACTAATAATTCTTTGATAATCTGCTATACCTTGCGCTTCTACTCTTTTTCTTTCTGCTTCTTGTTTTTCTTTTTGTAAAACATATTGCATTTTCTGAGCATCCTGCTCTGCTTTAATCTTTTCTTCAATAGATCCTTTAACGGATACTGGCAATGTTATGTTTCTAACCAACAACTGCTCTAAAACCAAACCTCTTGCTTTTAAATTAGCTTCAATGGTTTTGAAAATTCTAGCTTGAAATTCATCTCTTTTTACAGAGTATAAGTCAACAGCAGTATAATACACCGCATTGTCTCTGATTTTAGTTCTAGTGATAGGTCTTATAACCACATTTTTAAAATCATACCCGATTTCTTTTACAATTTTAGGCGCTTGATTTGCTTGAACTCTATAAAGTACTGTTAAGTCAATCACTACTTCTAATCCATCTGCTGTTAAAACTCTAATAGCATCATCTCCTGTGATATCTCCTTCATTATGCACCCCACTCATAGTGTAATTTTGTGTTCTAACATCTATTGTCTTTATATCCATCAATGGATTGACAAAATTTAAACCACTGGTCAAAACCTCATCTTGTACCTTTCCAAACAAAGATTGTACCCCAATTTCACCAGCATCAATTTGCTTTACACAGGTATTTAAAGCACCCAATATCATTAAAACAATACCTGAAGTTTTAATTGCTTGAGCATACTTAGAAAAGGGCGATGCGCTATTATGCAAGGCTCTTGCAATAAAAAATACAATAAGCCCTAGAATTAATACAAACATGATCTTTAAATTTTAACTAAATATAGCTAAAAATAGAACCCCGTTATAATTGCATTATTATTGGTCGATATGGATTATAAAAGGTTAAAAAACTAAAAATCCCCTCTATTAATGACAGAAGGGATTTTTAATATTAGAATAATTTAAACTATTTCCAGTATTGGTCCACTATTTTTTCAAATACCCCAGATGGGTCATATTGAATTTGAATAACGGTGTAAGCTGATTCAAAATTGGCAATAAAGTGAGTGCCAAAATTATCAATCACAATTTTAAATTGTGGTATTTCTTCTCTTAATTGGGTAAATGTAAATTTAGAAAGGTCTCCTAAATGAGCTAATTCTAATTCGAATTTTTTATCTAAATCGACTAATAAATCAGTATACATAATACTTCAGTTGTAATTAGAATTCAAAACTACAACAAGAACCTAAATAAATACAGACATCAAAATGTGATATTCTGGTATTCTATAAAATTTAACATATCCACTTAATTTCTATACAATTTGAATAACTGAGCTTTTGAATTAATACTTAGCTTCTTATAAATATTCTTGATATGTGATCTAACGGTATCTATAGTGATAAAATATTTCTCTGCAATTTGTAAATAAGTGAACCCATCTAAAATACCTTGTACTACCTCATGCTCTCTCTCAGTTAAATTAGGCATCTTAGGTTTCTTGAAACTTTCAATAATTTTTCTGGCAATTTTAGGCGTCATATAGGCACCACCATTTTGAACTGTTTCAAGTACTTCTTGAATATTATCATCAAAACTTTGTTTGTCAATATAACCTATAGCGCCTGATTCTAGTGACTTATAGATGGTTTCAACATCGTCTTTAATGGTATTCATCACAATAATAATATTAGGATATTTATTCAAAATAACAGGAATGGCGTCAATGCCATTAGTGCCTGGTAAGTTAATATCTAATAGCAAAATATCAGCTGGTTCATTGGTTAAAATAAACTCATTTACAGTGATAAAGGTCTTATTACAATTAAAGGCCTCTAATTGGTTAATTTTTTTCTGTAACAATTGCGACAGTGTAAAATCATCTTCGATGATAGAAACAATTTTTGGCATACTTAAGAGATTAAAGATTGAGCTAAATTAAGTTTAATTTCTATCTTCAACCCAGTTCCGATAGGGTTAATTGAAAAATTTACCTCTCCTTTAATTCTATTCACTCTTTTTCGAATATTGGTTACCCCATTACCTTTTCTTTCAATATCATTCACATTTTTTAGAATACCATTATCCATAAAACTGGCATATAATTGTCCATTTTTTATAATAAAATCAGCTTTAACAACAGTTGCTTTGGAGTGTTTTAAGATATTCTGATTAATTTCATAAAATACCAATTTCAAATCTCTGTATACAAATGAATTAATGTACTCTTGAT
The DNA here is from genome assembly GCA_024640255.1 of Bacteroidota bacterium. Taxonomy (GTDB): domain Bacteria; phylum Bacteroidota; class Bacteroidia; order Chitinophagales; family Chitinophagaceae; genus Sediminibacterium. Next base: position 11,759 of record JAHEFI010000035.1, on the reverse strand, counting down.
TGTCAATATCTGAGTTTAGTTCATAATCAATACCGGAATTTTTAAAATAGGATGCTAAATGCTCTTTTAATTCATCAAAAAACTGGTATACCCCTACTTTACCAACATTGTATGCATTTATATAGGTTCTAATCCCATATAAAGCCTCAGATAAATAATTGATTAGCTGCGTCTGCTTACTTAACACAGGATCATCTTTCATGGTATACAATGACCTATTTAAAATACTACCAATTTCGTCATGTAAGTCCATGGCAATATTTACTTTAATAGTATTAAGTTGCTTGTTATTGTAATAATAGATAAACCCTGTGACAATCATCAAAATGATTACAATAAAGAATAAAAAATACCTAAAATTGGTTGACTCTATAAAATCTGTTTGCTGGTTTACTTTGATTGTATCAAATACTACTGGATTACCACTTTCATCATATCCTCTAATATCAATAGTATGAATACCGTCTTTCAAATCATACATATATAAATAAGAATACCCTAATAATGGCACCCAACCACCATTATCAATCTTAAATTCAAAATCAGAATATTTAAATTTTTCAAAATCTTTAATGGAGAAATATACTTCCAAATAGTAATTCTTTGTATTATATTGTACCGTTTTATCTTTATTAAAATGATCATATACCCTACTATTTAATCCGTAAGTACTATACCCTAATACAGTGCCTTTTATTGGCTTACCAGAATATTTAAATAAATTAGTTTGAATAAGATCATAGCCATTTAATCCTCCAAAAATAACTATACCATTTGGCAATAAGCAGCCAGACTTAAAATTATATTCCTGATTTACTAAACCATTTCTATTAGTTAATGCAATTAGGTTATCAATAGGATAATCATAAGCAAACACTCCATTATATGAACTAATCCACATCTTTTTTTGTGCATCAATTACTAGTGAAGTAAGTTTTGCATTATTAAAATTAATTATACCTATATGAGCCAAAAGTTTATTATTGTCTAAACTAATACCAGACAATCCTTGGTCTGAAATATACCATAAAGAAGACTTTCCTTCCTTTCTTAAAATTGCTAAATCTGAAATGAGTAGTCCTTTTATTTTTGTTTTTTTGACCACCGAGTTGATAAGTGGATTATAAAAGTATAGGCCCTCATTGGTGGCAAAATAGATAAGTTTAGCGACAGAATCTACCACAAAAGCATTGATTTTAGCATTCACATTATTTAAACTAACCATTTTAGTTGCGTTTGTTTTATAATTATATAAAACAAATTCACCCCTTCTGCCAACTACTAAATGATCTTTCATTAAATAACCAATGTCAGCAATAGCTCCATAATATCTTACAGTATCTATGTCTTTTGTGCTAATATTAGAAAACTTTTTTGAGGAAATATCTATTTTTTTAACCCCTCCTCCTTCAGAAGTAGCATAAACAACATTATTTATTAACACTGCATCAAATAATGGACTAATCTTTTCCGAAATAGTTCTGTATTGATTGGTTTTAAAATTATAAATATGCGATTTAGGATAACCAAATAAAATAACTTCATTTTCACTATAAGGAATTATTTTACGTCTTATATTGACAAAATCTTGCATCTGAACAGCAGAATCATAGAGAGGTCTTACTTTTTGTTCAATATTATACACTTTCAGTAAACCTTGATTTGAACCAAAAATGACATTGTCTTTTGATAGAAATAAAGCATTACTTACTTCGTAATTTTTTGTCTTTTGTAAATTAAATTGAATCTCTTTCCCATTTTTTTCGAGATATATATTTTTTTTTGATCTTATGATTATTTTTTCCTCCTTATTGATAGGTAATAAATAAGAGATATTCCTATTTAATTTAACATATTTACTTTCCATAAATTCATCCCTATCATTCAATTCATATACTACATATTCATTTATGAAAAATAGCTGATTACCCAAATGGGAAAACATATTGTTAAATCCATTAGGTATAAGGCTATAACTTTTTTCAATTTTCCAATTTTGCTTACTTAATTTATACAAGCCTTTCTTTGGCTCAGAAATAAGTATAAATTCATTTGAAAGATTAGCAAGTTTAGGTTCATTATCATGATCATAACCAAGGTCAAACACTTTTTGTAATGAAGTCTCATTTTTATTTTTAAATGCTAAAGTATATAATACTCCATCTCTAAATAAAATGATGGCTTTATGTCCTTTTTCTATAATTAAACTGGAAACAGGCTTATCCGAAATCTTAGTGTAAGACAGGGTATTGGAATTAAGCTCAATGAGTCCTTTATCTTGTAGAATAATAAATATATTTTCATCATCCACCACAATTTCTCTAATGGAACTATTTGTTGTTTTAGCATCGCCAATGACAATTTGAATATAATTCATACCATCAGACACATACACGCCGGAATTAGTGGCTAACCAGATTCTTCCTTGACCATCTTTTTTTAAATCGTAAATGGATCCAGTAGAGAAATTATCTCTTACTTCTTGAGCAATGATGGAACTGAATAGCAAAAAGCTACATGAAAATGTAATAAGAAACCTTCTTGTAATTGTTGAAAGCAATGAGATTGTGTTTTTTCAAATATAAAAAAAAATGGGGACTTGAAAAAGAGGCGCTAAAAAGGCAGTTCTTTATTAAATTATTGATTTTCAATTAATTTTACTTAAACAATCAATTTTTAATTAAAATTTTACTGTTTTATTTTTAATGAATAAATATTAAAAAAGTAAACAAAAATTAATAAAAACTTACCGCATTTGTTCATGTTAAGTTATAAATTAATAAGTTAATATAAATTATATATCAATAATTTACTAATTAAGTTATTTTTATATATCTTTATTTATATCCTTTTAAACCTACTATTTTCAGGAATTTAGATTAATTTCTAATAATTTGACCACATGGAAATGGTAGGCGAATTTTGTTCTTTTCTAATTTTAATACAAACAACCCAAATTAATTATCAATGGTTGTTTTATGTCACATTATTTATTTTATTAATATATTTTGGTTTAAATACCCTTAAAGCTTTCAAGAGTAAGAAAATAGAAAGTGCTCAACCAGAACTAGATGAGCCTGACACTTTCATCTTATTTAATGAATTAGAAAAAACTGTGATTACACAAATAATAGAGAAATCAAAAAATCAAGAACCCTTCACTGTATACGAATTAAATATTCTACTAGGTGTAAAAAATAAATCTATTGAGATTCAAAAGAAAATAAGAACGGAGGCGATCATAAGAATCAACCATAAATTCAATGTAAATTTTAATATGGATACGGTATTTATAGAAAGAGTGAGGTCTATAGAAGATCGTAGATATTTTAATTATTTTATTAATGAAGAGAATATGAAGGTTTATTTGAAGAGTATATAAATCTTACCAATAAAAAAGGCTGTAATTTCTTACAGCCTTTTTTAATAGCTAATCCATAAACCCTATTGGTTAAACTGAATATCTTTTAAAGATACAATGGGTTCCAAAGGTTTTGCTTTTGGATTTTTAAATACAAAATATAAATCTTGTACTCCTGCTGTTTCTTTAATTGTAACCATTACGCCAGGTCTATTCATCATAGCGATATAATCATCAAAAGTCATTCTCTTTTGTGGCTTCTTTGGTGCAGTCTTACCACCTTTGTCTTGCATAGCTTGCGCCGCACTCATCATGGCAGCCATTGGATCCACTGCTTCTACTGTTGCTTGTCCAATTAATGTTCCATTAGCAGATCCAGTTCTAATTTCAATCAAACCACCAGTGAATCCCTCTCTTGGGTTAGCACTCACATTAAATCCAATTTGCTTGATTCCTGTTAAATCTATATGCTTATAACCCATATGCCCATTGTTTTTAGGCTCAGCTTTAATGGCCACAGACATCATTAATTCTTTTTTGATCTCTGTTTTATTTAACACATCTGCTTTATTAGGAGCCAAATGCGGGCTTTGTAATATCACTACTTTCTCTGTAGTTAATTTATCAGCACCTGTAGCACCTTTATCTGTGTAAGCAGCTCTTACAATAACAGTTCCCTTGCCATTATCTCCTTTTGGAATTTGTTGAACATAAGAACCAGTTAATGGAAGTGTGCTAATTGTTTTGTCTCTGCTATTTAAGATATAGTTTAAAATAGTTTTAGCATCAGTTAAAGAAATACCTGGATGTGCTGGCATCATCACTTCACCCCATACTCCACCTCCACCTGCACGAATTTTTCTAGCCAAGCTATCCATTGCCCATGCTTGTTTTGCTTTATACTTATCTGCAATATCCACAAACATTGGTCCAATAGATTTTGTATCCAAATGATGGCAGTTATTACAATCACTCTTGTTGATGATATATTGAGCCACTGCATACTTTGTACTTGCATCCACACTTCTTTGTTGTTGCGTTACTTCTGCATAATCTAATCCTTCTGTTGCATAATCAATACTCACTGCTACTTGATCTGAAGGGGCTTTTCCATCTTCTTTGTCATTCACTTCCACAGCATAATTAATAGCTTTTCCTGGGAAGAAGAATGTTTGATTACCTGTTATATTTAAACTCACTCCTGGAGGTTCATTACCAGCAATAATTTGAATGGTTTGGCTATTTTTTTCTCCTTTAGGATCAGTAACCGTTAAAGTAGCTTTATAAGTACCTGCTTGTGTTAAAGTAAGACTTGGATTGGCTTCTTTGAAAGTTTGTGCTTTACCACCTTTTTCAGGACTAACCACCCACTCGTATTTTAATTCATCTCCATCATAATCAACAGTACCCGCTGATGATAAATTTAATTTAAATGGAATCGCACCACCATTAGCACTTGCTTTTGCTTTCACTACTGGAGTTCTATTACCACTATTGTATTCAATTCTTACCAATTTAGCATTATCACTTTTTCTAAACCAGTTACTTCCATATTCCAACACATACAAATCGCCATCTGGTCCAAATTTTATATCAATCGGTTCAATAGGTATATAAGAAGGTAAAAAACGCTCCATAGATTTATAATCTCCTTTTTCATCCATGGAGATACTCATAATCCAACCTCTTGACAAATCTGCAGCCAACCATTTTCCTTCATAATATGCAGGGAAAGGTCTTTTAGCATTTTTAAAATCATCCTGTCTATACACTGGTCCGCCAACTGCACATCTTGATCCGGTTCCAACTTCAGGAAATTTATCTGACACTCCATATGGATAAGAAATAAAGGCAGGTTGTGCTGGAGGCAATTCTGTTAATCCAGTATTGTTAACTGATTTGTTCATTGGTTTTTGAGGATTGTTTTCTTCATGCAATGTATTAGTTGCATAATCATAATATGGATACCCTCTGTTCTCTCCTATAAAATAAGGCCACCCAAAAAAGCCTGGCTTCTTTGCTTGATTTAATTCATCCATTCCTCTTTTAGTAGACTTTGTGTCTTCACCAGCATCCGGTCCCACTTCTCCCCAATATAAAAATCCTGTTTTAGAATCTACCGAAGGTCTCCATGCATTTCTATGACCCATTGTGTAAATTTCTGGTCTAGTTTTAGCCGTTCCTTTTGCAAATAAATTACCCTCTGGAATAGTATAAGTACCATCAGCTTCGGGATGGATACGTAATATTTTTCCTCTTAAATCATTAGTATTGCCAGAACCACGTTGATCATCCCAACTACTTCTACCTGGTCTTTCATCAGTTTGTGATTTATCAGCCACATTACCCGTATTATTACCCACTGTTAAGTACAGGTTACCTTTTGCATCCCATGTCATTCCACCACCTGTATGACAACAAACTTCTCTTTGAGTTGGAATTTCTAATAATACTTTTTCAGATCCAGCTACTAGTTTATCATTCACTAATTCCCATCTAGTTAAAATATGCTTAGCTATTGTTGGATGTGCATAATATAAATAAGCAAAGTGATTTTTTTCAAAATTAGGATCTACCGTAAAACCCATAAAACCTTCTTCAGCTTCACTTACCACTCCTTCTGCACTGGTATATTTTGTATTCACAGGAATAGTCCCAACAATACTTACCATTTTGGTAATGGGATCAAACACTTTTAAATTACCTTTTCTTTCACTGACATACACCTTACCATCTTTCATTACTTCAAAACTCATTGGTTCGTCGAAATCCCCTTCAGCTGTTAACACAACTGGAGTAAATCTATTTTCATCAGGCTTTTGATTATCCTTTTTTTGAAAATTACAAGCAGCCAAGTTTAAAAATAGTAAAGCGGCAATTCCCTTAAAAATGTTTTTCATATTGCAATCATTATATATTTGATGAAATGAAAATACTTAAAAAAGTATATTCAATAAGAAAAATATGATGAAATGCGTAAAAATTCAAGCTATCTTCGCGTCACTAAGACACAATAAATGAAAAATAAGGCATTATTAAAGACTATTCTACTTGTTCAAATCAGTTTATTCAGCAATTCTTTGTTCGCGCAATTAGACACAGTTGTAGTGACAGCGCAGAAGAAAAATGAACTATTACAAAAAGTCCCCTTAGCAGTTAGTTCATTCAATAGTCAACAAATAAACGCCTACAGAATTTGGAATACGAAAGACATTAGTGGACTTATCCCAAATGTTTATAGTGCAGACCCAGGAGATGGAAGAGATGTAACTGCCATTAGAGGAATTGCCACTACTTCATACGATCCATCAACTGCTGTGTATATTGATGGCGTTAATCAATTGAATTTGGATACCTATATTCCCAACTTATACGATATTGAAAGAATTGAGATATTGAGAGGCCCTCAAGGAAGTTTATATGGAAGAAATGCGATGGGAGGTGTAATTAATATTATTACCAAACAACCTTCAAATATTACGAATGGCTTTGCAGAATTAAACTGGGGAAATTATGGCCAAAAAAGAATCAATGTAAATTTCAAAACTGCCATTATAAAAAATAAATTATTCTTTGGCGCCAGTGGTTTATTTGATGCAAGAGAAGGATTTTATAAAAATGAATTCAATCAATTGCCTTATGATCGTCAACGAGGCTTCTCGGAAAATTTCTATTTAAAATATATTGTCAATAGTCAATGGACCATTACATTGAATACCAAACATAGAAACCAAGAAAATAAAGGTGCCTTCCCTTTGGTATTTGGAGCCGAAGAAGCTATAAACAATCCATATGTATTAAATCAGAATGCAACAACCATTATGAAGGATAAAACAATCAATAGTTCATTATCCATTGTATATACTGGCAAACAATTTCAGTTTAGTGCACAAACTGCTTATCAAAAAAATTATAGATTCTATACCGATCCTATTGATGGAGACTTTGCTCCTATAGACGCCATTACAGTGATCAATAATTATGGAAAAGATTTTAACCAAATAAGCGCATGGACTCAAGATTTTAAAATCAATTCAAACAACAATAATAGCCCTTTTAAGTGGACTACTGGCGCCTATTTATTTGCACAAAATGCTCCAACAAAACAAGGAACGCATTTTGGAGCCGATGCTTATTTAATAGGTATTGAGAATGGTAATTTTACTTTAATCAATAGTACTAATACAAAAAGAAAAGGCATTGCGATATATGGACAAGCTAGTTATGCTTTCACTGATAAATTAAATGCAACCCTAGGAATTAGAAACGACTTTGAACAAGTTGATCAATCTGTTTCAGGAGCATTTAATATGGATGGCAATAAAGCTATTTATGAAACACAAGCTTTACTCAATAAAAAAACAGATTTTGGTGCCATCTCCCCTAAAGTAGGAATTGATTATAGTTTTAATAATAATCAAATGGGGTATTTTAATTATAGCAAAGGCTTTAGAGCAGGAGGATTATCTCCTTTAAGTTCCGATCCTTCACAGCCACCATTAATTAGATACAAACCAGAATACAGCAACAATTTTGAATTAGGTTTGAAAAATAATTTATTCAATAACCATGCTAGATTAAATATTACAATTTTCTACACTCAATTAGTAGATGCACAAGTGCCTACCCTAATTTTACCAGATGCTATTACCATCACCCAGAATAAAGGTAAACTTCATAGTAAAGGAGTAGAGCTTGAATTTACTGCTAAAGCAAATCAACATTTGAGTATTGATTATAATGCTGGAATCACCAATGCCAATTTTGATGCATTAGAACTTTCTCAAAATGGCGCTTCCAATAATTTAAAAGGGAATAAACAAATTTTTACCCCAGATATGGTGTCTATCTTGGCCTTGCAATATGACCAAGCATTGAATAGCCATTTAAAAGGATTTATCAGAACCGAATGGAAATATACTGGCACCACTTATTTTGACTTAGCCAATACCATTAAACAAAGCCCTTATAGTATAGTAAATGCAAGCGCGGGTATTCAAATGGGCGATATTAGCTTCAAATTATGGTCTAGGAATTTAACCGGTCAAAAGTATATCTCTTACGCTTATGATTTTGGAGCAGTGCATTTGGGAGACCCCGCAACCACTGGCTTAAGTATTGCTATTAAATTTTAATCGATTCTACTAAAGATGTATTAAATTCATATCCTAAATAATCGGGTATGAAAAAAATTATCATTGCATTTCTTGCACTTATTAGTGTCCATGTAGCAAAATCTCAAAAAGCATCAGACCAAATAATGGGGATTTGGAAAACTGGCACCGGGAATGCACATGTTGAAATTTATAAGAATGGTAATACTTTCCAAGGAAAAATTGTATGGATGAGTGAACCAATTGATCCTCAAACCAAGAAACCTAAGACAGATACAAAGCATCCAGACCAAAACCTGCATTCAAGACCATTACTTGGCTTAGTGAATTTATGGGGCTTTAAATATGATGAAGAAAATGATCATTGGCAAGATGGACATATCTATGATCCTAAAAATGGTAAAGAATACAAATGTACCATTAGCCTAAAAGACAAAAACACGATTAATGTTAGAGGATTTATAGGTATTAGTTTGATTGGCAGAACCGATGTTTGGACAAGAGTAAAATAAACTAGTACTTATAAAATCTCCACTGGCTTTTATAATTTTCAGTCAATGGTGTTTTTAATAACAAGGCTCTAAGCATTTCAAAGGGCATATTGTTTTCTTTCATCACTGCATCATTGAATTGTTTTAAAGTCATTTTACCTGAACCTACTACTTCTTCTTTAAGGGCTCTAATTTGTAAAGCACCAATCATATATGCTAGTTGATATAATGGGCCATAGCCGCCCGTAAAGGATCTTCTTACTTCCCCTTCTGCATTAGCTCTTTCATGTCCTACTCTATCTACTAAGAAATCGATACATTCCTGTGGGGACCATTTCTCTAAATGATAATTTAAAGAGAAAATAATTCTAGCACATCTATGCATTCTCCAGAACAACATACCAATTCTGTCTTCTGCATTTCTTGGAAAACCTTTATCCCATAATTCAAATTCCCAATACAAAGACCAACCTTCTGTCCAAAAGGGTGTTTCGAAATTTCTATAACTCTTATAACGGTCATTCATAAAACCTTCCAAATGATGACCAGCAATTAATTCATGGTGCACCGTAGATCTTGAAAAATGAGGATTATTCCCTCTCATACTCATCAATTTAGCATCATCATCCATATCATCTGTAGGATAAGAGATCATTAAAGTCTCCCCACCCAAAAAGAATGGACTTACTAATTGTTGCTTGGGAGTCATCATAATCATTCTCCAAGTTTCTTCAGCCAAAGGTGGAATTGTGATCATATCATTTTTCTTGATAAAATCAATTGACTGATTATACAAGTCCATAATCATTTCGGGCTGTTTGCCCACAGGCACATAAGTATTCTTAACTTTCTCCAATGCAGCTTTCCAATTATCTCCAAAACCTAATTCTCTGGAAGCTTTTAACATTTCCGCATCGCACCAAGCAAATTCTTTCTCTGCTATTTTAATTAATTCTTGTGCATTATAGGGTATAAAAGCATTGTGCAAAGAATTTTCAATAGCATCCGCTCCAATTGGATTTCCTACAATGCCAGATTTATCTAATTTTTGAGAAGTAGCTGCATCCGTTCTTTTAATAGCTAATTGCTGATATTGATCAAATGCACTATCTAATTTTTTTAAAGATTGAGCAGTCCACCAACTATACATGGGATCATATCCATTATAAAAATCATTGATTGACTTTAAAGCTTTTTTATAGCCTTTAATAGTTTTATTAATATGCATGGCCATTGGCTTAGCTAATAATGGCGCTTTTTCAAGTTCCATCATTTTAACTGACAGCTCTTTATTCAAGCGATTCCATGATAAAGCAGTCTTTTCTCCGTCAATACTAGCCCCTCTTCTTCTAGCTTTTTCTTGAGCGTATATAATTGCAGCAAAATCTAACCAGTTCTTTGTTTTTTGGTAATTGGCTTCCTCTTCATTCAAATCTGTTAAATAAGCATTCAACTGACTTTTGAATAATAAGTAATCTACTTTATCTGATTGAGACAAAGTATTGAAAGAATAGGTAGTTAATTTATTTAAATACTCCTTATTGAATTCAATAAAACGGTTTCTTCTTTCAGGAGATGCGTCAATCACATAAAACCTTTCTAAAGAACCTTTATCGGCTTGATACTGTTGTAATAAAAAGGGCATTTTATCTTGTCCAATAACCCCATTAAAGCTAGATACCAATAGTACTATAAGTATCCCTAATTTGATTTTCAATTTCATAAAAACTATTTACAGTTTTGAGCAATATAAGTATCCACTCCAGGATAATTTTTTGATTTTGCCGCATTCAATGCGCTACAAGCATTTGATTTATCATTCATAGCAATATAACTCATTGCCATAAAGAATTCAGACTTTCCGGTATTGGCAGAGGGTAGTTTAGCTGCTTTCTGAAAATACACAATGGCATTTTTATATTCCTTCGCAGTGTAATAACAAATACCCGCATTTTCATAGTGGGTATAATTGGTTGGGTCTGATGCAATGGCTTTTAAATAAAGTCCTGCAGCCTTAGTATAATTGCCTTTCACAAAAGCTTGTGCACCCTGTGCTGCATAATCTACAATGATATTATTTTTTAGTGCTAAGGTTCCAGACCTTGAAAAGATATTAATGACATTTTTAAACAATACTGAATCTGCAGGATAGGTTCTAATAGCGCTATCCAATAAACTATTTAAATTTGGATCCGTACCATTTTTTACTTCATACATTCCAAGTAAATACTGATTCCAAGCTTCCCCACTTGGTCTGTATTTATTATATAAATTAAATGCTTTCTGTATTTCTACCGTATCTTTTTGTTTTGCTGCAGCAAAAATGACGTTCTTATAATAACTTGTAGCTCTTGGCCAATTATAAAAAGCTTTCTTAGCATAATAAGCAACACTATCATATTTCTGAAGTGATGCAAAAACAGCCGTTCTGATAAAATCGTTATAATGTAGATTAGGATTCACTCCGTCACTCTCTCTTAATAACCTAAGCGCTTCATCATAATGTTTATCTCTAAATTCATACCTAGCAATTAAAGCAGGAATAGGAAGCGTAGAGGTAGATAAATTCGGAATAGAAGGTAAACCCTCTTTTACTTCATCCAGTGCCATTTTTGGATCAGCGTCAATCTCACCCATCACATATTTTTGCACTTTCAATGAATCATAAGTCAGTTTAGCAATATAAATAGAAGGAATAATTAAAGTCAAAGCCACTAAAACATATAATGGTATGGCCCAATTTTTAATAGAACTTGTTTTGATTGTTTTCAAACTACCTAAAGGAAGCCATAC